>CANDVA010000003.1 GCA_947389015.1 uncultured Clostridia bacterium | reverse complement strand
TCCCGAACCCGAGACTGTCGCGGAGCCCGCTCCCGTTGAGGAAAAGCCCGCGAGCGGCGGCAAAATGAGCCAGGACGACATTGAGAAGATGTTGGCGGCAGCAAGCGATCCCGAACCCGAGCCTGTCGCGGAGCCTGCTCCCGTTGAGGAAAAAACCGCGAGCGGCGGCAAAATGAGCCAGGACGACATAGAGAAGATGTTGGCGGCGGCAAGCGGCGCGGTTGAGAATATTGCTAACGACGTTGACGAAGCTGTTCAGGAAACGCTTGACAGCGCTCCAGAGCCTGTTGCGGAGCCGGCGCCCGCTGAGGAAAAGTCTGCCGAGGCGTCGGGCGGCAAAATGTCACAGGCCGATATTGAGGCGCTGCTCAACGGAATGAAAGAGGACGCGACGACCTGATTTATTTTCACAAAATATTCACTTTGTTATAACGCAAAATTTTATTTTGTTTAGTATAATTAACATAACATCATTTTGCGAAAGGCTTTTATATCATGAATATAAACAAGATAATGAAAACGATAGAAAATCCGCCGAGTGAACTTGAACCCGTCAAGCAGATGTTTCCGGAAAATACCCAGCAGCAGATAATGGAGCAGATGTTCCGCTTTATCGAGTTTGAGCACCTGTATGAGTCAGCGATACGCGAGGTCAAGACCAAGCTTGAGATACTTGACAGCGAATTCCGCACTAAGTTTTCATACAATCCCATTCATCATATTGAGGATCGTCTGAAATCTCCGCAGAGCATTATGGAAAAGCTCCGCAGAAAGGGCGTTCCGTTCAATGTTGACGCGGCGCGCGCAAATCTTAATGATATCGCGGGAGTACGTGTTATCTGCAATTATATCGAGGATATCTACACGGTCGCTGATCTGCTCACCGCGCAGGACGACGTTAATCTCGTAAGCCGCAAGGACTACATCAAGGAACCAAAACCCAACGGCTACCGAAGTCTACATCTCGTTATCGAAACGCCCGTTTATCTTTCGGATAAAAAGGAGCATGTTCATGTCGAGGTTCAGATACGCACTATCGCAATGGATTTCTGGGCAAGTCTCGAGCATGAGCTGAAATACAAGACCGATACCGAGGTCTCCGCCGATCTTGCGGCGCAGCTCAGAGAGTGCGCGGAAACTATCGCGGCGACCGACGTCAAAATGCAGCAGATCTACAAAACGCTGAAAGAAATAAATTAAAAAAGCGTTCTCACGCCACATAGCGGGAGAACGCTTCGTTTTACCTGTTGTAAAAATCGTCAAGGAATTGCCTCAGCAGCACCACAGATCCGTCAATGCCGAGCGCGGAGCTGTCGAGACAAAGGTGATAGTTCTGCGGAGTTCCCCAACGCTTGTCGGTGTAATAATTATAATAGGAAGTACGCTGTTTGTCAATGCGCTTTACGTAGTCGGCGGCGTGCTTTTCGCCTATCCCGTAGACCTCTATGGCGCGCTTTATCCGTATCTCAAGCGGCGCGCTTATGAAAATGTTGACCACGCCCGAGAAGTCACGAAGTGCGTAATCGGCGCAGCGCCCGATAATAACGCAGGAATGCTCCGACGCGATCTTCTGAATGGCGTTGAGCTGCGCGAAGAACAGCGCGTCGTCAAAGGGAACGCCGCCCTGACCGTAGGTCGTCGAGAGCAGATACAGAAAACTGTTCGAGCGCTTTTCGTCGTTTTCCTCGAAATGCGACTTATGGATACCGCTGTCGCCCGCCGCAACGTCGAGCAGCTTGTTGTCGTAGAACTCGATCCCGAGCTGTTCGGCGAGCGTCTGACCTATCTCGCGGCCTCCGCTCCCGTACTGTCTTGTAATGGTGATAACCTTATTAGTCATAAATACCGCCTCGCTTTCGTCGGGGTATTTTTACCCCGTTTTACCTATTGTTATTATAGCATATTATTTCAAATTTGTCTACATTATTCACAAACTTTTATTATTAAGCAGGATATTTTTGTGGAATATGTATAATTAAGGCGGATATTTTTAGGGCATATATCCCCTTCAGATCAGAATATCTTCGATTTTATCGGCGGAGAATACCGCGAGCACGGCTTGGTATTCCTCGCCATCCTCGGCGAGCCTTTCGCCGACGTACCTACGCAGCTCGCCGATGCTGTTTTCGTCAAGCTCGCCGAGCCGCAGGAACAGCATAGCTGCCCACCTGTTGAATAACGCGTTATCGTCCCGTCTTGAAGCCTTTGCGGTCATATCGCAAAGGCTTTTGTCAAGCTTTGACTGCATTTCCTTTATCAGATTGGTAAACGTTACATATAATCTTACACTTTCAAAATCCATAATTTTTCTCCTATAAATCTCTTTTAAGATACTATAATACCTAAAATAATAGTTTATATTTGTTTTATATATTATAATACCCTTTAAGAGATTTGTCAAGTCTATCTTATAAGGTGTAAAATTATCTAAAAAGATTATTTTATACTTGGGAGGGTATGATTATGAAAATAACGTCAATTCCGTTTATATTAAGATATGTACGTATGCAGAATGGATACACTCAAGAAAAAATCGCCGAGATACTGAAAACCTCAAAGGGACAAGTAACAAAATACGAAAGTGAAAACTATAAGTATTACCAAGAGATACCCGTAAGACATATCATAACGCTCGCAAAACTGTACAATGTAAGCGCGGACTATCTGCTCGGACTGACCGACGTTCCCGACCCTTACCCGCGTTCGGAAAATGTAAACGATTAAAATCGAAAAAATCTTGAAAATCCGAAAAAACCCCTATACAATTCCGAAAAAATCCTGTATAATGAATATGTACGAAGAAATTTTGACGGAATGGCGATAAAGAAAGATCGCCAAAAGATCGGCTGCCGCCGATCTTTATTACAACAGGAGTTTTGATATGACTGTTCAGGATCTTTTGGCAATGCTCGGCGGACTTGCCGTGTTCATGTTCGGAATGCACACGCTGTCCGCAGCACTGGAAAAATTCGCGGGCGGCAAGCTCGAAAACTGGCTCGAGAAAATGACCTCAAATCCCGTTAAGGGCGTGGCGCTCGGCGCGGGCGTTACGGCGCTGATCCAATCCTCGGCGGCTACCACCGTCATGCTGGTAGGATTTGTAAACTCGGGTATTATGAAGCTTTCACAGGCTATCGGCGTTATTATGGGCGCGAATATCGGTACCACCGCAACGGGCTGGATACTCAGCCTTTCGGGTTTAAAGGGCAACGGTATACTGATGTTGGTAAGCCCCGACTTTTTCACTCCCTTGCTTGCTATTATCGGCGTTGTGCTGATAATGTTCACGAAATCGGACAGAAAAAGAACGTTTGGCACCATATTGCTTGGATTTTCGCTGCTTATGTTCGGAATGAATATGATGTCCGGCGCGGCGGAGGGACTAAAGGATAACGCGGCTTTCCGCGAATTTATGGTAATGTTTACCAATCCGTTTCTTGGAGTGCTTGTCGGCGCTTTACTGACGGCTATCCTGCAATCGTCGTCGGTGTCGATCGGTATTTTGCAGACCTTGGCGCGTGAAACGGGAACGATCACCTATCAGATCGCACTGCCAATCATCCTAGGTCAGAATATAGGTTCATGCGTTACGGCGCTTATCTCGTCTATTGGCGCGAACAAGTCCGCAAAACGCGTGGCTATCGTCCATCTGTACTTCAACGTTATAGGCACGATCGTGTTCCTGTCCCTGTTCTATCTGGTGAACGCGCTTATCGACCTGCCGTTTATGGAGCAGCACCTGGAGGCTACGGGTATCGCGATCATTCACACCTGCTTCAACCTTATCGTTACCCTTATGTTTCTGCCGTTTACCAAGCAGCTTGAAAAGCTCGCGTGTCTTACTGTCCGCGACAAGCCCGGCGACGAGGACAATGAAGTCCCGCTGCTGGACAAGCGTCTGCTGAATACCCCCTCCGTCGCTATCGAGCAGTGCAAGAACGTGGCATTCAAAATGGCAAAGCTCACCAAAAAGACACTGCTTATGTCGCTCGGACTGGTGACAAAGTACGACAAAGAGGTGGCTCAGGAGGTCGCAGACAACGAAAATACCATAGACCTCTATGAGGACAACATCGGCTCGTATATTCTCAAAATATCTTCAAAGGATCTTTCCGTAAACGACAGTCAGATAGTTTCCAATCTGCTGCACACTATCGGCGATTTGGAGCGTATCTCCGACCATGCCGTCAACATAATGGAGGCAGCCGAGGAAATGCATACCAAAAAGGTGCGCTTTTCCCCCGCCGCCGAAGAGGAAGTCGGCATTATGATAAAGGCGGTCACGGAAATTCTGGAGATGTCGATAAACTCGTTTACGGCGTTCGACGTTGCTCTCGCAAAGGAAGTAGAGCCGCTCGAGGACGTTATCGACGGTCTGCGTACCGAGCTGAAAAACCGCCATGTAAAGCGTCTGCGCGACGGTGTGTGTACTATTGAGCTCGGATTTATCCTGCAAGACTTGCTGACGAATTTCGAGCGTGTTTCCGATCACTGCTCTAATATCGCAGTATGCCTTATCCAGATAAAGGAAAACAGCATGGATACTCACGAGTATATGAACGAGCTGAAACGCCTGGACAAGTCCGAATTTATGGACGAGTTCAATCAGTACAAGGCGAAATATATGCTGCCCGATTAAAAAAATCCCGCTCCCGAGGTTATCTTCGGGAGCGGTTTTTTTTACGCTATGACCTTGTAGTCCTTATCCTCGACCGCCTTTTTCAGCACCGCGAAATCTGTTTCCGCGTTCAGCTTTACGACCGCCGTGCCTTTCTCGTGCGAGACCTCGGCGCTCTCCACCGTCGGCAGCTCCTCAAGCGCCTTTTTAACGGCAGCCTCGCAGTGATTGCACATCATGCCCTCGATCTTCATAGTAACTTCCATAGTAATGTCCTCCTTATAATCAAGCGGTTTTCCGCTCCTTTTTGCTTTTAGTTTGTGATCGTGCTTTGCGCTGTAAATTTTTGTGAAATTCAGCCTTAACGCATTAGTCACAACGCAGAAGCTTGATAAGCTCATAGCCGCCGCTCCGAACATCGGGTTCAGCCGCCACCCGAACAGCGGTATCCACACGCCCGCCGCGAGCGGTATTCCGATAACATTGTAGATGAACGCCCAGAACAGGTTCTCCTTGATGTTGAGCAGCGTACTGCGAGAGAGCCTTATTGCCGCGGGAACGTCCGCGAGACTGCTCTTCATCAGCACGACGTCCGCCGCGTCCAAGGCGATATCCGAGCCCGCGCCGATAGCGATACCGATATCCGCGCGGGTGAGCGCGGGCGCGTCGTTGATACCGTCGCCGACCATTGCCGTCTTGCCCTGACGCTTCAATTCCTTGATAACGTCCTCCTTGCCGCCGGGTAGAACCCCCGCGATGACCTCATCGACGCCCGCGAGCTTCCCGACAGCTTCGGCAGTACGCTTGTTGTCGCCCGTGAGCATTACCGTGCGTATTCCCATATTTCTGAGTTGCGCGATTGCCTCGGGGCTGTCCTCCTTGACCGCGTCCGCGACCGCGATAATACCGATAAGCAACTGATCGCGGCAGAAAAACAGCGGGGTTTTGCCCTCGTCCGACAGCCGCTCGGCGGTCCCGCGTATTTCCCTCGAAATATCACAATAGGTCTCGCAAAGCCGCAGATTGCCCGCAATATACTGCCGACCGTTCAGCATCGCCGAAATGCCGTTTCCGCGCAGAACTTGGAACGAGCTCGGCTCTTGTATCTCAAAGTTGAACGAACGTCCGTAGGATATTATCGCCTTAGCGAGAGGGTGTTCGCTGCGCTGCTCTATCGAAAACGCGCTTTTCAGCAGTTCCTCCTCCGATACACCGACGGGTATAACATCGCAGACCGTAGGCTCGCCGCTCGTGATCGTTCCCGTTTTGTCAAGAACGACTATTTCGGTCTTGCCCGTCTCCTCAAGCGATACAGCGGTCTTGAACAGTATGCCGTTTTTCGCGCCGATACCGTTGCCGACCATTATCGCGACGGGAGTCGCAAGTCCGAGCGCGCACGGGCAGGAGATAACGAGCACCGAGATACCGCGCTCCAAAGCGTACCCCACGCCGTTCCCCGTTAGCAGCCACACCGCGATAGTCGCCAAAGCTATCGTGATAACCGCAGGCACGAACACTCCCGACACCTTATCCGCGATCTTCGCGATAGGCGCTTTTGTCGCCGCCGCGTCGCTTACCATCTTGATTATCTGCGACAGCGAAGTGTCCTCGCCGACGCGCCTTGCCTTACAGCGAATATATCCCGATTGGTTTATCGTTGCCGCCGAGACCTCGTCGCCGACTATCTTGTCAACGGGAATGCTCTCGCCCGTCAAAGCGCTCTCGTTTATCGCCGTTTCGCCCTCGATGATAACACCGTCTGCGGGAATACTGTCGCCGACCTTGACCGCGAAAATGTCTCCGATCTTCACCTGCTCGACGGGCACGATCACCTCCGCGCCGTCCTTTATCAGCACCGCGGTTTTAGGCGCGAGCTTCATAAGGCTTTTCAGCGCCGAGGTAGTGCGCCCCTTGGAATAGGTCTCGAGCAGCTTACCGAGCGTTATCAGCGTGAGTATCATGCCCGCGCTCTCGAAGTACAGCTCGTGCATATAAGTCATCACGGTTTTATGATCTCCGACTGCCTGAGCGCCGCTCATCACGAACATCGCGTACACCGAATACCCGAAAGCCGCCGCCGCGCCGAGCGCCACAAGCGTATCCATGTTCGGCGCGCGGTGTATCAGCCCCTTAAATCCGCTGACAAAGAATTTCTGATTTATCACCATGATCATCCCCGTCAGCAAAAGCTGCGCCAGCGCCATTGCCACATGGTCGTCCGCCAGAAACGGCGGGAGATACCATCCCCACATCATTCCGCCCATGGAGATATACATCAGCACAGCCAGAAATCCCAGCGACCAGAACAGCCGCATTTTCATTTTTGGCGTTTCCCTGTCGGCAAGCTCCTCCTCGCCAGAAGACTTCTCCGCGTCCGCGCCCTTAACGCTCGCGCCGTACCCTGCCGCCGTGACCGCTTTGATTATCTCCGAGGGCTCGCCGCCCTCAACTCCCATTGAATTGGTCAGCAGACTAACCGAGCAGCTCGTCACGCCGCTGACCGCGTTTACCGCTTTTTCCACACGAGCAGAGCATGCCGCACAGCTCATGCCCGTCACATTATATTGCCGCATAATTCAGTCCACCCTATTTCATCAGCTTCTGTAATGTTGTTACCAGCTCGTCAATAACCCCGTCATTGCCGCTCTTAATATTATCCGCAACGCACGTCCGAATATGCTCCGCGAGCAGTTCTTTGCTGAAAGAATTCAGCGCGGCGTTCGCGGCTGCGACCTGCACCAGGATATCCGTACAGTACGCGCTGTTCTCCACCATTTTCTTTATTCCGTTTATTTGACCCAAAATGCGGTTCAGACGGTTTATCAGCTTTTTGTACTCGCCGTCTGAGCGCTCTTTCCTTTTTTGACAGTTCTTGCATTCGTTTTCCGTAATTATCCCCTCCGTTTATATTATATACCCTGTGGGGGTATTTGTCAATAGGTAACTAAAAATTTTTTCTCGTTCTTGACAACTTGATTTTCACATGATACAATATATTATAAACATAATTGGAGAATAAAATGAAGCTGAGAATTTTTTTACCGATAATACTCTGCCTGCTGCTTACCGCATGTTCCGGCGGCAATACCGAGGAATACTCCTACGACTTCTTCGCGATGGACACCTTTATGAGCCTGACCGCCTACGGCAAAAATGCCGAAAAGGGCGTAAAAGCGGCGGCGGGGCGTATCGCGGAGCTTACCCTTATGCTCTCCGTCACCGACGAAAACAGCGAGCTGTCCGCGATAAACCGCGTCGGCACGGCAGAGGTCAGCGGGGAGACAGCAGAGCTTATCGCGTTCGCGCTCGATATCGCAGATAAGACGGACGGCGCTCTCGACCCTACGATATATCCCGTGCTGCGCGCATGGGGGTTCACCGCCGAAGAAAACCGAGTACCCGCTCCCGAGGAGCTTTCGGCGCTGCTGGAAAATGTCAGTCACGAGCGCGTTCAGGTCGACAGAAATACCGTCACGCTCGGCGAGGGTATGATGCTTGATCTCGGAGCTGTCGCCAAAGGCTACGCGGGCGACGAAGCGGAGCGTATACTGCGCGAAAACGGTATCACCTCTGCTTTGATAAACTTAGGCGGCAATATTCAGCTTGTCGGCACAAAGCCCGACGGTACAGATTGGCGACTCGGTCTTAAAGACCCCGCGGGCGCGGGGAACGTCGGCGTGCTGACGGTCTCTGACTGCGCGGTCGTGACCTCGGGCAGCTACGAACGCTGCTTCACCGCCGACGATGGCACGGTCTACGGTCACATTATCGACCCCACAAGCGGCTATCCCGCCGATAACGGTCTGCTGTCCGCGACGATAATCGCCGACGAGGGCAGGCTCTGCGACGCGCTCTCCACTGCGCTTTTCGTAATGGGCAAGGATAGGGCGCTTGACTTTTGGCGCGAAAACAAAAGCTTCGACGTTATCCTGATAACGGATAACGCCGAGGTGCTTATAACGGAGGGAATTGCCGATAAATTCCAATTGGACAGCGCTCACGGAAATCTTACCGTCAAGGTCATTGATTAGCGTTGTGCTTTTGGTGATACGCAAAAGAATAACCCAACGGCAGCATCACCAGCAACGCTATGACGACAAGCGATACCGCGGCGTGATTGACAAAAGCAGTCGCCGCGAGGACCAATCCGCCGATTATCCACACCTTTCCCGCGAAACGGTGCGTACTGTTCCAATTATCGTTATCGCTCATAGTCCACGGTAATTTTATCCCGACCGTGTAATTCCAATGGGTTTTGGGAAGAAAGTTGCCAATGATCATCACAGCTACACCGAGAGCCGTCTGCACTGCCGAAAATACGGGAAACGGCATACCAAACGAATAGGTGTATACGATCAGTCCCCCAAGCAAAGAACAAACGGGACATATCCACATCACAACATTATAAGTCTTTTCACCGATATTTTGTTTCTTCGGATCGTGCGTACTCATAAACACACAGAAAAGGTGTGCCGCGAGTATAAACAGAGGTAGCCCGAAGATCGCCCAACCCTTATGCGCCCACTTGTCGGGAGCGCCGTCCGCGCCAAAATGCACAGCCATCTCGTCGGGCAATCTATTCCATAAAAACAGTCCCGTAAATAACGGTATTAAAATAACGATCGATGTAATCACAGTCATAGTTTTATTTTTCATTGTTCGTTCCTCCTTTCAGATCGGACAGCCAAAGCATTACTTCCTCCACCACAGACGTGTTAAGCTCGTAGTAGATGAAGTTCTTGTATTTTGTCTCAAAAACAAGTCCCGCTTTCTTCAGTACGCTAAGATGATAGGATATTGTCGCACCGGTCATATCAAAATGTCCTCCGATATCTCCTGCTGACATAGAGCCGTTTTTCAGCAGCTGCAATATATTCCGCCTCACCGGATCCGACAGCGCCTTAAAGGTTTCGGCAAAACCCATTTTATCACCCCCATAGTATTTAGAATTTCATCTAAATACATTATAACAAATTGCGTTTTCTTTGTCAATAGGTATTTTGATTTTTTTCTAAATAGATATGGCAAAAACGGGGCGGAAATATTTCCGTCCCGTTTAATACTGTTTATTTAAGGGCGAAGCCGTCCTTGAACGCGCTGCCGACCTTTTCACCGAGCCTGTAATATCCGTGGTTGAACGGATCGACCACAATGATATCAAGCTTTGCAAGATCGACGTTTCCGTCCGCGTCAAGCGCGCAGTCGCATATTGAAACGTTCTTTATCTCGCCGATATACTTTCCTCCCGTGAGTACCTCCTTAAGCTCGCACTCCAATGCCAGCGGAAGCTCATTGATGATCGGCGCGTTGACGAATTCGCTCTTCGTTACGGTAAATCCCGCTTTCTTCATCTTGTCGGGGACGTCCTTGCCCGAAACCACTCCCACATAGTCGCAGGCGGCGACGTGCTTTCCGTCCGCGATCGCCACGGTGAACGCCTTTGTTTTCATAATGTTGTCGGTAGTCAAGTGAGAGCCAAGTTCCACCATGACCTCGTTTGCCGCGCACATTCCTCCCCACGCCGCGTTCATCGCATTGGGGTTTCCGTTCTCGTCATAGGTGCCGATTATCAGCACGGGCTGAGGAGCCAGAAAAGGTTTAACGCCAAAATTCTTACGCATAGCAATTCTCCTTTACAGATAAATTTTAATTTGCTTACGATTATATTGTAGCACAAGCAAAGCGAAAAAACAAGACCTAATCAAGATCAAGTTCCTCTATTTCGGAAATAATTTCCTTTTTACGCTCAAAGAAGAGCATATCCTTATTGTGCTCGAAATACTCCTTGCAGCCGTAACGGCTGATAAAGTGGGTAGCATATGGGTTTATGGTAAGCTCGGTGACGAGAATAAGCAACTCCTGTCCGTTCCTGTCGAACGCCTCTTCACAGAATTTGAAAACGTTCGACAACATTCCGCTCGATTTGGTAACGCTCTTTTCGAGCGATTTCTTACGCTTGTCAAAATCGGCTTTCACCAGCTTGAACGCCTCAGCGGCATCCTTGGGCGGTTTATTTGCGAACGCCGCGCGCTCCTCGGAAAGTGTTTCAATGGTCGCGAGAAGAACGTACTCGCGGTCGACCGACATATTGGACGCTTTCTTTCCGACCGCTATCTCCTTTTGCTTTGCCTCAATCTGTCGGGCAAGCGAGTCCTCGAAATTCTTGTCGACGGTGAAGTCGAACTTCGCGGTTTTCAGGCAACCCATAAGCTCAGTAAGACTGCTCTCCGACAGGAACGTTTCGCGAATCCCCCCGACCAGTCCGTCCAGCATAAGTCCGATAAGCGACAGTATCTCGTCAAATTTCGCATTCCCGGCACGCTCTGCGATCCCCTTGTCCGCCCTGCCCTCAAGTATCTTATCTACCTGATAATCCGACTTGTACTTATTGAACAGGTCATAATATATAGCGAAGCTCTTGGCTATCTTCTTGTTCTGCAAATACTGCCCGATAAGCTGCTCATTAACTGCAAAGCCCTTTTGCTCGTACAGCTTAATCATCTCGGACAAGTCCGACCAGCCGCGTGCAGTAGCAAAGCTCTTGCCGTCGACCGTGGTCTCGATCTTGTAGAAATCATCCTTTTTGATATCGAGATAGGTGACGACCGCGGCGTGAACGCCCTTGGTATAGGCGTATTCCTTCCACGCGTCGTAATTCGCCTCCACGTCAATGCGCTTTAAACGATCCCATGTAACGATATCGAACTCGCGGACGGAGTTATTGTACTCGGGAGGATTGCCCGCGGTAACGACTATCCACCCGTCGGGAACGCGGTGCCGCCCGAACGTCTTGTACTGCAAAAATTGCAGCATGGCGGGCGCTAACGTTTCCGAAACGCAGTTGATCTCGTCAAGGAAAAGAATTCCCTCGGTAACGCCCGTAAACTCAATCATATCGTAAACGCTCGCGATTATCTCGCTCATCGTGTATTCGGAGACGCTATACTCCTCGCCGCCATATTTCTTCTTCACGATAAACGGCAGTCCGAGCGCAGATTGCCTTGTGTGATGGGTCATTGAGTAGCTCACCAAGCCGATCCTCATCTCCTCGGCGATCTGCTCCATGATCGCCGTCTTGCCTATTCCCGGCGCGCCCATAAGGAAAATCGGACGCTGCTTTTCAATCGGGATAACGAAATTGCCGAATTTGTCACGCGTCAAATATGCCGACACAGCGTTCTTTATATTGTCCTTAGCCTGTTTTATGTTCATTTTTTACCTCCGCAAAAATATAATTTACTTTATTATTTCTGCAAAACTGCTCGGCATATGGCGAATGAGGTATCTTCACCGTGAGCTTCGGGCAGTTCACAAAAATTTTCGGTGCTTTTTCGGCGGCGTATTTATCGGTAAATATTTCAAGGCTGTCGGGCAATACCACTTCCTCAAGCAGCGAGAACGCGTTGAAATTTCCCTTTACACAGCCGGATCCCCCGAAAGCGTATCTATCGATAACGCGCACGCTCGGCGGCGAAGTCGGCAGTGCGATTTTTGAAATTGAGCAGCCACGCGACGCACTCGATACGGTTGTTCTGCTGTGCATATTCGATAAGCTCGTCGCGCGTTTTCGTGTTTTTCAGCCAACCGAGCTTTTCACATATCGCAAGAAGCTCGGTCTTATTCTTACGAATTATGGTTTGCAAGGTCTGCTTTTTCTTTATCCGCTTAAGGTCATAGCATTCCGTAATGCAGATAAATACATTCATTTCATATAATATATTTACAATAGCCGCGCCGAACGTGTCCGAATAATAAAGCGGTCCGCCTGTCTCATCGCGGAAGATACGCGAAGCATAAATAAAATCCTCCGCGCTCAGATACCCGAGATCGGTAAGATAATAATACCATAAATTAACCTTAGGATCGTTGGAAAACATACTTCCACCGCCGCTTAAAAGCGTCTGCTTCACCTCGTCTGTAAGCGTTGTTCCGTTCGCTCTGAGCGTATTGACCCTGAGTTTGTCGGCAGACAACGCCGCCCGAAAAAGCGCGTCCGCTTGACCGTACTGTGTTCCGAATGAATAAAAGTCGTTCATAGTTAATCCTCCGCAACTTTATAAAGCAGAACGCTTTCCTTACAGTAATTTTCCGCATACGAGCCTCGTTCCCCCGAAACAGCAGCGGTTCGGAGAAGTACAGCGGCTTGTCGGTTTCCGCGCGGAGCAAATCCAATATTTTGGCAAGCTCTCCGACAGACGCTTCCCTGAGTTCGCGTATTAATGCTAAGACGAATTCGTCATATTTCATCTTTCCTCAGCACGAGCTTTATCGCCCACGCGGGAACCTCGGGTATCTCATAATTCTCATCGACAAACACAAACGCCGCGTCATACGAAGGCATTTTCGCGGGGAATGTTCCATAACCGTCGGTAAAGTAGATAAGCCCTTTTAAATTGTCAAACTCCTTTATCTCGACCAGCGAATCCACATAGCTGAACACGGGACGGAAGTCCGTGCCGCCGAATCCGTGGAGCTGCATATTTTTCAGATAGTTATCAAATTCCTTCTGCGTGGTTATTTTCACGTCCTCATGTATGGCAGCGTCGCATTGGATAATATGGATGTTAATTTTTGTAAAAAAGCTCTCGGTAGATTTGAGGATATTGTAGGTTTTCTGTACGAACATCTGAACCTGCTCGCCCGATACCGAGCCCGATGTGTCTATCGCGATGACAAACTCACGGATACGCTTTGTGTCCTTGTATTCCAGCGGCTCGATAAGCGGCATATTCTCGTAAAGCTCCAACCCGTAGGTATAGAAGTTGTAGTCGAACTCGTCAGGATTAATCTTAATTACCTCACCGCGCACCGCAAATTTTTTCAGGAACTCGGTGTAGTTGTAGCGCTCACGCGTTACCTCGCGCAGGTTTTGCGTGAGCAGTCCCGCATCGTATCCATGCTGTTTCCCGAATGCCTCCATATCCATCTGCATACGCTCGGCAATGCCGCCCCAATCTTGAGCAAGCTCAAAACGCTCACTCCGCAGATTGTCATCGCCGCCCTCTCCGCGTAAACCTCGCCTATACCACGGAATACCGTGATTCGCTTTCTGCTCATCGGTCATGTACCATATCAGATGATCGTCGCATTTAAACAGCATTTCCAATGTCTTTACGGTCTTTTCGGGGAGCTTTTTATCAACAAGAAAGCGATACATCTTTTCCGCCGAAAGAATGGTCAGTTCACTGCCGAAGCCCTCCAGAAACTGCTTCTGACGATCCGCGCGAAGGGTGTTGAGATACGGCAACGTTAAGTCGTTTATCGCGCTCTCAACGGCTACGTCGCACGCGATATTCCACAACTCCCTGTCGACCGCAGGGCTAATAAACATATGCTTGAATACGCAATGAAATACCGAATGCAGGAAACCGCGCACGGGCAGGTTTTCCTCCACTCGGTAAGACGTCAAAATATGCTTCGGGTCATACAGATACACGCGCCCGTCGGTTGCCGTACAGGCAGTGAAATCGGGTTTCGGGCCAATGTCGAAACGACTCAGCGCCATATCGAGAAACCGCAGATTTACCAGCAGCTTGTTGCGCGACATATTGATTATTTCCAGCGCTATTTTTTCAACTTTTTTCTGTGTTACCTCGTCAAGCATTTTTACTCCTATCTAAATGGCATTGCTGCGTACCGCACAGATTGCGCTTCGCTCCGTTACAGCTGAACCGATGTTTGCGCACTTTGTCTGCTTTACGGTTATACCCGATGCGTAAGTTTAACACCTCTATAATTTCGGTCTGCTGAATACACAGCCGCAGTAATTCTGCCTGTACAGCCCGTACTCGCGCGACAATTCTATCGACCGCAGATAGCCGCCCTTTTTCTTGAAATCGTTCGGCAAATTTTTTACCCCGTATATCTCCGAAAGCTCCGCGCCGATCTCGTTAAGTTTTTGAGCATTTTTGAGCGGACTTATCGACAATGTGGAGCAGAAATAATCAAACCCATGCTCCGCGGCATATTTCGCGGCGCGTTCCAGTCTCAGCCTGTAACATACGAAACACCGCTCGCCGCCCTCCGCACATTGCTCCAGCCCACTCACCGCTTTGAAAAACTCCTCGGGATCGTATTTGTCAACGACAAGCGTTACGGGATTCTTCACCGAAAGCTCCGCTATCAGCCGACGTTGCTCCTCTGCGCGCTTGTCAAACTCCTCTTTAGGCGAGATATTCGGATTGTAGTACAGATCCGTAATGGAAAAATACTGCGACAAATATTCCAGACAATAGCTTGAGCACGGAGCGCAGCAGCTGTGCAGCAGCAGCCTTGGCGTACCCTCCAGCGTATTCAGCGTCTCTTCCAGCTTTCTCTGATAGTTTACCTTCTGCTCGTTCATTGTTACTTCCCCGCGTATTTGTCGCGCTGCGCGACCGCGAGCCTGTCGCAGCGCTCGTTCTCGGCGTGACCCGCATGACCCTTTATCCAGCAGAATTCCGCCTTATGCACATCCAGCAAATTCAGCAGACGCTCCCAAAGATCGGGATTCAGCGCGGGCTTGCCATCGCTTTTCTTCCAGCCGCGTTTTCTCCAGCTGACCGCCCAGCCCTTGGTTATCCCGTCGACGACATACTTGCTGTCTGTCGTTATCCTTACCTCGCACGGAAATTTGAGAGCCTCCAGTGCCGTTATCACGCCAAGCAGCTCCATACGGTTATTGGTAGTATGAGCGTCGCCGCCGCTTATTTCCTTTTCCTTACCGTCACAGCGCAGTATCGCGCCAAATCCCCCGGGACCCGGATTGCCGCTGCACGCGCCGTCACTGTAAATTTCAACAAATCTCATAATAATGCACCTCTCAATAAACTTATTATACTACAAAACCGCCATAAAGTCAAGAAAATCCGCCCTCTGACGAGGACGGATATTTTTTCTTGAATATGTGCATCCACAAACGATACCGTGTATCAGTTTGCGAGACCCGCTCTTTCGATACCTTCCGTAAAGTACTTTTGCAGGAAGATATACATTATCAGGATCGGCGCTATCGCCATAAGACAGCCCGCTTCAACCCATACCATGTAGTCGGAAGCAAGACCAACCAATCCCGTAAGCTTGAGCGACATTATATTCGCGAGACCCAGAATGTTCAGGGAGATGGTCTGGGAATTCGTGAAGAACATCGAGCTGATGAAGTAGTCGTTCCAATACCATACGATCGAGAAGATGAAGACGGTAAGGAATGAACTTGCCGCGTTCGGAACCATAACGCTGATAAAGGTCTTAAACGGACCGCAACCGTCAAGATATGCCGCGTCCTCAAGCTCCTTGGGCAGCCCGCGGAAGAACTGTCTGAACAGATAGATGAACAGACCGCCGCGGATACCGTTGCCGAACAGCGCAGGAATATACATCGTAAAGTTATTGTTGATAAAGCTTATGGAACTGCCCGTCAGCGCGTTCAACAAGCCGAATATATCAAAGTTTCTGAACAGATTGAACTGAGGCAGAATGATGATCTGCGGCGGTACAATGATCTGAAGAAGTACCAGCGCAAACAATGCTTTCTTGCCCTTAAACTGAAAGCGCGCAAAGCCGTATCCTGTAATGGCGCACGACGCTACCTGAAGAACGGACGCTACAATGTTAAGCTGTATCGTGTTCCAAAGCACCTCGGGATAATTGATCGCTTCCCAGACGTCCTTGAAATTATCGAGACGCACGTTTTTCGGGATCCACATTACAGACGGATCCTGCATTTCAGCCTGCGGACGGAGCGAGGCACTTATCATATACATGATCGGATACAGAATTACAAACGCCAGACCAAAAATCAGAACAGCTCTGAATATAGGCCATATCCAGCCGCCCACTCTGCGCCAGAAGATATAGGTGTAGTGTTTACGCTCTTCGTGGGTATAGTGCGGGTAATTTTTGATAATGCTCCAATTTGTCACACGATAATGCTTCTTATCTCTCCCTGGCTCAACGTCCGATACGGAAGTACCGTTGACAGCGGATGCGGCAGCAGCCGCTTCCTCAAGGTCGGAGGTATTTTTAATGATTTTCTCTGACAATTAAAGCACCTCCTTATTCGTTCTCGTAGTAAACAAATCTGCTTACTATCACGACAACAAGTCCGAGTATCGCGCCAATTATCGCGAAGTATATCCACGCCAGCGCAGCGGAGTAACCGTAATCGCCAAGCTGCGACTGCTTAAGAACCAGATTCATTACTTCGTTGTCCGTTGAGACGAACGCGTCTATTATCGTATAAATCAGATTTGCCAGAATCATCGGGCTTATTATCGGGAAAGTAATTTTCCAGAAGAACTCCCATGCGGTCGCGCCCTCCATATTTGCCGCCTCCTTCGCGGACGGCGGAATATTCTGCAAAGCGGAAAGGAATATCAATATCTGGATACCGGAGTTCCACACGAGATTAAGAATGTTTGCGGTAAGATCCTCTATAAAATCGGTGAACTGCGGATTGATATTGTAGATACCCACAAACTCCATAAGCTCTGATACCAGATCTGTTTTGAACAGTGCGCTGAACTGCGTTGCTCCGGAGATACCCTGCGACGCCATATCACCGTTGATTACCGTAATAATCGGACCTGTCGCAATAAGCACGGGCAGGAAGAATATCGCTCTCGCCAAGGTTCTGCCTCTGAACTTCTGATTAAGCATAATTGCTATAAACAGCGAGAATACCATAATTACGAACGCCTGCGGAATAATTTCGCCGATCGACTCGACCAGCAGTCTCGGGAAATCCGCGTCTCCCGTAAACGCTCTTATGTAGTGGGCGAAGTTGTTCCACTCCATACGGATACCGGCGCTTGTGTAGCCTGCCGCGAGGGCGTCGGCCTTATCCATAAGCGTTGTCTTGCTCATCGAATATGCAAGCGAGGTGATGACGGGGGATATAAACAGCCAAAGCGTACCGATAAGCCACAACGCGATAAATCCGTAACCATACAGGTGCTTTTTACGTTCATACGGTATCTTGTTAGTCTTGATCTTGCGCTCCCTCTTCTCACCATTTTGTCTGCGGACGTCAACCTCCTCGCCCGCCGCGTTGAACGCGGCAGCGGCGGCGGTGTTGTGCGCCGAGCGCTTCACGACGGGAGCCTCCTGCACTGTCTGTTCAACCGTGTCTGCGGTTTCCTCGATCTTTTCAACCGCTTCTTCAACCTTGGGGGTGCTTTCCGATACTTCCGATGCTGCCTTTTTATTCTTACTCATCAGTCAGTCGTCACTCCTTTCCAAGATTTTGCCGGCAGCTTGACCTCTGTGCCGTTGATCTTAAGCGTGTAATTGTCAAGATCCGCCGTAAGAACAGTGCCATTTTCAAACGTACACTCGACCACTCCGGAAGAGATAAACTTGTGATCCGTTATAGCCGAGCCGGACACGCCCGCGATGTTTTCATTGAAGAACTTATATTCCTCAGCTGCGATGTCAAGCCAACCCTCGTAATGCGTGTAGAACAGCTTCTCGTACTTGCAGTCCGTAAGCGTGTTCGGCGACTCGTACATAAAGTCGTAGTGCAGCGGAGTGCCAGTAACAACGGAGAGCAGGAACAGCTCGTCTGCGCTGGCGCTCGCGTTCCTCGCCTTAGAGGTGTACGGAATATATCCGTGTACCACTATCTGATAGAACGGTATATCATAGTCCGTAATGTCGAAACCACTGCTGTAAAGCGGTATATTTCTGATGCTGTCAACATATTTCAGCGCATAGTCGTTGCAAGCCGAAGCCGCGAACTTGATACCGCTGGTATTGATAAGCTCATAGCTCTTCTTGAGGTTTTCAACAGCCTGTTGCCTGGATGTTCTCTTATTTGCGCTTCCGCTGTAATCGCCATACAGCAGACTCGTGCCGTTTCCGACAGAGATAGCGCCGATGCCCTCCGACGAGTAGCTTGAAACGACCTCGCCGTAAACCTTATTATAATAAGCGGGAGTAAGTATGAACCAGTTCGGTCTTGTATCATGCGGCGTACCAAACGCTATCTCGTACTCACCCTGAGTAGCGTATGCCTTTGTAACGCCGATAACGGACGCTCCCGTTCTGGAATAACCGTTTCCGCTGCGCTCAAACTCCGTCAGATCTACGTTGGGAGCGAGCGTAATACCCGCGGCTACGCAGTATTCCTGAAGCGCCTTGAACGCGCTCTTTCCGCCAAGCGAGCTTGCGTAATCGACGGAATTGGATATTCTATCGGTAAGACCCGCCTTATTGAAGTCGTTGTACGCAACAACCATATTGTCAACGCCGCGGTTTTTCAGCTCCTCAAGAATGAACTTAGCCTGTTCATAAGTCGTCGCTGGCGTTTCCAGCTTGAGCGGGAGACCCATAACGGAACGCTCCTTGACCGCACCGCCGTAAAGGTCAATATATAGCGAATTGTTTGTATCCGCCTTCTTTGACATCAGCCCCTCGTCCAACAGATACTTCTGATAACGCTTTGCAACGTCGACATATGTCGCGCCGCTTTTCGCGATCGGATAGTACCGAACGGTGAGCCGAGGCTCGGGAACTCTTGTCTGCTCATACGCTTTAAGATTTGAGGCGTTCACGCCGCCCAGGGAGTACTGATCATTCGCTCTTATCGCGAATTCAAAATACGCCGTGTTGAAGCCCGTAGCCTCCTGACCCGCGACGCCCGCCTTAGCGGTCGCATAAGCGGCGCCCTCCGTAATAACCTCAAGGAGCGCGGAATTTTCCTTAACTACGCCAAGTATTGGCAGATACGCCTGTTCGGTCTTTTTGGGGGCTCTTTCCTGAGAGAGCGAGTAGTCACGACCGTACATTTTCTGTGAATACTTATTCGACGACGTTTTTCCGTTGTTGAAGTTGATAACGGCACCCGAACCGTCGGGGATAACAAAATATCCGTCCTCATCAACATATGCGGCGTTCATACCGGGAAACAAGCTCAGATCAACAATAGAGCGCGTAGACTCGTTAGAGTCGCCGGGCGCCTCCATCTCCAGCTCATAAACTTCGTCGAGCGCCACAGAAACATCGTAATGATCGTCCGTGAGCGTTACATAATAGGGAACCGTAATTCCCTGCTCGGGAAATTCAACCGTCGCCTTAAAGCCGTTATTGGTCTTTTCAACCGTCGTAGTGCCGTCGTAAGCCGAACGCACAAACAAAACAGGCGCGTCGCTGTCGGTTACTTTAACGGCATTGATGGTCATAGCGGACTTCAGCTGAGCCTTTAACTGTGCGCTTCTCGTGTTGGGATCGCTGTCGGCATTATACGGATTGCTCCAGATTATCTCGCCGTTGTCAAGACATTCCACCGCAAACGAACCCGTCATTTCGTTGACGTACATTTTCAGAGTTGAGGATGACGCACACTCCGTCATAGCGGCAAGAGCTTCTTCCTCGGTTATCTGCGGCTGCTCGGGAGAGACGTCCTGCCCCGCGCCGTCAGTGTCTCCCGCGTTGTCGGAAGATCCGTCGGCTTCTGCGGGCTGCGCGGTCTCGGTATTATCCGCCGCCTCAGACCATGCACTCTGGCTCGTTGTTACCAGCATAACTGCGCAAAGCGCGGAAATCATTATTTTCTTGCGAAATTGCAGCATTTTTACACCACCATCTTCAAACTATTTAACGCAGTTTCTTCTGCTCCTTCTTTATCTGTGCTTTCTCGTACAGAGTATACGCAACGCATACGATAGCTATTACCGCTACGACAACGCCGACCATTATAAGTATCAGCGCGGAGGAGGATAAGCTCGGATTTCTGTAAAGCAGCTCGGTGTATATCGCGTAAACGAACAGGTAAACCTGTTGGAACAGCGACACAAGGAGCACTGCCAGAATTATGATGATAACCATCGCCACTATCGTAAACAGCATTGAAACTATCGTTTGCCAGAAATTGTACTGGTGAACGGTTTTCATTCCCGAGATAAGCAAAAGCGCGGTGTAGCCTACCGTAATGATATTTACAAATGTCAGGAATGTAGCCTCGTCTCTTGTAAGACAGTTGGAGAGGATTATGTTTATGATTCTGCCGATAATGTACGGAACAAGAGCGTAAGCCGTATTGACACAGATGTTCCTCATCGTGCCCTCGCCGTTAAACAGCGTACACAGCGCCCAGTTTCCGACTACCCATGTAACAAATAACAGGATCGACTGAATAATGACAGGAACTATGTTAAATACCTTTGTCATCGAATAATTATGCAGGAAGCCGGTCAAAAGCTGGTCACATACGCTGACAACAAAGAACAGCGCGACGATAATCATGGCCACCTTCATATTATACGCTTTCTTCCAGCGCAGATCCTCATAGCCCTCGAAGGGGTGACGCATAATGTAAAACGGCCATTTCCAAGCCGGAAGATCCAGATCAAACCGCATTGCTTACCCCTCCTCTTTCTTTTGCTGCTCACGAAGTATCTTATCCGCCGCAGCGCGTTTTTTCAATCTTGCCTTTCCTCTTATGGAGGAGATCACATAAATCGCGACAAAAATTGCAATGATAATGACCGCAAAAAGCGTGAAGTTCTCACGAATAAAGTTCATACGCCAACTCTTGAACGCGTCGGAATACCCGCTCCTCGACTGGAAATAGAAGTTATCCATAGCCGCTTCGTAGTCCTTGGCGTTAAGGTAAGCGTTTCCAAGACCGATATATGCCATCCAGTAATTGGAATCGCGGCGCAGCACCTCATTCCAAGGCTCCATAGCCTCGTTATATTTGCCCGCGTTGAACAAGGACATCGCCTCATGAACGATCGAGCCGAACTCGGTACGCTTAAATATCGTAATCGTGCTCTTTCTGCTGTCAAGAACATATACGTTGGTGTCAATGCTCTCGATCGCGTTGACTGTTGTGAAGGTTCCCTTCTGGTCGCCGCTTCCGCCGAAGATAAACATCAGTGTACACTCGTCGTCATACTGGAACACGCGCCCCGTCTGAAGATCGAGCAGATTGATCTCTCCGTTTGGTCCGACGTCTACGTCGCATATCTGCGAACTGTATGTTGTGCCGCGGTAATACTTTATAAGCGGATCTCCGAAGGAATACTCGTTATAGCCGAGGTTGATGAAGATGTTCGTACCTGCCGAGTTCATCTTCTTGAGAACGTCCGTATCGGAATTCTTATTCTTTGTTACGGTATAGACGAAGTTATCGTCATCTATATCGAAATTGCTGAGCTCAACGGGGACGCTTCTCTTCATACGCTTGATCTGTTCCGTCGTCATGATCAGCTTCCAGAAAGCGTTCAGGATAACCTCGCCCGTTTTCTCTACACGGTTTGCGCCGTAGTATCCGTTGAACTCGCCCTCGCGCGAGAATACGACCGCGCCTCTCGTGATCGTGGTAATGCAGACATAAACGTTCTTGGCCGCGTCAACAAGCACCTTTTCGGGTCTGAACGTTGTACCCGCGTCATAATAGGTTGCGTCGGGTCTCGTAAATACCTCTACGACCTTTCCGCAGCCATTGCCGCTTTTGTCCGTATCAACAGTGAACTGCACCACGCGCTCGTTTTCGCTGTCGGCGACATAAACGTTGTCATCGTCGACAAACACACCCGTCGGGTTATTGAAATAGACATTTATTTCCTTTTGGAAACGCTCCTCGGTAAGCTCGCCGCGCTCAAACCTCGCCTCTTCCTCCTTGAGCCATTCCTGCTTGTCGGAGAAATCGAGGTACTCGACGGTAGTTATGAGATTCATATCCTTATCGGTTATAACGATGCGCCCTTTCTGGTCTCTCGTATCGTAATTGCCCGTGTAGCCGCTGTCCGCGATATAAAGCTTTTCATTGTCGTCAAAGTACAGATCGGCAGGATTTGTCAGCTGACCGCAGCCTATATCCAGACCCGAAATAACCTTGTCAACAACGTAGCCGTTCTGTGACGGAACGGGATCGCCCCACCAGTCGTAATTATAGCCCGTATACGGCTCGTCTGCATATGCAACAACGCCCGTGCACAACATAGCCGCCGCCAGAACAGCAGACACGACCCGTCTTGCGATGCGTTTAATTGATGGCACCGAAATCATCCTTTCGTAAGTAAAATCGCACGTCAGTCCTTAAGACCCGAATGAGCCATTGTTTCAACAACGTTGCTCTGCAAAATAAGGAACAGTATCATGGGCGGCAGCATCAATACGACGACCGTAGCATAGGAAACGCCCGCTCTCGCCAAACCGGAAGCCGCTATCTGCTGCATTACGATCGGGATAGGCTTCAGCTGCTCGGAGTAAACAAACAGATAACCCGTGATCTGCCATGCGCCCTGGAACGCGAATATCATCAGCGTCAGCCACGCGGGCTTTACGTTCGGCATAACTATCTGCCAGCAAATTCTCAGATGAGAAGCGCCGTCAAGCTTTGCCGCCTCAATCATAGACTCGGGTATCTGCCCCATAAACTGCTTCATAAGGAACAACCCCATAGGAGTTGCGATGTAGGGCAAAGTAAGAGCGAAATAGGTATCGATAAGTCCCATTTTCGCCATTACGATATACTGTACGATATATGTAACGGATGATGTAAACAGCAACGCTACCTCAATGATCTTGTTCATCGCCCTAACGCCCGGTGCTTTCACCTTAGCCAACACATATGCCGCGGATGAGGCGAAAAGCAGTTGCGCAACGGTAACGACTACCGAAACGAACACGGAGTTGAACACGTATCTTGAGAACGGGACATCCATACCGCCCGCGACCTTCAGCATATCCTCGAAAGACTGCATAGTCGGACGCTGAACATACAGCTTAGGCGGGAACAGGAACAACTCCTCAACGGGCTTAATCGACTGAATGATCGAGAAATAGATCGGGAACAGCATAAATATGCCGACCAGTGCGAGGAGGATAAAGATCGCGATATCACCGCCGCGGGAGCCGCCCCACATTCTTCTTTTCTTAATTAATCGCAAGTGAAGTCCTCCTCTCCCGTGAGCCTTTTAATGGTATGGCAGGCAAGAGCGACAATCGCCGACGTCGCCAGCACCGCCAGCATACCAACGGCAAGCACTCTCATGATCTCGCTGTCAAACAGCTTCATCGGGCAGGAGCATTCCTTTTCGCAAACATTTTCCTCGGAAAACTCTTTTTTCAGAAACTTCATCTCAAAGCCCTCCTTACGTATCGAGAATTCCGCTCATTGCCTTGCGGATAACATTGTTTACAAGCAGCATCACAACGAACAGGAAGAAGCAGACCGCACAAGCGTAGCCCATCTCAAACCTGATCGAACCGTAGTCGAACGCGTGTGTCATCAGTGTGTGCGCCGCGTAGTCCGTCGACGGGAAAGCCGTCAGATATCTTCCGATATCGCCCGCCGTAAAGGAAGCGGTGATCTGCATGACTGCCGCGAACAGCAGCTGCGGTCCCATTGCGGGCACCGTTATGTAGATAAGCTCCTGAAAACGGTTCTTGATACCTTCAATAGCTCCTGCCTCGTAGCCCGCCTTGTCTATGCCCTGCAAGCCTGCACGTATCGCTAGGAAGCCCGCACCAAGCGACATCCACATCTGTACTATAATAACGCACATCAGTATGTATCGTGAGTCGGTCAGCCACTGCTGCGGTCCTCTGATGACACCGAGATTCATAAGTATTGAGTTAAGCGGTCCCTGCGCGTCGCCCGAGAAAATGAGCTGCCATGTCGCGTAGATGTTGCCGGCAAGCGTCGGCGCGTAGAAGATGTAGGTGAACACAGTCTTCAGCGGACCGGGCATCTCGTTGATAAGCCACGCGAGCATAAAGCACATAATGTAGCTCACGGGACCTGTAATTATCGCGAATACCAGCGTATTCTGAATAGCTATCAGAAATACGTCGTCCGCCAGAAACAGTGTGTAGAAGTTTGATAATCCCGTCCACTTCGGGAACTGAGCCATATTGAAGTTCGTAAAGCCGACAGGCAGAGAGATCAATACGGGTATCGCCGTAAAGACTATGAACAGTAGGAAGTACGGCAGAGCGAGGACATACGCGCTGGTGTTTTTCTTCATCTCGCGCATCGTATAGCGAAACTTGCTGTCCTCGATATATTGAGATTTTTCTTTACCGAACAAGCTGATTCCTCCTAAAATTTAATAGGTAAACCCAAACGGTTACCGCACGATATGACCGTCGTCGTCAATGTTATAACCCAGATCCTCAAGCTTTCTCACGATCTCGGCATTGATGTCGCGGTTGTAGGACGAAAGCTGGAAGCGCGGTGACTTCTTGCTGTTGACAACGGCTCTGAACGCGTTGTAAACGTTTCTCGTTACAGCGTAAGAAGCGGGAATGATCGGAACCTCTTTCAAATTCTGCATCTGATCGTAGATCTTCTCATATTCCGCGGTAGACCAGTTAAGCTTCGCAAGAGCCTCGACGTTCGCGGTATCGTAGCGTCCGAGCGGACCCATTACCGCCTCGATGGTCTTGCCGTACTCTACCTGCACGTCCGTGGAGGTGAACCATGTAATGAAATCCCAGGCCGCGTTTACATCGGAGCAGCTGTTGAAAATTACCGCGCCAGACGAACCGGAGTTAGCGGTATAGTCAAGAACGTCGTTACCGTTAGCGTCCTTTCTGATCGTTCCGGGAATGTGAGTGAAATCCCATAAGCCCTTGATCTCGGGCGCCGCTACGGACAGCTGGCTGTAAAAGCCCGCGTAGTTCTGGATAACGAGCGGCATTTCACCCGTTCTGAACAGCGAGAACGCGTCATATGTCTGCTTGAAGTCAAATACGGTGTAGAACTTTGTCCACTGTGTGAACGCCTCGACAGCTGCCTCGGTATCGAACGTCGTAGCGGTAAGCTCGTCGTTGTAGAAGCTCTGACCCGTCTGATTCATCAGCAGCACGAACGTGTTGCCCGCGTCAAATACCTGCGAGGAAATATTGGACGGCAGTATAAGACCTACCTGCAAATATTTTCTCTGTAGATCGGGGAGCATTTCGATAAGCTGCGTCCATGTCTCGGGAGGCTCCTGACCGAGCTCCTCAAGCACGTCGGTACGGTAAAACAGCATTGGGAAGTTATCCGTCAGCGGCAGTCCGTAAACGCCGTCCTCATACTCATACAGCGTGGAAACGTTCTCGGGGAAACGCTTCATAACCTCGTTATAGCCGGGCAATTCCTTAAGGTTGACAACCAATCCTCTTGACGCACAGACTACGGGGAAATCGCCGCCGATAAACAGCGCGACCTCGGGTCCCTTATCTGCAAGCGTCGCTTCAAGGATAGCGCCCTGCACAAGCCTTATACCTACCTGCGTGGTATGCTCGGGATTATATTCGCTCGATACGATCTCGTTAATGACCGTCGCCTGGTCACGTCCGAGGGATACCCAGACGTTCAGCGACTTGGAATTGCTCTCGGAAATCGAGGTGTAATCCTCGAAGAAAGAGCCCATAAACGACTGGAAGTTGAATGCCAGCGCCTGGAAGAAGTTGGACTTTGAATTCTTGTACTTATCGTGAACCGTCCTTACCTCAAAATAATCCATTTCAAGCGGCTGACCGCGATAGTCTCTCATCCACGCGGAAAGCGAGTTAATCTGATCGCGGATGCCGGACGTTCTTGACGATACCATCATCGGGATATCCTCGGGATGCTTTACCGCCATATTCAGAATAACCGCCATCGTCTGAAGCGTGGTAGCCTCGGAGCCGCCGGAGCCCGTAAGCCTCTCTATGCCCTCTTTCTCGGCATAAAGCGCATTGATCGTTGAGCGGAAGAACGGGATAAGCTCCGGGATCTGCTCCTGAATGTAGTAATCGTTGTATTCATCGGGGTCGGTTGAGGTGATCATTACGATACGTCTGTAATAGTAGTTCATCTGGTAAACGATATCGTCAAGACGCTCCATGACCTCGCCGATGTCGCCGGGAACGGCTTCGAACGCTATGGTATTGACGCCCGCGTTAAGCTTTATGTAGATAGGCTCGCCGTCCGCAGTCTTAGGTTCAACAGTCTGCCACTTAGGGCTGTACTGTATCTTTACGTCGTCAAGCTCCTTGCAGGGAACAACTCCGTTGACGTAGATACGTCTGTTCGAGAAGAAGCCGCGCATTGTGCTCTGACGAACTCTCATATTTATATTGTACCAGCCGTCCGCGGGTACGGTGACCTCGTACACGGTGGTCATAGTCGCCTTGCTCCATGTATCCGCGCCGATAGTGTTGTAGCGCTTGTTTACAGGGTGAGAGGGACTTATCGTGTAGTCCGAACGGTCGTATGTGGGATACAGAGTGGACGACGTGGTATACTTCGGCGTTTCGGCCTCAACGAGGATAGCAGCGCCGCCCGTCAGCGCGGGAGTATTATCGATATCCGCCTGCGAGGGCTTGATGTCCGCGTAAGAGGGCAGTTCCTCGGAGTTATAGAAACGGATATTTTTCATGTATATATTGGTCTTGATACCGTTAAGCGTAAGCGTATGCTTGCCCGCGTCAAGGTAGAAGAAGTACGGAGTATTGATAAGACCGTCCTTGTCCTTGATCGGATATGTGACCCAGCAGTCGTATTCCACCTGCGGAGGGCGCTTCTGATTCTTATTGAGCGCGTCGTACTGAATGCTGGTGGTCTTGTTGCGCCAGTATCTGTCCAGCTCGACCAGCCTTACCTCGTCAAACGGCGATTCACCGTCCAACTGCATCTCCACCTCGACGGTAGTGTTGCTGCCCGCAACGGGGTAATAGAACATTTCCATATTATAAAGACCCGCAGTTTTCACCTCGAAATCCCACGAGACCGTCCCTACGCTGTCAAGCCACGAAACACAGTCCTTTTCACCCTCAAAATCGACGAGCTCGCACTCCGCGCCGTTTGACGCGGAGAACTTCGTCATATCGACGGTGATCTCCTCCATAGGCTTTGCCGCGTCGGAAAACCTCTTTATATAGTTTTTGTAAGCGTTGGTATTGCTGACAATATTAAGGTTATCGACAGTGACCTCCTCTTCCTCCGCATTGTCCTGCGCATATGACACGACTCCGCCGCTCACCTGCATTAAAGACAGAGCGGTCACCGCCGACATTGCGAGCGAAAGAAATCTTTTAAGCCCGAATTTGTGCTTTTTTGTCACAGTAATATCCACCTTTCCACAACAAATTAGCTGAATATATATCTCACTTTATTATAACAAAATTATCACTCCGTGTCAATAACTATTGTACATTTTGGTGATTTTGCAAAAAAATAAGCAGAAGATTTCATAAATATAAACAAAAAACCGCCCCGAGATTTGACGTAATGTGAAAATTCACACACAATCGCAACGAAAACCTTTCGGCTTTGCTTAACGATACGCCTCTCTCGGAGCGGTTTATTAAGTTTAAATTCCCGATTTTTCGACTTAATTTTCCTTAACAGCAATAACAGCTGCGCCTGCGATAACTGCGGGAGCATTTGTCAAGGCGATTAGTCTTACCATTGCCGGCGGCGGATCTTCCGCTCGGAGCCGAGCCCACGCCGCTTTCGCCGGAGTTGTTGTCTGTCCTCGGAGCGTCCGCACCTTTGGAACTGCCGTTTTGATTTTCGGTCTATGCCGCTTTTACCTTTGCCGCCCTCGTTTTCCGCTTCCGCTCTTTCTGCACTTTTGCGCTTGCTGTGCTTTCACGAAACCTTCGGGACCGCCGTACCCTCGTTGGCGGCTGCTTCGGCATTGATATCCGCCGCAATATCGGGAACCTTTGCCGCTTTCACGGCTGTGGTGATTGCGGGCGCGCTTAGCGTACCCTGTGGGTTTTTTATATCTTACCCCAATATTTTCTTTCTCTGTCTATTTTATATTTCCTCGTGTGTAAACTTCAAAATCCACCGCCCGTGACGGTTTTTTCTCCGTTCATAGCAGTAGTCATTAAAAAAAGGCAAAAAGTTTCGGAATTTTTTAAAAATTTTTGAAAAAAATAAAAAAAGTAAACCCCGCATGCTTACAGCGGGGTTTACGGAAATTATTAAATTTACGCGTTGATTACTTTCTCTTTCTGGAAAGAACAACCGCGCCTGCCGCCAGAGCAGCTACGCCTACAACGGCAGCTACGCCCTCAACGCCGGTGTCAACGTTGTTGGAGGGAGTCGAAGTGTCGGTCTTGTCATCAGTCTTGTCGGAACCGGAATCGGGAGCGGGATCGGAAGAACCGCCGGCAACGGTGTAGTTGCCCTTACCGTCGAACGTTACCAGTACATTGTCGGAAGTGTCCAGAAGCTCAACCTTATCAACCTGGCACTGGCACAGAGCGGTACCCGCGTAATCTTGCATAGCAACCTGAATAAGACCTATTGTCTCAGCATCGCCGTTTGCAAGCGGGTTCTCAAAAGCGTTGGACGTTACTTTATAAGTGTAGTCGCCAACCTTAACGGCGCCAATCTTCTCGTCTCCAGAACTGGTTATACCCAAGTCCTCATCGACAACGCCCCACCATTCCTGAGCGGGCCAGTTATAAGTGTCATACTTATCGCTCTTGTTATCATCACAGCCGAGATCACCGCCGTTTATAGATAATACCATCGCACCGCCGATAGCGCCGTCCCAGAAAGGTCTGTCAGCTTCAGCAACAGAGAAGGTGCAGGAGATTTTAGCGATCTTGGAATAATCAAGTCCGTCAATGCCGCCAACAGGCTTACCCTCATCCGCCTTTGCCACGCCGTCAAAATAAGGAACAAGCATCCAGCTTGCGCCAACCGCAGTATGCAGCTTTTCGGCCTTGTCCGCATCCTTTACGGGTAACCAAAGCGCATTTGCGGAAACTGACATCATTCCGGCAGCAGTAATAGCAGCAGCTACCGATGCAATCTTTGAAAACTTCATAAAATAAATCCTCCTAAAAATCATTCCCCGCATACCGCGGGATAAATCACAGTTGGGCGCAACGGCATACTTCGCCTACTATCGCCCTTAGTATAACTATAACATTTTAAGATAATTAAGTCAATATGCATTTTGTCTAAATCTTTTTAATTTTTTCGTTTGTTTTACACAGTGCATTCTAAAATTATCCTGACATAACACCTATTATTTGGCAGTTTTGCATAAAAAAATACTTTTATATTGAATATTTCCAAAAAAGGTGCTATAATAGATAAGTCAAGATTTATGTCGCTGTAGCTCAGCAGGATAGAGCGACCGCCTCCTAAGCGGTAGGCCGGAGGTTCGAATCCCCTCAGCGACGCCATTTGAAAACCCCCTCGGCAATGCCGAGGGGGTTTTCAAATGGCAAAGGCGCTCAAGCCATCCCACCGCGCGCGGCACCTTGAGCGCTCTTTGCCTGCGCAAATTTCCCTTTGAATTGCCCTAATTCCAATTCAATTTTTGGCTTCACACAAAACCGGAAAAATTACACTGCGTTTTCGCGCAGCCGATTTGCAGCAATTATCTATGAAAACAACATCATCTTCCGCAAATCGGCGGATTTGTGGCTGTGTGCTATCTTAATTATTTCTGCGCGGAGCTTGTCGTGCTGCTTGTTGACGTGGACGATGAAGACGTCGACGACGTTACCTTTGCCATGACCTCCGCCGCAAGTGGTTGGAGCTCCGCCGGGAGAACGCTCAGATCGCCGCGCTTTATAGCCGCTACCGCCGCCGCGATCTGCTCCTCGGTCACTCCTGCCGCCGTCAGGCTGTCGGAATACTGCGCAAGAACCTCTTCAATACGCTCCTCATTCAGATTTATCGAGCTCTGACTTATCGGTATCTGCTTGCCGTTAGCGTCGATGGTATAATTGTCGGGATAGACCAGTTCTTTGACCGTCACAAACTCGTACCCCTGCGAATTCAGAGTTTTCAGGATATCGGGCAGCGCTTCGGTCGTATTTTCAAGATCGTTATGGAACAACAAAATCGATCCCGACTTTGTGTTCTTCAGTACCCTTTTCTTTATCTGCTCCGCCGACGGTTTTTTCCAGTCTATACTATCGGCGTTGGATACGGATGGGAGGCGCTTGGTTATGCCGCATTTATCAAAAACAAAAACCGAAATGCGACGTACGCATTTCGGTTTTTTCAGAATTTCCACACGATCTCGATCTTATCCTCCCACAGCAGGATCTTCACGATAAACTGCCTCGCTATTTCGCGCTTTGTCTCAAGCGGCATTTCCGAAAACTCGTCGATCAGCGGAATAACGTCCGAGTAAGCAAGCTTTGTTTTGGCGTCCCCAAGTTTGTCCAGCTCCGACTGTATTTCCGCGCGTTCCGCAATAAGCGCTTCGAGCTTCTTTTCAAGCACCGCGCCAATTGCCTCGGTGGTCTCAGTTATCTTGTCAACAAGATTATCGATTTGTACATTCAACGCCTCCAAGCGCATTTTCAGCTTGTTCGCTTTCGGCGACGAGACGTTTTTTTTCTCCTCCATAACGATATCGCGTATCTCGTCGAATTTACGTTTCAGCTCGGCATAGACCGCGAATTCAACGTCCGCGATACGCGGTTTTCCGTCAACGCCCTCGCACGCTCCGTGATTAGCCTTGCCCGTACAATAAAAATATTTGCCGCCCTGAACGCGCATTGCATAACCGCATTTGCCACACTTGATAAGCCCCGTGAGCCACGAATACGAGCCGCTTTTCCCCTTTTTTATCTGTGTATTTCCGTCGAGCTTTCGCTGAACGTCAAGCCACAGCTCGGGCGATATCACCCCGTCGTGAAGCCCCAGCGACAACACATGGTCGTGAACGTCGGTGTATTTTCTTTCGTTAGCCTCGCGCTTTCCGTAAAGAAAACAGCCGCGCTCCCCCGTGAAATCCTCAACGGGATTGGAGATTTTCGCACCCTTTTCCTTGAAATAACGATATACCTCAACGTCCGCCATTACATATGTAGGCGAACGCAGAAGACGGCTCAGCTTGCTGCTGTCCCAGAGCTTTCCCGCGGGAGACGGCACGCCGCGCTCGTTCAGAGCCTTGACTATCTGCCCGAGCGAGCTGCCACTTTCACGATACGCGGAGAAAATGTACTTGACCGCCGCAAGATCGTTATTGGGTATCAGCACCGAGGTCTTTATGCCGTTAAGTTTTGCGGGGATCTTGTCGAATCCGTACACGGGAACTCCGCCGAGATACAGACCCTTTTCGCCGCGCGCGTAATAGTTGTCCTTGACGCGCAGAAGGATATTCTCGCGCTCCAGCTCCGCAAACACCATAATTATTCCCAGCATTGCTCGTCCGATCGGCGTTGACGTGTCAAACGTTTCCACCGTCGACGCGAATTCCACGCCGTACTGTTTGAACGTCTCCATAAGGTTGGAGAAGTCGTTCAGCGAACGGCTGATACGGTCGAGCTTGTATACTACAAGCTTGTCCACCTGCCCGTTCTCGATATCGGAAAGCAGCCGTTGAAATTCGGGGCGGTCGAGGTTTTTGCCGCTCCAGCCCTTATCTGAATAAACGCGGTATTCGTCCGTACAATACCGCCTGCACATCTCTATCTGCGTCTCGATCGAGATGCTGTCTTTTTTGTCAACGCTCTGCCGCGCATAGATCGCCGTCATATTTTCACTTCCCTTATCGGCGGTCAGGCGGATCTTGCCTGCGCCGCTTTTGTTTTGTAATATTTCAGCAGCTCGGCGTATAACGCACGAGCAGCTGCGAGCTTAACATCATCTTTATTTGTGCTCGGTGAATTTACGGTATGTACAACTTGATAAGACGCCATAGGACAGTCCCCCTCCGATCAAGCGATTCAATGCGAACATTTTTATTGCTCTTGCGTTATATAGCAATTGTGAACGCCAAGCCCCTTTAAACGGCAGCTATGATATTTATATTAACTACGGTCTTAGATTATTCCGACGACATTCCAATGCCCTCTCCTAAAAGAGGCGGAGTTAGCAGTTTTACCTCTCAAAAAAAATGCGATGGATCGTAAAATCCATCGCAATTATATGATATTACACAGAGCTCCAAACGGGTTTCTTTATACATACTGCTTCGCAGCTTTTCGGTCCTTTCGCACATTTTTTACCCCAAAACACAAAAACCGCTTCCCCTAAAGCGGCAATTGCTATGCAGTTGTACAATCTTTTACTTCCCCAGAAAATTTTCCACCAATTCATACGCGTGAATTTCCGACGCGCCGAGACGGTTAAGCTGCTCAGCAAACTCTGTTATGTCTTGCTTGTTGGTCGTGATGTCGCCGATCACGGTTGAATTACATTTCAAACCGTATGTCTCGACCTGCTTACCGTCCTCGGTCACTGCCGTGCCGAATACAATTTGCCACAAAATTATATATCCTCCGGGATTAAAATTGCAAATTTCTCTGCCCGTAGATAATTATAACATATCTAACAAAAAATGTAAAGAAAGTAAACTTTTGGTTTCCTGTAAAAAAACAATCTGAACAATCAGAGCGTTTTTTTTATTATTTCTTGACCGTAAAAAAACTCCCCCCGCCGAGAGGAAACGGCAAGGGGGAGCAAAATCTTAGGCAGTCAATCAATAAACAGGTGCCTGGGCAGACCGTCTACCATAAACGGCGAAAGCTCGCCGATTATCAGTGGACGTGCATACTCAAAGAACTCCTTTGAAACATAGGTTCCGTCGTTGATTATCCATTCCTTGGGGACAAGCTTTTCAACGTTGGCAACCGCGGAAGCGGGGCAGGATCCTGTCTTTAACTGATAAGGATTATTGGATATTCTCTCGAAAACGATCATCTTTCCCGTTTCGCCGTTCAGCGCGAGCTGAACTCCGTCAGCACCCGCGGTGAACGCCTCGGTGATATCACGGCGGGAAACGATATGCGACGCGCACCGCTGTAATGTCGAGAACACGATACCTCTGTTCTTTATTCCAAGCTCCGCGCCGATAAAGTCCGCGAGATAAAGCGCGGTACCGCCCAGCGCCTTATGACCGAACGCGTCCTCGCGCATAGCCTTTCTGTTCGCCTCACAGACGTACTTTCCGTCGGCGGTCTTGATACCCTCGGATACTGCGATCGTAATGACCTTTTTCCGCGAACGCGCCTCGTTGATCTTATTGATAAAGTTATCGTAATCGAAAACCGTCTCGGGCAGACAGATTATATCGGGACCCGCACAGTCCTCCGAACGCGACAGCGTAGCCGCGCAGGTGAGCCAGCCCGCGTCACGTCCCATTATTTCGACAATGTTGACCGACTCGTTCGGGTAGGTGTTCGCGTCGCGGATTATCTCTTTCATTGCCGATGCAATATACTTCGCCGCGCTGCCGTAGCCCGGAGTGTGATCGGTCATCGCAAGATCGTTATCGATAGTCTTGGGAACGCCGATAAACGTAATGTCGCTCTTTATGATATCGGCGTATTTCGACAGCTTGTCGATAGTATCCATTGAATCGTTGCCGCCGATATAGAAAAAGTGCTTGATATCCATTTTCTTAAGGATAGCAAATATCTTCTTATAAGTATCCTCGTCCTTTGCGAAGTCGGGGAGCTTGTAACGGCAGGTTCCGAGAAACGACGACGGCGTGCGCTTCAGCAGCTCGATATCGAGATCGCTGCGCACATATTCCGCAAGGTCGACATAATGCTCCTGCAAAAGCCCCTCAATACCGTTGCGCATACCGTAAACATGAGGACAGCCCGCGTCCTTTGCGGTCTTGAACACACCCACAAGGCTTGAATTGATGACCGAGGTAGGTCCGCCCGACTGCCCGACAATAACATTTCCCAAAGCCATAGATATATCCTCCTATCCAAAAGACAAAACCTCGCACCGATCGACATTGCCCGCTTTCCGCTTCGGCAATAACGCTTGCTTGCGAGTTTTGCTCCTGCTTCGTCCGCAGATTGTTTTTTAACGCCAATGTATACGATTACTTAATAATTTTATTATACAATATAAGCAATAATTCTGCAAGCAAAAAAACGATATTATTATGGACAATAGTGACTTTTGCGGAAATTACATCTCTCTTTCCCAGCCGCGCAGGGTGCTTACTCCCGTTTGGTCGGCCAGCTCCTCGAGAGAAGATATTTCCTCGGCGGCGAGAACCATCTCCGCCGTCTTTGCCGCTTCCTCCGCCTGACCTACCTTTGTCACTCCGATTATCGGAAGCGTTCCCTTTGACCTCGCCCATGCGACAGCTATCTGCGCGGGGCTTGCGCCGTGACGTTCTCCGATACGGTGCATTTCCTCGATCAGAGTCTCCAACTCAGTCAGCATACCGTTATAAGTTTTAGCGCGGGAGCTGCCCTCGGGGAATGGGTGGGCAAGATCGAATTTTCCCGTAAGCGCGCCCTGCTCCAGCACCATATACGAAAAGAACGTGATCTTATTTTCCCTGCAATAGTCGAGGATACCCGCACGCTCGGACGAACGGTGAAGCAGGCTGTAATGGTTCTGTACCGCGGAAAGCCGCAGACCCTCCGTGCCAAGTATCTCCCGTACGCGCTTTATCTCGGCGAGGTTGTGGTTGGACACGCCTATCGACTTGATAAGCCCCTCCTTCGCAAGCGGTATGAGCATGGGAGTAAAGCGCTCTACGTCGTTGGGATTGTGTATCCAGTAAATGTCGACATAATCCGTGTTCAGGCGTCCGAGACTGCCCTCCAGCATCTCTCGCGCCGCGCTCGGAGAAGCACCCGCGATATGCGGCGTAAACTTGGTGGAAATGATGATATCCCGCCTGTCCATGTCACGGATAAAGCCGCCGAGTATCGTCTCCGAGCTGCCGTCGCCGTATACGGGCGCGGTATCCCAGAGGTTTAGTCCGTGCTCCATTGCCTTGGCGAATACGGGTTTTAAATCCTCCGCCGAAAGATGATTACCGAAAACCGCATCTCCGCCCGCGTTTCCCGTACCCCATGACCATGCTCCGAGAGCAAGCTTTGGTGTTTTTTCGTTCATATTTGACCTCCAAATCGTATATTTATCCGCGCATTGACAGCGCCTCATTGTTATTATACAATATTTTCCCGAAAAAATCAAATTTGCTCCTATACAAATTCCCAATAAATTCCACAAAGTTATAAAAACCACTTGCAAAATTTATAAATATGTTGTAAAATATAAACAATCCCCAACATTCAAATTGATCTTCGGAGGAAGGGTTTATGGAAAACAGCTTAAAAAAATTTATGAAAGCCCTGAGCGAAAATTCGGACGACTTTTTCCGCGATTTTGTGGAACAGATGCCCGGGGGATTTTTCGCGTACCGCGCAGACGAGAGCGAGGAAATACTTCACCTCAACAGGGCGGCCCTGAAAATTTTCGGCTGTGATACCTTAAAAGAATTCGTCGAGCTTACGGGGAATTCATTCCGCGGAATGGTTCACCCGGACGATATAGATAACGTTGAAAAAAGCATTGCCGAACAGATATCCAACAGCGTCGAAAAAACCGACTATGTGGAATACCGTATAAAGCAGAAGGACGGTTCCACGCGCTGGATAGCCGACTATGGACGCTTTACGCATACTGAGGCGTTCGGGGATATATTTTACGTTTTTATCGTCGACAACACCGAGCTTATGAAAAAGCGCATGGAGCGCCTTGAACGCGCAAACGAGACCCTTCTTCGGATATCCGCGCGGGAGAGCCAATACCGCAAGGCGATACTTTACGACGCGCTGTTCTTTTACGAGGTTAGCTTATCCGAAAACAGGTTCGTCACAGCCGTCACCCAGGCAGGCGAAAACAATATCTTCCCCGTGTCCGATATAATACGCTCGCAGGGCAGTCTCGACGGCACTCGTTTCACCGATTTCATCAAAATAGCCTCCGAGCTCATATCTCCTGCCGACCGGCACGACTACTTAGAGTTTTTCGATCTCGGACGCTTGATGAAATGCTGTGAAAACGGCGAACTTGAGCAAGTCTACGACAGACATGCCGCGGACAAGCTCGGAAAAACTCATCTGCTGCACTATGTGGTACTGCTTGGAAAAAGCGTCGCAGACGGTACAACGGGCGCGCTTATTATCGTAAAGGATATCACAGAGCAGTCCGACCGCCGCAAGTTCCTGAACGATACGCTCCGCCAGGCGCAGACCGCGGCTATCGCGAAAAGTACGTTCCTCGCGAATATGTCGCACGATATCAAGACCCCGCTCAACGCCATTCTCGGCTTTGCCGACCTTATTAAAATGCACGTCGGCGACCGTGAGAAAACCGAGGAATACCTTGAAAAAATACGCGCTTCGGGAAATCAGCTGCTTACTATCGTAAGCGAGGCGCTCGAGGTCACTCGTATGGAGTCGGGAAAAGCGGTGCTCGCGGAGATCGAGGGCAGTCTCGCCGATATGCTCGATGAGACCGAAAAGACTGTGCTCCCCGAAATGAACGCCAAGGATCTGCACTTTAAAATCGACAGGTCTCGGATCGTTCACCCAAACGTGCTCGCTGATTTCACTCGTCTTACCGAGGTGCTTGCACAGCTTCTCGACAACGCCGCAAAGTATACCGAAAACGGCGGATACGTTATTCTCCGCGCCGAGGAACAGCAGCATACCGACGGCTACGGGAAATATGTTTTCACCGTGGAAGATACGGGCAGCGGAATTTCCGAGGAATTTATGGATCGCCTGTTCGAGCCGTTTGCGAGGGAAAACAACACCACTCAAAGCGGAGTTCTCGGCAGCGGTCTGGGAATGACAGTGGTGAAAAATCTCGTCGACCTCATGGGCGGCGAAATATCCGTGATGAGCCGTCAAAACGAAGGCAGCCGCTTTACCGTAACGGTCACTCTAAAGCAGCTTGAAAACGCCGAAAGCCCCGCTATCGTAAAATCGAACGAGCCGGTAACGCTTGAAGGTATGCGCATATTGCTCGTGGAGGATAACGATATCAACTGCGAGATCGCCGAGGAGCTGCTCACCGTGGAAGGCTTTATCGTTGAGACCGCGTCCGATGGAGACGTTGCCGTGGAAATGGTTAAGGAAGCCGACGCGGACTATTTCAACTTGATCCTAATGGATATACAGATGCCGCGCATGAACGGCTACGAAGCAACCCGCGCAATACGCGCGCTTAACGGGGCGCGGGCGGATATACCGATAATAGCTCTCTCTGCCAATACATACGCCGAGGACAAAAAAAAGGCGATCGAATCGGGAATGGACGCACACGCGCCAAAACCCCTCAATATGGAATATCTGCTGTCGCTTATCGCAGACGTTCTCGACCGGAAAACTTAAAATCCGATAAAAACTCCGAACACGGTTTGTATCGTGTCCGGAGTTTTTACATCTTGCTTTTATATTCGTTCAGCATTGAAGCTTCCGCACACTGTAAAGAAAAAACGAGCCTGCACGCGATAAACGTGCAGGCTTTTTTCAGAACTTTTTCTTCCATACCGCGGGAACGAACAGCATCATCATAGGCAGACATTCCAGTCTTCCGAAAAGCATATCCAGCGACAGAACGCATTTTGAGAAATCCGAAAAGAACGAGAAATTCTCCATCGGTCCCACCTTGCTTATTCCGGGACCTATATTGTTGAAGCACGCCGCCACAGCAGTGAATGAAGTCGCGAAATCCTGATTATCAATCGAGAGCAGCAGCATAGACGCCAGCATCAGGAACATATATATCCCGAGATAGCAATGCACTCCGTGAACCGTATCGGTATCCATTGCCTTGTCCTCGCTCGTCACAAGGCTTACCGATTTCGGGTGAAGCAGCTTCTTGAAATACTTCCCGACATTCTTGAAGATGATTATCAGTCGCTGGACTTTAAATCCTCCGCCCGTAGACCCCGCGCACGCTCCGACAAGCATAAGCATTACCAGTATCATCTGCGAGAACGCGGGCCACAAATTATAGTCCGCGGTGGCAAAGCCCGTTGTCGTCATTATTGAAGCGACCTGAAAAACCGCGTATCTGAAGCTCTCGCCGACGGATTTGTATATCGGATAAATATTAGCGCCTATCAACACCGTCGCCGCGGCTAATATTATAAAGTATACTCTCAGCTCGAGGTTCTTGCCGACGTCCTTAAAGCGCCTTATCAGCAGGAAATAGAATATGTTGAAATTCACGCCGAACAGTATCATCATCACCGTGATAACGCCGTCGATATACGCGGAGTTATAGAACGCCACACCAGCGTTCTTGATACCGAAGCCGCCCGTGCCCGCCGTGCCCATCGCGTGGCATACGCTGTCGAAAAACGGCATTCCTCCCGCGCACAGCAATATTACGGTCACTACGGTGAGCACGCCGTACATAGCGTACATATACATCGCCGTGTTCTTGCCCTTCGGGACGAATTTCCCGACCTGCGGACCCGGACACTCCGCCCTCATCAGGTACAGCGAGTCCTTTGACGACGGGAAAACAGCCAACGCGAACACCAGTATTCCCATACCGCCAATCCAGTGAGTAAAACTGCGCCAGAAAAGCATACCGTGCGACAGGCTCTCCACGTCCGCAAGTATCGTCGAACCCGTAGTGGTAAATCCCGAGACGCTTTCAAAAACAGCGTCGATAAAACGCGGTATCTCCCCGCTTATGTAAAACGGCACAGCACCTGCCAGCGGAAACGCTATCCAAAGCATAGCGACTATTATCAAGCCCTCTTTGGTGTACATATCCTTTGACTTGGGCTTGACAAACGCCATCGGCAGAGACAACACGGCAAGCCCCGCGCCGACGAGCACAAATGTCAGCACGGTGTCGAATTCGCCATAGCAAAGGCTTACGACCGCAGGCAGCAAAAACAGCGCCGAGCCTGCAAGAGTCATTTTAGACAAATAATGGAAAACTAAAGTCTTATTCATTCTTTTTCGGCAAGACCGCAAAGTCGAGCGGACATATTCACCTCTATTCCAAAATATCCCGTATATCCGAGAAACGATGCTCCTTTGAGACGACAACGACCGAATCGCCGAGCTCTATCGTCGTACTTCCGTCGGGGATCATCACCTGACGACCTCTCACTACGGAACAAATCAGTATATTTTTCTTGATTTTAAGGTCTTTAAGCGGTACGCCTATTATCCTAGGCATATTTTCCCTTATCTTGAACTCCGCAGCCTCAACGCGGTTATCCACTATGTGATATATTGCTTCGATATTACTTTCGGTATTGTCAAGACTTCGCACATATGTAAGCACGGAGCTTGTAGCCAGATGCTTCGGGGAGATTATGCAGTCAAGCCCTATCTGTCCCGTCAAGCCGACATAGCTGTCGCGGTTTACTTTGGTGACGACCTTGGCGTTGGAGTTGTTCTTCGCATAGAGCGACATAATGATATTCTCCTCGTCAATACCCGTAACCGCGACAAACGCATCAGCGTCGCGAATCCCCTCCTCGGCAAGCATATCCTGATCGGTGCCGTCTCCGTGAATGACCGATGCTTTCGGGAAAAGCTGAGCAAGCCGTTTGCAGTTGTCCAAATCCTTCTCGATAATTTTGACGTGCATACCCATTCCGAGCAGACTTCTCGTGAGATAATAGCTTATCCTGCCGCCGCCGACGATAATGCAAGACTTTACCTTGTCCTTTATCGAGCCGCACATCTTGAAAAAGCGTTCGATGTCTTTATGGGTAGCCGCAATGCTTATCCTGTCACCCGGCCGGAGAACGAAATTACCGCCGGGTATGTATATCTCGGAGTCACGCTGAACCGCGCATATCAGCAGCTTTATTCCCGTTTGCTTATAAATTTCGAGCAGACTGCGGTCAAGTATCGGCGAGTTGTCGGGTATCTTATACTCCACGAGCTCCATTTTGCCCTTTTCAAATACCTCGACCTTGGCTGCTGCGGGGGTTATCAGCACTCTGAGTATCTCGTCGGCGGTTATGCTCTCGGGATTTATTACCATGGACAGACCGAGGTCGTCTCTTATAAAGTCTATCTGCTTATGGTATTCGGGATTTCTTACCCTCGCGATAGTCCTTTTCGCGCCAAGCTTTTTCGCGATAAGGCAGCACAGCAGGTTTACCTCGTCGTAATGCGTCGCCGCTATGACTATGCCCGCCTTGTTTACCGCCGCGTCACGCTGAACGTCCGCGTCAATGCCGTTGCCCTCGATACACATTACATCCTCGGTGTTCTGAGTTTTCTCAAGCGCCGTGCCGTTTATGTCTATGACTGTAACGTCGTGGCCCTCGTTCGAGAGCATTGAAGCCAAGCCGCTTCCCGCCTTGCCGTTGCCAATTATTACCATTTTCATAGCGCAATTCCTTAAATTCCCATTTGGGGGTTATTTATTCTTATATATTATAGCACTTATATATTTTTATGTCAAGGGGGTAACGAACTAGAGCGAACATACCGCGTTTAAGTGCGGCAAAAGCAAATCTCCCTTGCCATAGCAAAGGAGATTTGCTTCAAGTATCAATATAAATAATTCCTTGCGTTTTTCCTTTAAGCTACTTCGCAGCGCTTTTATGTTCTGCGTACTGTTTTTATCGTATACAAGAACCGCGTCGTCCGTGTCAACTGTAATTTTGTTTGTTAATGTTAATCACAGCCTTGCCGCTAAGTACGGTAAGATCATTCAAAACCGTGCCGATCGTGGGCAGTATATACGAGTTTAAACAGCGTATAATACCGCTTCAAGCGCATTGGGCCAATACTTTCTGAAATACAGCCTGTAATCTGGATTAAGACTTTTAATGTACTGCGGAATGGTCGTCAGATCCTCAACGCGGTGATATACACATATGGCAAGTTTAGGCTTGCAACGGCGAATGGTTTTTTCCGCGCCCTTCAACGCCATCAGTTCGGAGCCTTCTATGTCCATTTTTATAAATGTGACATTATCATCTTGTATAATATCATCAATGCTTGTAACTTCAATTTCTATTCCATCATCGGTAATACGGGAACCTGAATTGGCATCGGCAGTAAAATGCAAAATTCCGGTATGGTCATAAACACCCTTTACAATAACGGTAACGTTTTCATAGTCCTTCAGATTTTTGTTAAGCTCCTCAGCATTTTGAGGATCGGGTTCAAGCGCATAAACCTTCTTGTAAGGAAATTTTCCGCTTTGCTTTAAGCGTTCCGCAAATTCTATTACAGTATCACCGGTGAATGCGCCGCAATCAATAAATATCTCATTATCGGACAAACCAATTATGTCACTTTCAAAGTACTGCGGATCATTTGAAAAGGGTTTTCTGTAAGTTCCGGTCAGCTTCTGCTCAATAAAATCGTCAAGGGCACTTTTGGAGTTTTCGTCACAAAGTTCGTCTCTAAGCTTTTCCAACGTCTGTTTATTATTTTTATAAAAAGTCTCATACGATGTATGATCACCGACAAGCGATAAATAAGCCTGAAAATCCAAAATATAAATTTTTGTATCCTGATATGCAGCCGCCTTATTGCGAATCTTATTTTCCCACTCGAGCGACAGATACGAAAATGCAAGAATGATATTACACGGATTTTCAGCAATATATTCCTCCAAAATGTAGACGGGTTTTCCGTCATGCATCGAATTTCCCTTGTAATATTCCCGATCAGCCGCAAAGCCGATAATGCTTATCCCTTTTTCCTCCAGATACTTGCTGACAATTACAGATAAAGCGCCGGAGCCATACAATATGGTGGGTAACTCTGACGCTTTTACCTCATCGATCATTTTTTCAATAAAATTCATAACTACTTCTTCCTCTCTGTACTATCCGAATTTTTATTCGGATAGTATTCCTTGCCGTTTTGAGACTGTTCCGTTCCATCGGCGATAAGCTCCTCTCCAACCTGTACCTCGATGATCTCAGTATCCTCGACAGCCTCCAAACCATGCCACACACCTTCCGCGACGGCATACGTATCTCCGGCGTATGCTTCATGCGCCCGCCCATTTATTGTTATAATGCACTTTCCGCTGATAACGGTTATAACCTCCGAACGATTTCGGTGGGATTGATATTCCAAGCATCTTCCTTTAAGTATCTTCTTTCGCTTGGTAAGCGACTTGGATCCGTCGTCATTAACCACGAAATCCAAAACTCTATAATCCCCCCACGAGCGCTCCTCAAACATCGGGCGCATATTGAGATCATCGACGTATTTTTTTATGTACGAGCTCTGTACTTTGTCCGCAACTAAAATTCCATCAGGACTTGCCGCAATGACCATATCCTTTGCGCCCATAACCACGACCGGAATTTCAAGCTCGTTTACGACGTGAGTATTTACGCAATCGTCGGACATTTTTACGTCGCCGATAGGCACGTTGTCCATTACCTCCGTGAGCGTGTTCCATGTTCCGAGGTCTTTCCACTCGCCGTCATAAGGCACGACCGCAACCGATCCGGACTTTTCCAGGACGACATAATCGAAGCTGTTTTTCTCCAATTCCGAATACTTTTCGAGCACCTCGGCGTAGGAATTGCACTCGATTTTCGAGCGCAGAATCTCCATTAAATACGAGAGCTTTGCCGACACTACTCCGCAGTTCCAAAGCCCGCCTTGAGCAATTAAATTTTCTGCCGTTTCAGCGTCCGGCTTCTCCTTAAATTCACGGACGGAGCATCCGTTTTCGGGGATTATGTAACCGTATTTCTCGGACGGATATGTTGGCTTAACGCCCATTAAAACGAGGTCGGCAGAGTTATTTTGTACCGCGCTATCCAGCGATTTGAGCACTTGAAAATATTTATCGTCAACATACGGGTCAACGGGAAGAATCACAACGGTTTCATTTTCGGGACACTTCTTCTTAAAATAAAGATATGCCGCCGAAAGCATTATCGCGGGAAAGGTATTCCGACGCTCGGGTTCGACGATGACAGCAACCTTGTTGCCAAGCTGATTTTTTATAGCCTCGACCTGCGTTTCACCCGTAGCTATCGCGATCTCCGCGTCGATATCAGCGGTCTTTATCTGACGGTAAACACGTTGCACCATTGACTCGATCTCGCCGTTTTCGCTCTTGACTATCTTTAAAAACTGCTTTGAGCGTATTTCGTTTGACAGCGGCCACAAGCGCTTGCCCGAGCCGCCGGAAAGGAGGATTATGTTCATTTTTTTCTCCGTATCATAATCGAATTTATTGAGTATTGCAGCAGATCATTTAAGGAAATTGTCTATCTTGCTCTTTATCCCCGAAGGAGTAAGCTCGAGAGCCATATCCTTTTCTGCTTTTGTTCCATAATTTCTCAGAACTTCACGCGGAACTGCGATCTCGCATATCTCGACCGTTCCGCCGAACGTTTTCTGAACATCATCGGAAAACGTTCCCTTATAAAACGGGTGACATAACACCAATTTGCTGTCTGTACATTCTTGCAGAGCCGCATAGTCAAACGGTACCGCGGATGTGTAGTACAGAATATTCACGTCAATATCGCGGCATGACTCAACCACCGCGTCGAGCATTTCCGCCCAAACGGCTACGGTTCCTTTTTTCCCGCTTTTTATCAGCTTTGCCTTGCCGAATTCGATCTCCGCTTCGTTTTTATTGCAATGGTCGGTCATGCGGAAATATGTGGGCTTTCCGTTATTAGCGCAAGCTTTATAAAGACGTGTAAATTGATCCGGCGTCGCGGGAGTAAGTATCTCGAACCCGGGAAGAGTTTTTAACGTTATAACGTCCTCGGGACAATAATGAGAATACCCGAGGGTTGAAAAATCGTATGACGCGCCTGTCGTAATAAAGTTTCCGCCTGTTTTCTGATAAACAAAATCCAGCTTCAGCTGCTCAAGAGATCGTTGGACAATAAACGGCGATATACCGTAAATCGTCGGCGTTATTCCCAACAATGACAAGCCTGCCGCAATACCGACGGTACCCGGTTCAAAAATACCGATATTCTTAACCCTTGACGGATATTCGCGCAGCAGATCTCTAAACGCCCATACTCCGATATCAACCAAGAGAAGAGAGGACATGGGATCACTTGAGATAAATTCGCCGACAGCTTTTTGCATGGCTTTTCTCAAAATTCATCGACCTCCCTGCACAATACTGCAAGCTCATCATCTTGCGGATATCTGTGAAACCACGAATTATCTTCCATAACGGTCTTGCAGCCGTATCCTCTGACAGTTTTGGCAATTATAGCTGTGGGCTTGCCGCCGCGCTTTTGCAGGGCGTTTTTTATTTCGTCAACATTATGTCCGCTGACCTTTTCCACAACAAAACCAAATGCCTCAAGCTTTTTCGTAAGATCAAAACCTTTCAGCATTTTATTTATTGAACCGTTGTCGTCGATTATCATTGTAAGATTATCAAGATCTTCGGAGGCGGCGAAAAGCATAGTTTCCCACATTGTTCCCTCGTTCATTTCTCCGTCGCCGACAAGAGTGAAAATATGCTCCCCTGAACCGCGTATTTTAGCTGCAAAAGCCATTCCGACAGCAATGGGAAATCCATGACCCAAACTGCCTGCGGAACATTCTATCAAACCGTCGAATTTAGTTCTGTCCGCCTGCATGGAAATACGCGAATTTATTTTACAAAAACTGTTCAGCTCCTCTCGACCGATATATCCGCATTCTGCCAGCACCGCCATAAGCGCTAGATTTGATTGCCCCTTGCTCAGAACGAAGCGGTCATGAAAGGGCGTTCCCCTGTTTTCGGGCGTATAGTTCATTCCGCCGTTATACAATGCCCACAGTATTTCGAGCGATGAAAAACAGCTTTGAATGTTTCCGTCCCGACCGATATGCGCCGTATTAAGGATACCCTTGCGCAGAGATTTTAAAACAGCCGTTTCATCCAAGTTCCTTCACCTTCTTCAAAATTTCTTCCGCGGTATCCTTTTTTAATGTATAACGTACGTCATCGGGTATCATTTCCAGTGCAGAGTTCAGATCTTCGAGAGATATTGTTCCGTGATTAAGGTAATACCAACCGTATGCCGAATTTGTTTTATGTTTCGCTGTTAGAAAATACGGCAGCGTATATCCCCAGCCATATTGACGGTAAATAGGCTCCAGATATTTTTGAAAAACGGGCAAAAGCGGGGAAACATCATATTGACGGTTTTGACGATTGAGATACTCCATAAGCAGTTCCGTGGGCACATTTCCCGCGCCCCTGCCCATGCCGAATATGCTTGAATCAATAAAAAACTGCCGTTCGTTGTCTTCAATCCTCAGAAATTCTTGTACATTGGCGAATGCCATTTGAATGTTGTTATGTGCATGAAAACCGAAAGCAATATCCGAAGAAAGACGAAGCAGGACATCATCACGCATCTTTTTCACATCGTCGGGATACATGGTACTGAAACTGTCCACCATATAGAATGCGGCGGGCTTAAGCTCATTTACGATCCGAAGCATTTCATTCATTTCTTCCTCCGAATACATAAACGTCGCCATTGCCTGAAGAAATACGGAATAGCCTTTTTCCTTATACATTGCCGCGCTTTTGAGAGCGGCATACAGATCTTTTTTAAAATACGCAAGCCTGATAATATCCGGTGTTTTTTCGCTGCGAACGGGCAGTTCAAAGCCGACGGAATTTTCCGTAGTAGTCATTACCGCATAATGACAGTCATTTTTACGTCGTTCGAGAAGCGGTTCCATCTCGGAAAAGTCGTTGTATTTTGTTTGAGCGCCCGGCTTTGCATTAGCGCCCATAATTCCGATTTCGATGTACCGAACCCCGCTGCTGTATAACCCCGACATAACGGAGAGCGCCGTGTCGGTGTCAAATTCCCAATTGTTTACATATCCTCCGTCACGGAGAGTGCAGTCAAGAATACTCTGATTTTTATTGTCAGACATATACGCTCCTTTAGATCAGTTGTTCCACCATCTAATCGGCTCGATGATCATCTCGCGCTCAAACAGCTCCCGATCGATTGGCGGGAACATATCCTCCATAGGCAATGCTATCGCGCTGCCGTCCGACAGACGATATTTTGCTTTTGCCTGGGGAATCGGTACTATTTCCTCCTTAAGGCATACAACGTCGCAAAGCACGGGAGAAGAACTGTTCATGACCTTTGGAAGCACCTCTTCGAGTTCCGACAGCTTTTCGGCTCTGTAATATTCAAGCCCGTATGCATACGCGATCTTCTCAAGCGAGGGAAACGCCGTTCCTGAGGCTTCATTCACACCGACAAATCTTCCCTTAAAGATACTTTTCTGATGAGAATAGATCGTAGCATAACCGCCGTTATTCCATACAAATATTTTAACGGGCAGCTTTTGAGTAACGCAGGTCTGAAGTTCTTGTATATTCATTTGCAGACTGCCGTCTCCTACGATACACAATGCCTCGTCCTTGCCGCGAGCAATGCTGACGCCCACCGCGCCGGGAAGCGCGTACCCCATTTCACACTGCTCCGCACTTCCGATATATCGCTGGCGCTTGTCCGTATAGTATAAACACTGCATCGGTATCTCGGTGGTCGCACCCGCGTCGGTAACAACAACGCTGTCGGGCTTTAAGTTTCGGTTTAATACGTCAATAAACGCCAACTTGCTTATGCCGTTGGAATCATCCATATGCTCCGGCAAAATAGCGGGGAAAATCTCTTTCCAGTGGATGCATTTGTTTACCCACTCCGTTTTATGCGTGAGCTTCAGGCTTGATATTGCGGTCAGAAATTCCTTGATATCCGCGTTAATGACCTTATCCAATCGAACGGTGTTTTTTCGGTGCTCGTCTTTGTCAATATCCACCACGATAATATTTTTCGCACCGCGCGCAAAAAGCTCATAATTATAACCCGTGGTAAGCAGCGATAAGCGACTGCCCAAAACAAGAACGGTATCGGCATTTTGTATTGCAAGACTTGCGGCTCTGTTTCCGCGTATATCCGCTATACCTATGTGCAGAGAATCGCTTTTGGGGCATATATCCCAGCCGCGGCGTGTACTGACATACGGTATTTGATTATTATGAACGAATGTCTCAAATTCATCGCTTGCGCCGGAATCTCTCACGCCCGCTCCCAGGAGCACGATCGGACGTTCGGCTTCACTAAGAGCATTGACGACATAATTTATTTCGTCCGTATCGGGTCTCGTCTTAACCTCATCTAATTCTGTCGGATCAAAATGCCTCACCTGCTCGGGATCAATCGCAGCCTCCTGAACGTCTAAAGGAATGTCCAGCCACACCGGTCCGCGGCAGCCCGCTTTTGCCAAATACATTGCTTTCTCGATATGATAAACGGCGTCGTTTTCGTCCATGATCGTAACCGCGTATTTTGTTATGCTTTTCACAATGGACACAATGTCCGCCTCCTGCATACCTATCGCCCGAACGGGAACATTTACGGATGACATCATCTCGCTTCTGTTGCACTGTCCGGAAATGTATATTACGGGCAGATGATCCTGCCACGCGTGCAGAGTTCCGGTAACAGCGTTTGTTCCTCCGCACCCCGTCGTGACAAGACACGCCCCGTAATTTTCCCGATATTGCGAATAGCCTATCGCCGCCATAGACGCGGCCTGTTCGTGCAGGCAGGGAACGCATCTTATCTTTTCGTGGCAGGCGAACCCGTCCGTTAAGAACATACAGCCCCCTCCGGTAACCAGAAAAACATCCTCCACGCCCGCGTTGTATAATGCGCTTGCCAAATAATCGCTTACCCGCATAACTGTTTTCCTCCATAAAATCGATACATCTGCCGGCTTATAATAACTGCGCCATTGCCATTTCGGTGCGCACAAGGTCAAAAAATCCTACGAATTGGATAGACTTCCGCCGTCAACAACGATCGTAGTTCCCGTAATAAATCTTGATGCGTCTGTCGACAGCAAAAGTGCCGTCCCGCGTAAATAATCCGGTTCTCCTACATAACCCAAAATAGTTCTGCTTTTATAATATCGATAGCCGCTGCTGTTGGGATTGGTCATTTTTGTAAGTATATATCCGGGAGCGATCCCATTAACGGTTATATTGTATTTGCCCATTTCAACCGCCATTGATTTCGTCATACCGATCACCCCTGCTTTTGAGGCAGTGTAGCTTATTTGATTAAACATTCCCATATATCCGGCTGTCGAAGCTATATTTATGATCTTGCCGTAATTATGTTCCTTCATATTTTTTGCAACTTCTTTTGAAACCAAGTAAACGCCCGTCAGATTAGTATTTATAACTTTATCCCATTGCTCTTTTGTATGAGTTGTAAAATCTTCGGATTTTTCGGTTACCCCGGCATCGTTTACCAAAACATGAATCTGTCCAAAACACGAAACCGCTTTCTCCACTGCGCGTATAATCTGTTCTTCCGATGTTACATCGCAAGGTATCGGAAATGCTTCCACTTTATATTTGGACTTAAGTTCTTCGGCAAGATCGGTGAGTTTTTCTTTGCTTCTTGCTAATAAAGCGACATTTGCGGAATATTGCGCATACATACGCGCCAGATTTTCTCCGATACCCGAAGATGCTCCGGTTATCACCACGTTTTTGCCTTTGATGTTAAACAACTCTTCCATAAATGCCTCCAAATTTTTATTTTGAAAGAAAATAACCGTATACTTTCTTCAGCCCATCCTCGATACCAAATCGCGGTTTCCACCCCAGCTCCGCCAGCTTTGAAGAATCAATATAATTCCGCATCTTGCCGTCAGGCTTGGTAGTATCACATACGATTTTTCCCTCATATCCTACCGTTCGGCTGACAAGCCGAGCAAGCTCGAGAATAGATATTTCTTCACCCGTACCGATATTTATATGATCTTCGCCGGAATAGTTCTCCATAACGAAAATACACGCGTCGGCAAGGTCGTCAACGTAGATAAATTCACGAAGCGGTCTTCCGCTGCCCCAGACCTCTATCTGTTCGGTACCATTCAGCTTGGCGTTGTGGTATTTCATTATCAGCGACGGGATAACGTGCGAGTTCATCGGGTCGAAGCTGTCGCCTTCCCCGTAGCAGTTCGAGGGCATTACTGCGACAAAATCGTCGTTGTATTCACGCTTGTAATATTCACACAGGCGCAGGCAAAGGTTTTTCGCCATTGCGTATGCCTCGTTGGTTTTCTCGGGAGCACCGCTAAGCAAAGCCGATTCTTTTATCGGCATCTCCGCCGAATTCGGATAACAGCAGGCGCTGCTTAAATACAGCAGCTTTTTAACGCAGTTATTGTGAGCAGCTGTAATAATATTAAGTCCGATATATGCGTTTTCCACCGCAAATTCAACGGGATAAGCCGAGTTTGCGCGGATTCCGCCAACTTTTGCGGCAGCGACAAAAACATACTCCGGCTTTTCCGCTGCAAAAAAACTCTCAACGTCTGACTGCCGTGTAAGATCAAGCTCCGTATGCGTTCTGCAAATTATATTCGTATATCCCGCGCTTTTCAGCCGTCGTACTATCGCCGATCCAACCATTCCGTTGTGACCGGCTACATAAATTTTTGCTCCTTTTTCCATTGCCTGACCTCAAATATTTTTTATAAAATTCTCAAAGACCTCAACAAAATAATCGATCTCCGCGAAGTTATTTTTGCTGTGATTTCCAATAAAGAAGCCGTTATCGTGTATATCGTCACTCGCCGTAAGCTCGCCCGCTATCGTGTAGTCAAGATATTTTATAACGCTGTTCCGCGTAAAGTTTCCCGCGACGATCGGCCGCACCTCTATCTCAGCATCGGAAAGTGCCTTTACTATCTCGTCACGCTTACCCTTTAACGCGCCATCAAGTATCACCGCAAATCCGAACCACGAGCTTTCGCCAATCTCCTCCTGGATACGGATGTCCTTGAACCGCTTTATTTTCTCTCGGAAATATTTCGCGTTCTCACGACGCTGAGCGATTATGCCGTCCATTTTCTTAAGCTGCTCCGAACCCGCTGCGCCCTCAACTTCGAGAGGACGAAGATTAAATCCGGGAACTATAAAATTAAAGCTCTCGTAAAACGCGTTCTCGCTTTTTTTGTAGATCGCGCTGTCCTTCGGGAGATTTCTCGTCCAGCCGTGCGCTCTCACGCAGAGCATATAATGATACAATTCCTCGTCATTGGTAACGACCATACCTCCCTCCATTGTGCAGAGGTGGTGAGAATAAAACGTCGAAAACGTTCCGACAAGCCCGAACGTTCCCGCCTGTTTGCCGTTGTATTTAGCGCCGAGCGATTCGCAGTTATCCTCCATAATGATAATGTTTTTTTGACTGCAGATCTCCGCAATTTTTTCAAACTCATTGGGATTTCCGAGAAGATTTACAAGGCAGATCATCCTCGTGCTGTCGGTTATTGCCGAAGCGAGCTTGTCCGTATCTATATTTAACGTATTCCTGTCGATATCAACAAACCGCAGCTTCAAGCCCATCTGGTACAGCGGAAAATATGTAGTGCTCCACGACACCGCAGGAACGATCACCTCGTCGCCCTTGTTCAGCCGACCCGAATACACCAGACCCGCCGCCGCAAGCAGATTTGCCGCCGAGCCCGAGCTTACCATAAGCGGATATTTTACGCCGAATTTCTCCGCAAATTCCGTTTCGTATTTAGCAACGCGCTTGCCCATTGAAAACATATTTGAATCCAGCACCTCTTGTATTGCGGAGAATTCATTTTTATCCCAGGTGTCGTCGCTTAATTTGTATTTCATTTTTCCACTCACTTTACGTTCTTGATATCGTTTTCAGTCATTAACCGCACAAGCTCCTCAAACGACGTTTTGGTGGGATTCCAACCGAGCGCCGCCTTGGCCTTTGCGGGATTTCCGAGCAGCGTTACAACGTCCGTCGGACGGAAATATTCGGGAGACACCTCGACGAGAACTTTACCCGTTTCCTTGTCGACTCCTTTTTCGTCAACTCCGCTTCCGCGCCATTCAAGTTCTGTTCCCGCATAATGGAATGACAACGTGCAGAACTCGCGGACGGAGTGTTGCTCGCCCGTCGCGATAACAAAATCGTCGGGCTTGTAGTGCTGTAAAATAAGCCACATACACTCGACATAATCCTTTGCGTAGCCCCAGTCGCGGAGCGCGTCAAGGTTTCCGAGATACAGCTTGTCCTGTTTTCCCGCCGCGATATTTGCCGCCGCCAAAGTGATTTTGCGTGTTACAAACGTTTCACCGCGGCGTTCCGATTCGTGATTAAACAGAATTCCGTTGGACGCGAAAATACCGTAAGCCTCACGGTAATTGCGGACTATCCAGAACGCGTACTGCTTTGCCGCCGCATAAGGTGAATATGGGTAGAAGGGCGTGGTCTCACTCTGCGGGATTTCCTGAACCTTGCCGAATAATTCCGAGGTCGACGCCTGATAGAATTTGCAGGTTTTCTCCAGCCCTGCCATTCGTATTGCTTCAAGCATACGCAGCGTTCCCACTGCGTCCGCGTCCGCGGTATATTCGGGAACCTCGAACGATACCTTGACATGGCTCTGCGCCGCGAGATTGTAAATTTCATCGGGCTTTACGGCGCTCACGATCTTTACAAGGCTGATCGAATCTGTCATATCTCCGTAGTGTATATGAAAGTGCGAATTATTTTCTAAGTGTTCGATACGCTCCTTGCGGTCGACCGAGCTGCGGCGGACTATGCCGTGTACCTCGTAGCCCTTTTCGAGCAGAAGCTCCGACAGATATGAGCCGTCTTGTCCCGTTATCCCTGTAATAAGCGCGGTTTTCATAAGTTCTCCTTCGGGTTTACATGAATTTTTACCATATCATCACGATAGATATCAAATGCATCCGTATAAGTTTCCTCTTTTTGCCATACATCCGGAACAACCACTATCTTATCGACGTTTTCGGATAAGTATGAGCCCCACCACCCCAAAGTACTGTTGGAGAGAACAAAATGCTTACAGAAAGACATTAATCTCATATCCTCACAAGCCGAATTTCCCATATCTACATATCTGACATCATGATCAAAATGATAATTGTCTTTTATCCACTTCAGATCCCGTGAATTATTTGAAAAAATATAAAAAACGGGATCAACAACGTGTTCCGCGATATAGTCCATTCCATCACGGTAATATTGCTCATTGCAAATTTTCAAAAAGCTCCACTTGGGATCGGAATAATCTCCTCTCCTTATATGGACGCACACCGAATTACATCCGGAAAGCTCATTTATCATTGCGGCATTTTCCTTTGACGGTTCGTTTTTTACGCGAAATTCCTCAACAATGGTCGGACGTATTTTTTCAAAAAAACGTTCGCTTTGATATAATCCCGCCAGAACCTTTTCAGAACGGAATTTTTTGCTGTGCTCATAATAAGTATACCCATATCTGCACAGCATATAATTGCCGCGTGCGGTCCTGTCCGCGAATTTTTGACGGGTCATAAATTTATACAAAACCGCGTCTGCGGCATATCTAATAAAATCCAAGGCGGCAAGTATCACGCCCTTTGCCCGAGATAACTCATGCACATCTTTGTTAAGAACCAGATATTTCAACGAATTTTCAAACAAAAGTATTTTTTTTTCCACGGGAATATGATAATAAGTATTGAAAAAAGGATTGACGATGATATCCGTATCTCCGGATTCCTCGGCGATTGCCCTTGCATAGGCATACTCGAACATTTGATTTCCCAATCCCCCTATCAGATTAACTCTTATCATGTCCGGCTCCTTTAAAAACAAGATGTAATTTGATTATCGTATAAATAAACGTTGCCACCGCCATAAAGGCAAATGAAATTATCATCACGGCGGTTATGCCGTCAAGCCCGTATTTCGGTATAAACAGCAACGATGAAACAGTGCAGGCGGCAAGCCCCATACACGCACTCAAAATCAACCCCTTCATATCCCTTATGACCGTTAATATACCGGATTCCAGAGAGGACAGCACAAGAAATGCCGTCGATATCATAAGCGGGATAAAGATATATGTATACGGCGTGATGCTTTCTCCGATCAAAAGCCTCAGGAGAGCGTCGCCAAATAAGTATGCCGCAAAAAGCCAAATAAGACAAATCGCCAAAATCGCAGACGCACTGATCACATAAGCTCTGTTGAATTTCTTTTTATCTCCGGCTGCGTACGCTTCGGTAAAAACATTCACGACGGGGGAAAGTATCAGTGTTGCCGATAGCTGAACAATAAACACGGGCGAGGCGACGGAATTAAATACGCCCAGCGTTTCGCTACCATGATAATACTCCAAAAGACTTCTCGGCATTATCGTAAGTATATTAAAAATAAAATAATACGCAAACACCAATAAGCTGGCTTTATAGATCTGCATCATGGATTTCAAGCGGAAAACAGGCTTTAAAGACGCGTTCTTTGACGCGTACGGAACCTCATAGCAAAACAGCATAGCAAAAGAGGTCAAAAACATAAGCCCCGAAGCGACAACAATACTTTGGGCAAGCCAAACCCCGAGGGCAAAGGATAAAAACGTTATAACTCCTCTGATCGCAAAGGAATAACCTATTGTGTCCAAACGGTAATTTTTTTGCAAAATACCGTGCAAAACATCAAGGAATGATTCGGTCAGCTTAAAAAGCATATAAACGATTATGCACAGGAGCTTTTCGCCCGAATAGCCGCAAATCAACGAATAAATAACGCAAAAGAGCATTGCCGCTCCACAGTTAACAAGTCTCTGACCGACATACTCTCCCGCTGAAAACTTGTTTTTATAATCGGACACCTGATATGTCCTGACATTAAAATGCGCGACAACGTAAAAAGACGAGGTCACCGTAATTGCGAGCGACAAAACGCCGGCTGACTCATAGCCCATCATTCTTACAACCGCTATATTTATAAGCCACTGAAATCCCATATAAATTCCGTAACCGATAAAATTAATAACGGTATTGCGTTTAAAGCTTGCCGAAGATGAATTTTCGTTTACCATTTGATATCAATTCCCAATTTGTTTATCATAAACGTGTACATAACCAAGAAAAGCTTAAACATTTTTGTTCGGTACAGAAATGTGCAAGTTTTTATTGCCAAGCCCTTGACGCCCAGTTTCCTTAAAAATCTCATCCTCAGGCAATCGGATTTAAACCACTTAGGAAAATTATCGTCGAGGTATTTTTTAGTCCACGCAATATGACTGTTCACGTTGGAGCGTTTACTTTGGTAAACTCTCACGCACGCCGATATCCCCACATGAATAAATGCCGACAGTATTATCGCGGATCTGTATGTCTCGCTGCCGCAGCCCGCGTATATATCGCGCAGCTTTTCGGACAACTTAACAACTTCGTCTATATCCACGTTAGATATCAGTGACTTCTCATACACATTATAATGAATCAAAATATCGTCTATGAAAACAATTTTTTTTGCTTTTTCAAACAATTCAAGCTGAAAGCATGCGTCCTCGCCGATTTTGATCGGGGCGAAGTGAATGTCTTTAACACATTCGGTTCTTATGAGCTTATTCCAAAGCGCGCCATTAACAAGCGCAATGTATTCGGTATTGCATTCCGGCGTGATGCTCTTTACATAAAACTTATTCATTTCGACAGAACAAACGCTGCCGGTTGAAGCAATAACGCGATCGTAGCCGCAGCAAACAACGTCGGAATTTTGTGCGCAAGCCGCGTTGTACAATCTTTCGAGCATATTGACTTCGATGTCGTCGTCTCCGTCGAGAAGGAGTATGTATTTTCCCGAGATAAGTCCCGAATTTAACGCAATGTTTCTGACCATTCCCGGGGTACCGTTATTGCTCTCACAAAAAATTACGGTCAGCCTGTTGCCGAATTTCTTTTCATAAGCTTTAACGACCGAACAAGTGCTGTCCTCGGAACAATCGTCTACAACCAAAACGTCGAAATCCTCAAATGTTTGGCAAAGGAGCTCTTCAAGACACTTTCCGATCATGTCTGCCAGATTATATGTGGTTATAACAACGGTTATCCCTCTGTTCACAGACACACCCCCATGCAAATTTGTAGGGCAAACGCAAGCCGCGGCGATTTTGTCGTAAAGCTGTATACTGTTTTATTATACCACAATTCCTTATAATTGTCAATGATATGTCAGATAAAAATAAAGAAAACGCCGCACAAAGCGCTTGCTCCAATTTGAAAAATAAGTTATGGTAAAAATATGAACAAACAAATAAACCTGTCCGTTCTGAGCGATGAGCCGTTGCAAGAAATATACAAAAGTTATGCTTCCCCAAGCAATGCCGAGTTTTTTGTCATTGTACGGTGTTACCTACAAATAAAAAATTGCGACATATTGCCGCAATTTTCACCGCGCACGAAACACACTGCATAGCGCTTGAATAGTCCGACTGCGTTCAAAACGCGGCATTTCAGTCGGCTTTTTGAGATGCCGCCGAATTTTTGTGGGCAGGATGCCTGCGTCCATTTGCCAAAATAAGAGCGTGTACTCATTGGATTTGCGCGCGGATTTTCGAGCACAATTTTTCCGATAACAAGGAAAAATTTCGCTGGCGGGCTGTCGCCCATCAAGAAATTTTAACGCAGTTATCGGGAGAATTTGCCGAAAAGACGTGTGCAATATTCAATGAATACATGCTCTAAGCGTATCAGCCGATTTCTTCGCTTGATTTGTGATCTTCGCAAGCGCCGAACTCACAGCTGTTTTCGAGTTCCCGCACTCGCTTTTCCAAAATTGCCTGCTTTTGCGTTAATCTGTATATCTGATTGTTCATATGCGACACAATAATGGTAAGCGTGAAGATAATAAGAAGCATAAACATTCCCGCAAAAAGAAAAACCGTATTTACGGGGGTATCTATTCCGACCAAATTGCCCACTGCCGTAACGATCTGAGGAAATATCGCGAGAACCAACATACCGAGTCCCGCACCGAGCCAAACGAGAGAATACCTTAGATTGAGCTTTTTCTTGGCTAGATAGTGTACTATTATAGCTAAAAAAATCAACACACACACTATCAAAAAAATCTGAAGAATAAGCTTCATTTTCTAACACTCCTTTTTTTGGCGCCGATCCTGCAAATCAGCAGCGAAAGAGATACTTTTATCATATAATATATCGAGCGGTTTATGTTGATCGAAGAAACTCCGCCGCCGCGTTCGCGCATTATTACGGGTATCTCCTTAATTTGAAATCCGGCAAGCGCCGATGAGACAACAGCCTCGGGCTCGGGGTAATCGTTTGCGTAATTCAACGAAAAAAAGTCTGCTGCTTCTTTGTTGCAGGCACGAAAACCGCTTGTCGAATCGGTTATGTCAACCCCACAGCACAATTTAATTACTCCCCGAATTATTCTGATTCCTGCCCTACGCAGCGCGGAAGATTGAAACCCGTTTTTTTCGATGAACCGCGAACCTATCACAATATCGGCTTCGCCGTCTAGAATGGGTTTGATCAGCTTGTCGATATACGCGGGGTCATGCTGACCATCGCCGTCAAGCTGAACGGAAATGTCATAATCGTTTTCGGCGGCGTATAAATAGCCGCTTTGAACCGCACCACCAATACCCAGATTTGTCGGCAGTGAAATATAATTAAATCCGCGTTTCTCCAGGATTTGCTCGGTGCTGTCGGTAGAGCAGTCGTTGATAACCGCATAATCGTATTGCGGATAGTTTTGAATAAGGTCATCCACAACATTTTCAATATTGGCTTCCTCGTTGTAGGCGGGGATTATTATCAATACTTTCTGCATATAAACCTCACTTTGCTTTTATATTCCGATTCATTAGCGGAAATGTGCGGATTTTCGAGCATTTATGCCGTTGTCAAAGTCGAATGAACGCCGTAAAGATATTTCATAAAATGCATTTTCAACGCGTTCCTTATCCTACGGTCATTTTGTTTAACCTAAATGCATATCTTGTGTTGTTGTAACCTATAAGCAGCTCGTTTTCATCGCTTTTCCCGATACCAGTCGGACACACAAGATCAAATGTCAGCTTGTTGTCTTTGACCGGTACGATAAAACTAATTTCACCTGCGCCGGTCAATGTTCCCTCGGACAAAATATCGCTTTTTTGAACTGCGATATATTGCTGCGGTGTGTTACCATAGGTTTCCGCAATACTAATGGTAACGTCAACACTGTTATATTCGCCCAATACCGGAATTTTAAAGGATACCCTGTCTCTGTCGGTCCACGGAAATCCATCCGGCGTTTCTTCTATTCCCGATTTGCAGAATTTTTCCGCGTTATTGCCTTCGCCCGCGAACGTTATTTCCAGCCTCTCGCCCGCGTATGCATCGGGAATTATCTCAACCGCTGCGGGATCGTCGTTTTTATAAAGCGTGTAAAATTCACCGCTCGCTTCGTCAATGGGAGAAACGCCCCTTAATTCCACATCACAGTTACAGTCCGTTATAATATAATCAAATCCGCTGAAGTTATTGTAAGTATATAAAAAGTTGGAAATATTTAATTCAAATTCGGTGTTTGGCACGTCTATCACTCTGCCGTCGGAGGTGTACGAGGGTAAGGTTTCCTCATAGCATTGGCAAAGCTTGTTTATATGGTTGAAATATGTTACAAAGACCTTTTGCTCATCACTGTGTATGCGTGCAAAGATATAAAGGATTTGCTTGGCGTCATTCGCCTCGCCGAGATATTGATTGATTGCCAATACGTTGCTTATTACCTCTTTTTTGGTACCGTAGCTTGATCTGTATTGTGCAATTTCAAGTCTGCCGTTTTGCACGCAAAGCATCAACATAAACACGGAAAAAATGCAGATCGCCGACCGTCCCGATCTCCTTTTGTTCTTGTAATAATATACGAGAAATATGATTACCGAAAAAACCGCAAAGGAAACAAGCGTTATAATGTAAAACTTTTTTTGACCGCCTTTGACGGTATACGCCTGAAGCACCTCCGCCGCCGAGTGATAAACATTCAATACGGATTGGTCGATCGAGGCTTTGCCATCTGTAAAGCCCTTGAATATCATACAAGCAAAAAACGCCGCCGCCATTGTAAATATTATCTGTTTTCGAGAAAGTTTTTCGTCTGTATCATTTTTGTCCTGTAAGACCTTAAAAAACACAACGATCAGCAAAAGCAAAATAAACCCTAAATATCTTAAATGCCCTCTCGGGAAAACCTGCCCGATATCCTCTTTAATGGAAATGGTATAAGAGATCATTGCGCAGGAGATCACCAAATATAAAATTAAAAACGAAAACAATCCCCGTGTGTTTTTATCCATTTGCTTAAAGCTTGCCGCCGAATACGCTATGGGCATTATCAGCACGGCAATAAACGACGCGGCAAGGTAATATACAAAGGCATACAACAGATACAAAAAGGCATAGTTGTTTTTTAAATTCCCCAACCCGCCCGCAATCGCTCCGACGGCATTGGAATCGGCTCCGCTGTACAACAATGCGCTCCCGATAACATAGCACACGGCAAAAACCGCAATTGATATGCCGCAGCCGATCAAGCTATGCTTATCATAGTATTTCCCAAGCTTTTGGCAAGCGTCGTCCTTGCGGTTTATCAAGAACATAACAATGGGATACGCCGCCTCAAACACCACCGTGCTTAATACCAGCGCAAGAAAAATGTCCTTGCAAAGATATCCTATATAGCACACTGCTCCAAGAGCTATCGAATACGCCACCGTGCGCTTGCTTTTTTTGCTCTTGAGCCATAAAAAGACAGCCAGCAGTGTCAGCGGCCAGTTGAGATTTTCCGACATAAATGTGACTGAATACAATAAGTCGGGCCATACAAGCGCAATCGCCAGCGTCAGAAGCATACTCCCGCGGTTTAATTCAAGCTCTTTGCCGATAAGATACACAAAAAACAGCGAAGTCATAATAAGCGCGCTGTTGAACAGCGTGATCATATTCACCCGCAAAACGGGATCGTCTATCCCAAAGAACGGCGATAACACGAACGAATATACAACCTTATTATAAGAGGTCTGCGCGTTCAGGCACAGAATGCCTTTGCCGTCATGAATACTCTGCGCTATGGTATAATACAAAAGCTCGTCGTTGTAGGTAGTGATCCTTTTCGGGAAACTGCCTATAAAATAGTGGGCTATAACACTCGCAATATACAGCAGCAACACCAAAAGCATGCCATATTTTCCCGTTTTATCGCCAAGCCAAGACCTTATTCTATCTGATCTTGCGGAATTTGTATGAACGGTGTTGTCACTTCCCATAAAAGCACATCCTTTGCGACTTGTTTTTCAATGCGGTAATTTATGCCGACGTTGTTTTCTCCTCGGCACTCAAATCGGATTTTTCTTCCGTGCCGGCTTTTGGAGCTATCTCGACCGTTGACGGCTCATTGTTTTTATACAGCGTGTAGAATTCTCCGCTCGCCTCGTTGATCGGCGTAATTCCCTTTAACTCAATATCCGAATTGCGATCCGTTATAATGTAATCAAAACCGCTTAATTGGCTGTAAGTATAGGTAAAGCCGTAGAACGCAATTTCAAATTCAGCGTTCGGCACATCTATAACACCGTTCCCGTCAGCCAGTAAGCTTATGTCTTCCGTATTGGAATGGCAAATTTCGCTTGTATGATTAAAATATGTTATTAGCGTTTTTGAATAATCACTGCGATTGTCACCCGGAATATACAAAATTCGTTTTGCACCATTAACTTCATCAAAATAGTGATTTGCGGTTACAATATCGCTTATTATTTTTTCGTCGGCAGAATAATCGGTATTATATTCCTCGATCTCCATCCTGTTGTTTTGGAAACAAACCAACATCATAAATACGGCAAAAACATACGATGATAATTTGGGGGATCTTTTTTTATAGTAGTCTACAATGAATATAATCAATGCCAAAACCAAAAACACCGCAGCGGAAGCCGGGTATAATACCAAATCATCTTTAACATATGTGAGCGGCGGAAGCTTTCCCGAAACCATTAAATAAATGTTCAGCATGGCTTGATCAATGGAATTGTAATACGAGCCCTTAAAAACAATGCACGCCAGAAGCGCCGAAAGCACCGAATAGAAGCATTGATTTTTTGAGATGATTTTGTCGGTCTCGGTTTTGTCTTGCAGAACCTTCAAAAATACTATAATTAACAGCAGAAGGATAAAACCGATATATCTCAAATGGACTCTCGGCAGAGTCGTACCAATGTCCTCTTTTATGCTGATGGTATATGAGATAATCGCACAGGAAATAAGCAAATACAGCATCAAAAAGGAGAACGCGCTCTGCGTATTACGGCTCATGTACTTAAAGCCCGCCGCCGGGTAAACGATCGGCAATACCAGCACCGCAATAAGTGAAGCAGCTAGGTGATATGCAAAAGCATACAGCAAATATAAAAACGCATAGGAATTTTTAAACACTTTAAGCCCGACCGATATCGCGCCGACAGCATTTGCGTCGCCTCCGCCGAACAGCAAAACATTTCCCGCAGCATAACACGCGGCAAAAACGGCTATTGCCATTCCGCAGCCGATCAGGCAGCCCTTGGCATAATATTCCCCGAGCTTTTTATCGGGAACGTCCTTGCGGTATATCAGGTACATAAAAATCGGATACGCCAACTCGAACAGCACATAGCTTAACAAAAACGCCAAAAAAGTATCCTTGCAAAGGTAACCTATGTAACACAAGCAGCCCAGCGCCGCCGAATATACCCAAACGCGTCCGCATCTTTTGCTTCTTAGCCACAGATAAACAGCCAACAGCGCAAGAGGCCAGTTAAGATTTTCAGACATAAACGAGCTTGAGTACATAAGATCGGGACACAAAAACGTGATCAACAGAGCCAATAGCATACTTCTGCGGTTTAATTCAAGCTCTTTTCCGATAAGATACACCAAAAACAGCGACGACATAATAAGAGCGCTGTTGAACAGCGTGATCATACTCACCCGCAAAACGGGATCGTCTATCCCGAAGAACGGCGACAAAACCAACGAATACATCACCTTGTTAAATCCTGTATGAGCGTTCAGGCACAGTATGCCATTACCGTCCTGAATGCTTTGAGCTATAGAATAATACAATAGCTCATCAGCAAGTATGGTAATTTTTTTCGGAAAGCTGCCTATAAAATAATGGACTGTAACCCCCGCTATATATAGCAGCAGCACCCAGATTATATCCTTTTTACATGTTTTTCCGTTAAGACAAGATAGTATTCTATCAGACTTTGTCCGAATGGCTTTATCGTTTTCCACGAAATCACACTTTCTGTTCATAAATGCAATATATTCAATCTAACTATTGTTTACCCTGTTAAATCCGCTCCGTTCCCGCGTTTTCTTTATATTACGGATTTTACCGCTGCCGCGCAAAGAAAACTAAGTGTATGTTGGCGTTCACACACGCAAACATATTAAACAATACAAATATATTATATCACAACTGTTGAAAATTGTCAAGATTCACATTGCCGAATCGGTTTTTCATTGCAGGTTTGTCGAATATCATTTACAAAACCACATCAAATAACCCAATATAAGAATGAAGCTTTACGGCTTAACGAGGCAACACAAAAGCCCGCACACCTTGTGCGGGCTCTCTGTATAACGTTTCCCATCTGTATCCACCGCTTCAACATCCCACTGAATGACCTTCATGCCCATACCGTCAAGCGTTGTGATGAGGTTATCGTCAAACTCGCCGTATGGCGCGCGGTAGAGCGCGGGCTCCTCGCCCGTTATCATCTTTATCTTTCGGCTGCATTCCTTGGTGTCGTTGATAAGATCGTTGACGTTGATGCCCTCAACGTGCGGGTGCTGATCGGAATGGTTCTCGATCTCGTGACCCGCATCAAAGAACGCCTTTACATCGTCGGGATAGCGGTCGCACCAGTCGCCCGTAATGAAAAACGTTGCCTTGGCGTTGTTATCCCCGAGAATGTCGATAAGCTCCTGAGTGTTGGAGTTCTCCCACGCAACGTCAAACGTCAGCGCGATCTTCTTATCACCGCGCTCCACGCTGTAAATCGGCAGCTGACGCTGCTCAGCGTGACTGCTGACGGAAGTCACCGCCGCGGTGATACCTACCGCAGCCGTGACCACTGCAAGTCCCGCCACCGCGGCAATGCGCTTGATCTGCTTTTTCGTGAATGTAATGGCTCTCATATATTTTCCCTCCGTGAAAAAAATCGTAATTTGCTGTAACTGCTCTATAACTATGCTCTCAAAAGGACAAATATGACAAGCCGATATATGAAAAACAAAACATTTCACAAAAACTATTGACAAACTCCGCGTTTTGTTGTACAATATATTATATAGAGGTCAATCTGTCCGCGCTTTGCCCGGACATTCATAGGAGGAGCTTATGGCACTGGTAAATGTAATGGAAAACATCGTCGAGGAAAAGCTGCACCGTATGCTTGAGGCGGAAGACTGCTGCAAGTGCGACCGCTGCTTTGAAGATATGAAGGCAAAGGCACTCAACCAATTACCCGCGAGATATGTCAGCACTCATAACGGCGAGCTGTTCTCAAAGCTTGCGGCTACGGTGCGCCAGAGCACGATCGATATAAACGTTGCCGTCGCTAACGCGATAGACGTTATTTCCGCGCATCCCTCTCACGAGAACAAAAATAATAACGATGACAAGGGTTAAACGAATAAAATGCGGTAACGGGAACTGCTATATTGTTTCCGAAAACGAAAACGCCGTTTTGATAGATACCTGCAAGTCAGACAGCGTTTACAAAATCTTACATATCTGTAAGCCGTATAGCATACGGCTTATTTTGCTTACGCACGGGCATTTCGATCACGCACAGAACGCCGCCGCGCTGTCAAAGGAGCTGAACGCGCCCATAGCAATGCACCGCGCCGATCTGCAGCTGCTCGCCGATAACAATTCCCAGCCGCTCGGCTACAAAGGGCTGCTCGGAAAGATAGTGCTGAACGCCTCGCTGAAAAGCTTTAAAAGCGAAAAGATACCTTTGTTCACTCCAACGGTATTCCTTGACGAGGGCGACAGCTTGGAGGAGTACGGCATACGTGCGAAAATTCTTCACCTGCCCGGGCACACGGACGGCTCAATAGCCGTTGACGTCGCGGAGGAGCACCTGTTCGTCGGCGACGCGCTGATGAATATGTTCTATCCGACGACCTCAATGATATTTCACGACAAGGCGGAAATGCTCAAAAGCGCCGAGCGGATATCCTCGCTTGGAAAACGGACTATATATTTCGGTCACGGAAAACCAAAACAAAACAGAAATTGGATATTAAACGCAAACGGCGCATAAACTGCGCCGTTAAATTATTGTACACTCACAATTCATTACGGTTCTCGAGAGCCTTTACCAAGGTAACGTCGTCGGCAAACTCCAGCGCCGATCCCGCAGGCAGCCCGTAAGCCAGCCGCGTGACCTTAATGCCCATAGGCTTTATAAGCCGACCGATATACATTGCCGTAGCCTCGCCCTCTACGGTGGGATTTGTCGCCATGATGACCTCTTTCACGTCGCCGAGCCGCGCTATCAGCTCCTTGATCTTAAGATCCTCCGCGCCGATACCGTCCATAGGCGACAGCAGCCCGTGCAGCACGTGATACAGCCCGTCATAGCCGCCCGCGCGTTCAAACGCAGAAACGTCCTTCGGCGACTCAACGACGCACACAACGCTCCTGTCACGGTTATCGTCGTCGCACAGCTCGCATATCTCGCGCTCCGTAAAGTTCTGACAGCACTTGCACAATTGCACGCTTCGCCGCGCTTTAATGATATTCTCCGCGAACTCCTCCACCTCTCCCACGGGCAGATTGAGCATATAATAAGCCAGCCGCTGAGCGGTCTTGATACCGATACCGGGCAGTTTCGCAAACTGCTCCGCCGCCAATGCCAGCGGCAATGAAACAAACTCCGACATAAATTCACCCTCTTGTTATTGTATGACCGAAATATTCTTCATACCGTTTTCCAGTCTTATGTAAAAATCCCTATCGCGCCGCGCGTTATGCCAGTTTTTGGGCATTTCCTTTTCACTGCTCGAAAAGTATACCGCGTATCTCGCGGGACTTTCGGGCTCTTTTGTGAGCCTGCCATTATACAGCACTATATCCGCCGACGTTTCCTTATCGGAGAACTTCGCTGAGGCAAGTGTAACTCCAGAGACCGACAGCCGCGAACCCTCAGGAACAGTCCGCACGTTCATCTCGTCAAGCAATGTCTGTACAACGCGGTTGGAATAGACAATGTCGATATCTGTCATCTTCGACAGCTCCCGTATCGCAAGCGCGCCGCCGTAATCCGCATCAAACGCCGCGATACACGCGATCTTCACCGCTCCGTGCTCGCGCATCGTCCGCGAAACACTCGTTGCAAGACCCGTACCGCTGCCCGATATAAATACTACCGCCTCTTTTTCCTCAAATATCACCGCCGCGCCCGTGCTGTAATTTCCTATAAATCTTACCTCGCTTCGGCGTTCGCAGACCGTCAAAGAAATAAACAGCGAAACGGCGGATAACACCACAATGCACTTTCCCGAAAACCACAGGGTTTTCATATTTCCGAACGCCGCCGCGGAAAGCGCCAAAACGCAGCCCGCAGCCAATACCCACGCGAACCCGAAATCCAGCGTCAGCCACAGTCCGCGAATTCCTCCGAAAAACTCCACGACTGCCGCTGCCACCCTCATCGCAATGTCGACGGGCAGCGCGAAAAGGCTCATTCCCGTGATCCCCAGCGGGATCATAAATATAACGCTCACCGTCATAAGCGGCATAAGTATCACAGACGAGACCGCTCCCATAAGCGAAATGCCCTTGAACGCGAAAACACTTATCGGCGAGGTGCAGATCAGCGCGCAGACCGATACCGACAGCGCCGTCACCGCGGGCGAAAGCTTTTTCACCTTATCGGGCAGCAGCATACACAGCTTTTTCGAGACCTCCGTACCGACAACTCCCGCACCGAATACTCCGAACACCGACATTGCAAAGCCCGTATCGAGTATCGTGCCCGGCGAAAACGTGCCGATGACCGCGACCGCGATACAAAGCGAATTGAGCGTGTCCGCCTTACGATAAAATATCGGCGCGAGACTATACAGCAGAAACATTACGGACGCGCGCAGCACCGACGGCGACGGTCCAAAAAATATCACCGCCGCGGGAGCGAACAACAGCGAAACAGCCTGCTTCGCATGGCGGCGCTTTTCAGGGAGCGCTCCCAGCAGCACCGCCGCAAACAGCGCGAAATGTGAACCCGAGACCGCCGTATAATGAGCTGCGCCGCAAATTTTCAGCTTTTCCCTCAGCATTGGAGACAATGCCGAATCCTCGCCGAGGAGCATTGCCAGCGCAAGCTCTCCGCCGCTGCCGAATATGTTCCCGCTAATCATTTCGACCATGCGTCCGCGCAGCCCTCTTATCACCGAGGAAATACCCGCACTGCCGCTTTTGACCGTGATAAGCTCGGAGATCTCGCCCGAGAGCAGAACTCCGTCCGCGAGGTTTTGAAGCATATCGTCGCTGTCGGAATAGCTCAGCTCTACAACGGCATTAACCCTGTCGCCAACCTCGAATTTCTCACTGTCGGTTATCCCGACAAGAGCCTTTCGGCCCGCAAGGTTCATCTCAACGGTATACTCTTTGGTTCCGCCCGACAGCATCGAAACCTCGTTCACGACAAACTCCGCACGCACCGTCTTTCCGCCGAATTCCGTTATCGGCTTGCAATAAAATTCGAGATGACCCGTCATGACCGCAATACCCCATAGCAGACCGACCGCGCATATTACCGCCCTGCTCCGCTTAACGGCGAAATGAATTACAGAAACGGCGGCTGCCGCGAAAAGAATTCCGCAAAACAGACCGCCGCCGAAATACGCCGCCAGCATTCCGACCGCCATAAACGGCGCGAATCTGACAAGCGGAAGATTTAAAACCGCTCTTTTGTTTTCGTCTCGTTTCAAGCTAATTCACGATCAGAACAATCCAGGGAGAGAAACGCCGCCCGTTACCTTTTCCATTTCCTCGGCGCTGTAATCCTCAATCTCCTGAATGATCTCGTTTACGCCGCTGATGATAAGGTCCTGAAGCATTTCGATATCATCTTTGTCAACGACCTCGGGCTTAAGCGTGACAGCCTTCAGCTTTTTGTCGCCCGTCATAACGAGCTCCAGAGCGCCGCCGCCAACCTGCTTGGTAAACTCCTTCTGCTCCAGCTCATCTTGAACGCGGGTGATATCCTCCTGCATTTTCTGAGCCTTTCTTACCATCTGATTCATATTGGCGTTAGAGCCCTGATATTCCTTAGGAAGTCTTGATTTCATAATGATCTCCTCTCGATTTTTATGTTAATTTTATTGTTTTTTGACGTTTACCTCAATGCCGAGCCCGCGTGCAGTGTTAAGAAACTTTTCGATATCGGAAAGACCGCTCTCGTCATTGTCCTCGGACTTCTCCACATCGATACTCACACGCACCGCAAATCCCAGCGCCTCGGATATCTCTCCCTCGACGCGGATAAGCTCGTCGCCCTTTACGTTTTCCACCAGCATTCTGTTGGATGAGCGTATCACCAGCCGACCGTCTTTTGTCCGCACAGTCGAGCCCCGAAGCATTGCTCCCATGGCAAGGTCGATATCAGCCATCTTTTCGACAGCCGCCACCCATTCCTCCGGAGTGACCTCGCATATCGGTTCGGAAATCTTATCCGTATGCTTTTCCATGACCTTTTCCGTCTTTTTGGAAGCCTTGGTAGTCGATCTGACCACAGGCTCGGGCGACGGTATCGGATACTCGTCGTCAAGCGGTGGAGCGTCGTCATCGGAAAAAGGCGGCGGCTCCTGAGACTCCGATATGGGAGAAGCGCCGCTTACGGTAGCAGCGGGCACTTCAGCCGCAACTATCGGCGATTCCCGCAAATTTTGAGGAACAGGCGCAGGCGTTTCCGCGAGCTTTACCGCTTCCTCAAGAAGAGCACGTGTCTTACGCTCCGTATGCGATATCTCCTCAACTGGTCTCAGCGCGGGCTTTTCGGCGGGTGTTTCCCTTATCTCAAACACGGGCGACGGTACGGGAGCGGCAGTCCTCGCCACAGCCGCGTTCTCCGCGCGGATATCCGTACCCATACACATTCTGACGAAACACATCTCGGCAAGCGTCTTGCGCTGCTTTACCTTGCCTATGCCGTCCGCGCACTGCTGCAACAGCGTCAGACAACGCAATACATCCGCGATCGAATACATTTCCGCGATACGCGCAAGCTCTCCGTATTCGTCCGGGAGAGCGGTCAGCAGCTCCTTATCGTCCGGCACGGTCTTATACAGCATAAGATCGCGAAACTGTCCAGAAAGCTCGTCCACGATAAGCGCAATATCCTTGGAGCCCTTGTGCAGCTCGCCCAGCAGGCGTATACAGCCCGCAATATCTTTTTGCGCGATCATCTCAGAAAACGCAAACAAATGCTTTCTGTCGGCAACGCCGGCACACTCGCGAACAGTTTCCGACGTAATATGCGTATCCGCCGAGATACAGCGGTCAAGTATCGACAACGCGTCTCTCATTCCGCCATCCGAAAGCCGCGAAATGAATTCCGCAGCGTCACGATCCAGCGAAACGCCCTCTTTTTCCGCGACGACAAGCAATCTCTCCGCGCTGTCCGCAATATTCACGCGCCTGAACTCAAAGCGCTGACATCTCGAAGAAATGGTCGCGGGGACTTTATGAAGCTCGGTCGTCGCAAGAATGAACTTCACATGCGGCGGCGGCTCTTCAAGCGTCTTCAGCAGCGCGTTGAACGCCGCGGCAGACAGCATATGAACCTCGTCAATAATATAAACGCGGTACTTACAGCTTACGGGCGTGTACGCAACCTCATCTCGGAGCTGCCGCACATCGTCTACGCCGTTGTTTGATGCCGCGTCCATTTCGACAATATCCGTTGTAGTGCCGTCCATTATCTCCCTGCACCGCTCGCACTCGAGACAAGGACTGCCGTCCTTGGGTTCGAGGCAGTTCACCGCCATGGCGAGTATCTTTGCGCAGGTAGTCTTACCCGTTCCACGAGACCCCGTAAACAGGTACGCGTGTCCTGCTGAACCATTGATTATCTGATTTTTGAGCGTCGTAGTGATATGCTCCTGAGAAATAACGTCGTCAAACGTTCTCGGACGATATTTTCTGTATAATGCCAGATACAAACGCTCACCTCCGATAGCAAAACGCTCTCGATTATGGGAACAGGCTTACTGCGGCACACAGAGAATTCCGCTTAATGCTGCTCGGGTCACCGCCTGACATGGTTCACGGCACCCTGTTGCACAGGGTCTGCCCCCATAATCGAAAGCATTTTTTCAATATCTCATAATATTATACAACATTTTGACGAAAAAATCAAGGGGGTTTTGGACTTTTTTATAAAAGAGCGAGAAATGAGGATTATAGGAAATTGATGTAAAAAATCAGAATTTATATTAGCAGCACCCTCCGCGCGAAGCGCGGAATAAAAGTTTTTCGTCAAGCCTTTTTTCAAAAAGGCTTGCGGAGTGCAGAGGCAGCGCCTCTGCGCAGGCTTGGGCGGCAGCCCAAAACGCCGTGCGAAGCACGGCAGTTGCGCACACAGTGCGCAACATAGGCGCGAGCGCCGCACCGCCGCAAAGCGGCGGAACAAAAAAGGCGCTAAAAGGGCTTGGGGAAAAACAAGAGTTTTTCCCCAAATCAAGGATTTTGCCAACAGGCAAAATCCTTGATAAATTAGTTTTTTCTGCCGGTGGCAGAAAAAACTAATCAGCGACCCAAACAACTCTTTGCTAAGATAAATTCTGATTTACCTTATCCCTCTCAATCAACAGCTCCACCGCGCGAATCGCGCACTTTATGCCGCGTGTGGAATCGTCGGTGATATTATCGGGCATATCCCTCTTGGAGCGCTCGGCGTTCCAGAGCGCCGTCAGCACACCGCCACAGCGTATCTTCTTCGGGAATACGCTCCTCACCAGACCTACCGCGTAGATTGCCGCGCACTCCATTTCCGACGTCAGACAGCCACATTTAAAATAGCTGTCCCAACGCGACTTGATATTCTCACCGACCGCCGACCCGTCGGGATTGACCTCTCCGTAAAAGCTATCCTTGGAATGTACCACTCCGACATGATATCGCTTGCCCGGCTCAGTGCCCGAAAGCTCCATCGCCGCGTCCGCGAGCGCGGTCGTGACCGCGAAATCCGCGACCGACGGGTATCCATGCGGCAAATACTCATAGCTTGTGCCCTCCGCGCGTACAGCCGCCTCCGCGACGATAAGATCGCCGCCGAACACCGACAGATCGATACCGCCGCTCGTGCCCACGCGGATAAACGTATCCGCGCCGCTGTCGATAAGCTCCTCGACCGCGATAGCCGCCGAGGGACCACCTATGCCCGTCGAGCACACGCTCACTTTCTCGCCGTTCATATATCCCGAGTAGATGTTGTACTCGCGGTTCTGCGCAATCTGCACGGCGTCGTCCAGATACGCCGCGATCTTCGGAACGCGCCCCGGGTCGCCCGGGAGAATTACATATCTGCCAACGTCGCCGTTCTTTATTTTAAGGTGAAAACGTTCGTTTTCGTTCATTATAGTAGCCATATTAACTCCTATCTCAAAGCAAAATGCGCGCCACTCACTCCGCTTCGCTCCGTTTGTTAGCCAAGCTGTATTGCGCATTTTGCTCTGTCTCCACAATATGTTGCTGTTAATTAAACACATCTTAATTATGCAACAGTGCACTTTACCATCGGAATTCGCGGAGAATTCCAACGTCGCGATCATAGACGTAATCGGGCGGCTCGTCCATTTGTATCCCCGCCCACCCGAATCTCCTGCACAGCGGCTCCGTGAAATTATCGCTCTCCCCGCCGCGCAGACCTTCAATCTCGGCGAACTGCCGTTTAAGGGATGACTCACTGCGCGACTTACCCGTCAGCATAACGTCACCCCTATAATGTTCTATCTCAACGATCATTCCTTTTCGTCCTCAAACAGCCCTTTCATCTCGCCGATAAAATCGTCGTCGTATATCTTGGGATAGAACCCGAAAACCAGATCGTAGAACTGCTTATCGGACAACGCTTCAAACTCCCCGAAAAGAAAACCGGGATAGCTTTTCATAGCGTCGCACATCGCTTCAACGCGGTCGCGTCGACCCGAGACCGCAGCGGCGCATATCCTGTCGTTGCCGAGAATTATCGCGGGGATATGCTTTACCGCCTTGTCAAAGTCGTAATCGGGAGCGGGATATATCTTTGCGAAATACAGCTTTACCTCGTTATAAAATGTCCCGTTTTTCGACCTGATATCACGCTTCAGACTGCCAAGCAGCTTGGCAATCGGCTTCTTAGGGTCGTTAATGTGTGACAGCACCGCCGAAAGTCCGTCCAACAGCGCGGGCAGATTTTCCACGCCCTTATCACCGCGAATAGCAAGATACGCCTCGCGCGAGATCATCAGCACACGCCCAAGCGCGTTTTTCTCCGAACCCGCCATGATCACTCCTCCCGCAAAAATCCCCCGCTCCCTAACGGAACGGGGGACGTACCCGATCAATCCTCGGGAACAAGCACCGCGTAGTTGCCCTCGTCGCGCTTGTAAACGACGTTAACAGCGCCCGTCTCGGCATTCTTAAACATAAAGAACGTATGATCCAACAGGTTCATCTGTAAAATAGCCTCCTCGACCGACATAGGACGGAGCTGAAAGGTCTTGTAGCGAATGACCTCGTAGCTGTCCTCCTCGACCTCGGGAGCAAGCCCCGCGAACGCGTCCGCGCGCAAATTCTTTTCGATCTTCGTTTTCTGCTTTCTTATCTGACGGATAATACGGTCAATAGTCACGTCGAGCGCGTCGTTTTTATCCTTCGCGGTCTGCTCCGCACGGCAGATCATGCCGTTATATTTCACGGTAAGCTCCAGTATGATCATATCGCGGCGTTCGGCCAGGGTGATCTTAGCCTCCGCCTCCTCGGGGAAAAACCTGTCCAGCTTTGCGTTAAGTTTCTGCTCCGCATAGTCGGTGAACGACTGCGAAATGTTGAGCTTCTTTGCGGTAATTGTAACCTTCATGCAACTCATTCCTTCCGTTAGTTAGAGTGAGACTGATAGTCTCTTAAGTTTATTTTAACACATTATTACAAAGTTTGCAAGTATCAGAAATAAATTTTATATACTTTTCACAAATTCAACTGTAAAATTATGTTACATAAGAGGATTTTTTTGCTTAAATTTTAACGAACTCTGCCCGTCTGTGACGAAAAATTGCGTAACGCTCAAAGCCTGATTTCTCCAGAGCCGCCCGAGCTTTATCAAAATCGGCGGCGACGCGCGTCCTGTCGTGAGCGTCCGAGCCTACGGTAACTATCTCCCCGCCAAGCTCCTTGTATCGCCGAAGTATGAACGCGTTCGGGTGAGGATAACCCATGCCGCTCGCGATACCCGCCGTGTTCACCTCGACTCCTTTGCCGCGCGTTATCAGCGCTTTGAGTATCTCGTCGATTATTTCCCGATAGTCAAGCGACTCATAGCTCTTTTCGGGCGAGTACCGTACAACATAGTCAAGGTGTCCGTACACATCAAAGTTAGCGAATGCGTTTATGTTTGCGAGAATACTCTCAAAATAACGCAAAATACCGTTCTTGCTCCCGAATTCTTCAAAATATTCTGGATAATACGGGTCTTTTCCATCGACAAGGTGCGACGAGCCAATGATAAAATCAAGATCCCACGCCGCAGCAAATTCGTTCAACCGCGGCGCGAGATAATCCATTATACCCAGCTCCGCTCCGAACAGCACCTCTACCCTATCCGAAAGCTCCGCCTTGACGCGCAAAAGCTCCTCTCGGTAAGCGGCGATATCAAGCTGAAACTCACCGCCGGGGTAGTCGTAATCCAGGTGCTCGGTAAGGCATATAGTCCGCAAGCCCTTTTCAACGGCAGATCTCGCCATTTCCATCAGCGGTTCGGTACTGTCGGTCGAGAATGACGAATGTGTATGCATATCGGCGATTATCATAAAGTATCCCCTTATTTCCAAAAATTACTGTAAATATTGTAACATATTTTCAAGAATTTTGCAACGATATTTTCAAATAATAGTTGTGAAAGGAAGTGCATTTTTATGGACAACTACATCTGCCCGTGCGGCTATGTTTACAGCGAGGAGCGCGGCTGCCCGTCAATGGGAATAGCCGCGGGAACAAAATTCGAGGACCTGCCCGACGACTGGGTCTGCCCCGTCTGCGGGCTCACCAAGGATAACTTCGGCTCACGCAACGAGGTCATAAACGCGGCGAAATAAATAAATCCGCTCTCCGATCAAGTGATCGGAGAGCGGATTTGTTTACCTTAAAAACGCGAAATAGTCTCTGTATTCCGCGTAGTTTGCCTTATGATCAAGCGCAAAATATTCCTCGCCGATATCAAAATATTTATAACAGATGCCGCCGTTATCGTAAACGCCGTCTCGACGGAGATAACAATACGAGTTCCAGCCCGAATCCACCCAGATAATGCGCCCGTCTATCTCCGCGAAATTCCATTCGTGATACTCGCTGTCGCTATCGGTCACGAACATACGCCCGCCGTTAAGCGCGCCGCCGTGTACGTTCCAGCACTTTATCCCCTGAGCCGCACACAACGCCGAGGTCATATTGGAGTAGCCGCCGCATACGCTGCTGTGCCTGTCCAGCATATACTTCAGCGACAGCGTTTCCTCGGGTACTCCCTTGTCGTAGGACGGGTAGTCATAATAAATATTGGCCGACACCCAGCGAGATATCGCGCGTAATTTGTCGTAATCGCCGTTGAGACCCGCGCATATCTCGTCCGACAGCGCCTGTATCTCCTCGAGAACTTTGCGTATCTCGTCGGGCTTTCCACCCTTTACGATATATTCCGCCACCTGATTTTGCGGCTGCTCTATCGCGTTTTCCACTGCTTTTCTGTTATTCTCCACGATATCGGAAAGATCCCAAAATTCAAAGACTTGCCGAGTGACTTCAAGCATAATCTCATCATTATGACCGTCCTTGTATACCAGAGTGACGGTAAGATATCCGCTTTGCGGCTCGGTCAGCACGATCTCCGCAGAAAAGCCGTCCTTGTCGAAATTCAGGTCAAATTCCGCGCCGCGCGGGAACACGGATATATGGTCGATCGGGCTATCCGCAGTTTTGCCGTTGATCGTTACGGTATTACCGCTGATCTTGACCGTCTTTTCGTTTATCGGGTCGTGCGAAAGCGTCAGCGAGCAAACCTCGGGATCGACGGATACGGGATCGCTTGTTTCGGACGCAGGCTCTCTCGTTTCGACAGACGAGGACGTCTCGGAGGTATCGGACTGCGGCTCGGTACTTGTCGCAGTACCGTCGGGCTTGGAAATGCTCTCCGAGCTTGACGAGCGGGAATTTTCCGAGCCGCTGCCGGGAAAAGTGAACGACGGCAAGTCGGGTACGTTTTCTCCGCACCCCCCAAGCAGCAAAGCCGCGATACATAATGAAAAAATTAAAATAATCTTTTTTATAGACAGCACCCCGCAATCTCAATCATTATGTACTTTATTTTACACCAAAAGACCGAGATTGTCAAGTGTTATCTATTTTTTGGCAAGCACCGTTACCAGCCCGTTAGCCTCCGAGGAGGAAATATCCGCCCCGACGATCTCGCCGTCTATGACCAGCAAATTAGCGCAGATAGGCACCACGGGATCCGCTCCGTCAAAATTGGTTATATCATATGTATACTTTTTTGCGAAGCATGCGCGGTACTTCATCAGGTCGAAGCCCTGCTCTTTCTGAAGCGCGTTGTATTGCGTATACGCCTCGTCGAAGCGCGAGGGGATACGCACCTCCTCCACGCTTGACGGCACGGGCGCGGCGTCCCAGCCGAAAGTTTCTATGTACTGTACGCGCTCTTCGTTGGTAGCGCCCGGGATATGCGCCCCCCCGCCCGACGACAGCTTGAATATGCACCATATCCCCGCGAGCACTATCAGCAGAACCCCAAATGTAAGGCTTCTGCTTCGACGCGGCTTTTTTCCCGCCATACTATCCCTCCGCTTTACAATGTATTTGATATTATTGTCCGTGACCGTAACTATTATATGCGGATAATTTCACAGAAAATACAATATATTGTGCCAATATTACCAAAATCTTTCGTCGGTCTTTGTAAGATATGCCGAAAATTCGGCTCTATCATTGACGCCAAAGCAAATTTGTGCGTTTTTTTGTGCAATGTGCCAATCAACGCGGCGGATTTTACGGGGAAATTTGTAAACGTTAGTGAAAGTATATAAACGAATTCAAAAATATTTGTTGGTTTAGGCTCTTTATTTTTTTGCTTGGTTTTGGTATTATATTATTAGCGAAATATTAACTATTATTTTGTTACATTTACATTAGTAGGAGGTTATATAAATGGCAAGTTTATCGGCAAGAGGCATTTATAAGCGTTATGCGGGCGGCGTTGTAGCCGTTTCGGACTTCACCATGAATATCAAGGACAAGGAGTTTATCGTACTCGTCGGTCCTTCCGGATGCGGTAAGTCCACCACTTTGCGTATGATCGCGGGCCTGGAGGAGATCTCCGAGGGCGAGCTGTTCATCGGCGACCGTCTTGTAAACGACGTTGCTCCTAAGGACAGAGATATCGCGATGGTTTTCCAGAACTACGCTCTGTATCCTCATATGACTGTGTTCGACAATATGGCGTTTGGTCTGAAGCTCCGCAAGGTTCCCAAGGACGAGATCAAGAAGCTTGTTGAGGAAGCTGCGAAGATTCTCGATATCGCTCACCTGCTCGACAGAAAGCCGAAGGCTCTCTCCGGCGGTCAGAGACAGCGTGTTGCGTTGGGTCGTGCTATCGTTCGTGATCCTCAGGTATTCCTTCTCGACGAGCCGCTGTCCAACCTGGACGCTAAGCTTCGTGCACAGATGAGAACCGAGCTTTCCAAGCTGCATAAGAAACTGGGCACTACGTTCATTTACGTAACGCATGACCAGACAGAGGCTATGACCATGGGTGACAGAATCGTCGTAATGAAGGACGGTTATGTTCAGCAGATCGATTCTCCTATAAATCTGTACGAGTCGCCCGTAAACAAGTTTGTAGCGGGCTTTATCGGCTCTCCGCAGATGAACTTCATCAACTCGAAGCTCATTATGCAGGACGGCAAGTATACCATAGAGTTCGGCTCCGAGGACACCAAGACCGCGAGAGGCAGAAAGTTCTATGTGGAGATTCCCTCCGCTAAGGCTGATACCGACGCGCTGAAGTACTATGTTGACAAGGAAGTTATCCTCGGTATACGTCCCGAGAACATCCACGACGAGGAGATGTTCCTGTCCGCCGCTAAGACCGGTATCATCGAGGCTACCGTAGACGTAACCGAAATGCTCGGCGCGGAGACTTATCTGTACCTCACCTGCGAGGGTATGCCCCTCACCGCGCGCGTATCTCCCAGATGTACCGCACGTCCTCAGGACACCATCAGACTTGCTCTTGATCCCAACAAGATCCACCTGTTCGATCCGGGCGACGAGCACAGCCTGCTTAACTAATTTAATTCATAAGCAATTTTGCGGCGCGGCTGTTTTTAGCCGCGCCGTTTTTAATATGCCGAAAGGAGCACATATGAAAAAGTCCGCTGTTATACTCTGCGCTATTCTCGGAACACTCGGCGGTCTGCTAATAACGTTTATCGGCGCTGCCGCTTTCGGGCTTGCGGGCGGATGTCTGAGCACAAGCGATATAACCGAATGGGCGTTGCTGTTATTGTTTGAGTCGGCGGTGATGATCGCGCTTTGTATTCCCGTTCAATTTATTCGGGAAAAGCTGAACCGCAGATTCGGCATACCCGCGCCCGTGTTTATTGCGTCGGTGAGCGTAGTTCCGTTGGCGTTGAGCATTTACGAACGCGCGCGTCATCTGTATCGGGTCGCACACGACGGTTACGACTACTTTATGGGCGGCATAGGAATGGGACTGACCGATCTGTTTACATTGACGTGGCTCGTTGCGTCATCCGCTTTTTTCGCGGGGCAGATAATTATGCTGTTAACTTTTAAACTTGTACGCGGTAAAAAACACGGGAGCGGTGGTTTATGAAAAAATTCGCGAAAATTCTTTTGATTTCGGCGTTTGCAGCGGGCGTTTTGGGAGCTATAATGTTTATCCAAGCTAAACCGCTCGCACATGTAAACGGGGGCTGGGGAGCTTTGGCTCTCGGCGGTATCGGGCTGATGATCATCGGCGCGGCAATTTTACTCGCTTTGTCCGGCGGCGCTATACTTCTTGATATGTATTGTATATCAAGAAAAAACAACAAATTGAAAAGGAAAAACAACAATGAACCCAAGAATTGAACAGCTAATTCAAAATATCGAGACCGTTATTATCGGCAAGCACGACGTTATCGTAAAGATAATCTGCGCTATGATAGCGGGCGGTCACGTGCTTATCGAGGACGTGCCGGGCGTGGGTAAGACCCTGCTCGCGGAGACCCTCGCGAAGTCCGTTTCGGGAACGTTCGGGCGCATACAGTTCACACCCGATCTTATGCCGTCGGACGTTATCGGGTATACGGTCATCGACCAAAAGACGGGAGCTGCCGAGTACCGCGCGGGCGCGGCGATGTGCAACTTCCTGCTTGCGGACGAGATCAACCGCACCTCGCCGAAGGTGCAGTCCGCTCTGCTGGAGGCAATGGAGGAGCTGCAAATATCCGTCGACGGTATCACTCACAAGCTGCCCGTGCCGTTTATGACCTTGGCTACGCAGAACCCTATCGAGACCTACGGAACGTATCACCTGCCCGAGGCGCAGCTCGACCGCTTTTTAATGCGCATTTCAATAGGTTATCCCGACCGCGCCGCCGAACTTCAAATGCTGGAAAAGATGCCGCATAATATCGAAGTGCAGCCCGTGATGTCTTTGGAGGAGGTCGTTTCACTGCGCGAGATGTCGTCACGCGTTTCCGTGTCGGAGCAGGTAAAGGCATATATACTGATGATCGTCGGCGCTACACGAAACAAGCAGGAGGTAAAGCTCGGAGCGTCGCCGAGAGCGTCTATCGCGCTGTACAGAGCGGCGCAGGCTATGGCGCTGATAAACAACCGCGCGTTCGCTACTCCCGACGACGTGAAAACAATGGCGCCGTCCGTGCTCGGGCACAGAGTTATCCTCGCGGCGGGTCAGAGCGATTACCTGTCCTCGGAGGAGATCATTCAGAAAATTCTTATGGAAACGATCGTGCCGGTTTAAAAGCTATGTGCAAAGAATTATTAAGTGATATAAGACGACTTAAAAATATTATTCACTCCAAGAAAACGCGCACTGCTCTTGACAATCTGCACCTCGATCTGCTCAAACGAGCGGAGAAACTGTTCAAGGACGGCGACGATCTTTACGCTGCGGAGCTTTGCGTTGTCGTAAACGCGCTTGACAAAACGGCACTGATTAGCCGTAAAAAACTTTCGGAAATTCGCGCGCGTTACTCGGAAAACTGCGGTGACGGAGCGCTTGACGAGCTGTTGGAAAAGCATTTCGGAAAGTATATTTTAAGCGAACCGCTGAATGGGCTGTCATCTGCGCTGACGCAGCTCCGCGCCGCGCTGCTTAACGGTACGGCACAAGCTGACGAACAAATTCGCGGCGTTCGTAATGCGGTATCGGAGCTGTCCGAGGAATATCCTGAGCTTGGAAAAATTGTTGCCGCCGCTGTTGACAGAGCGGAAACTCTTCTCTCACTCGGCAAAACAGAGCACGCGTGCGGGCTTATCGACGCGGTTCACGCGCTGCCCGAGATCGCGGGCGCGGTAACGGCTGATATGCGTTCGTACAAAAGATGTTTTGTAAAGCCGTTCACCCAAAAGTATAATGACGATTTCTTTAAAGATATTGATCTGAAAAAAGTGTTTATGCGGTGATAAAATTTTTACCCAAAAACGGGCGCTGTAACTTTACAGCGCCCGTTAATGTTTATACCTCGGTAAATGCGTCCTTGCCGAGACCGCAGGTCGGACAGGTCCAGTCGTCGGGGAGATCCTCAAACTTGGTTCCCGCCGCAATGCCGTTGTCGGGATCGCCGACAGCCTCGTCGTAAACGTAGCCGCAGGGGCATTCGTACTTCTTCATTGGTAAAAACTCCTTTCCTTTTTTTATAAATTATAGCACGGTTTTATTGCTTTGTCAAGCCGAAATTTCGGCGTTTTTGTTCTTTTTCGGTATAAATATGATTGCCGCTATTACGATTACCATTACTATCGTTTCGGACAGGCTTCCCTCGAGACCGAACACGCCGCCCGTCCACAAGTCCATATTCTCGGCGAGCTCAAATCTGAATACCGAGCCGCCTGCGTCCATTCCGCTTACGGGCAGTCCGTAAAAGTTGCCCTGAACCAGATTCCAGATAGAGTGCGCCGCGCAGCATACGAACAGGCTGTCAAAACGGATAGCCAGCACCGCGAACATAATTCCCGTCAGGGTGAGGTTCACCAGAACGATAAGGTTAAAGCCCGCGTTCATGAGATGCATAAGCGAGAAGAACAAGGAGCTTATCAGCACTGCCGCCCACAGCGGCAGCTTATTCGACAGCGACGACATAAAGTAGCCGCGGCAAAGTATCTCCTCCTCCGCGCCCTGAATAAGCCAACCCACGCACATAAGCGCGAACATCACGCCGTTGTTCAGATCGGTGCCGACATATTTAACCGCACCGAACGCATAAGAGATCAGCAGCGTCGCCGTGAACATCGCGAACCCCGCGACAAGCCCGATCAGGTACTTTACCGCACAGCCCTTCTTGACAAATCCCATGCTGTTCAGACTGCGGCGCTCGACAAAGCGGCAATATATAATGACGATCGCCGCGGGCAGGAGCGTTGACAGCAGCTGCGCTATCAGCACCTCTCCCGTAGGGTTCAGCGTCATCTCACCGAACGCACGGGTTATCTCCTCGGTGCCCTCAATGCTCTTGTCCATGATGATCTTAACAATAATAACCGCGTAAATAACTATTGCCTGCGGCGTCTGCGCCACGCTGAAAACCAGCACGAACAAAATTATCTGAAGCCACCATGACGGCTGAAACTTCGCCTGCTTTGCGCCGTCGGTAAAGTGCGCTCCCGAAAAAATAGTCTGCAATTTCATAACATTACCCCCTGTTTATAATGTGTATGTTTCATATGTACATTATATACGATGTGCATATATTTGTCAAGAGGTTTTTTGAAAAATTTTTAAAAAAATTTTGCCCTGTATTTCAAGGGCAAATTTCGTTATTTTTCATCATCGCCGCCGACTATCCGCGCGAGCTGTGAAAGTATGCTGCTCCGCGCGTCCACGGTGACCTCGCCGACGTTGCCGAAAATCTTCTCTATGTACTCAAGCTCCTTCAAGCGGCGGAGCGTGGCGTTTTCGTCCATGAGCTTGGCGGTGTTGAGCAGACTGCGCGTACTCGCCACCTCCTCGCGGCGCGTGATGACGTTCGCCTGAGCGCGCTTTTCCGCGGCGAGAACGCTGTTCATTATCGCGGAAATTTCGCCGGGGAGAATAACGTCCTTGATACCCGCCGAAAGTATCTCTATATACATTCCCTCGGTACGCTTTTTCAGCTCCGCGAGAATTTCCGCGCCGATATTCTCGCGGTCGGACAGCAGCTCGTCCATTGTCCTGCCGCCGAGATAGTCACGCAGAGCAAGCTGTGCGGCGGTGTACAAAACCGTATCGAATTCATTGTACTCCTCGGCGAGCTTCTTATAATCGGTGATCCTCCAGTTCGCGGTAAAGTTGACGCGAACGCCCACCTTATCCTTTGTGAGTATCTCCTGCCCGTTTATCATCAGCGTCTGAACGCGCATATCGTAAATTCTTGCCGTGACTTTGACCGCGCCGTTCCAGTAAAAATAGCGTCCCTCGTCAAGATATTCGGAGGTTTTCCCATTATAGCAGACGACCGCCTTGCACTGCGCGGGAACGTTTATCTCCGTAACATACGCCGCGCCGAGACCCGCGAGAACCGTAGGCGCAACGTCGGCGATCTTCGGCTCGTCTGTGGAGCAGACCTTGAATTCGTGCTCGCCCTGTTCGTTCCAGAATGCGTGACGACCCGCCGTAAGCGCGCCATCAAAGCAGCCGTCGACATAGTGCAGACATATTTCGCCGTTCTTCACCGTAACCTCGGAGATCAAGCCCTTTGCACCCGCACACTCAAGCAATTTCGACAGCGGACATCCCGCGGGAGTTATCTCCTTATCGACGGGCAGCACCTCAATGGTCTTGCCGCCGAACGCGTAATATTTACCCGCACCGAGTATTTTCAAAAGTACGCCGTTCTGATACAGCAGTCCCTTTTGACTTTCATTGATAGTTATTTTCATTTCAATGATCCTTTCATTCGTCGCTGTCGTCCAGTATAGACGGAGCCTGTTCGTTCGCTTTCCGGACACGCTTGTCTATCCACTTCGGCAGGTTTATCAGCAGCATGATAACAATAGTCATCACCGTAATAAACAGACACGGCATATACAATCCCATAAGGCCGTTCTCCTGCTGATCGCGGAATATTTTCAGATACGCAAAATGCGTAATGAACGTTCCGACAGCGGCGATAATATGTACCGCGGTCGCTATCCTTGAATGACCGAGCATTAAAATAAACAGCCCGATAATATACAAAGCCGACGTAACTATCCAGTATATCGACGACGGATCCGACGACACGCCTTGAATGTCTAGTCCCCGTATCACCAAGGGACCGAAAATACCGAGCACAACTCCGAAAATCGTAGTCATTATCAGCTCGAGCACCTTCAATATTATCACGACGACGCGCGCCGCACCCTCACCCTGATCGCGCACGAAAAAGAAAAAGCTCTCTTTTTCCTCTTTTTTCTGAGTTGGTATTTTGCTGTTTAGCTTTACGTTTCTTCCCATTGTTCTACCTCGTTGTTTTCTTCTTTACAGCCCCAGCGGTCTATCCCCGCACGGCGCATTGCACCGAATATACGCATTTTAACGCCCCTGTTCTCGTGTTCGAGACGGGCTAAAAGCTCCTTTGTGGTCTGCCGCGAGGTGGTCTTGTCTGCGGGACATTTCGACTTGACTATCTCGAAATCATTCCTCCGCGCGCACGACATCACGGCGCTCTCGGGCGCGAAAACCAACGGACGTATCAGCGTGATATCCTTTCGCGAAAGATACGATATCGGCGCAAAGCAGCCTATCCTCCCCTCGTTGAACAGATTCATCATAAACGTTTCGACAGCGTCGTCGTTATTGTGACCGAGCGCTATCTTATTGCAGCCGAGCTCCTTTGCCGCGTCGTGCAATGCTCCGCGACGCATTTTCGCGCACAGCGAGCACGGGTTAGGCTCCTTACGGATATCGAAAACTATCTCTCCGATATCGGTTTTTATCAAGTGGAATTCCACGTCAAGCTCCGTACACAGCCGCTCGACGGGTGAATAGTCGGTCTCTGCGCCGCCGAAACGGGGGTCGAGCGTTATCGCCGTTACCTCGTATTTCTTTTCGTAGAACCTGCGCATTTTTGCCAATCCCGCCAGCAGCACAAGACTGTCCTTGCCGCCCGATACGCCGACGGCTATTCTGTCGCCGTCCTCAATCAGGTCAAATTCCTGACAGGCGCGGCGTATGTATCCGAGAATTTTCTGCATTGTTCAGCCTCCGAGTAAGCCTTTTTCGAGCCTACTCTACTATTATATAGCATTTTGCCCGTAAAGTCAATATCTGCGTTTGTAATAATTTTGTAACTATTTGTAACCGCTTTGTAATTGCTTTTGAAAAAACAATATGGTATAATAAGGAAAAACAGCAAGGAGGGTATTATGAAAAAACTTCCGTCCACCGTTATTATAGTCGCATTTATCGACATTCTTTTCTTTTTTCCCATTTTATGGTATATCGCCGCGCTTCTGTCGGGAATAAATTTTTTCAGTGTTTACGCGCTCGGCGTTGAAATATCATATAAAAACGCCCCCGAGGGTACCGCCTATGTCGACATTCTCTTGGAGGACGGCGAATACGATTTTAAGGACTTTACATTCCCGCCAAAGCGTTACGCGGAGGACGGCAGCTTTGAGCTGCTGAACGTCGACGGCGAAAGCGGGATAGCGCGGTTGAACTCGGACGGATTGGTCAGCGCCGCGTCGCATTACGGAATGCTTTATATCCGCGAGGACGGCAGCGTTTACCTAAGCTCGAACACGGGAACGCTCCCGATACCGGACGATATGCGCGAGGATTTCCGTTATAAGGCGGCATACGTCGACGAAAACGGGAATGTATTGAAGATAATCGAGCACGGTAAAATGCGCTATAACGGCAAGCGCGACTTCACTCTCGCCGCCAACGGAGACAGTCTTGTATTAGGTTATCCAGGAAGACCCGCTTGGTTCGTGCGGCTTATGCTGGGCATACTGTACGTCGTCGAGGGCGGCGCGCTCGCGGGACTGGCAATATTTATCATATTGGCGATAGTATCTGCCGCAAGAGGAAAACGCGAAAGGAGAAATTTATGAAAAGCATACCGTATACGGGAATTATATATATTCTTGCGATAAGCGTCATATTGGTGATACCCGCCGCAATTTTCGGACTGTGCTCGCTTTTTGATTTCAGGCTTATGCACGGTGCGTACGACCCTATGCATCTCGAGTTATCTTTCGAGAACGCACCCGAGGGGACCGTCCTTATGATGCCGCTCATCAAGTCGGAAAACGGCGAATACATAAGCATTTCGGCGTATTGCGAGGATATGGGAGACGGTTGGCTGCGGCTGTCGGGAAGCGAAACTCCCGAGGAACTGCAAAAACGCCTCGGCGCGTTCAAAGCCGCGTACATCGGCGAGGGCGGCAACGTTCTCGGCATTACCGAGAACGCGCGTATGAAATACGGCTGCTCCGAACACCGCGGACTTTTTGCCGACGGCAGCGCTCTGACATTTTCCACGGGAGAAAATGCCGATTGGCAAATTGCCGTGCTGTTGGCTGTGTTTCTTCTTGAACCGCTGACAATTATAATATTGGTCGTTTTGATAATTTCGGCGGCGATAAACTCCGTTTGCGAGAAGATCAACGAAAGAAAACGTTCATAACAAAGCCCCGTCGAAACGCCCGACGGGGCTTATGTTACGGCTGCGTTCCGAATATAACGGAACCGCCGCTGATTATGCAGAGCTTTTCCGCGCCGCCCGCCGAAAAGTCGTTCCCGAGGTCGAACTCCGTCCAGTCGGCGGAGGTAATGCGTATCTGCGCCGTGAGCGCGTCGCCCGCGGCAAGCGTTCCCCCGCCGAATTTGACCGCGCATTTCGTGTCGCAGTTATCGCCCGACGCGGACAAAAACTCGCCCTTTACGCTGTCGGTAAGCGCCGTGTAACCGCTGCCCGAGGTCGCCGCGTGATCGCACCAAAAATTAAGACCGCTCTTGCCGTCGGCGGTGAAGAAATAGTCGATTTCAAGCGACGACAGGTCTATTGCCGCGCCCGTGCCATTCTGTAAGTCGATCGTGAACTGAATGGTGTTGGCGTTTCCGCTCGACTGCTGTTGATTTACGGTAACGCGCAGACCGTTCTTGTCCGCGACGGGAGCGGACGGAGAAGTATTCGTCGATTGCTGACTTGACGAACCGGGCTTATTTGACGTATCGGAGGGCTTTACAAGTCCCGCGCTCTCGCCGTTGGGTTCCGTACCGAAAACTAGGGTTTCGCCATCGTACAGCGCGAGCGAATTCGCGCGGACAAGCTCCGAGCCGTTAGTGCCGACAAGCTCGGCGAATGACGGGTCGTTATCGGAAGACCAACCGCCTGCCGACATTCTGAACTGCACCTCTTTTTTATAGGCGCTCTGTCCGCCGGGATAAATTTTGCTGCCGCCGAAGTCAATGCTGACGTAATAGATACCGTTTTCCTTATCCCATTCGTACAAACCGCCGAAAGCCGCGCCCTCGGCGTAGTTGAGCGATACCGTAACGGAGGACGGGTCGGAAAGCTCCGAGAGGTCCACGAAATAACGCAATTCGAGATCGTCCGCAACTCTCGCGGGCCATGCCGATTTATTATACACCATTGCCTTGATCTCGGTGAAGCCCTCGCCGCTTGCGTTTATGCGGTACTCAACGTACATCTCCTCGCCGACTTCCTCTACCGCGCCGAAATCTTTCAGCGTCTCACCGCCGTATTTCTTGTACATTTTGGCAAGAGCGCCCGTAAAGCCCGCATTGTAGTCGTCCGCGACCTCGTTCTTGTTATAATCCGTGACGGTGTCGGTATAGCCGTCCGAAGCGTCGGGACCGCCTACAAGCGCGCCGAAGAGCGTATGGCGGTGATAGCTCGGCTCACTCATATTGTCCGCCCACGAGCCTTGCGCGGTGCGGTGGTGCGGGTGCTCGGGAGGATTTTCGCCGAACCCGACCACAAAGCTCCGCCCAGTGCTGCCGAGCGCGTAGTTTATCTGCCCCTCGCAGAAGTCCATGTATGTCTTAGCCTTGTCGGAGGAGCATTGCCCGCCCTCCGCGTAGACTGCCGCGATAAACGCCGCAGTAGTCGCATATCGCAGACTTCCCCACTGGTCTATCCAAGCGAGACCTTTCGGTGAATATGTAACGCTCTCCCCGCCTTTGCCGCACCACCAGTCGAGATTTTTCTCGATCTTCTGCTTATACTTGTCCTCACCCGTAATATTCGCGAGCAGACAGACCGCGCCCGTGTACTTGTCGTCCCAGCACATCGTCCACTTGTATTCGCCGCCGCATTGAGGTTCGTACTGTTTCGCCTTATCGAGATAGGAGCCGTCGTCCGTCGCGATATACAGCCACATTGCCGCCCATGTAAGTTCGTCGTAAAAACCGCTCCACGAGGTGTAAAAGCCGTTTGCGGCGGTGTAGCCCGCGTCGCTTTTGGTATCCTCGGCAAATTTGTAGAGACGTTTCGCGTGGTCGAGACATATCTCGGCGTAATCCTTGTCTATATCCGCGTATACCGCCGCGCAAGCCGCCAGCGCCGCCGCTGCCTCCCCGACGACGGTCGAGCCGGGAGAGCTTTTGTCGACCTTGAACGACGGACGGTTCATCTGCATGACCTCGCACGCGCCCCACCACGCGTGATCGGCGTTTCCGTCGCCGACCTGATAATAGTACACCTCGTCCTCGGGGTGGCATTTTATAAGATAGTCGCATATCCACTTGATGCTGCCGAGCGCGTAATCGAGCTGTCCGCTCCGCTCGTATGCGGCTTTATCCTCGTGAACGCTCCACGCGAGCATTGCCGCGGTGTACGCCATGGGCAGGTTGAACTTTGCGTTGTCGCCCGCGTCGTACAGCCCGCCTGTAAGGTCGAGACCCACGTCCGCGCCGTCGGTCATTCCGCTGTCGCCGCGCCAGTTTGTACGCGCCGTCTCCTCGTCGATATCACCGCTGCGCTGCAACTCGTAAAACAGCAGCGACTTCTGGAGTGCCTCGCCATAGTTGAACGCGCCCGTGCCCTTAACGCCCTCATAGCCGCTGCCCGATGCCGAAAGTCCGTTTCCCGACGGACGGGAGTTATCTATTGGCGGAGCAGCATAGCCGCTGTCGCCAGAACTTTCGCTATTACTTTCCGAGCTGCTTGGCGTACTGCTTTCCGAGCTGTTCCCCGTGGAGCTTGATGACGAGCTGACGGAGCTTTCGGAAATGTCCGACCGCTCAAAGCCGCTGTCAGTACAGCCCGATATCATCATTACAGCCGCAAGAATTCCCGCGAATATTCCGCGCTTGTTATCCATAAATTTCCTCCGTTATCGCAACGCCGCGCGGAATTTATCCGCGCGGCGGCTCTTATTCAAATTTATCATAGACCTGTGTGCAGCAACAGTCGTCACACCATTTTGAGCGGCATTCGCTTCTGCATTTGCGAAAAAATTCCTCGGCGCGCGCAAAATCCTCCGGGCGGGTTATCTCCTTGGTGTCGAACTTGTACTCATACGACGTATAGCTGCAAGGACTTATAAAACCGTTCTCGTTGATAAACCAAAACCACGACCCCGTATCGCACTCGGTAACGGGATTTTTCTCGTTCCGCGACGATTTCAGTATTCTGTCGAAATACTTGTCGCTTCCGTGAATTATCAGTCCACGCTCAGCAAATATCTTTTTCAACAGCGGCAGCCGATCTCGGAACACCTCGACCTGCTGCTCGGTCAATCGGTTTGCCTCAAAAAATTCGGGTCTGTCATAACCGCCGAGCTGATTGAAGGTCACCTCGTCAACGCCCAGCCAAAGCAGATACTCGCAGAATTCCTCGAACTGCGCGATATTGTGCCGCATAAGAATAGTGTTCACCTTGATCTTCATGTCGCTCATGCAATTGTCACGCTTATCGGCAATGGTCTTGATGTTTTTCGACACAGTATCAAAATGCCCGAAATGCTGACGAACCGCATCGTCGCACTCGTTAAATCCGTCCAGACTGAACACAAGCTCCGAAAAATTCTCCAGGACGGCTTTTTGCAGCTCCTTTTTGTTAAACAACAGTCCGTTTGTGGTGGCGCTTACGCCAATGCCGTACCCGTGAAGCTTTTCCGAAAGCGGAACGACATCCTTCCAAAGGAACGGCTCGCCGCCTATCCAGCTTACGAGCATTTCCTCGCCCGTCAAACGGCGGTATTCACCCAACACAGCGCACAGTCTCTCAGCCTCCGCACTGTCCGCGTCGGAGCGGACGCGCTCGACCTCGGTACTGTACGAGCAGAATTTGCACTTCATATTACAGCTTTGAGTTACTCTCCAGACTATAACTCTGCCCACAGCTGATCACCTCGGCAAATTTATTTTGCTTGGTCTTTATATCTGTTTACAAACGTCTGCGCTACGGGGATTATCTTTTCATACTTCGCGTCGCCGCCCTCGACGGCGTTCTTGAAAAAGTTGTACAGCTTTTTGCTCGAGCTCTGTCCCGCCGCGCGGTGCGCAACGTATTCATGGGTAGCCACGAGATCGGGGTTATCCATAATCGCGATAGAAAAATCAACAAACCTCTTCGTATCGCTGAATTGCAGGAAGTTGCAGGCGGTTACGATACTCGAATAGAAATTCGGCGACACGATCACCTCGCCGTTGTATTCCACATCGCCGCGAAGCAGGCAGTTCAGTTCCTCATCCGACAGCTTCTTTATCGCGTATGCGGACTCGATCATCTCACAATCGGGCATCTGCTCTGACTTTTCTAGAACACTGAACGGCAGTACATTATTGCTTACGGACTTTCGCCTTACGGTGCTCAGCTTTGCCGAAAGAACGGGGAACTGTCTCGGCTTGTATTCGGTTCTGCCCTCAATGATGATCCTGAGCATATCCTTCGGGAACGCATTGAGCGGTATCTTTACCGACGGGCTTCTGAACCCCGTAATCCCCTCGGGAACAAATACGGGCTTAGGCGGCGCAACGGGTGCAGGTTGAACCTCGGTCTCGGCGCTCTCTTCACCATCCCCCGTCGCGGGAGCGGGCGCAGGAGGGGGAGCCTCGGGGTAAATTATATCGGTGTACGGCTCGGTGATCTTCTCTATGACCGCGCAGCTGTACGGAATATCCTTATCCGTGCAGGAGACCGCTCCGTGATGTCCTTTAAGCAGCGCGGAATGAAGCCCCGACAGATGGTACACGATACCCTGAACACTGCGATGCTTTACCTGCTCGTCGGTAGTTACTCTCGTTCTCGCCGTAAAGTAGTCCAACGGCTCGGTCGGTACAAGGAAACACGGCTTAAACGTCTGATCGGGTCCGATAATGCGGCTGCGCTCCGCGGTTCCGCGCACCTCGTGCGAGATATTGTAGCCGCCCCAGAAGAATATGCCGCTGCCGTCGGTGGTATAATAATCCGACATATACGCGGTGTATACTCCGTCCTCCAGCAGCGAGAATATATCATGCAGACCCGCCGCGAGCGAATCGCCGTTGTTCAGCTTGTTGAAGCTGTTGCCAAGCGCGTCGTGGATCTTAGGCTCATACCCCTGAAATCCCGGGCAGAACGACACCAGCTTATCGCTTTGCTTGTTTGAATGATTCGGACAGATAAGATTTATTACAGGATCCGTTCCGATAAAAAATAACCTGGTCTGCGTGCTCGCACTTCCGCTGTAATCGGTATGCCCCGCAAAGCAGGTACCGATCGCCGCTTCTCCGTTCTTCACGGAAACAAGCAGCACACTTTTACCGTTCAGATCTATCGTTTCCGATTTTACCTCGGCGCCCATTGCACTCACTCCTTTACCGTATTATCGTTGTTCAAGGCTCAGCGCGATAATATCCGCAATTCCGCCAACAAACTTTTTATCAAACGCCTTTTTGGGAATATAAGCTACCGCGGCGTTGTTTTTATACAGGATAAACATTTTATCCGACTCGATAAAATAGTCCAACTCGCTCCACGGCACAAGGTCTCTGCTTTCGTAGGTGCAGCTTTCGCAGGCGGCAAAGCCCGCTCTGCTCACAACGAACGTTATGGGCTGTCTTGTAGCGAGATCGGCGTCGGCCAGCCGTTTGAACTTCGCCCTTGCCACCGCGTGTGTGATGATATAAACCAACAGCGAGGCTATGCCGCCCGAAGCGATCGAGATCGGCACGAAGTACAATATATTGTCCCGCGATATGCCAATGGTAATATGCAGAGTGCCAAATACTACCAGCATAATAAGCAGCGCGATAAGCCACAAAAATTTCACCAGCTTGAAATTGAGAAGCATAATGAATGCCGCCGCGGTCTCGCCGTCGTCGAGCATACCCTCTCCCGTGTAGGTCTCTTTCCCCGGGGAGCACTCGGTATACATGGATTTCAGCGGGAACATACGCTTTTCATGCTGATATCCGAAATTGTATTCTTTCTGACGACACTCGATTATCGCGATAGTTCGCAGGATCTCCTCAATATCCGAGATCATTTTATTGGTGATGCAAAAACTCTTGTTGGCGGTCTCTATAGTGATTTCCTTACGCGTTACCGCGACATTGCGCACCATATCCCAGCTGTATACGAGCGGCGGCTCCGAGCCCACCGCCCCATAAACCGCGAACACGCTTCCGATGATGTATGTACGACCGCTGTCATCATCGATGACGCATACGGGCTTTAAGTCACTGAAAGCCATTTTAGGCACCTCTTCTTTCCGAATTTTTGGGAAATTGATACAATAAACCATTGTATACATATATATTATAACATATTATTATGAAAAAAAAAAGGGGGTATTTAAAAAATGTGAAATTTTTTTCACATTAAAGTCTTGTATCGGTGTAAATGTATAGGTAAATCAGAATTTATATCAGTAAGGTGTTGCTTAGAGCGCGGATCACTTTTTTCTGCCACCGGCAGAAAAAAGTGATTTATCGGCGATTTTGCCTGTTGGCAAAACCACCGATTTGGGGAAAAACTCTTGTTTTTCCCCAAGCCCTTTTAGCGCTCTTTCTTATGCCGCTACGCGGCATTTTGGGCTGCCGCCCAAACCTGCGCAGAGGCTCTGCCTCTGCACTCCGCAAGCCTTTTTGAAAAAAGGCTTGGCGAAAAACTTTTTTCCGCGCTTCGCGCGGAGGGTGCCGTGAAATTACTGCGCTAAATTCTGATTTAACTTATTCCGCCAACACAAAACGGGGAGCCAAAAAGCTCCCCGCACACTATTAAATTGTTACCGCCTTGCCGTAAGATGCAATATAAAACCCGCTAATGGCAGGGTGGGTAAAATCGCCCGACGTTTTCACGCTCCCACCAACAATAAGCCGAAGCTTAAAGGAGGTCTGCAATCCGCCGTCGGAGACGAAATCCCGTTTACAATGTGTTGGATTATAGTAGCACACATTCGCGAATCAAGGCAGTAGTATTTACAGCATTATTCTTTCCCGTAATGCAAAGATTATTCTTCAACGCCGTCAAGCTTTTCAAGATCCTCGACATCAAGCTCGGGAAGTTCCGAAAAACGCTGCAGAAACACCTCTCCGACCTCGTTGTATTCCGCATCGTCGTCGATGGTCGCGAGCATGGACTCACCGTCGATCTCGGTCTCCTTAAGCACAACGAACTCCGCCGCGCCCTCTTCCTCATCGTAATCGGCAGGGATAAGCGCGTAGTAGACCACTCCGTTTATCTCCGTGCGATCCACAAACTCAAACCGCGTAACGTTTCCTTCCTCGTCCTCGAGCTCAATAATTCCCTCGTCCTCGTCAAGGAAAGCATCTTCATTTTCAGCCATATCCGACCGCCTTTCCGTGCGTGAGATTTTCTTTGTGAAAAGAATCACGCTTGTGTTTATATTTTACATCACCCGTGCGTTATTGTCAAGAGGAAATTTTGTGAAACAATATCGTTTTCACGGTTTTCTTGGAATTATCATTACTTTCACCAAAACAAATCAAAAAAATATATACAAAACGCCCATGAAAAAAATAAAAAATTCTATTGACATTTACCAAAAAGTGTGGTATCATTATATCAAGGAAAGAGAGAACCCGAAGACAAGCCGAGAGGTCGGTACGGGTCTCCTTTAAATATACCGAAAGGAGTTCAGTCCAATGGAAAACTGAGTTTGAGGCAGTAAGGCGAAGGCTTGGTAGAGTCTAGCCGCTACTTTGAAAGGAGTTACTCCAATGGCTTGTTGAACTTGCAACGGCAATAAAATCAGCTTTGAGCAGAAAGGAAGCGAGTCCCATGGAAATAACGGAACATTTTTTCAAACTGTCTGCGGAGTCGCAACCCGCCGGCCGCTGAGGTTAAAATATCGGCGATGATTTGCGCGGGACTTGTTCCCGAAAGCGCAAAATCCGCCCCGACAAGGTGTCTAACCTAATTAAGAAAACCGCAGAGGTTTTCGGCAGTCCGCAGATATTTTCTACCGCGTTAAGCGTTTACATAGATAAGCCGTATCGAAAGTGGTGATTGCGATGTGCGCTTTAAAATTGAGGTTAGGAAAATATTAGCTTTGCAAAGCTGACTGAAAGGAATGAGTCCGATGTCCGATAAAATTTGTTGTATGATCAAATTTTAATAGGGAGTACGGTCCGATGTAATACCAAATTTATAACAATTGAATATATCCGAGCCTCCGCGAGAAAACGGGGGCTCGTAATCTTTCCGAAACTATTGCTTTTTCCGCGCCATAATGTTATAATTAAAGTACCAAATGCCGCATGGCGAACACTATAAAAAGGAGAATGTAACAATGAGCAAATACGCAGGTACAAAAACCGAAAAAAATTTGGAGGCAGCTTTCGCGGGCGAGTCCCAGGCAAGAAATAAGTATACATATTTCGCGTCCAAGGCAAAAAAAGAGGGGTTCGAGCAGATCGCAGCTCTTTTCCTGAAAACAGCCGACAACGAGAAGGAACACGCGAAGATGTGGTTCAAGGAGCTGAACGGTATCGGCGACACATCCGAAAACCTTAAGGCTGCCGCGGACGGCGAGAACCACGAATGGACGGATATGTACGAGAGCTTTGCAAAGACAGCCGAGGATGAGGGATTTACCGAGCTTGCCGCGAAATTTCGCGCAGTTGCCGCTATCGAAAAGCGTCACGAGGAGCGTTACCGCGCGCTGCTGAAAAACGTCGAGATGCGGGAGGTCTTTGCCAAAAGCGAGGTCAAGGTCTGGGAGTGCCGCAACTGCGGACATATCGTAGTGGGCACCAACGCGCCCGAGATCTGCCCCGTCTGCAGTCACCCGCAGTCCTATTTTGAAATCAGCGCGGAAAACTATTGATAAAATGAGCGGAGAGCCATAAGCCCTCCGCCTTTTTATTAACCGTTAAAGAAAATCACCGCGCCTGCGTCACGGGTCTCGTTGATCGCGTTCTGCATACGGTCAAACAGCTCCGCAAAGCGCATACTGTGAATGTTCGCAGTGAGCTTTATCGCCCCCACGCGCATTGTAAGAGGTATCCCCTTGCCGTTGAATTCGACGGGCTGCCCGTTCAGCGAAACGACCTTTTGAGCGGTCTCCTCGGCGGTGGTCTTGTTGTCCGTTCCCGTTACTACGGCGAACTCGTCGCCTCCGATACGGAACGCCGCCATAGTGTCCCCCGCCGCCGCGTCGACACGACGGAAAGCTTCGCGGATAACCACGTCGCCCGCGTCCCTGCCAATGTTCTTATTGACATCCGAAAAATTCACGATGTCAAAACATAGCACCCAGTTATCGCGGTCTGTTGGTCTCAGCTCGTTGTAAAGCTCGGTAATATCAACTCGTCTGCCCATATAAATTCCTCCTTTGAGCGTGCTCTCGTCGGGGATTATCCGCGGAAATAACCCCGTCGAATGCCATTTAGTCCTGAATTTGGAGGGAGAAACGCCCCAAAGCTTACGGAATGCCCGCGTAAACACCTCGGGTGAATTGTACTGATATTTCATGGCTATTTCGGTCAGCGTCATATCGGTGTGCGCGATATCCTCCGCGCTCCTTGTCAGCCGCCGCTTGGTGATGTATTCCTTGAGACTGGTATGCGTACAGTAGCGCCACACCTTTTGCAGCGCCGACAGCGAGCAGCAGCAAGCCGCCGCGATATCGTCCTGTGTTACTTCGTTACACAAATTCTCCTCGATATAGTTCACCGCGTCCGCGAAAATACAGAAATTCTTCATTATCCCACCTCCGATACAGATATACTGCTCCTGCTTAATGTTTTTCGGAAAAAACGAACAACTATACAAAATAAAGCACCTTTGATTGAATAGTTCAAAGCGGAAGCAGTATAGGTGCTTATCTGTGACTATATTGTAGCATATTTCCGCGCGGCTGTCTTGACGTTTTGAGCATATTTTTCAATAATGCGGTAAACTAATGACTGCATCTATACTTTTCGGAATATATGTTTAAAATGCGACGGCAAGTATAAAAAACCACATTTTTAAATGAAATTTGCAAAAACCCCTTGACAAGGCTTTTGTAATGAGGTATAATAATTTAATGTGAGTAGTTGTGTACGGGATAATTATACCCCGACACAGAAAAAATAATTGAGGAGGAAATGAAGATGAAAAGAACTTACCAGCCCAAGAAGCTCCAGAGAAAGCACGAGCACGGCTTTATGAAGAGAATGGCTACCAAGAACGGCAGAAAGGTTCTCGCACGCCGCCGCGCCAAGGGCAGAAAAAGACTTTCTCACTGATGACGGGTATCAATGTCTGATTTTAGAAAAAGGTACGTCGTGATCAAAAGCAACCGCGATTTTACCTACCTCTTTAAAAAAGGGGAGTCCGTGGTGAACTACGGCTTTGTGTGCTACATGAAGCCGCGCAGGGCGGGGAAAAACCGCCTCGGCATAGTCACGGGCAAAAAGGTCGGAAACGCGGTCAAACGCAATCGGGCAAGGCGGATAATCAGAGAAGCTTTCCGCCTTTTGGACCCGATCATCAAGGAAAAAACCGATCGGCGATTTGATTTCGTGTTTGTCGCGAGGGCAAAAACGCCAACGTTAAAAATGCAGCAGATCTTAAGTCTTATGAAAAAGAATATTCTGCCGAAGTTGAACAAGGCGGGCTGACGCGCCCGTCGTTTGATCGAAATGAAATATATTTTTTTGGGAATTATTAAGCTGTATCGACTTACGCTGTCAAAGATTTTACCGCCGTGCTGCCGCTTTTATCCAACCTGTTCCGAGTATGGTCTTACCGCCATTCGGCGGTTTGGTGCGGTTAAGGGCGGTTATTTGACATTTTGGCGGATTTTCAGATGTAATCCGTTCGGCAACGGAGGGATAGACCCCGTGCCCAAAAAATTCTGTTTTCGTCCCGAGAAGTTCACCGTGTCGCGCACAAAAACGCAGATAGGTAAGGACTGCGCGGAGCGTTACCGCAGACAAAGGTCACGTAAAAAATCTCCGTATAAGCGGCATTGACCGCGGGAGTTAAATAATATATGATGTAGAACAATTTCGTTGCAGTCTCGTTATTATCTAACGGCGAGGATGCGCGCTTATCACCCGAACAAAAGAAAGGTCGTGGACATTATACAGTTTCTATACAGCCTGATAGGTACGCCTTTGGGGTACATTCTGTACTTTATTTATAAGTTCATATGCTCCAACGTCGGAGTTGCTATTCTGATATTCACCTTTATCGTTAAAGCGGCTCTGTTGCCTTTGTCGATAAAGCAGCAGAAAAACTCCGCAAAGTCGGCTATCTTCCAACCGAAGGTATCAGAGATCCAGAAAAAATACAAGAACAATCAGCAGAAAATGCAGGAGGAGCTCGCGAAGCTCCAGGCGCAGGGCTATAAGCCCATGTCGGGATGCGGCTCAATGCTGCTGTCGTTTCTGATACTGTTCGGCGTCATCGACGTTGTCTACAAGCCGCTGACGCATATCATGCATATGAACGGCGACTCGATCAATGCCGTTGTCGAGGAATCCTACAACGTAGAGCTGACTTCGGTCATCGTCAACGAGTATACAAAGTCTCCCGAAGACGTTGAAAAGCTCAACGAAAAGGATAAGATCAAGCACGAGGATATCCTCCGCGACTCGGCAAAGCTCGTCGATTATTACAACACGCACTGTCTTAAAGACGGTGAAAGCTCCGTTGATCTGACAGTGTTCAACACGCTGGATACCAAGACCGTAAGTGTGATTGAAAGCTCTGTCAAGGCGGCGATAAGCGAGGCTTACTCGCAGGATAAAGCCAACACGCAGCTCGTGAATACCGATCTGTACAGGATCACCGATGAGGAAAAAGCTACTCTTGACGCTATGGCGTCCGAGGAGGAAAAGGCGCCATACCGTCAGGAGCACTCGTTCAGCAGCAACTTCATAACCGTGCTGAACAACGTACAGATGCACTACGGCGCTTACAAAGCAACGGACGACGATACCGTTACGTTCCAGGCTACCTTGAATATGCAGCGCGAGCTGTACGCCCTTAACTGCTTCGGCACGGAGACCGAGAAGTACATCTGCAAAAACGCGTACAGCGAGGCGGCGGTTCGTCCCGAGGTAAGAGCGGAACTTGAAGAGCTGTATGATAACCTCAACTTTATCGGAATAAAGCTAGGCGTAGTACCCAAGGACGATATGCGCTTTCCGATGATACTGATACCGATCGTTTCGTTCCTGATGTCGCTGCTCCAGGCATTTGTCTCAAACAGAATGATGGCAAAGAGCAATCCCGAAGCCTCGGCGGCTATGGGGCCTATGAAGGTCACAATGTATATCATGCCGCTTATGTCGCTCTGGATCGCGTTCACCGTACCTGCGGGAGCGGGATTCTACTGGGCTATAAGCTACGTATTCGGTATTATTCAGACGATACTCCTCAACAAACTCTACGATCCCGCAAAGCTCAGAGAGCAGGCTGTCGCCGAATTTGAAGCGAAGCACGAAAAAACCGTAAATGTAGAGGCTGTCAAGGTCATCAACGAAGACGGCAAGGAGGAAACTCTCTCTCAGAAAGAAATCAACCGCCGGAAGCTTGCGGAGGCTCGCAAAGCCGACGCACTGAAATACGGCGAGGAATATCACGACGATGACGACGACTGATCGCCGTCGGAAAGGGGATCAAATGGAAAAAGAATTCACAGCAAAGACCTTGGAAGAAGCAAAGGCTCTTGCCGCACAGGAATTCGGCGTAAGCGCGGACGAGATCGATTTTGAAATCTTGGAGCAGCCGCGGAAAACGCTTTTTGGCGGATTGAAGGGAGAAGCAAGGGTCAAGGCGTTTTATGAAGCGCCCGCTGCCGAGACTCAGACTGCGGCGGAGGAATACGAGCCGGAAGATGACGCTGCCGAGACTGCGCAGGAAGACGAAGCTGCCGAAACGGACAGCGGAGACCTGCCCGAGGATTTTGACGTAAGCGGCAGTTTGAAAGTAAAAACGGCAATCGAGTATCTTACCGACGTTCTGCACGCGCTCGGATTGGAAAAATTCGAGATAACCCCGATAAAGCGCGACGGAAACGTCGTATTGAACATTACAGGTGAAAAGCTCGGCATCGTTATCGGAAAGCGCGGCGAGACCTTAGACAGTCTCCAGTATCTGACTATTCTCGCATCCAATCGCTCCGAGGAAAGCTACTGCCGTATCTCCCTCGACTGCAACGATTACCGTGACAAGCGCCGTGAAACGCTTGACGCGCTCGCGAGAAAGACCTCCGCAAAGGTCATCAAGCAGGGCAGAAAAATAGCTCTCGAACCTATGAACCCTTATGAGCGCAGAATAATCCATAGCTGCGTCGCGGAGATAGAAGGCGTTTCCAGCCGCTCAACGGGCACGGAGCCTTACAGAAAGGTGGTTATCTACGCCGATAAGCCTAAGTTCGACAATCGCCGCCGCGGAGGAGGCAGACGTTCCTTGGACGGGACGCCGACGCGCAGCTACCGTCAGTCAAGCGGTTTCTCGACGAGCTTTGAGCGCGAATACAAGCGCAAGCAATATCAGCCCGACGAGAACGCAAACGCGGGCGAGTTTTCCAAGGAAACGGTCGACACCGAAAAGAACGCCACACTGTACGGAAAAATTGAGCTTTAATTTATACACCCGAGAGCCTTGGCTTTCGGGTGTTGTTTTTTGATTCAAGGTTTAATAATCCATTGACTATTTTTCGCTTATGTGTTAAAATATAAATAGTATTCTTAAAAGGAGGCGGGCGCTGTGCGCAACAGATACTTCTTCCACGCGGACACTTCCAAGTACGGCGAACGTCTGCGGCATCTGCTTATAATCGTCAATGTGCCGATCATAGCGCTTTGTGTGTTTTGCACCATCCAGATAGTCCTGAACTACCGCTCGGAGATAGTTTTTATGCTCCTTGCGATCATAGCGGGAAGCATACTGCTCGGTATGATATTCGCGTTTTCGTCGGTGTATATAGCCGAAAAATATAAGCGCCGCCACGCGCATTACACTTTTTTCGACTTCCTGCCGTGCGGAATGGTGTTCAGCGAATACGCGGGCGAGTATGTCCACTGGGGTGATCGTGTTATCCTGCGGCGGCTGTACTTTATCCCGTTTGAAACGCTTGAAAGCGTATCGCGCGACCCGAAAAAAGCCCCTCACGAAATCACCTTTAAGGGCGAGATACGCGGCTACTTCTGCGAAAGCAGCCGACTGGGCTATCATGTGGATGAGGACGGCAACATCAAGTTTGACACCGAACTGCTCAACGGAGGGATGTTCGATAGCGTTCACGAAATCACCGTAAAGAATCGTTTCGGCAATACTAAGCAACTGGAGAAATCGGCGCTGTACTACCTTGAGCAATATAAAAATATGCCCGAGAAAAAGCCGTTCGTCCTTTCGGATTTCGTTACCGTGCGTCATAAACCCAAGCCCACCACCTCCAATCCCGCGCTTGAAGCGCCGAGCTATAACAGAAACTGGAAATGACAGAAAGAGAGCTTATATGAACGGCGAAATGTATCAGATGTGCCTTTTGACCGCCGCCGCTAAGCAGGCGCTTTTCCGGGGAGCGGAGTTTGAATTCGAGCCGACCGCGTATGAACATAAAATCGAGTTTTTCTTTCTGTCGAATATCCGCCAATGCGGGATATTTAACCGTACTGCCAAGAACGCGGAGCAATGGTACAGATATTTGGCGAAAAAGGGACTGCGCGACATAAAGTTCGTTATGCCGACGGAAGTAAAGGAGCGGCAGGCGTTGGGCTTTGCAAACACCTCACAGAGCAGCATTATCTGTTACTTCAAGAACAGCGAGGTCACCGCGTTTGACCCGAGGTGGGAATTCGACAAAAAACGTAAAATGTGGAATATACTGTATACCGAGCGCCTGCTGCTTATCCCGTTTGTCAAGCCTTACGGCGAGGATAACTCCGAGACTTTCCGCGAAGTGCTTATCGAGATATCCGACCTCGCCGAGAGGATAGACTGTTCGGGGTTCTCAAAGATTTTTGAACGCGCGCTGAATATTCTTGACGGGGAGGAATCACCGTCGTCAAAGCTGCCGCTCCCGAAGATACCCGAAAAGTTCCTGCCGCTTTTCTGCTCCGCCGATACCGCCGACGTTTTCGGCGCTATGGGCTCGTGGAACGACTCACCGCCTTATATGGCTCACGAAAAGGGATTGGACGCGGAATACGAGGAGCTTTCGGCAAGGCTGCTGAAAAATATACGGCTCGCGGTCTTTTACGCGATCAACGAATGGAGATAAACGTGTTGCCGCTCTTTTTCGGCTTTGGGATAATATTAAAGTAAAGTGGTTGACAATCGTGTCAAAAAGTGGTAAAATAAAGGCGTATAAATAAATTTCGGGCTCAAAAAACCCACCCCAAAGGAAGGTAATTCAAAATGGAAATCAAGATCCAAAAGACAACGGCACCCAAGGCAAAGCCCGCTGACGAGACCAAGCTCGGCTTCGGTCATATTTTCACCGACCATATGTTCGTAATGAACTACGACGCGGGTCAGGGCTGGCACGACGCGCGTATAATCCCCTACGGCGAAATTTCGCTTTCCCCCGCGGCTATGTGTCTGCACTACGGTCAGGAGATATTCGAGGGGCTAAAGGCTTACCGCACCGCGGACGGCTCTGTTCAGATGTTCCGTCCCGACGAAAACTTCAAGAGAATGAACGTCTCCGCCGAGAGAATGGTTATCCCGCAGATAGACGAGGAATTCGTCCTCGGCGCATTAAAGCAGCTTGTCGAAATGGAAAAGGATTGGGTTCCTCACACCGACGGCGCGTCCTTGTATATTCGTCCGTTTATCTTCGCGACCGACCCGTATGTCGGAGTAAAGCCCGCGGATCACTATCTGTTTATGATAATCCTCTCTCCGTCGGGAGCTTACTACTCGACGGGTCTCAATCCCGTTAAGATATATGTTGAGGAGAAGTATGTAAGAGCCGTAAGAGGCGGCACGGGATTCGCAAAGACCGCCGCTAACTACGCTATTTCCCTTAAAGGTCAGGACGAGGCTCACAATCAGGACTATGAGCAGGTTCTCTGGCTGGACGGAGTTGAGCAGAAGTATATCGAGGAAGTCGGCTCTATGAATATCTTTTTTGTTATCGACGGAGAAGTTATCACTCCGCAGCTTACGGGCTCGGTTCTCCCGGGAATTACCAGAAAGTCCTCTATTGAGCTGTGCAAAAAGTGGGGAATGAAGGTCACTGAGCGCAGAATAACCATTCAGGAGGTCGCCGAGGCTTACGACGCGGGCAAGCTTGACGAGGTATTCGGCACGGGTACCGCCGCCGTAATTTCGCCCGTCGGACACCTCAAATGGGGCGATAAGATAATGACGATCAACGACAACAAGATTGGCGCTGTCTCTCAGAAGCTCTACGACACCATGACGGGAATCCAGTACGGCAAGCTGCCCGACGAATTCGGCTGGATCTTTAAGATATGACGAACGGTATCGAGGTACAGGTTCAGAGTATACTCGCCGCGATAACTCAGAAGTACGTTATGACCGACTTGGAAATCCCGCCCGAGGTACTGGTTCTTAAGGACGAGGTCATGGATATATTCGTTAAGGCAAAGAACGAGAACGATCCCGAGGTTATTGCGCGATATGAGCACAGGCTCGGAGAGATACGCGAAAGCGTCATAGCCGGCGATTGAGAGGATATTTATGACGAAACGCATTGTAACGATTTTGCTTGCTGCCGCCCTGCCTTTGATCCTGCTGTGCGGCTGCTCGGGCAACAGACTGACCGTTCGGGAGTACGGCGACGAGCTTTACCGCTGCTGGGGCGAATTTTTGAACGCGACTATGGAGTGGACAAAATACGCTCCCGAGAATTATCCGTTCAGCGGCGAGGATATCAAGGGACTAAAAGATACCGTCTCACGCCGCGAAAATGCGCTTGACGATATCGCGAAGATCAACCCTCCCGAAAAGTATGCCGAACGTCACAAGGAGCTTGTAAAGTCACTCGATTACGAGTATAAATGGAACAAGGCGGCGCTTAAGCTGATCGACGCAAGAAGCGCAGAGGACGCGGATAAGCTTGGGAATGATATCGCGGAGATAGTGAACTCTATTCCCGAGGGCGAATCGTTGCCGAGCGTGTATATGTTTTTGTACAAAGATCTGAAAGAGGAGCTTGACGGCTGACGGCTTTTGGCTCGTGAATATTCCCGTAAGCCATACGGGATAAGAAAGGAAATATATTTAATGAAAAACACCGAAAAGACAATGGACAAAATCGTCGCCTTGTGCAAGGGCAGAGGATTTATTTTCGCGGGGAGCGAGATATACGGAGGTCTTGCCAATACTTGGGACTACGGTCCTTTGGGCGCGAGACTTAAGAACACCGTCAAGGACTGCTGGAGAAAACGCTTTATTCAGTCGCGCAGAAACTCCTACGAGCTGGACGCGGATATCCTTATGCACCCGAGAGTTTGGGAGGCTTCGGGACACGTCGCGAGCTTTTCCGACCCGCTGCTCGACTGCAAGGAGTGCAAAATGCGCCACAGAGCCGACAATCTTATCGAGAGCTTTGACCCCGACGCTCACCCCGACGCTATGACAAAGGCGGAGATGTTTGAATATATCAAGAGCCACAGCATACCCTGCCCCCATTGCGGAAAGCACAACTTCACAGATATCCGTGAATTCAACCTGATGTTCCAGACGTTCCGCGGCACTACCAACGACAGCAAGAGCACCATTTATCTGCGTCCAGAGAACGCTCAGGGCGAGTATGTGAATTTTCTTAACGTTCAGCGCACCATGCGCGCGAAACTGCCGTTCTCCATTGGTCAGATCGGCAAGGCGTTCAGAAACGAGATCACTCCCGGAAACTTTACGTTCCGCACCATAGAATTCGAGCAGATGGAGTTCCAGACCTTCTGCAAGGAGGGCACGGACACCGAGCTTTACGACTACTTCAAGGAGTTCGGAAAGAAGTTTTATATGGATCTCGGCATATCGGAGGAGCACCTTCGCTATCACGATCACGAGAAACTCGCGCATTACGCAAAGGCTGCATGCGATATCGAGTTTCTGTTCCCGTTCGGTTGGGGTGAGGTAAACGGAACTCATAACCGTACCAACTTCGATCTCTCCCGTCATCAAGAGTACAGCGGTCAGAAAATAGAGTATCTCGACCCCGAGACCAACGAGAAGTTTGTACCCTTTATTATCGAGTCCACATACGGGCTTGACAGAACCGTCCTCGCGCTTATCTGCGAGGCATACGACGAGGAGGTCATCGACGCGGAGAAGAACGATACTCGCGTTGTGCTCCACTTCCACCCCGCGCTCGCTCCTATTAAGGCGGCTGTTCTTCCGCTTTCCAAAAAGCTTGGGGAAAAGGCGATAAAGCTCGCAGACGAGCTTTCCGAAAGCTTTATGACCGAGTACGACGAAGCAGGTTCTATCGGCAAGCGTTACCGCCGCCAAGACGAGATAGGCACACCGTTCTGCATTACCTACGACTTTGACACCGAAAATGACAGCTGCGTGACCGTCCGCGAGCGTGATACGATGTCACAGGTAAGAATTCCTCTCTCCGATGTAAGGGCGTATATTGAGGAAAGGATTAAGTTTTAACTTAGTTTAGTTAAAACTTAGAAAATTAGGTTATTAAGGCGATTTTTAACCAAGCGTATTAAAACGTTAAGTTACACGAATTACATTGATTAAGTCTCGCATATGTGTGCATTTATACAAATATGCGAGGCTTTTTTTATGCGCATTCACAAAAAATAAAAAATAAACTTGACAAAGTTGCTTAAAAAAGTTATAATTAAAATATGATTAAGCTATTGATAACTTCACAATTAGCTTAATCGAATGCGTAACTTTTATTTATCCCAATTTGTTTTACGGAGGAATAATATGAAACTGAAAAAGATCATGGCGGGTGTGCTTTCCGTTGCGACAGCTCTTTCTTTCGCGGGCTGCAACTCCAACGATAACCCCGGTAACAGCAGCAACAGCAGCAATAGCTCAAGCTCTTCAAGCAGCAGCTCAACGAGCAGCGGAAACAGCACTTCCGATAACAGCACGAGCAGCACTACCGTTGATAACCCCATCGACAACGAAACACAATCCGTTCGCGATAACTTCTTCGACGCTTCCAAGATAACGGACGGTCTGACTCTTAAGGTACTTACTCACCGTACCGACCTTTGCAACGATTCCCAGCTGCTCCAGGAATGGACGAAAGAGTTTGAGGAAAAGTTCAACTGCAAGGTCGAATATCAGGGCTTTACAAAGTACTCCGGCGACGTTACCACGATGATGAGCACCGATAACTACGGCGACGTTCTGATGATTCCGGATCAGGTAAAGCTTATGGATCTCAGCAACTTCTTTGAGCCGCTCGGAGATTATGCAACTCTTAACGAGAGATATTTCTGGATGGATCAGAAAATGTATGATAACGTTGTATACGGAATTCCGCATATGGGCGCTGTTTCGGGCGGTCTGTGCTACAACAAGAGAATTTGGTCTGAAGCGGGTGTTACCGAGATACCTAAAACCCCCGAAGACTTTGTTGCCGCTCTGAAGAAGATCAAGGATCAGTTCGATGGCGAGGTCATCCCCTACTACACCAACTTCAACACAGGTTGGGCGCTTGCTCAGATCATTGATATGTCCGTTGCGGTTTCGGGCAACAGCAATATCCAGAACGACATCCTTACCTCGAAGAGAGACCTTTTTGTCGAGGGAGAGGATTACTACAACACCATGAAGCTGATGTTTGATATCTTCAAGGAAACGGACATTCACGAGGAAGACCCGATGACAGGCGACTGGGAGGGTTCCAAGCCCGCTATCAACGCAGGCAAGATTGCTACAATGATCATGGGCTCTTGGGCTGTATCTCAGTTCCAGGAGGCAGGCGATAATCCTCAGGATATCGGTTATATGCCCGCTCCTTTCACCAAGGACGGCAAGCAGTACGCACAGAGTACATCCGACTATGCGCTTGGTATAAACGTTCACAGTGACGAAGCTGTTAAGGAGCTTGGCAAGGCATATATCGACTGGTTTGTAAACGATTCTCCGTATATTTCCTACAACAAGGGCGTATCTCCCGTAAGAGGCGCTGAAATGCCCGACTACCTTGAAGCGTTTTCGGACTGCGAGTTCTTTGTTGCCGCTCCTGCTCCCGAGGGTTTGGTAGGCGTTTGGGACGCGATCAACAATGACTCCGAGATCGGTCTCTACAATGACGACGCTGCCAACTTCAAGATCCGTATGGCAGAGGCTGCATTCAAGAACGACGAAGCAACCTTCAAAGCTATCATAGACGAGTGCAACAAGAAGTGGGCGGAAACAAGAGACGCAAACGAAGATTATAATGCTTATATGGCAACACTCAGCTAAACCAATCAATTTTTCATAGTTTTCTCATGGCGTTTCGCTCCGGGCATTTCTCTCGGAGCGAAATGCTGTAATTTCCCCGCGAGGGCGACAACATCAATTGAAAGGACGGTTACTGCAATGAGTGCCAATGTTAAGCAAAAACGCACCCTTCTTGAATGGGTACGCGGCTATACGGGGCAAAAGTACATCACAACGGTTCTGTTTCTCCTGATACCTATCGTGCTGCTGACATTATTTACGCTTATCCCCGCAGTCAATATGGTCATTTTCAGCTTTCAGGAGCGCGACCAGCTTGGCGTAAACCCGAAATGGATAGGTCTTGACAACTATGTCACGCTGTTTACAGACCCTACCTATCTCAGCACCTTCAAGAACTGTATCTACTACTTCTTCGGCTCGTTCATTCAGCTTGCCCTTGCGTTGCTGATAGCGACGATACTCTGCTCGAAGATAAAGTTCGGCAACCTCTTCAAAGGAATATTGTTTTTCCCGTATATGATGAACGGCGTTGCGGTATCGCTTATCTTCCGCCGTTTCTTCCAGAAGGGCGACGGCATCACCAACAGCGAGGGTACGTTGAACACTATTCTCGCGCTGTTCGGACTTGATCCTGTAAAGTGGCTTTCAACCCCCGGACTTGTAAACGTTTGTCTGGTTTTCGCTTCGATCTGGAGATACATCGGATTTGATATCATTATGTTCATTGGCGCTATTCAGTCTATCTCTCCCGACGTCTACGAGGCGGCCGATCTCGACGGCGCAAACGGCTGGCAGCGGTTCTGGTACATAGTTTTCCCGAGTATCAGGTCTATTGTCGCTCTTCAGCTTGTGCTTGCTATCAAGGGCGCGGCTTCCGTATTTGAGATACCGTATATCATCACCGGCGGACGAAACGACACGTCGACGTTTGTTATCAAGACGATAGACACGGCATTCGTGTACAAAAAAGTCGGGCTGGGCTCGGCAATGGCAATAGTCCTATTGCTGATAATCCTGATCATAACGGGAATTCAGAAGCTGTGCTTCAGAGAGAGGAAGTGATAGTATGGCGGAAAATAAACACTATTTTGATTTGAAGGACTATACGTTCAAGGAGACCCCCAAGTCCGTCAGAATTCTCTTTCAGGTACTGAAATACGCTTTTCTGGTAGTCTGCTGTCTCGTCGTTATCATTCCGCTTATTATCGTCCTTTTCGGCTCGCTCAAAACGCATGACGAGTACATTCAGTCGAATGTTTTCGCGCTTCCCGCCGTGCCGCAGTTCAGCAACTATGTGACTGCGTTCAATCAAGGAAACGTGCTCCGCGGCTTGTTCAACACTATGATAATCCTTGTGATCTCCTGCTTCGGCACAATAATCACGGGTACTATGACCGCCTTTGTCGTACAGCGCTTCAACATGATGTTCACAAAGGTAGTCAAGGCTATCTTCCTTATTGTTGCGCTGCTGCCCAGCATATCCATGCAGGTAACGGTATTCCAGATAGTAAACAAGCTCGGTCTCTACGATAATATGGCTGCTCCCATTATTATGTACATAGGAACGGATATCATCGCTATCCAGATATTTATTCAGTTCCTCGACAACATTTCCGTATCACTTGACGAGAGCGCAATTCTTGACGGCTGCTCCTATCCGAGAGTGTACTGGAGTATCATTCTTCCCATGCTCCGTCCTGCAATCGCTACTGTACTGGTAATCAAGTTTGTCGGCATCTACAACGACTTCTATACCGCTCAGCTCTATATGCCGAGCCCCAAAAACGCCGTTGTATCGACAGCGCTTTACACGTTCGTAGGTCCTTACGGAGCAAAGTGGGAGATCATCTTCGCGGGTATAATAATATGTATTATCCCCACGCTCGTTATCTTCCTCGCGCTGCAAAAGTCCATTTACTCAAACCTCGTTTCGGGTTCGGTAAAGGAATAACAAAAAATCAAACGCACCCTAATGGGTGCGTTTTTTATAGTCCCGAAAAATCAAATATCGGAGTATACTCCTCCTTCGCGGAGGATTTTTCCTGCATATATCCTTTCAGTCCCGCGCCATAAACCGCGTCGAGCGCCTTTCGGTACTCAAAAGTGGTAATTCTCCGATTGAATTTCTCAAAACGAACATTAGTTTTCACCTTGCCGAACGGCGTGTACTGGCTCATCAAGCTGAACAGTATCTCTCCGCCAAACCGCTCACCGACGCGCCTGATTATCTCTATTGAGTCCTTATATTGCCCGGGCAATACCAGGTGGCGGACGACAGTACCGCGCAAGAGGATACCGTCCTCGGCAAGTATCGGTTTGCCTGTCTGCCGTATCATTTCGGCGGCGGCACACATTGCCGTATCGAAATAACCCGGCGCGTCCGAAAGCGTTTTCGCCAACCCGTCATCGAAATACTTTATGTCGGGAAGATAAATATCCACCAGACCGCCCAGCATCCGAAGCGTTTCCACTCGCTCGTATCCTCCCGAATTGTACACTATCGGAAGCGTAAGTCCTTTTTCCTTTGCCGTTTCGATCGCACGTATGACCTGCGGAACGAAATGCGTGGGGTTGACCAGATTTATATTATGCGCTCCCTGCCGCTGAAGTTCAAGAAATATTTCCGCGAGCCGTTTCACAGAGATTGCTTTTCCCTTATGCTCTGCGCTGATATCGTAGTTCTGACAATACACGCATTTAAGCACACACCCCGAAAAGAACACCGCGCCGCTCCCGCGCGTACCCGAAATGCACGGCTCCTCCCAATGGTGCAGCATAGCCTTTGCGGCGGTGATCTTCTCGCTCATTCCGCAGTATCCGCGCGAGACTGCTCTGTCAACTCCGCATCTGCGCGGACACAGTTCACACCTCATATACCCTCCGAATAATAAAAACCGCCTCACGTCCATGCTCGGCGGTTTTCTCTTAGAACTTGTTCTTACAAATTTTTATTCAGCGACTGACCCGTTGCCCTGCCGACAACCGCGCTGTTATAGTAGCCGATCTTCTGCTTGGTCTGCTTGAGCTGTTCAAGCTCGCGGCGCGAATCGACGTGCCGATCCTTGAACTGCCCGTTGATGACCTTGTCCTTGTCAAGAATTCTTTGCTTTGCCACTGCGATATTTCGCTGGAGCAGCTGCAGCTTCTTGTGAGTTTCGTCAAGCGTTATGCTGACGTAGCTGCCGTTAATAAGCGCTTTAAGAAGCGTCTGCTCCTCCGGAGCCTCACATTCCACGACCGCGTCAAGATCCTCTTTAAGATCCTCGAGGGTATCTATCAGCTCATTTCTGGCGATAAGCCCCTGCTGAATGATCTCCAGCTCGGCATTGATCATGCTGTCCGTTTGTTTTTCATATTCCTGGAGGGTGCTGAGTATCCGTGTCATAATCTCATTCACTCTCTCGCAGCCAAAAAGCTCCGCCATGCTTTTCCCCTCTTTCCGCGGCATTCTCTTATGTTATAATATGCCCTTTTTGTGATTTTGTTTCTCCTGAGCCTCGATCTCTTCTCTTGTCATCTGACTTATCTGAGTGAACGCATCGCGAAGCTCGCCTATCATCGGGATTATCTTCTTGATCTCGGTGCAGTCCTTGCTGACGTTCGCCTTTACTATCTCCTTATAGAAGAAAATGTACAGACTTTCCAGATTCTGAGAGATCGGCACGGACATATCAAGCGCCTCTCTGAGCGCGTCTATGCAGTCCTCTGCCTTGATAAACGCGGCGTTTGATTTAGCGTAGTTCTTCTTTTCGACAAAGTCCATGCCGATAGCGAGCTGACGCTCTATCTCACTGTACAACCTGATAACGACCTCTACGGGGGTCATGGTCGTGACAGACTGCTTCTTGTATTCGGAATAAGGATTTATCATACTTTTCCTTCTCCTTATCTAATAGGACGCTCCGTGTGAAATTTTATCCATACGGAGCAGTCCCGTCATTTATCGCTTATTACTGTGTTGAGCCGAAGTTGCCGAGGTAGCTTGCCATGTAATTGGACTGGCTGTTCATATCGGACATCATCTTCTCGAGGTTGGTGAATACACTCCACCAATAATCTTCCTTGGAATCATAGCGATCCTGCAATGTGCTGATACGCTTGTTGATCTGCTCCATCTGACGATAGATCGCATTGTTCTTGGAGGTAGAGCCGCTCTCGAGACCCGCCTTGCGGATAAGCGTACCCTTGACGGTATTGCCCGAAAGTCTCGTGGTGCTGATAGCGCCGTCAATAGTCTCGCTGACCTTTTTCATAATGCCCGTCTCGGGATCGGTGAACAGCTTAGAAACAGCCTCGGGATTTTCCTCGAACGCCTTATCGAAAGCCTCCTCATCTATCTCAAGCTTACCGTGACGCGCACCCTCGCTGTCGGTCATAGACGTTACGACGCTTATACCCATGTTATACAGTCCGAACCTGGAGCCGTTATCGAGCGTAACGCTGTTGTACAACGCTATTCTGATATTGGACATAATGCCGGAAACCGTGGAATCGTTGTAGATAACGCCGGTCTTGGCAGCTTCCTCCCACTTTTCGATCTCCTTTTCGGTCATCTCTTCCTTCTGTGCGTCAGTCAGAGGATCGTATGTGTTGTTCTTAGCGTCGCGCTTGGGAGCGGTGCCTATATGACCGTAAACGTCGTCAATAAGCTGGTTGTAGTCCTTTACAAAGTCCTTGATCGCCTGCTTGATATCCTCGTAATCCTTGGTAACGCTTACCGTGATATCGGTATTCAGCTCGACCTCGTTAAAATCAAAAGTGATGCCGTCCATGGTATAGCTGTTGGAGTTGTGGTATATCTCGACGCCGTCTATGGTGAACTTGGCGTTCTCGCCGAGTTCATAAACTCCGCCCGCACCCGTCGTAAGACCGAGAGCCTTCGCAAACTCGTCGTTTTCGTCGATATCGACGTCGCCGCCGTTACCCATATCGTTCGCTTCGATAATAAACTTGTTTTCGAGCTTGGAATAGGTCATCGTAACTCCCGCGTCGCTCTTATTGACAGCGGAAACGAGATCCGCGATAGTAGCGTTTTTATCGACCGTTATCTCCTTGCCGTTTATCTTCATCGAATACTTGCCGTCCGCATTCGCCTCAAGACCGAGATTGTACAGCTCCGTCTTATCGGTGAACTTGTTGGAAACGCTGCCCTTTTCAATACCGAACGTTCCGCCGCCCGTTGCGGTAAGCGAAAATCTTACAGCTTCGCCGTTACTGTCCTTTGCGGTAACATAAGACTTGTCTATCTCGAATTTAATACCGTCGCCCCTGAACTCTCTGTTGAAAGCCTGCTGAATAGCATAGGTATTCTTATCCTTTGCAGCCTGAGTGCTCGTATAGGTGTACTTTTCAAGCTCCTCTTCGGTGCCGAGCCTGTGATTCTCCTTGAGGAACGCCTCAGCCTTAAGCTGATTATACTCCATAAGTATTTTTTCGTTGCCCGGCTCATTGCGGCTGTCGTAATATGTATCGGAAACAGCGTAAAACTTTACCTCTCTCGCTTCTCCGTTTACATCCACGGTAATGGAATTCTGACCCGTAACGGCGGACTGCGGAGCGATAGCGACTTTTGTCGCAGGTCTCGCAAGACCGAAGTTACCCGTCTTTTCGGTGATGGTAACGGCGGAGTTTCCGTTTACGGTAAACCCGATAGAGCCGTCGCCGTTATCCTTTGCCTGAAGAAAATAATTTCCGCTGTCCTTATCCGTCTCGCCGAAATAATCCTTGAGCTGCTGATTAAGACTGTCGACGATATCGGTCTTTGCTTGATTTATCGCCGTCTCGGGAATGCTGCCGTCAAGATTGGGTGTGATTTTCGCCTCGAACTCCAACGTCTTGGAAACGTCTCCGACCTTTACATCAAGCGCAAAGGAATAGGTTCTCGTTCCGTCGTCGTTGGTGGTATACTCGGAGGTTTTTAATGCCTTTTCAATATCGATATTGAAGTTCTGCGTACCGAGGACAGAACCCGTGCGTGTGGTCGCGGTCGCGGTGCGCGCAACTTTCAGCTTGTGCGTTCCCTCAACGGCGCTCGAGGACGTAGTTACCTTCAGACCCGTATCCTTGGTGGAGTCGACCCTGTTGGTAATATTGGTTTTGAACTTCGAGAAGGAGTTCGGGCTCATAAGGTAGCTGTCCCTTTTAAGTATATCGAAATACTTGCCCTTGAAATCGCTCAGTTTCGAGATTATGTCACGATAAGCCTCCTGCTGCCACTGGAGCTTCTGGAGCTTCTTGTTCTGATTGTCGATCTTTGTCTGATAAGTGGACATCATCTTTTCGATCATCGCTTCGGTATCATAGCCCGAATTGATGCCGCTAAGACGCATTATGTCATTCGCCATCTTATTTCTCCTCCTGTTTGTGTAAATTAAGAAGCTGCTCTATCGCAGTGCCCGACGCGTGAGCGGACTGCTCGTTAGTCTGACGGAGCGTTTTAAGCTCGCTTCGGAAAATCTTAACCTCTTTTGGAGCGTTGATCCCGATCTTCACCTTGTCCTTTGTTATTTCAAGCACCGTTATCTCTACATTATCGGAGATCGTTATGCTCTCGTTTGCCTTTCGCGTTACTACCAGCATACTCAATCCTCCTTAGAATACACGGGATACTTGAAGTCATAGTCCTCCAGCATTACCTGCGCGGCAATATTATCTTTCAGATTAAGAACGATAGGACAGCGCAGATTTATGGTCGTCTGCTTATAATCATCGGGAACTATCGCGACGGCTAAGCAGGTGTACGGAGTGTTCTCGTCCAGCTTCAACAGCTCTTGCTCGTCGTCGGATATCTCAAAACGGTAATCGGAATATATCTGCGTGGGATTATAAACGACAAAGCACGGCTCCACGCTGTCGACCGCCTGCAGCCACATCGGGAAAGTATTCTCCCCGAGAGGATAAATAAGCGTATAGCGCTTTACGCTCTCAAACCCGATAATTCCCTCGGGAATGTTGATTATAGTGCTCTCGTCAATTTCAATCTCTCCGAAATCTCTGGTTTCAATCTTCATTTTCATCAACCCTTAATATCCAAGAATGGCGGCGGCTCGTAATTCGGGTTCGCGCTTGGCGGAACATAGATCGGATCGCCGATATACTCGATCTCTACGCGCGGTCTGTCGTGAACGATAAACTCCACGCTTCCCGGAATGAACTCCAACGGCGAGTCGGGGTGAATATTCCAGTCAATGTCCTGGCTGCCCATCTGATACTCAATGTTCAGCTTTCCTGCCTCAAACGTAACGTCCGCGCCCTCTTTGGGCAAAAATTCCATGATCGTCTGAACGGTAGCGCCTGCTCTCGCATTATTGAGCGCGATCTCCGCGGGAGACGCTCCGCGCGCCAGCTGGTCGCCCTCGGACACGTCCTTTGCCGTTCCCTGAAACGCGATAGACCAGCCCTCTTGTGCTTTCTGCTTGAGCATATCCCCGTCGGTCATATGACCAAAGCCCATGCTCTTCCTCGCCTGATAAGTATCAATATTGAGCTTCAACGGCTCCGCTTCCATTACAAAACCGCCGTTACGGCTCTTTATATTTACCTGCGGCTGGACATACTCATCGGAGTGCTCAAACCTCGCGTTTGTCACCTTGATCTCTATCTGGATCGGGATCGTGGTGATCTGAAGTAAATTCGGAATCAATTAAAACACCTCCTGTGTAATAATATTTTCGAGGTGCGCCGCGCTGCCTGAAAAAGCTTCTTGCTACCGCACGGACGCTCCCATTGTTTAATTTACTTTATATAGTTGAAAATGCTGTTCGGCACAACCGAGCTGGACATCTGAAGGCAGGCGTTGTACATTGCCTCATATGTTTTCCACAGCGTGATCTCGCTCTTTGCGTCGGTCGCTTCGAGGTCTACCTGACGTTCCTGGAGGTTTTCCTCTCTCGTGGTGATCCTGTCAATATTAAAGCTGATAAAATCCTCATTGCAGCCCAGATCGGCGATCTCCACGAGCAGATTTTCGTTCGCGGTAACAATTCTGTCGATACAGCCGGTCGCGTACTCGATATCGCCCTGTCTGAGCGCTCTTGCCGCGTCAAGTGTAAGCTGAATGTAGTTGTTTGAGTAAATGGACTCCCTCTGTACAACGGGGTTTTCCTTCGAAGCCGCTATGGGGTTAGCCACGGCAACGCCATCGCTGAACTTGTAAATATCGTCCTTGGTATTGGTAAGAGTAACTCCCGTTCCGTCCAGAGCGTCCCGAATACTTTTCAGAGTATCCGCCGGAGTGTCGCCTGCCTTAAAGGAGATGTTCTTGACGTCCGTTCCGTTGCCGGTAACTACCTTAAGCTCATAGTACGCACCTGGTATCATTGTTCCGAGGTCGATCGAGTAATCGGTCTTACGGCTCGCGGCTACGGAAGCTCCCGCGGCATCCTTGCAGGTGATGCCCGAAATATACGAGCCGTCGTCCTTCTTGGTAATAACACCGTTAGTGTTCATTGAGTAGGTATTGTTTGCGGCGTTGAACTTGTCAACAATGTTCTCTCCGTCAGCCAATGTAACGGTTATATCGGCGCCGCCGGGAACAGAAAACGTATATGTACCCGCGGCAAACTTTGTCGTATCAAACTTCGTGGTGCTTTCGGTCGTAATATCCGCCTTTACCGCCGAAGGGGATACGCCCTTATTGTCTACGGCGCTTACCTTGACCTTGTTGCCCTCGGAGGTGATGATGCCCTGTGTTACCTTGCCCTTGGAAATATTCACAACACCCTCTCCGAACGCTGCGTCAAGCTCTTTCTGGATATTATCCAGCGTAGCCTTGTCGCGCTTCTCGGGATCGTCGTCGGTAGCCGCGGAAAACGTAATAGTCTTTGATTCCCCGTCTCCGACCTTTACCTCGAGAGAATAACTCTGACCCTCCTCAAGGTTCTCGACATTTACCTTGAATTTATTCGTGTAACCCGAGTCGTTGTCCACCACAAGATCCTCGGCTCTGGGATTTTTGTCTTTATTGTTGACTACGCAGCAAATTCCGTCCTCAACGGGAACCTCGGCTTTTGTTACGTTGCCGTCCTCGTCAAGCTCGTCCTTAAACAGCGCAATAACGCCCTGGTCGTCCATTTTGGGATAACCCTTGCCATACGCGCGCTCTTTGCTGTATGCCGCAGCCATTGCGTCGTTTATGTTCTGAACGTTCGTCGCCTGATCCGCCGAACCCATAAAGGTGATTGTCTTTTTGATGTTTCCCGCATATACGTCTATGCAGTAGCTCCTGTTCGGCTTGATCTTCGAAAGGTCAACGTCCGCAACGCCGTACTGAGCGCCACAGCCCGAGACTTGCGTTCCTATGAACGATATCTTGAGAACGGACTGAGGATCTACCTCCTGCGTCTCCTGATCAATATCCATACCTAAACCGATATCGAGATTTACTTCCTTTGTGTAGGGGAAACTTTTGTAATCGCTCATTGCGTTTACGGGAATCCCGTGATAAAGAACGGTAGATGCATTTCCGTTCGCGTCGTTGATGATCTCAAACGGAGACGTGTCGTCGCTCTCGCCGCCGAAGATAGCGCGTCCCGCCGAATCAGTATTGAAGATAGCGCAAAGCTCCCTTGCGTTGGTTTCAAGCTGCTGAGCGTAGATGTTGTAGTCCTCTATGTTCTTGGTGGTATTTACCGCGGCAATGATGGTTTCGCGGATAGTCGCCATTTTTTCGGACACCTGGATAAGCGAGGTCTCCGCCTCGGTGTAAAATTTATTCGCGACCTTCAGGTTTTCCTTATGCTGCGCGGAATAATACAGCGACTTTCTGACGTTCAACGCCTTTGCCGCCGAAAGCGGAGCCTCGGAGGCTCTCGCGAATTTTCTTCCCGAGGTAATCCTTTTCTCGGTCTGTGACTTGAGGTTCAGCAGTCTGTTAAGATCGCGGTTATAACCTCTGAGTATCGTAGGGTTCGTTATTCTCATATGTCAGTTACCTCCATATCTTACAGACCAACTCTGCCTGTTCCGTTGATAAGCTTGTCGAGAAGATCGTCAAGCGCCGTTACCATTCTCGAGGACGCGTTATACCATTTCTGGTAGTTCAGCATATTGATACCCTCTTCGTCCATCTGCACGCCCGAAACGTCGTCTCTCGCGTCGAGAAGACCGTTTACCGTGACCTCTGCGGTCTCCTGGCGGCTGATCTCATAATCAATATCCTGTCCCAATCTGTTGGAAATGAAAGAAATATATTCGTAAATACTGCCCTGGAAATCGTGGCAGTTGCCGAATTTAATGTTCTTATTGTCGAACTGAGATATCAGATACTTAATATTGCTGTTCTGGAGATTTACCAGATTAGAGGTTTCGTCATCCTTGATATCGTCCTTGTTTTCGTCAAATCCGTACTTGTACAGACCCGTAATGGGATCAAGGGTTCTGACCTTACCGATCATTGTCGGATCGTCTTTCCATGTGTCCGCAATGTGGATATTGCCCGCGGTGATAAGCGCGCCGTCAATAGACGACTCAAACATCATTCTCGACTTATCCTCAGCCGCGCCGTTCGCGTTGTTAAACGTATTGGCAACAGTACGCGCAAACTCGTTGAGCGCGCTCTTGTAATACGCGATACCGTGAACGCTGTTCTGACCGCCCGACGCGTAAACGCCGTTGCCGTTGAGCATATCTATATAACCCTTGAGCGAGCCCGAGGTAAAATCCGTAGGGTGACCGCTCTCATACTGAACTATCGCCAGACCGTAGTTGTCGTAGTCCTTCATAATAAGACGGTTGGTTTTTCCCGTCTCGCCGTCAAGAATCGTAACGCCGCCCAGCATAACGTTGTATGTACCGTCGTCGTTACGGTTGAACTCAATATTCCCGTAAGTCGCCATCTCGTCGATATACAGGTTCATCTCGTCGCAAAGCTCGTTGGGATCGTATCCCTCTCCGAGATGTATCTTCTCTCGCGCGATCTTGTCGTTGAGCGCTTTCATATCCGCGACCATATTGTTTATGTAATCCACCGAGTCGCTGAGCTCGTGTACATATGTATACTCGATCTCCTTGATCTGCTCATCGTAAACATTCAGCGCACGGCAAAGGTTTTTAGCGGCGTTCACCACGATGGTAGCGACCTCTGTGCTGTCAGGCTTTTCGGCGGAATAATCCTGGAGCGCGTCGAAAAGCTGGGTCGTATAGTGCTGCAGACCGTCGGTCTCGAAGTTGTCCAGCATATCCTCTATCTCGGAGAGTATCTGCACCTTTGTATTGGTCTCCGCTTCTACCGCGACATTCTCACGATAGCGCTTGTCAATGAAGATGTCGCGTATCTGGCTTACACCGTAAGCGTTTACGCCTTGTCCCTGCATCGAAAGGTTGTTCGTTTTCGATGACCAGCGCAGCGAACGGTTGCCCGAAACATACATCGAATACAGATCCACGCGCTGCCTTGTATAGCCGGGAGTATTTATATTCGAGATGTTGTTGCCCGTAATGTCGAGATTTTTCTGCGCGATCTGCAAGGTGCGCTTCTGTGTTTCAAAACCTAAAAATGTTGGACGCATATATATCCTCCTGAAGTTGTATTATACCTGTCTGAAAACCTGCGCGGAGGATTGTCCTCCCGCAACCTTCGAGGCGTTTCTGTTGTAGGTCTCGGGCTTTTCGAGAATTCCCGCCCTAGCCACGAATTCTTTTTGGTTGTCGAGCTTACGCTTTACGACCTCCGTCGTTTGCGAATTAAGCTCCGTTATATTGTCAACGAGCTCCACAAGCTGCCCATACAGCATTCGCATCTTCGGTCTGTACTCCTCGGGAGACTCTTCTATAAGCTCGCTCAGCTTTTTATCGCCGATCCCCAGCCCCTTGAAAAGCTCCAATCTTTTATCCTCCAGCGAACGGCTTTTCATCAAATAAGCCTGCTCGTCGTTGAGGGAATCCGTCAGCCATTCGAGGTCGTCCGCGAGTATCTTCGTGTGTTTTTTCATCAAAAAAACGGTAAGTTCTCTGTAAAAATCCACGTCGATCTCAAGACATTTGACCACTGCGTCGGCGGTTATTTTATCCATAATCTCACCTCATGAAAATCAATGCCGCAAGCTCGGCGCTTGTCATTCCCTGCTCTGCCGTATTCTGCGCTTCAAGAAGCTCCTTTGGAGAAGCGTCGGAGTTTACCTCCTGCGCGATAGCGAGCTTCGCGGCAGCAAGAGTTTTCTCAAATCCGAACTCAACTCTGTCGGTGTTATTTTTAGCGGAAACGGCGGCACCGGACTTTTTGGGCGATTGTGCCTTTGTCGTTTTATAGGTGGAAATTATACCGTTGATTCCTTTTATCTCCATAGTGCCTGCCTCCTTATTAAAATTTTGTAAATGGGCGCATTTTTCCCCACATATATATTATCGGCAGTAAAAAGCAAAACTTTAGTGTTATGTGAGAATTTTCGTGTTGGATATACCAAAAAATCGCCTTTTTTTACAGCGGATTTTCGGCGTTATCAACAAATGGACTTTTGCGGTGACATATAACCGACCGAACCCTCGCGCAGAAAATCCCCCGACCTTGGGTCGGGGGACATATGTATAAAATTTACTTACGACGGATAATAAACATCGTGAGCGATAGTGGTGCCTTTTACTCCGCGCACCGCATTTTGGCTTAAGTCAATATTGTAAATTATGCCGCCGAAAACACCTATGATATTATTATTTTTGTTAATGTAATTCTGGGTAAAGGTAAGATTTGCCGTCACATAATCCGCCCACGCCCCGGTATCCTTGGGCAGACGGCTCTTGGAATACGCAACAAAGGTTACTTTCACGGGATTTACATAATCCGCGTCCTTTCCCCCCACTTTCGGCGGTGCTGTATAGCTCGCCCGGATGTAATAATAACCGCCATGAACGTCCATGCGGGATTCAAGGTCGCCCTTGAATACAAGACCGATCGCCGTGTTCTGAGTAGCGGTGCCGCGCTGCAAAAGCGTCTCAAACGCGCTAGCGCACGAGCCTCTCGAAGCCGCAGGAGCGGAGGCTGCCGTATTCACCTCGGTAATTACGCCGTTTTCCGCACATACCTCAATATACAGCTCGGTGCTTTTGGGCATTTCCGACACAGTTATTGTGCCGGGTGTACATGGAAAATTTCCGCCCGCTTTCTTATAAAAGCGTATACACTCATCGTAGGTTTTCGTGTTGTCCTTTTCCGCCTCGTTGCCTTCATTTTTAAGGCCCAGATTGAGCGGCGCCTCGGTAAGCGAATATTTTGTAAATATCGATTGCGCCACGTTGTACATATCACGCGCCGCGGAATTCGCGTCGTCAATAGCGGCTTTTTTCGTATCGAGCGACGGCAGTATCATCGCGGCAAGAATAGCGATGATCGCAATAACGACGATCAGCTCGATCATGGTAAAACCACGCTTGGTTCTCAATTTTTGAAGCTGTTTTATCATAAAAACCTCCTTGAAGTCAAAGCTCTTGTTTTTACACAATCTTCATTATGCACAAACAAAGGTTTTGATTTTAAAATAACACTAATTCCCCGACAGCGCAAAGCGCCGTCGAGGAATATTGTGTTAATTTTCCGTTAAGCTATCTGCTTAAAGATTAAGAAACTGTTACAGAACCAGCAGTTGCGGGAGGGTTAGCGGGAGAGTCAGTGGATTTTGTAGCAGCCAATGTACCTGCAGTAGATGTCCAACCCGCGGTAAATGCACCCTCGGTGTAGTACACAGCAGTAACATTACCGCCGCTAAGCGTAATAGTTGCACCCTTATCGGTGGAACCGCTGATCTCGGGAATCTGGCTCATAATGTACGCACTCATTGTCTGTGCTCCATTGCCGTCGTCCATATCAACAGTGGTGCCAGAGGCGCAAAGATTGCCGGTCTTGGACATTACGGTAGAAGCAAACGTCTTTGCCAGATTCTGGATAGACTGGCAGGTGCTCTCTGCGGATCTCTTACGAGCGCTCTCGATAACACCGGACAGAGTAGGAATAAGGATCGCAGCAAGAACGCCGATGATAGCGATAACTACGATCAACTCAACGAGCGTGAAGCCCTTTTTGGCTCTGAGAGCCTGAAGTTTCTTTATCATAGTAAAGACCTCCTGTGAAAAAAATTTATTTTGTATAACCCCGGCGGGGCTATATCCTGAATTATGATCCCGACCGCGTCGGGCTAGCCTCCGCAGCGGCAGCGCCGCAAATCGAAAGGCAAAATCATAAGATAAGGTCGTTTATGATACACTTCACTTTGAAATGTACTTTGAATATTAAATTTTCAAAAGAACTGTCAGCCGTGTAAACGTTTACCCAAAATGGGAATTTCATTTTCTTGACTGTAAACATATTATAACGCAAGTTAACTAAAATTGCAAGGGGTTTTTGAAAACTTTTTTGCAAAACGCACAAGTTTGTTAAAAGTTATTCATTTCGATAACGATTTTTGTGCATTTCGATAAATTCTTGAACGTTTTTTCAATGTAACGTTCCATTTTAACCCAAGTGTCTACTTCTTCTGCGGATAAGTGCCGATTATTCTGCCGCTCGGGGATTGATTACTCCAGCCCCCGCTGAAATCGGGCTGTCCGTTGTTTATAGGGGGAAGTTCCGAATCAAGCGCCGCCGTACCTGCTGCATACGCCGCAAACCGCGCAAAACCGCCCTTAAACACCACATATATCGAAGCGTCGCCTATTCCCGCCAGATCGCCCTCAAGCGCCGCAAGCAGCATACTTTCGCCGCTTGAGGTATCGGGAGTACCGCTGTATGTGGCAGCAGTGCCCCATGTGAAGCCGCCGCCCGAAAGCCCCGACAGGGCGGTGCCCGACCATGTGTTTCCGTTCACGGTAATCTTGAAAACCGCATCACTTATTTGAATGATTTGGTTATTAGCCATAAACGCGTCAATGACCTTGGTTATGTTTGTGGCGTTGCTGTTTGCGGATGTTATCCTCGCGGAGGCGACCGTGTTTGAAATCATGGGAATAAGTATCCCTGCCAGAACTCCGATTATCGCGATAACAACCACCAATTCCACAATTGTAAAGCCGCGTTTTGCTCTCAATGCATGTAATCGCTTTATCAAACGACCGCCCCCCTCTTTTCAGTTACCAATACCGACCTTAGCTTCCCATTTCGAGGAAACGCTTGTACTCTGTGATATCCTGACAGCGGTTTCTCGCAATAGCGTCGTCCACCTTGCCCATACGCACGAGACGCGCCAGATCCTGGTCAAGCGTGAACATTCCGTTCTTCTTTCCCGTCGCTATTGCGGTGGGGACCTGGAATATCTTACCCTCGCGTATCATTGCGCGGATAGCGTCGGTCGCGCAGAGAATTTCAAGCGCAGCGCATCTGCCCTTGCCGTCCGAGGTCGGCACAAGTGTCTGCGAGATAATTCCGACGATATTTCCCGACAGCTGCGAGCGTATCTGTCCCTGCGAATGCGGGGGATAAACGTCGATAATACGGTCGATAGTCTCCGCTGCGCCCGTAGTATGCAGCGTCGAAAGCACCAAGTGACCCGTTTCAGCCGCGGTGACTGCCGCGTTGATCGTCTCGAAGTCACGCATCTCACCTACGAGGATAACGTCGGGGTCCTCACGAAGAGCCGCACGGAGCGAGCCCGCGAACGAGTCCACGTCCTGTCCGATCTCACGCTGATTTACCATCGACTGCTTATGAGTGTGAACATACTCGATAGGATCCTCTATTGTAATTATATGACAATTCTTCTGACGGTTGATATGGTCGATCATCGCCGCCAGCGTCGTCGACTTACCCGAACCCGTAGGTCCCGTAACAAGCACCAATCCGCGCGGCGCGAGAGCAAACTCTCCGAGCGTAGCGGGGAGGTTCAGGTCTGACAGCGTGGGGATATCGTCGCGCAGCAGACGGATCGCCACGGCATGATAGCCGCGCTGTCTGTACACGTTAACTCTGTGGCGGAAACCCGTCGCCGACGTATACGAGAAGTCGGTATCCAGACCCTTCGATATCTGCGACTTATGCTTTATCGAAGTGATCTGGTTGATTATATTTACGATAAGCGGCTCTGTACAGTCGGGATAACCCGAAAGCTTTCTGATAGAGCCGTGCAGACGTACGATAGGGGGAAGTCCCGCCGTGAAGTGCAAGTCCGAGCACCCGAGATCGCGAGCCTCGTCCAGTATGCGGTTGATATCCATTACATTATTTGTATGTTCCACTATTTTTCTCCTTAACTATTAGCCAAACGACAATATTCCGCTTATACGGTATAAGTCGCTTTTACCAGTTCGTCCATTGAAGTCCTCCCTTGGAGAACCATCTGCGAAACGTTGTCGCGAAGCAGCAGCGTGCCGCTCTTTGTTGCCATCGCGCCGATTTCCTCGGCGGTAGCGCCCGCGGAGATAAGCTCCTTGATCTTGGGCGTGGTAACGATGATCTCGTGGATCGCGGTACGTCCCGTGTAGCCCGTGCCGTGGCAGACCCTGCAGCCGCCCGGGTGGGGCTTGCATATCTGTACGGGAGCGGTCTTGTTCATCAGTTTGAGCTCCTCGGGATCGTCAAGCGTAAAGGTTTCCTTGCAGGAGTTGCAAAGCAGCTTTACAAGACGCTGAGCGATAATTCCCACAAGTGATGACGCAACCATATAAGGAGCGACGCCCATGTCTACAAGACGGACGATAGTGGAAGCCGCGTCGTTGGTATGAAGCGTGGAGAGCACGAAGTGTCCCGTGATCGCCGCGCGTATCGCGATATCGGCGGTCTCACCGTCACGGATCTCGCCGACCATAATGATATCGGGGTCCTGACGGAGGATCGAACGCAGCGCCGCCGCAAAGGTCATACCCGCCTTAGCGTTGATCTGGCACTGGTTTACGCCGTCTATCTTCTTCTCAACAGGGTCCTCAACCGTTACGATGTTAACGTTAGGCTGCGAAAGCTCGCCGAGCGTCGCGTAAAGTGTCGTGGATTTTCCCGAGCCCGTAGGACCCGTAACGAGCATAACTCCGTTCGGGCAGCGTATGATCTGCTTGAACATCTGATAGTTATGATCCGTCATACCGAGATCCGTAACCTTACGCGTTTTTTCGTCGGCAGTCGACAGCAGACGGATAACGCATTTCTCGCCGTATACGCAGGGGATAGTCGAGACACGCATATCAAGGTTTACGCCGTCGATACGCGTTCCGAAACGTCCGTCAAGCGGTATACGTCTCTCGGCGATGTTCATACCGCCCAAAATCTTGATACGGGTTATGATAGAATTGTGGAACGACGGTGGTATCTTCATATCCTGCTCCACAAGCTCGCCGTCAATTCTGAAGCGAATACGTGTTCTGTCCTTGAACGGCTCGATATGAATATCCGTTACCTGCATTCTGAACGCCGTCTCGACCATCATATTGACAAGCTTTACGATAGGAGCGTTGTCGATACGACCCTCGGACTCCGCCTGCGCGAGGTTCTGCTCCATGGTCTTTTCGTCGCCGCCCTCGTTCTCCAGCTCGTTCATCGTGCTGTCGAGCGCCTGAGACGAATAGAACTTGTTTATCGCCGCCTCTATCTGCGACTTGGTGGATATCTGAGGAACGACCTCCATACCCGTCGTGACCTTCAAGTCCTCGAAAATATAGAAGTTTACGGGGTCATTCGTCGCGACCATAAGACGATTATGATTTATCGCGTAAGCAAAAACCGTTTTCTCCTTAGCGATTGCCTCCGGTATTTTGGATACCGCCTCTGTGCTGACCTTTACGGAGGAAAGATCGACAAACGGAACTTTAAGTCTTATCGACAGCGCCTGAGCCAACTGCGTTTCGGACACAAGTCCCATTTCGAGCACGATGTCGCCGAGCATCTTTCCGCTGCCCTTCTGCTTGTTGAGCGCGTCATCGAGCTGGCTTTGGCTGATAAATCCGCTTTCCAGAAGTACTTCGCCGATTCGTATGTTTTTTATCGGTCCCGCCATGTGTAAACTCTTCCTTTCGGGGTAAACTTTCCGAATTTTTTCGGAATAAATATATTGCTGATTCTGCAAATTACTTGCAATAATTGCAATTTTATGTTAAAATAGAGGTAATCTATTTTAAGGAGGGGTAATAATGCCCGTTGTTGTTAATATTGCATACGCGGTTTTCGCGTTCATTTTCGGCTCGATAATCGGAAGCTTCCTGAACGTCGTTATCCTGCGCACTCCGCTCAAGCAGTCGATAATCACCGAACCCTCGCACTGCTTTTCCTGCGGTCACAGGCTTGCGTGGTACGATATGTTCCCGATATTCAGCTGGCTGTTCCTGCGTGGCAAATGCCGTTACTGCAAGGCGAGGATTTCTCCGCGCTACATGATCGTCGAAGCGGTGACCGCCGTGAGCTACTGTCTGGCTTATCTGGTGTTCGGCTTCAAGTGGGAGCTCGCCTTTTCGGTGGTGCTGTTCGCCGTGCTGGTCGTACTTAGCGGGATTGATATCGACCACTTTGAGATTCCCTACTGGTGCAGTATCGTTACCGCTGTGCTGGGAATAGCGTCGTTTTTCGTATTTCCCGATACCCCGTGGTACGAGCGCCTTATCGCTCTCGGAGTCATCGCCGTTCTGTTTGTTATCCTTGTTCTTGTCGGAGGCATGGGCGGCGGCGACCTTCAATTGATGATCGGCGCGTCGCTTCTGCTCGGTTATAGGGTGTTCATCGCGCTGTTTATCGGTATCGTTCTCGGCGCCGTCTACGGCATTATCAAGAAAGCTCATGACAAGAAAGCCGAGAATGCGGTCTCCGAGAAGATCAGAGAACTCGCGATGGACTGGTATCAAAATCAACTTGACCGCGACGTTGGATATGTGCTCGACGGCCACGATGATATTATTGTCGGTAGTATAAGCGAGGGTGATCCCGATATAGAATGGGAGTTCCTCGAGGAAAAGGTCTGGAAAGGTCTGCCCGATAAGGCGGCGTTAAGTCAAGCGCTGCGTGACAATATCACGGAAGAACGCGAAGGCGGATTCAAGATCTTCATCAAAGAGGATCTTGTTGAGAAAGTCAAGTATTCCCGCCGAATGGTATTCGGACCGTTTCTCGCGGTCGGAATATCTGCCGCTTGGCTTGCAGGTGAGTTCATAATGACCTGGTATATGACCCTGCTTGGAGTATAACAGTCGGTACAAACATTTCGGGGCGAGCGTATCGCCCCGATCTTGTTTGTATGATTTTCCCTGCCGCTTTACGGCGAGGGAGTGGGTGCTTCGTAGTACTTCAGCTTTCTCGTGACGTAAATCACATATGTTTCGGGATGCTGCGTGACCGTATCCGGAAATTCCGTCGTGAATTCGGTGTCATCGCGTACCTGAGTAGCATTTTCTATCGCGTGAGCGATAGGCGGTACAGCTGAAGTGCTGTCGCCATCTGGCGAATAGAGCTTGTAAATGTCGTCGCGGTTTATCGCCGGAGTTCGGATATTGATGAAATCCGCGTAACCGACACCCTCGGCGGCACGTGACGTCATGGCAGGATCGGAGTAAACGTCGATCGTGGTTTTAAGAGCCACATTTCTTGCCTTGACTGCTTTGGTGTAAGGCGGCGAAGCCGCCTTATCAGCCTCTATTTCAGCCTCGGTCATGGTAGAGGGGTACTCGTAGTACTTCAAAACCTCAAACTTGACGTCGGGGTAAAGATTGTCATAGAAGCATTCCTCGAAAATCTTCGTTTCATTGGCGGATGCCTCAAACTTGATATCGGTGATCGTATCTCCCGAGACGGTAATTTTAGGCTTAATGTTTGTCAGCATATACTTGCGCTGATGTGTCCGGGTATCCTCCGTCCACTTGATTCCGATACATTTCAGATCGTATATCTTGCCGTTGCTGCCCTCCTTAATGAAATTTATCATTTCCTCCATCGCCTTATGTGTCGCCACGAGACCTGTGCTGCTGGACAAGTCGCTGTACTGAGCGTTGGTAAATATGGCGCAATAAACGGAATTCTTGATATTCCTGTCGATATGCGCCTCTACCGCCTCGGCGATCATCAGAGCGTTTGCGTTTTTCTCGTTGCTCATAACGACCGACATTACGGGAGTTACCATTCCCATGACCGCAAGTATCAAAATAGCCAGCAACGCACAGGAAATGATGACCTCAATCAGCGTAAAACCGCCGTTGTTCCTGCGTTTCAGGAGTCTCAATATTTTTTTCATATTGCGCCCCCTTACTTAAAGTCTTCTTTTTTCTCGTGAACTTCAAACTTCTTCGCGCCGTAAATATTTACGTGATCCTTACCCGTGTCGGTTCCGGTTTTCTCGTCATATTTATCCGCGCGGTTGTAAACATTTGTGCCGTTTTCGCCAAATGACGTTGCGTCGATCTTGGGATCACCGTTAAAAATCAGATAAAACGTAGTCGCCGTGCTCGATGAAAATCCGTTGTCATTGCTTCCGCCAAGCGGTAAGCCGATCCTTATCGCATAATCGGAGCTTTTCTCCACCGTATAAACGTTGCCGCTCGCCTCAACAACCTTATCAAGACTCGCCTTTTTGTAGACCTTTTTATAGTAATCTTCCGTTTCCGGAGTTTTGCCGTCGGCCTTCATTACCGGCTTTCCGTCCGCGCCTATTTTTGGCTTTGAAACCTTTACAATATCGTAATCCTCGGACGAATAGAAATAAAATCTCATTTGAGAATATTTCTTGTCATCGGTCTGCATACTGCTCGAATCGGCCGTTACCTTCATCTTATATGCCGTCTTACCGCTGAGATCAGCAACACCGGGTACAGTGGCTACCTTTGAACATTCGGATATCGTAATGTTCTTCAACCCCTTTGTACCTGTAATTCTGGTGTCGTACTGCGCGGTCTGACCCGCACCGTTGGGACTGCCGTCACCGCCGGAGCCGCCGACGCCGTCAGCACTGTAATCATAATTGCCTACGAAGTAGTTAAGCCCGTTGTTTACGTCCGACGTGTCCGTTCCCCTGATCTTATAGTCAATGGGTATGCCGTTAGCCTTATTTTTCGAGCTGTCCTCGGCGTCCTTGAACACGACTTCCTCCGTACCATCCGCCTTTGTGCGCACAAAGTTCAGACGAAGTGTATCGTCTATGTCGGGGTCGCCGGATTCGGTCTTGGGCTTGGTCGTGTCCTTGCCGTTTGCGGCAAGCTGATCCTGCTGCTCGGCAAGGTCTTGCGCGAACTTGTAATTTTCGTTGCGCTGCGATATGGAAAGCTGCAGCATCTGCATGATCATAGCCATCATTATCGAAAAGACAGCGATAGCAATTATGATCTCCGCAAGCGAAAAGCCGCTTTTATTCGAGAATAATCTTTTCATAAAAGCACCTCCTTAATAGCTGCCCAAACCGATTTTCCAGCTCTTATCGGTTAAGCCTGTCATTACCTCGCTGCTTTCGCCCATAAGATCGTTGGGCATTTTGGTGGGGTAACAGTTTGCAAAAGGATAATGGTCGTCGATAGCGTAATCGGAAACAACAAGCCCACCCAGCATACGCATGCATCCAGGACCGGATTGTCCTTCCGCCTTAAATGTCATATAGGGCGCGTATATAAATCCATAAAAACCGTTACTTTCAACCCTCTTATAATCTGCCGTTTTGTGTGAAAGCTGAATTTCCGCACTTTCCGCACTACACACAAGGAAGATATTAACGTTTGGCATACCATTGTATGAGATATCGGGATCTCTGTCTGGGTGAGTATTTACATATGCCTGCACCTTACCTTGATCTAAACGGTTTGAGCAAACTCCCTCATCAAACGTACCGTCAACCAACTTCTTGACCTTTTCTGCTTGGAATTTATCACATTCCTCGCAAAATTCTGAAACGCTTGTCGTCTCATGACCTGTAACGCTGCATGTCACACCAATTTTAACTTTTTTATGCTTCTCGCATTTTATTGGCTGACCCTTATCGTCTTTTGCATCGTAAGTCGAATACGAACAAGCATCGGCGTTCGTGCAATTATAATGTATGAATGACGTTGCCAACGCCGCTGAGTGATTTATGATGTCGGCATTATTATACGAAGTCACTTCACGGTCTTCCCATGCAACCCCTGTATTTACCATTATTGTTGATTTATCTTCTTTTCCGCCAAGGACTTTCCACCAAGAGTAATGCATGGTTTGTTGGAAAGGAGCGTCTTGATAAGTGACACCATCTGGAATATCAATGATTACTATACCCTTTCCTTTTACAATCACATTTTTCGGGCAACTGCTATAATCTGGAAACCATCTAAACACTTCATCTCCGAAATTTCTTCCGTCTTTGTCGAGATATGCTTTTACACGGAAAGTCATTACATTATCGGGATCATCTCCCGTATCAATAATTATTGCCACGCCAGTAGCTGAATCAGCTACCTTTCCCTTAAAGCCTTCAATGATACCGCCCTTTGATACCACATCGGCAGTTCCATCGGTATCCGATTTTGAGCCGGGATATGCAATAACATAGGCAGTCTTCATTGCGTCAACACCATCATTTATTATGTTCTGGTTATTTATTTGAAGAGTAATCTTTGTGCCGGTTGAAGCGTTTATCTCTGGAACATAATCTTTCTTTAATGCGTCCTCGCCATTTATTACCCACTTCTTGTAGGTCTTGCTGTATGTGGTGCGGTTTAACTCGCGCTTAGCATCTTCATACGATAATCCCGGAACAGAACTATCCCATGATTCTTTTGCTGGAGTTGTACCAGTATGCGTAGACAAGTCGTTTCCGCTTACATACAGATTTTTAACATCAGTAAGACTACCTGCGGAAATATTGCCGTGAACATACAAATTCACGCCTTTAAAACTTACTTGTTTTTTAATTTTCAGGTCGCCCAGAACGTAAACATCAATTGTGCCAGACATGTCTTCACTACCGCTGCTGTCAATTACCGAAAAAGCCGCGCCACTGTCCGGCATATAAGTATAGTCACCACCAATAAATATCTTACTGCCCGATCTAAATTTTAAAGCGCCGTTGAAGTTCATGCTCATGTTGCCTCTTATTCCCCATGTCACAGGAATAAATCTGCCGCTAACATTTTCTGAGCCGCCAAGATTTGTACCATCGGTCATTGGCATAAACGCTTTATTTACATACAACGAACCACCAGTTTTTAAATCGCCACCGAACGTACTTGCATTGCCATATAAGCTAAGATAGGTAAATTCTGTATCAAAGAAAGCATCCGTCATAAATTTACCGGCATCAAGAAAAGCATCATTCGGCACATAACCCGTAGCCGCGAAGATATTATCTCCGTTCGGAATCTCCTCGTCCGACATCTGAACATGAACGTAAGTATGCACCGTATCCGCAACTCCGTTGTTTATTGTCGTTGTTGCGATATCAAAAGTCATATTGTCCTTACCGTTTACCATTTCATTCGGCAGACGGGTAATATCCATAGAGTACGCACCCATCTGTGCGATATCCGAGCCGGTAAGCGTTGAATCGAAGCTTGAAAAGCCATTCGCTCCCGTTGTTATCGTTTCTCCCTCGTTCATCTCGGCAAGCGTCGAAAGAAGATCTTTATCGCCCGATGTGAGCGTTCCGTCCATAAGACCGGCAAGCACCATATCATTCAGCGAGACCGCTGACTGATAGGACTGCTCACGGAAGAACGTCGCAAACTGCGTTGTACGCGCCGATATTACCGAAAAGTACATCGCCATGCACGCAATCATCAGCGCAGTCATCGTGCTGATTACCATAAACAACGCGCTTCCGCGGTTGCTAAGGTATTTCCTTAGTGAGTGTGCCATTAAAATGTCCTCCTTTCAAGTATTCACAGTTTTCCCGATTGCAACAGTCGGTGCGAATATAAATCCGCACCTATGCCGCAAATTTTACGCTGAAATACCGTCCTGAGCGTCAAGTTGTGGGGTGGGATCCTGCATACGCTCTATGCAGTAGAAGGTAAATGTATCGGAATAAGAGTACAAATAATCGGTCATTACCGCAGTCTCTTTCTCCTCCTCACCGCCGGGGGTTCCGGGATTTGTTCCGGTTCCGTTGGGATTGGAAGCGCCGGTATTATTTTCCTCGTCACCCTCAACAGGAAGTCCCGTAGCAGCTGACAGCGCACGCTTGCCTTCCGTCTCCGCCTCGGCGTTGAGAGATTCAACAAGTTTTTCGTACTTGCTTGTTACAAGCGGATACGTAAGAACAAGACCATTAATACCCACTGCTTTTCTGGTAGCGGTGCCGTTTTCCTCAAGCATATAGGAGTTTACCTCGTCGGCAAACTTTACCAATTCGTCTTGATCGATAGCGCTTACGGTGAAGCTCACCATACTCGCACCAATAGTCTGCGGGTCGCCGAGAGCCGCTGCGAGATTCGTCTGACGCAGTAAAATCGCCGCATAATCCTCGTCGATATCCGCGCCTTGAGTTGCGTATGTTTTAAGGTCATACTCGACCTCGGGTCTTACATAGAAATTTGTTCCGAGAGTTGCGGTCGTAGGCTCTCCTACCTCAAGAGCCTCTACAACGATCTTAGCGGTACATTGGCTGAGAAAAGCCCTGAACGCCATATCCGCTTCGTAAGCACTGAGCTCGGGGAAGAACATATCCGCCAAGTGTTCGCCTTTCTCGTATGCCTTTTCGATCTCCTCTCTGAGAGGAGCTTTTCTCGACTGCTTTGCAACATCCGCGTCATACTCCTGCTGCTTCGCCGCGAGCGACGCCTTTGTTGCGCCGATAGTTTCGATCCTCGGCTTGACAAGCAGCCAACCTCCGAGCGCCAGAATTAAAATTACTATAATAATCAGCGCGCCGATGCGCTCTTGTTTGCTTAATTTCATTATTCGGTCACCTCCTGCTGCTGCTCGGATCCGTTATTTATCTCCAGCTTATCGATATCCGTATGCTCCTCGTCGCTGCCCATCTGCAGCTGCATCGTCATCTCAAACGAGAACACGGTATCATAAGTTTTACTGCCGTCTGCGGAAATTATCGCGTATGTACCCCAATCGGTAATATTATCCTTTACAAATCCGGTATACGTGATGTTTACAAAATAAGGATCTCCGTATTTATTCAGAACCTTATTCGTAAGATACTCCGCATATCTCGACGGAACAGATGAGGGATCGCCCTTTGAAAGTCCTTTGAACTTAACGGAAACGGTGTACCCTCCAACGGAAACCTCTTCTATCTCAAGCTCCTCGTCCTGTGTCAGAAGCTTGTCATCCTCAGCGGTAAGCGGTTCGCGAACCTTATCGAAAACGATGCTCTGAGCTTTGGGTCTGTAATCGAACAGCAAGCCCGTCTTTTTTACGGTGTCGTTATAGCTATTGAAGCCCGCAAGCATCGCATCTCTGTCGTCCACGATCTTAAGATCGTTCTGCATCTGCGGATCGTCAATCAATGCCTGGAGACCGTTGATCTTACCCGTCAAAGTATTGTTGTATAACTCACATGCTACGACCACGCCGCCGACAACCGCTGCCGAAGCTACCATAGCGCCAAAAAGACCGAGCAAAAAACCGTTCGCGCCCTTGGATTCCTTAGCGGAGGTAGCCTCCAGCAGATTGATATGCTCAAGCTCCTTGTTGCGGCGGTAAAGAGCGCCGATAGCGTTCGCGTACTTCGAGAAGTCGAACTGTACGGACGACGCGATAGAGCTGGGCATCGAAAGCATATTCGTGGGAACATTGAACGAGGAGATCGCGTTGGTTATCTCGATAAAGCTGTCGATCTCGCCGTAGAACAAAATCTCCTGAAGCGGCTTTGCGCCCTTGCGGGATCTGATAAACTGGATCATTCTGAACAGGTTATCGTAAACCGCGCGGGTAACATAGTCGGGAGCGTTCTCATAATCGTTCGGGTCAATATTGAAGAAACGGGAGAACGCAAGCTGATTTTCCTCATACAGATTCATATTGAGGAAGTTCTTGTCGATCTGGATAAGCAATATCGGCATTCTGTCCGCCATCTTCGGAGTGTTTAAGATAAGGCGCGTTACGGAATTGTTGGAGATGTTCACGCCCTTGAGCTGCAAACCTATATGCGAAAACAGTCTGACATAACCGTCAACCAATCTCTGCGGACAGGCAGCCGCGATGACCTTGAGCATCTTGTTCTTTTCCTCGTCCTCGGTCTCACCCGCTATAGTAAAGGATATGTTGAAGTCGTTGGATACGTTCATATTCGACTGGATCATCGCCTCGATGATAGCCGGATTTTTCATATTCTTTGGCTTCGCAACAACCATTTCCTTGTATACGATAGAGCTCGAAGTAATGGAAACGATCGCTTCCTTCTCCTTGATATCCTTGGTCTTGATGATATCGTTCAGCTCTGCTGCCACCATAGGAACGTCGGTAACATAACCGTTAGAGATCATTCCGAGCGAAAGCTCGCGCATATCCGCGTCCTGCACCCTGATCTTGTTACCGCTGTGTACGCCTCTGACAAGCTTAATTTGTCTGTCGGTAATATCTATTGAAAGCATATCTTCACCTCATAATTTTTATTTTGGGATTTCTTTCGGCTGACCATTGATTACGCAACGTTTGTCATTCCGCCGTAGAGCATCGGGAATACGCCCGCGAGGAAAAAACCGATCGCGACGCCCATGATGATGATCATCAACGGCTCCATCAAACCTACCAGCTTTGTGATTGCCGAATCGGCTTCTTCCTCGTAATAGTCCGCAGCCTTGTTGAGGATCGTATCCAGCGTACCGGATTCCTCGCCGACATATATAATTGAGGTAAACATACCCTCAAATATTCCTGTTTTCTCGATAGCCTTCGACATGCTCTCGCCGAGCTTGATATCGTTGACAACGTCTTTGAAGCGTTTGTCAACATATGTATTTCCGATAGTGTCGACGGACTTTTCTATACATTCAACCATTTGCAGACCCGCGCCGTACAGGTTAGCCATGCTTCTCGCGAAACGTCCCGTATACATTGTCGCGATAAGCTTTCCGACCTTCGGTATCTTCAGCAGAAGCTCATCCATCTTCAAACGCGTCGAGGGAGTTCTGTGCATAAGCATAAATACAAATATAACAGCCACTATAGCGATCACGTAAATATACCAGTAACCGATAAGCGAATCGGAAAACGCGATCAACGCCGCCGAAATAGGCGTGATATCCTCCGGATTCATCATATCCTTGAACGTCGGGAGAATCGCCACGAACATGAATATCAGTACCACGAGCAGCAAAACGCCCAGAACGATAGGATAAACCATCGCCGATTTAGCCTTGTTAGCGGTCTTGTTAGCGTTAGCGTAGTGGTCGGACAATCTGTTCAGCATCTGATCGAGAGTACCCGACGCTTCACCGGCGGCCACCATACTTACAAACATGTCCGGAAAAACGCCCGGCTTCGAAATAAGTACGTCGGAGAAGGATTTACCCTTTTGAACCTCCTCGTAGATATCCAGCAGGACAGCCTTTGCCTTTTTATTTTCCTGCTGTTCCTGGAGAATGTGCAGTGCTCTTACCAGTGACAGACCCGCAGAAGTCATAGACGCCAGCTGACGGCTGATGAAAGAAACCTCCTTGGTCTTGAATTTGTACTTGACGTCCGCGACGCCCCCGCCGAGATCGCGGTAGCTTGTAACGTAGAGCTTTCGTTCCCTCAGTCTTGCCTGAAGGTCCTTATAATCCTCCGCTAGCTCCTGTCCTCTGACGGTACGGCCGTTGACGTCGGTGGCAACATAAGAGTATTTGTTCACCTGAAAACCTCCGTTCCCCAACAACTTTGTTGAAATATGCAGGCGGTAAAAACACTCCGAATTTTGGGCGCAATTTACCCATAGCCGCCTACTTGTAAATAAATTATACCATAAATTCATATTTTTTTCAAGCGTCTGTAAACGTTTTTTTCAAATAATCGCTCCCAAAAACGCCTTTTTTAATGTAGAATTTCCACTTAAACTTATGTGCAATTTAAACAAACAACTTTCAACTTTGGTTGAAAACTTTCCGGGCGAAAGCCCGAAAACGGCTTTGTAATCGTGTTTATACACAATTGCGGTTTTATTTGCGGCAAAAAGCCTATTGATTTTATCGGAATATTGTGGTATAATAACAAGGTATAAAAGTATTTTCCAAAAACGGTATGTTCCAAAACGAATTGCAGCGGTGCATGCTCTGCTTTTCTGATAAAGGAGAAAAATATGATCGATAAAACACTATTGAAAAACGATTTCGAGGACATTCTGCGCGATTCCCATGTTCAGGGAAAACAGCGCACCCCCGCGCAGCTTCACGATGCGCTCTCCCGCGCGATAATGAAGCAGGCTGTGCCGATGATGAGCTGCTCCGCGCCCGACGGCAGGAGCGCATCGTATCTGTCGATGGAATTCCTCGTAGGACGCGCGGTGTACAACAACATCTTATGTCTCGGTCTGCACGACTATGCCGAGGAGCTGCTTAACAGCGCGGGCGGAAGCCTTAACGATCTTGAGGAGATCGAAGACGCGGCTCTCGGAAACGGCGGCTTAGGCAGACTTGCGGCGTGCTTTCTCGACAGCGCGGCGACTATGAAGCTGCCGCTGAACGGCTACGGTATCCGCTACAAGTACGGTCTGTTCAGGCAAACTATTGAGGACGGCTTTCAGCGCGAGTATGCGGATGACTGGACGCGGTTCGGCGACCCGTGGAGCAGACGTGTCGACGACGACACCGTGATCGTTCACTACTCGACGGGAGACGTCAAGGCGGTGCCCTACGATATGCCGATATTCGGCTACAAGAACGACTTTGCGGGCACTCTGCGCCTGTGGCAGGCGGAACCGATAAACGCGTTCGACTTTGACGCATTTAACCGTCAGGACTATTTCGCCGCGGCTAAAGGGCAGATCGAGGCGGAAAACATTTCCGGTACGCTCTACCCCAATGACGACGCGCGTCCCGGAAAGATACTGCGTTTAAAACAGGAGTACTTCTTCAGCGCCGCGTCTATGGCTGACTTGGTGAGAAAGCACTTGGCGGCAGGACGTGATATCTTCTCATTCGCGGAATACAATACGGTTCAGCTTAACGATACTCACCCCGTTATCTCCATCCCCGAGCTCATACGTATACTTGTTACCGAGCGGAATGTTCCGTTTGCAAAGGCGCTTGAGATCGCCGAAAAGACTTTCAACTACACCAACCACACCATTATGGCGGAAGCCCTTGAAAAGTGGGACTGCGGCATCGTCGAGGAACTGCTGCCCGAGGTATACGCGATAATACTGCGTATAAACGACGAATTTATTTCGGATATGTACCGCCGCGGGATTTCGCGCGGCAAAATCGAGACCATGCAGCCCGTATCGGGCGGCGTTGTCCACATGGCAAAAATGGCGATCTACTGCTCACAGCACGTCAACGGTGTCGCGAAAATTCACACCGAGATACTCAAAAAAGACGCTCTTCCCGAGTGGTACGAGCTGTTTCCCGAGCGCTTTCAAAACAAAACCAACGGCATTACTCCGCGCCGCTGGATAGCCCTATGCAACCCTAAGCTCTCCGACCTTATAACCAAACTGCTCGGCGGCGAGGAGTGGATAACCGATCTTCCCAAGCTCCGCGAGCTGCGCAAATACGCGGACGACAAGGAAATTCTTGCGAAGTTCAACGATATCAAGTACCTCAACAAGACCGCTCTGGCAAAATATATCAAAAAGCACGAGGGCGTGGATATCGACCCGAATTCCATGTTCGACATTCAGGCAAAGCGTCTGCACGAATACAAGCGCCAACTGCTGAACGCATTCAGCATATTGTATATTTATTATGGTATAAAGGACGGCAGCATAGCGAACTTCGCGCCGACTACGTTTATCTTCGGTGCAAAGGCGGCTCCCGGCTACGTCCGCGCAAAGGCGATAATCAAGTATATCAATGAGATAGCGAAACTTGTCAATAACGACGAGACAATAAACGGCGCTCTTAAGGTCGTTTATATCCAGAATTACAACGTATCCTATGCCGAAAAGCTGGTGGTTGCGGCGGATATCTCCGAGCAGATATCCACTGCGGGTACAGAGGCTTCTGGCACGGGCAATATGAAGTTTATGCTCAACGGTACGATGACGCTCGGCACATACGACGGCGCGAACGTCGAGATATGCGAGGAAGCGGGCGAGGAGAACAACTACATCTTCGGCGCGCGCGTTGAGGATCTGGCGCAGAGAATGCCGACCTACGACCCGAGAAAGCTCTACTCCGAGAACACCCGTATCGCGAGAGTTCTCAATACGCTTATCGACGGTACGTTTTCCGACGGCGGCAGCGGCTCGTTCAGAGAGCTGTACTACTCGCTTCTGGACGGCGCTTCTTGGCACAGACCCGACCACTATTATCTGCTTGGCGACCTCGAAAACTACGTTCAGGCAAAGCTAAAAGCCAACAGCGACTTCTGCTTCAACCACGACGAATTTATCAAGAAGTGCTGGCTGAATATGACGAGCGCGGGCAAGTTCAGCTCTGATCGCACAATCGCGGACTACGCAAGCGAGATATGGAAGATCGCTCCCGCGGACGGCAAGTTCAATTAAAGAAAAAACAGCCGCTGTTCGTTCTGAACAGCGGCTTTATTGAAATTATTTCGCCATGATCTCGCAAATTTTGTTTGAGAACTCCACGGGATTTTCAATAGGCATACCCTCGATAAGCAGAGCCTGCGAATAGAGGATATCGGCGTATTCGCCCGCGGTCTCCTTGTCGTTCTCATAGAGCGACTTCAGCTTTCCGAATATCGCATGATTGGGATTTATCTCGAGAATTTTCTCGGCTTTCGCGCCCTCGCCGTTCGGCATTGCGGAAAGCACCTTCTCCATTTCGACGGAAAGAGCCCCCTCGCTGGTAATGCAGACGGGGTGATTTTTCAGTCGCTGCGAGAGCTTTACTGCCTTTACCTTGCCGCTGAGCTTCTCCGTAAGAAAATCAAACAAGTCCTTGTTGTCCTCCTGCTCCTTTTTGATCTCCTCCTTCTCCTCCTCGGTTTCAAGTCCGAGATCGTCCGCGGAAACGGATTTGTACTCCTTGCCGTCGAGGTCGTGCATCATCTGCAAGCAGAATTCGTCAACATGATCGGTAAGATACAGTATCTCAAAGCCCTTGTCGCGGACAAGTTCGGTCTGCGGCAGGCTCTCGATACGGGAAACGCTCGAGCCGCTCGCGAAGTAAATGTACTTTTGCTCCTCTTTCATTCGGGAAACGTATTCCTCAAGGGTAGTTACGCCGCCGTTAGAGGTTTTGAACATCAACAGATCCTGCAAATCCGCCTTGTTCATTCCGTAGCTCTCGTAAATGCCGTACTTGATCTGAGTGCCGAACGTTTCAAAGAACTTCTCATACTTTTCGCGATCGTTCTTCTGTAACTTTTTCAGCTCGTTCTTTATCGACTTTTCGATACTTTTCGCGATAATTTTAAGCTGACGGTCGTGCTGGAGCATTTCGCGCGAGATGTTCAGCGACAAATCCTCGCTGTCCACAAGACCGCGTACAAAGCTGAAATAATCGGGAAGCAGGTCGGCGCATTTCTCCATTATCATAACGCCGCTCGAATAGAGCTGCAAGCCCTTTTCAAAGTTCTTGGAGTAGTAATCGTATGGCGCTTTTTCGGGGATATACAGCAGCGCGGAATAAGTCGCCGTACCCTCTGTCTTGGAGTGGATATGCAGAAGCGGGTCGGTGTAGTCGTAGAACTTGTCCTTGTAGAACTGATTGTAATCCTCGTCCTTAAGCTCCGACTTGGCTTTCTTCCAGATAGGTATCTGCGAATTGAGCGTTTCCGTGACGATCTCCTTGTCGTACTCAGGCTCTTTGCCGTCCGTACCCGTGCCCTCGCGGAGCTTTTCATGCTCTACGTCCATTTTAATGGGATAGCGAATATAGTCGGAGTACTTCTTTACAAGCTCCTTTATTTTGTACGGGGTGAGGAATTCGTCGTAATTTTCGTCCTCGGTGTTGTCTTTTATTTCAAGAGTGATCACCGTGCCGTGACTGTCCTTCTCCGCCTCGGAGACGGTATAGCCGTCAACACCCTCGCTCTGCCACATAAACGCGGTATCCGTGCCGAACGCCTTGGAGATAACAGTCACGCGCTTGGCAACCATAAACGCGGAGTAGAATCCCACGCCGAACTGACCTATTATGTCAACGTCCTCCGCCTTTTCGTTGTCCTTTTTGAACGCGAACGAGCCGCTCTGCGCGATAGTACCGAGGTTGTTTTCAAGCTCCTCGGCGGTCATTCCGATACCGTTGTCTGAGATCGTCAGCTTTCGCGCGTCCTTGTCAAGCTCAAGCGTTATCGCCATATCCGAGCGCGTTACAGCCTCTGCGGAATTATCCTGCATAGACTTGAAGTAGAGCTTGTCCATCGCGTCCGAAGCGTTGGAGATCAGCTCACGCAGAAATATTTCCTTGTGCGTGTAGATCGAGTTGATCATCATTTCAAGCAGTCGCTTGGATTCGGCTTTGAATTCTTTTGTTTCACTCATAATTTTTCTCCTCTCTGCTTTTAGCACTCTACCCCCGAGAGTGCTAACTCATAATTATATTATACACCATTTGAGGAAAAAATCAAGTGACAAATCAACAAAAAAAACCGCGGTTTATCACGGCTTTTTGTGCATTTTTCTGTTGTCGGTGTGACAGGAACAGGAAACGACATGATCGTCCACCATTCCGACCGCCTGCATAAACGAGTAGATTATCGTCGTACCGACGAATTTAAAGCCCCGCTTTTTCAAGTCCGCACTGATCTTATCGGACAGCGGAGTGCTCGCGGGAACGTCGGCGAGGGTCTTCGGGCGGTTGACTATCGGGGTGTTGCCGACATAGCTCCAGATGAACTTGTCAAAGCTGCCGAATTCGCGCTGTATCTCAAGAAAAGCCTTGGCGTTGGCGACGGCGGCGTTGATCTTCAGACGGTTGCGGATAATTCCCGCGTCCTCGAGCAGCGCGGCTATCTTCTTGTCGCCGTACTTCGCGACCTTTTTCGGATTGAAGTTGTCGAAAGATCTGCGGAAATTTTCACGCTTTTTCAGTATCGTTATCCACGACAAGCCCGCCTGCATACCCTCGAGTATCAGCATCTCAAAGAGCTTGCGATCGTCGTGCTCGGGTCTGCCCCATTCGTTGTCGTGGTAAGCAATGTAGACGGGGTCGCTGCCCGCCCATTCACACCTATGTAAGTCCATTGTTTTCCTTTCTATTAATTGCTTTTTTTGTTTTTTCACTTTCCTTGTCTTATGTTACATTATATTATATCACACACGCCAAAAAAGAACAATATCATAAAACAACAAAAACGCTCCCTAAAATTTGGACAGATTTTATTTATACATGATCTTATCCGAATTCAACTTATCATTAAAGCCGACCCAATACCCCAGCTGAGTGACAACGGGAATTAGCGCGTAGTAGACTATCATCAGCACAGGGAACGTCACGTCCATAGCCTCGACGCGGCTCGCCTGCGAAACAAGCGCATCCGCCTGCGGAGTGAACGTCAGCACCAGCGGGTACGCGCTGCCCGAAATGAACTGATATATCAGCAGATTGTCCTGCTCGGGGAAAAGTAGCTTGTTAATCAGCAGGTAGACCGTCGGCGCCGCCGCGAACGCAAACATTATCAGCCCTATCGCTATCCAGCGGTATTTAGGTGCGCTGTCAACGCGTTTAAGCTTTACCAGACTGCGTTCCTTTACGCCGTTCTTCCACGCCGCCGTAAATACCAGCGAAAAGAAAATAACTGCCGAAAACGCGATCGCCAGCACCTTTACGAGCATATTGCTCCCGAAAATAAATATCGCCATAGTCATTATCAGGCAAAGAATATTTCCCAGAATAACATAGCCTATGCCTTTAAGCGTTAAAACGCCGAAGCTCTCTCTCTTCATAGCTTTCACCTCTTGGATTTTTTTTGGAGTAATATTTCCGCGGAAATTGCTCACAATAGTTAAAAACGAAAGCGAGGATTTTTTATGTCAAACTTCAAAAACAAGCAGAGCGCGGAGATATTGAACAGCGTTTACCGCAACGCCCAGATGGCGTATGAAGCGGGCTCCGACGTTCTGAAGCACTGCAAAAACAACGCCCTCCGCCAGGAGATATCCGCACAGGTATCGCGCTATAAAAACGTCGCGGGACAGGCGCGTCAGGAGCTTGCACGGCGCGGCGAAGCGGCTCACGAAGCGTCCTCCTACGCAAAAACAATGGCGAAAATGGGAATCGCCATGAAAACCGCGAAAAATCAAAGCAGCGCAAATCTCGCGCGGATAATGCTGCAAGGCACCACCATGGGGATAATAGATATGCAGCACGCCGTCAACCGCTCCCATGCCGCGGAAAGCCGCATACGCGAGAGCGCGGAGCGCCTCCTCGACCGCGAGCAGGACTTCTGCGAGAACCTCAAGAGGTATCTGTGAGACGGCAGCTTTCGGAGCATATCCCCTGCGATATCCGCGCGGGGCAGGGGAAGTCCGCCCATACGCCCGTGAACTGCGGCGAGAAAAAGCCGTTTACTCCTCTGTCGGGGGATTGACGACGTTGCCGTCAACGATATTCCGCAATACTGTCTGCGCGCGCTTGCGCTGCTCGTCCGCTTCCTTTTGATTGCCTGTCGCAGAGGGATACTCGCACCGCAAATAAAGGTTTATCTTGTCCGAACAAGTATCCCAGCGCGCGTCTTTATGCAGATCGGTGGCGTTTATGTGCAGCCCGACTCCCTTAAAAAGCTTATCGTCGGTGAAATACTCCGAAAAGTCCACGAAAAGCTCTTCCTCCAGTCCCTCCGCTTCATACATCTGTTCCCAGAAGCCCTCGTCCGCGATATACATCTGGCTGTCTCCCGTGTATACCTCCGCGGAGAACTTCATCGACTGCGCACTGTTGTAATCCGACGCGCCGCTCGCAAACGACAGATCGATATAATTTACGCCGACCTTGACGTATCCGTTCCCGTCGAAATCGGGACAGTATTTTGTCAGCGCCTCCTCCAGATCGCCGTATCTCCACCCAAGCTCCGACTCCGGGGAGGTGGAGATCACGAGTACATACAAATCGTTGACCTTGCGCGTGACGAGCTGAACCGTAAGGAAGGTAAACAGCGCGACGAAAAAAGCCCCGATCAATATAAACACCTTATTGTGATACACATAGTTTTTGAACTTTTCCCACGCGTTCATCTCGGGCATTTTGACGTATCCCGTTTCGGGAATAAGCTCGCTTTCCTCAATAAGCCCCTGTTTCATTTTCAGAAGCTCTATATACTCCTCGTGAGCCTTGCGCTGTCTCTCGTCTTCCTTTTTTGACATATTCCACACCTCTGCAAAACGGCAGTCGGTCACGCGAAACAAACGCCCAAGCAGGGCGCTGTCTACGCATAACCGACTACCAAACCAATTTTTTCTTGACCCTTATACCTGCGGGCGCATCGTCGGAAACAGCAGAACGTCGCGTATGCTTGCCGAATCGGTCAGCAGCATTACCAGTCTGTCAAACCCGAAGCCCAGTCCGCCCGTAGGGGGAAGTCCGTATTCCAGCGCGGTAATGAAGTCCTCGTCCACCTGCGCGTCGTTGCCGCCCTGAGCGCGCTTTGCCGCGACCTGCTTCACAAAGCGCTCCTTCTGATCGAGCGGGTCGTTCAGCTCCGAGAACGCGTTTCCGAACTCCATTCCGTTAATAAAGTACTCGAAACGCTCCGTAAACGCGGGAAATTCGGGCTTTCGCTTTGCGAGCGGAGAGTTTTCCACGGGATAATCATAGATGACCGTAGGCTGTATCAGCTTGTCCTCAACAAACGCCTCAAAGAACGCGATAAGCACGTCGCCCTTTGTGGAATTCGCATTTATCTCATCCTCAATGCCCTTCGACTTTGCGCACGCCCGCGCGTCCTCATCGGTCGCCCAATCGTTGTAATCCACGCCCGCGTACTTCTTGACCGCCTCTATCATAGTAAGGCGCTCCCAAGGCTTTCCGACCGCGATCTCCTTGCCCTGATACGTTACCGTATCCGTGCCGCAGACGTTGAGCGTTACCGTTCTGTACAAGTCCTCGATAAGATCCATCATATCGAAATAGTTGATATACGCCTGATACATTTCGATCGTAGTAAACTCGGGATTGTGGGTTGAGTCCATGCCCTCGTTGCGGAAGATACGTCCCACCTCGTAAACCTTGTCAAAACCGCCGACTATCAGGCGCTTTAAGTACAGCTCCGTCTCGATACGCAGATACATATCGATATCCAGCGCATTATGGTGCGTCTTGAACGGTCTCGCCGCCGCGCCTATCTCCAGCGGCAGAAGCACGGGAGTATCGACCTCGACATACCCGTGACCGTCAAGGAACTTGCGAATTTCTGACAAAATCCTCGAACGCTTTACAAAAACGTCCTTTACGTCGGGATTAGCGATAAGGTCAAGATAGCGCTTCCTGTAACGCTCTTCCTTGTCCTTGAGACCGTGCCACTTCTCGGGCAGCGGCAGCAGAGACTTCGACAGCAACGTGATCTCCTTTGCGTGAACGGAGATCTCGCCCGTTTTCGTCTTGAAAACATACCCCTTAACGCCGACAATATCTCCTAAGTCCCACTTCTTGAACTCCGCAAACTTATCCTCACCCACGCCGTCTATACGCACGTAGACCTGCATTCTGTCGGAACTGTCGCGAACGTCGAAAAAGCTTGCCTTGCCCATAATTCTGCGCGACATCATTCTTCCCGCAATAACGACGTCCTTGTTCTCCAGCTCCTCAAAGCGACCGCGTATCTCGCTGTTGTATATATCCACGGGGAATTTCGTGATAGTATACGGATCCTTTCCCGCGTCCTTCAAGCCCCTGAGCTTCTCAAGCCTCACTCTGTGCTGCTCGTCAAGCTCCTCCTGCGTCATCTCAACTACTTCTTCATTCTCTGCCATTTTTATTTCTCCTCTGTTATTCGTCGTCTTTTCTGATCTCCAATATCTTGAAGCCTACAACACCCGACGGCGTTTCGACCTCTACCTCCTCGCCGACCTCGTGACCCATAATAGCCGCTCCGATAGGCGACTCGTCGGACATCTTTCCGCTGCTTATATCGGCTTCCTTAGTGCCGACCATTTTAAACTCCATTTCATCATTCATTTCCATATCGAGTATCTTTACCGTAGTACCGATACCGACCTTTTCCGTGGAAACGTCCTCGTCGTCGATGACCTGCGCGTGAGCCAACGTCTGCTCGATCTCCGCGATCCTCGACTCTATCATACCCTGTTCATTCTTCGCCTCGTCGTATTCGCTGTTCTCGGACAAATCGCCGAACGAAAGAGCCACCTTGATCTTTTCCGCAATATCGCGGCGGCGAACGGATTTCAGCTCGTTCAGTTCCTCTTTAAGCTTCTGCTCGCCCTTACGGGTCAATACGGTAATAGGTTTATTCATATATTATCCTCCTTTGATTTGAAAATCCAAAATCTCGTCACCGCATACTCGTTCCGCGCTGACGAAAACAGACTGCTACGCCTGCCGGCACTTTTTGGATTTTCCTGTGTCTATATTGCGCGGCTCTTACTCAAAAAGCCTTTGCTGCGTGTGTATAGTGCAGCTCTTAATTTAAAGAGCCTTCACCCAAGCGCCCGATATTTACTGCTGCGGATTAGCCTGCGGAGAAAGTATCTCGATAGCCTTCTGCAATTGGCTGTCCGTCTCGTGCGGCAGATACTCTATCGACGCGCCCGAGGGCAGCTCCGTAAGATAATCGGGCTTTAATCCCACGCCGTCATAAGTCTGCTTTGACTTATACGGTATTATCGTAGCCGTAGTAAGGCTGAGCGCGCTTCCGTCGGAGAATTCATACTGTGTCTGTATAACGGCTTTTCCGTAAGTCTGCGTGCCTATCAGCCGCGCGTTATGAACGTCGCGGAGAGCCACCGCAAACAGCTCCGCCGCCGAAGCGGTACCTCCGTCCACAAGCACCGCGATCGGCAGATCAATAAATTCCTCCGAATCGGTCTCAATAAGCGTTTTCGTTACGCCGCCCGCATATTCCGCCGTCGCTATGACCGCCGCGGGAAGTATTCTGTTCAGCATAGGCTTCAGCGCCGAGATAATACCGCCGCCGTTCTGTCTCAGGTCTATTATCAGCGCCTTTGCGCCGTCCGCGATGAGCGAGTTCAGCGAATTCGAGAACTGCTCCGAGGTCTTGGCATTGAACGACGTAATGCGGATATATCCTATATTATCGCTCAACATCTCGTCCGATACCGACGAGATATCTATCTGCTGACGGATAAGATTTACCGTAAGCTCCTCGCCGCTGCGCACAAGTCTCAGCGTGAGCTTTGTACCAATCTCACCCGCGATCCTCTCGAGAGCCGCGCCCTCCTCCATCGACAGCAGACTTCGTCCGTCGATCTCGGTTATAACGTCGCCTGCGACAACGCCGTTCGCCTCCGCCGAGCCACCCTTGTAAACGTTCGTTATCCTGAGATAGCCGCTTCCGTCCGCCTCAGCCTCAAAGCCCGCGCCGTTCACAACGCCGCTGCTCGTCTGCTGAAGCTCGTAATACGTCTGCGCGGGCATATAGGTCGCGTATTTATCGCCGATACCCGAAACATATCCGTTTATTACGGCGGTTTCAAGAGCCTCGTTGTTCATCGCTCCCGCGTATATAAAATTGTTGCGCACGGTAACGTCCATTTCCTGTAACTTTTGATATACGCCATCGTATTTCTCCGAGCTTGATATCTTTGTGTTGTAGGTGCTCAGCGACACCGTCCAGGTCAGCACGAACGTTATCGCACAGCCTATCGCGACCAGACTTATCGCAATACCGAGTGATATTTTCCTGTTCACAGTCTTCTCCTTATTTGAATCGGCAAGTTCCGCAATAGGCGGCACTTGAGCCGAAAAACCTTATACTTTCAAATATTTTCCCATACTGATAACGGTACCGGCCGCGCCGAGCAGAGCGCCCGCCGCGCAGTTGATCCCGAGCACCGTCCAGCACACATTGTCGAACGGGATCAGGTTAAAGAACCCAAACATCTCCCAAAGCGTGAAATTATCGGTAAACAGCGAGAAAATAGAGTCGTAGATAAACCACGCCAGACCCCACGAAGCCGCTCCCGCAAGAATTCCCACGAACATACCCTCCACGAAGAACGGCAGCTTTATAAAGCCGTTAGTCGCCCCGACGTACTTCATAATGGTTATCTCATTACGGCGCGAGAATACACTCGAACGTATGGTATTTGAAATAATAACAATGCTTACGATCACCAGCGTGATCAGTATCCCGATAACGATCACCGAAAACGTGCTTCGGATATTCTGGAGCGCACTCGCGAAATCATACGGCGCTCTTACCTCCTCCACGCCCTCGATACTCGACACCGCCGTAACGACGGGACGTATCTTCGCCAGATCGGTAACTCTCGCAAAAAACGAGTGCGGCACGGGGTTTTCCTCCAGATACCCCAGCAACTCCGAATACTCGCCCAGATCCTCCTTGAAATGCTCGAGACCCATGTCGGGAGAGATATACTGAACGTCGGTAAGATCTGCGTTGCCGTCGAGAACCTGCCTGATATGCTCAACAGCCGCATCCGACGCGTCCTCCTCGATAAAGATAGCGATCTGGTTCGTATCTTCAATATTGCCCATTATTATGTTAATATTCGCCATAACAAGCACCGAAATGCTTATTTGCAGCAGACTTACAAGAAGTATCGAAAAGCTCGCGAATGACATAATAAAATTTTTCCAGACGGAGGAAATTCCCTTTTTAACAAGGTAACTAACATTACTCGCCCTCATCGTTGCCTCCGATCGTCTCGTCAAACGTTATCGAGCCCTTGTCGATATTGATGATCCTGCCGCCGTAATAACGCACCAGCTCGTGCTCGTGAGTGATCATGACCACGGTAGTGCCGCAGCGGTTGATCTCCTTGAGCAAACCCACTAGCTCATATGAACGCTTGGGGTCAAGGTTGCCCGTAGGCTCGTCGACGATAAGCAGTCCCGGGTCGTTAGCCAGGGCGCGGGCGATAGCCACACGCTGCTGTTCTCCTCCCGAAAGCTCTCTCGTCTTGCTCTTGGCTTTATGACCAAGCTCGACAAGGTTCAGCACATACGGCACCCTCTGGCGTATGTATTTTCCCGACTGATCGGCGATCCTGAGCACGAACGAAACGTTCTCATATGCGGTAAAATCCTGAATAAGACGGAACTCCTGAAAAACCACCCCGATAGAGCGGCGGAATTTCGCTATTTTGTTGCCCTTGAGCTTGGACAGATTATACCCGTTCACAAACACGCGACCCGAGCTCGGCACCAGTTCTCTCATCATCAGCTTCAGCAGCGTGGATTTTCCCGCACCGTTTCCGCCCACTATGAACACAAATTCCCCGTCGTTTATACGGAGATTTACGTCGACCAAAGCGTCAACGCCGCTCGAATAATGCACATTGACGTTTTTCATTTCTACCATAAAACTTAAACTCCCCCCGATAAAAATAAGCAATGTCAAATTTCCCAATTATATATTTTCTGTCTATTATCTCTGTACAATCATTAAGAATACAAAACGTTCTGTAACAAACCACAAGGCTGCCCGAGCGGAAATTCAGCCGCTCAAACAGCCGTAATTTACAGATTTTATCAAAACTTAGTCGGATTTGCGGCGAGGTACTTCTTGACCATAAGCGCGATCTTAAAAATGATAGCGTGATCGAATTCACGCAGATCGAGACCCGTCAGCTTCTTGATCTTGTCCAGACGGTACACAAGCGTATTTCTGTGAACGAACAGCTTTCTCGACGTCTCCGAAACGTTCAGGCTGTTTTCAAAAAACTTCTGAATGGTGAACAGCGTCTCGTGATCCAGGCTCTCTATTGAATTCTTCTTGAAAACCTCCTTGAGGAACGTATCGCAGAGCGTAGTCGGCAGATGATAGATAAGTCTCGCGATGCCCAGATTATCGTAGGATACGATATTCTTGTCGGTATCGAAAACCTTTCCGACCTCGAGCGCCGTCTGCGCCTCCTTGAACGAGCGCGCAAGCTCCTTAACGCCGAGCACGGGCGTGCCTATTCCGACGTTTACCTTCGTGAAGAACTCGCTCGACAGCGTATCGGAAATGCTGCGCGCCAGCTTTTCAAGATCCTTCACGTCGATATTGTTCTTGACCTCCTTGACAAGCACGATATCCGTTTCCGTGATATTGAAAACGAAGTCCTTGTTCTTGTCCGGAAACAAATTCTGAATAACGTCGTACGCCGAAACATCGTTTGACGCTATAACGCTTATCAGGAACACCACGCGGCTGATATCGCCGTTGAAGTGCAGCTCGCGCGCCTTCAGACTGATATCGCCCGGCAGAACATTGTCGAGAATGATATTCTTGACAAAATTGTTCCTGTCGTATTTTTCGTCATAATATTGTTTGATACTGGAAAGAGAAATAGCGATAATGCCCGCGTATTTTGTAGCGGACTCGTCGGTACCCTCCACAAACACCGCGTAATCGGGCTTGATATGAACGCCAAACGGCTTGTAGGTATATCCGTCGCGGATAAACACCTCGTGCGAATCTCCCAGCTCAATGGAGAAGAAATCGTTTCCCCCGCCCACTCTGGTAAGATCGCTGCACGCGACGATGGTTCCGTTTTCGTCAATAACGCCGATAACTCTGTTGACTGTGTCCTTCATCTGATGGACAATTCCCTGAAATAGCCTGTTTGACATTTGTGTACCTCTTTCCAATATTTTGCTATTCTCCCAATTTCACGGCGCAGACCCTTCCCCTTGATTTGTCAAAAATACACAGTCCGAGCCCCCGAAATTTGTGCCTATCTCTATTGTACTAAAAAATGCAAAAAAAATCAAGTCTTTTTTATGTAATATGTAAAAATTTCTTGTTTTTTTTGACAATACTTGAAAAATGCGTGAAAATGTACTATAATATAATTATATAAGTATGTGCTTTTTAGGGCAATATTTACAAATTTAACAAAATCCGGAAAAGGGGAAGATACCAATGAACGAAAAAAATAAGTATTATATAACTACTCCGATATACTATCCGTCGGACAAACCGCACGTGGGTCACTGCTACACGACCGTAGCCTGCGACACGATAGCGCGGTTCAAAAGAATGCAGGGCTATGACGTAATGTTTCTGACGGGAACTGACGAACACGGTCTGAAGATCGAGCAAAAAGCCAAATCCGCGGGCGTTGCGCCGAAAGAATATGTCGACAATATCGTCGAAAAGTTCAAAAAGCTCTGGGAAACTATGGACATCAGTTACACGCGCTATATCCGCACCACCGACGACTATCATGTAAAAAGCGTACAGAAAATTTTCAGAAAGCTCTACGATAAGGGATATATTTATAAGGGACAGTACGAGGGCAAATACTGCACGCCCTGCGAGAGCTTCTGGACGGAGAGTCAGCTTAAGGACGGAAAGTGCCCCGATTGCGGACGCGAGGTCGTCGACGCTCACGAGGATGCGTACTTCCTCAAGCTGTCGGAATTCGCGGACAAGGTGGAGAAGTTTCTCACCGAAACGGATTATCTCTCGCCGAAAAGCCGCGTCAACGAAATGATAAACAACTTCATAAAGCCGGGACTTGAAGATCTGTGCGTTTCGCGCACCTCGTTCACATGGGGCGTTCCCGTGGATTTCGACACGAAACACGTCGTATATGTCTGGGTCGACGCTCTGTCGAACTATATAACCGCTCTCGGCTACGAAAACGACGCGTTTGACGATTACGACAAGTACTGGCCCGCCGATATGCATATGACCGCAAAGGAGATAGTACGTTTTCACTCGATAGTATGGCCGGCTATCCTGATGATGCTCGATCTGCCGCTTCCGAAAAAGCTGTACGGCCACGGCTGGATAAACTTTAACGGGCAGAAGATGTCCAAGTCTATCGGCAACGTTATCGACCCGTTTGTGCTCGCACAGCGCTACGGCTCGGACGCTGTGCGCTATCAGATACTGCGCGATATGCCCTACGGCTCGGACAGCAATTTCTCGAACGAAATAATGATAAACCGCATAAATTCCGACCTTGCGAACGATCTGGGCAACCTTGTTTCCCGTACCGTGGCAATGGCGGACAAATATTTCGGCGGCACGCTGCCGACAGACAGACAACCCGAACCGCTCGACAACGAGCTTATCGGTATGGCGAAGTCGCTGCGTGAAACAGTCACCCCGCTTATCGAGGAGGCACAGCTCTCCAAAGCGCTGGAGGAGATATTCAAGGTAGTTTCCCGCGCGAACAAGTATATCGACGAGACCGAACCGTGGGTGCTCGGAAAGAGCGAAGAGAAAAAAGCGCGTCTGGCAAGCGTTCTGTATAACCTGTTGGAGACGATACGTATCTGCTCGGGACTGCTTGCGGCATTTATGCCGCGCACCATGCCCACGATATGGGAGCAGATCGGCGCGGACGAGAGCCTTGCAGCATATGATACTTTGGGAGAATTCGGAAAGCTGCCCGAAAACGTCACCGTTCACAAAGGCGGCGTATTGTTCCCGAGAATAGACGTTGACAAGGAGATCGAAGAACTGAACGCGTTTATAAAACCCGCAAAGACTATCCGCGAGGACGAGGACTTAGACAAGGCGAATATAATCAATATCGACCAATTTGCCGAGGTCAAGCTCCGCAGCGGCGAGATCATCGCGTGTGAGAAAATACCCAAGGCGAAAAAACTGCTCAAGCTCACCGTCGACGACGGCAGAAACGGCAGACAGATAGTTTCGGGTATCGCGAAGTGGTATAAGCCCGAGGACTTGATCGGAAAGAAGATAGTGTTCGTGGCAAATCTCGCGCCCGCCAAGCTCTGCGGAGAGCTTTCCGAGGGTATGATACTCGCGTGCGACGCAGGCGAGGACGACGTTCGTGTGCTGTTCCTCGATAAGGACGTGCCGAACGGTTCAACTATCAGATAAGAAAGGGGCGATAAAGTATGGCGAAGCCTGTTCCCGGACAGGTGTGGACGGACAAGAAGCGGACGTTTCTGGGTCTCCCGTGGTCGTTCACGCGATATATATTGACGGAAAAGAAGCTGATAACCCGCAAGGGTTTTCTGAACATTACCGAGGACGAGGTGGAACTATACCGCGTTCTCGACAAAAGTCTGCGTCTGCCGCTCGGACAGAGAATAGTCGGCTGCGGAACGGTGATAATCAACTGCAAGGACGTTGACACTCCCGTAAAAGAGATAAAGTCGATCAAAAAGCCTCGGGAATTTATGGATATTCTCGAAAAATACGTTGATACACAGCGCGACAGATACGGCACCCGCGGCAGAGATATTATGGGATTTCAGCCGCACGACCACGACGACGAGCTTTGCAGCGACGATCATGACGATCACTTTATGGTATAAGATATACGGCTACCCATGGAAGGGGGAAAAGAAGTATGGATATTTCAAGAATAGCTGACATAGGTTCGGTAAACCAAACGACGCTTACCAAAACGTCGACGCAGCGCACGGAGACGAAAACCAGTACTCTCGCCACGGAGCATACCGACAGCTTTGTGAAATCCGAAGCCGCCTTTACGCCCGCGTATACCAAGAAGTCGGCGCAGAAGCAGACCGCCGACAATAACCTCACGCATAAAGAGAACACCGAGGATATGGTCGCGAAGGTAGATGAGCAGGGCGCGCCCGCAACTCTTGAGGAACGCATGACTAAAGGAGTGAGCCACATTATCCGTGCGATGTTCGTAAAGCAGGGCGAGGTGCTTTCGGGGAACGTACCGAGCGTAGGCGCGAAGATGTACGCCGAGGAGCTGCTCGCTCAATTGCGGCAGTTATACGGCAACTCCGCCGCCGAGGAAAATACCGCGGAATACTGGCAGCCCGACGAGACCGCCGCGCGTCTGCTGATGTTCTTTGACTGCGTAAGCATTGATGGCGAGGACAAGGCGGGAATGCTCGAGCGTTCATTTCTTTCGGCGTTCGGCGACACCGAAAAGCTGTTCGGCGGACGCGGCCGTCTGCCGCTGGAGAGCTACGAGACCAAGCAGCTCGTTCTCGAAGCGTATTTTAACGGAGCGGCGTAAATGGGCAATATATTTGACACGCACGCTCATTACATGAAAGAGGACTTCGGCGAGGATCTGGAGAAAATTCTCGCCGAGTTGCCGAGCAAAAATGTCGGACGCGTTCTCGCCGTCGGCTGCGATATCCCGTCAAGTATAGAGGAGATCGAGCTTGCGGAGCGTTACGACTATATTTACGCGGCGGCGGGAATCCACCCCGAACACGCCGCCTCTCTTCCCGACTACTGGATGAGCTCGCTGGAGAAGCTTTTGACACATAAAAAAGTGGTCGCTCTGGGGGAGATAGGTCTTGACTATCATTATCCCGAGCCGCCGCGCGATATACAGCGCGAAGTCTTTGTAAAACAGCTCGAAATGGCGGAAAGGTTCGATATGCCCGTAATTATCCATTCGCGCGACGCGTCGGCGGATACTATGGAGATACTGAAAGAATATAAGCCGCGCGGAGTGCTCCACTGCTTTTCGGGCAGCGCCGAGACCGCGCGGGAGGTCGTAAAGCTCGGAATGTATATCGGGTTTACGGGAGTGCTCACGTTCAAGAACTCCAAAAAGGCTTGGGCTGCCTGCGCGGAAACGCCGATAGACAGACTGCTGCTTGAGACCGACTGTCCGTATATGGCGCCCGTTCCTCACAGGGGAGAGCGCTCCGACAGTTCAATGATCGCGTTCACCGCCGCAAAAATGGCGGAGATAAAGGGCGTTTCCACGGAGGAAATGATAGATATCGCGAGAAGAAACGGGGAAAGGCTGTTTTTCGGAAAGGAAAACTATGATGAGCAGTTTTGACGAAATTTTTGAGAAAGCGCGCGGGTTCGTTTACCGCAACGCGCGTCCCGTTGATCTTTCGCTTTGGCGCTATCACTTTGAGGACGGCTCTCACCCGATCATCGGGGGGATCCTTCGCTACCTTGACAGCGGCGCGGATTTCTCGGAAAAGCATAACCAATGGCTGAATACCGTAAAATCAAACGACGATCACCCTCACGCGGTTTGGTGGAGCTACTCCGAAAACCGTGAGGAGGACTTCAGCTACAATCCGACCGCCCATCTCGCGGGATTTATCCTGAAATTCGCGGATAAGGACAGCGGGCTGCATAAAAAGGCGGTGGAGATAGCGAAACAAGCATACGATTGGTTTGTTTCCAAAACGCCCGTCAACGACGATTATATCGCTCACGGTTTTTTGAGATTGTATGAATATCTCACGGAAACGGGTTTGGTGCTTGTGGATATGCGCGAGTTCGCGGAAAAGCTTAAAGAAAACGTCAACAGTGTTATATGTCGCGATACCGAAAAGTGGAAAACCGAGTATGTATCCCGTCCCTCTATGTTTATCAACAGCAGGGAGAGTATGTTCTATGAGGACAACAAGGAGCTTGTGGAAAAGGAATGCGGGCTGCTCGCCGAAAATCAGCTTGACGACGGCTCATATACCGTACCATGGGCGTGGTACAACGATTATAAGGAATTTACCTTGGCGGAAAATTGGTGGAAATCGATTCTGTTGATAAGATATATGAGATTTCTTCGGGAATTCGGATAAAAGGAACGACAAATGATAACATATGAAAAGGCAGCCCCAAAGCACATTGGGGACTTTATAAGGCTTCGCGTTGAGTTGCTTTGCGGAATTTACAACAAGCCCGAATCGGAGTTTGAGGGAGAGTTCACGCGGCTTTCCGAGGAGTTTTTCAAAAACGGCGACCAGACCACCGTGTTCGCGTTTGACGGCGAAAAGGCTGTCGGCTGCGCAACGATTTGCTACATCAATCTTATGCCGACATACGATCACCCGATAGGAAAGCGCGCTCACATAATGAATGTCTACACCAAAGCGGATTATCGCCGGCGGGGTATCGCGCGGCAAATGGTGACAATGCTGCTCGACGAGGCAAGGGAGCGCAAGGTCAGTTACGTTTCTCTCGACGCGACCGAAAACGGCAGACCGCTTTATACGGCGCTGGGATTTGCTCCCAATGACGAGAATATGGGCTTGAATTTATAATTTTTAACGGAGGATTTATGGATACTGACGGCAGTCGAAGTATTGGCGAAAAACAGGAAAACGATCATAACGACCACAAGGTCGGAAAGGTGCTTTTGGCACCGCTGATCTGGCTTAACAAGGGGCTTACGGCGCTGTTGAAATCGGCGCTCGGCGCGAATTACGCCGACGTTACGGAGGACGAGGTACGCGACCTTGTGGACGCGCTCGCCAGTGACGACGACGAGGACGGCATCGAGGAGAACTCGGCGCAGATGATAAACAACATCTTCGAGTTCGACAACCTCACCGCCGCTGACGTTATGACCCACCGCACAAATATTGTGGGCGTGGATGTAAATTCAATAACGCTGGACGATCTTATATATCTGGCGCTCGATCTGGGATTTTCGAGAATACCCGCATATGAAGAGAGCATTGACAAGATCGTTGGGATAATCATAGTCAAAGACTTGTTATGCCTTATCGGAAAGACCGATTTGTCCGATTTTAAGATCGGCGACTTCCTGCGCGACGTTAGCTATGTTCCCGAGTCCTGCTCCTGCCCCGACGTTTTCAAGACGCTCACCGAGATGAAATCGGGAATGGCAGTGGTAGTCGACGAGTACGGCGGAACGGCGGGCATAGTCACGCTCGAGGACCTCATCGAGGCGGTAATGGGCAATATTCAGGACGAATACGACGACGAAAAGCAGCTTATCACAAAAATCGACGATGATACTTACGACGCCGCGGGTGAAGCGGATCCCGAAGAGGTGTTCGGATTGTTCGGCATTGAATTGCCGGAGGATCACGAGTATGAGACGATATCGGGTTTTGTAACCGACAAGCTCGGATATATTCCCGAGGGCACGGCTCCGATGCCGCCCACCGTGGAATACGAGGGCGTAATGCTGGCCGTTTTACAGGTCGAAGACAGAAATATACTGAAAATACGGGCGTCAAGACTGCCCGAGTCGACAGAGGACGATGAGAACCAATGACGAAAAAACAAAAGGCAGCTCAAGTGATCGAGCTGCTTAAACAGGAATATCCCGAGGTAAAGTGCGCGTTATTGTACGCCAAGCCGCACGAGCTGCTTATCGCGACAAGGCTCTCCGCACAGTGTACCGACAAGCGCGTAAACCTTGTGACCCCCGCGCTGTTTGAGTGTTTCCCGAGCGTTGACGCGTTCGCCGAAGCGGAGGTCTCCGAGGTGGAGGAGTACATAAAATCCTGCGGACTGTACCACACCAAGGCGCAGGATATCGTTGAGATGTGCCGCGTTCTGCGCGACGTTCACGGCGGCAAAGTCCCCGATACTATCGCGGAGCTTGTAAAGCTCCCCGGAGTAGGGCGCAAGACTGCGAATCTTATAGTCGGCGACCTGTACGGAAAGCCCGCAATGGTATGCGATACGCACGTTATACGACTCACGAACAGGCTGGGCTTGTCGCAGGGAAAGGACGCGGCGCAGGTGGAGAAGCAGCTCCGCGCGATAATTCCGCCCGAGGAGGGCTTATACTTCTGTCACCGCCTCGTATGGCACGGCAGAGGAGTATGTACCGCTAGATCTCCTAAGTGCGCGGAATGTACGCTGTCGGCAATTTGCGCGGAATACGGCAAAAATAAACCGAAATAACATAAATACCCCCGAAAATTTTATTCGGGGGCTCGTTATTATTTCGTGGTGCTTCCGAAACCGCCGTTGCGGACGCCGTCCGCGTCATCGTCCTCGGTAATGCCGTACTCGGTAAATATTCCCTGCATAAATCCCGTACCCGCGGAGATCGTGACCGTCTTGCCCTCCTTACTGTCGTTGGTGAGCTTGGCGAAGATGTGCCCCTCATTGTCGGAGAAATAGTAGTCGCTGTCGATTATCCCGACGGTATTGTCGAGCTGCAAACGGAACTTGAAGCCCAATCCGCTGCGTGGATAAAGCGACAAGAGCCACCCGTCGGCTATTTTAACACGCACACCCGTCGGCACTTTTACAGTCTCGCCCGCCTTAAGCTCTATATCGAACGGCGCGAAAAAGTCATACCCCGCCGAACCCGACGTTGCCCGTTTCGGCAAGACAATATTCTCATAAACACGCTCCGCGTCTGCTCCAGAATATCCCCGACGCCATTGATTTAATGACACTTTTTCAAATTTCGCTATACGTTTCATTTTTCCTCCTGACCACATTATACGAAAGGAGCGCGGCGCGATTTCTCGGAAACTTTGACCGCAAAGCGAACAAAATCGAATTTCCATCAAGGCAATTCATGAGAAAAAATCGCACCATACAAAACTCCCCTTGCCAGAGCAAGGGGAGTTTTGTATGGTGGAGATAAGGGGATTCGAACCCCTGACCTCTTACATGCGAAGCAAGCGCTCTCCCAACTGAGCTATACCCCCATAACAAATGTACTTTCAACGTTACAATTATATCACATTCACCGAAATTTGTCAAGGGGTTTTTGAAAAAAGCGGACAAGTTACGAATAAAAATCCCTCCCGAAAGCGGGAGGGAAAATGTTATAAAGATCAATCGCGGATAAGCTCAATGATCGCCATTTCCGCAGCATCACCGCGGCGCGGACCGAGCTTGTAAATTCTGGTGTAACCGCTGTTTCGGGAAGCGTACTTGCCCTCCGCGGTATCGTCAAACAGCTTCTTCGCAACATCCTCCTTGGTGATGTATGAGAACACCTGACGCTTTGTGTGAAGCGTGTTTACCTTACTTAAGGTGATCATTTTCTCCGCCTCCGCGCGAACTTCCTTAGCGCGGGTCACGGTAGTTTCGATCTTTCCGTTTTCAAACAGAAAAGTGACCATGCCTCTGAGCATTGCTTTTCTGTGGTCGCTGGATCTGCCCAGCTTTCTTGAACCTGGCATTTTATTTTCTCCTTTCGGTAGAATTTATCTTACATTGCGCCCGTCCCCCGAGCAAGGGAGACTGCGCCGATCAATTGTTTTCCTCAGAACTCATAAGGTCGCAGCCGAGTGACTGAAGCTTAGCCTTGACCTCGTCAAAGGATTTCTTACCGAGGTTTCTCACCTTCATCATATCCTCAGGCGACTTGTTTACGAGATCCTCGACGGTGTTTATTCCCGCTCTCTTTAAGCAGTTGAACGAACGCACCGACAGCTCGAGCTCCTCGATAGTCATCTCGAGAACCTTGTCCTTGCGGCTTTCTTCCTTTGTCTCCATAAGCTCCTGCGGATTTGTCTCGTCGGAGAGCTCCGCAAAAAGCTGAAGTCTTTCAATAAGGATCTTCGCCGCATAGGAAACGGCTTCCTTAGCGGAGATCGTACCGTCTGTCCATATTTCTATGATGAGCTTTTCGTAGTCTGTCCTCTGACCCACACGCGTATTTTCAACGGTGTAGTTGCACTTCAGAACGGGAGTATAAATGCTGTCGATCGGTATGACGCCGATCACGGGCTGGAGCTGAGATTTATTCTGCTCCGCCGCAACATAGCCTCTGCCCCTGTCGAGCGTGATGTCCATATACAGCTTAGCGCCCGCGCCGAGCGTCGCGATGTGCATGCCCGGATCAAGTATCTCGACCTCGGAATCGGTCTTGATATCGCCCGCGGTGACCTCGCATTCGCCCTCGGCCTCGATGTAGATGGTCTTGGGAGCCTCGCCGTACATCTTCGCTCTCAGTCCCTTGATATTAAGAATTATTTCAGTAACGTCTTCTTTAACACCGGGAATGGTGGAAAACTCGTGCTGAACGCCGTCGATCTTCACCGACGTCGCCGCAACTCCCGGCAATGAGGAGAGTAACACACGTCTCAGGCTGTTGCCCAAAGTGTTTCCATATCCGCTCTGGAGAGGATCCAGAACGAACATTCCATAAGTTCCGTCCGACCTCAGCTTTGAGGTCTCTATGTTGAGCTTTTCGATTTTTTCAAGCATTTGGTAACCCTCCCACCAGCTTTTCCGTCGGCAGTGATACTGCCTTTAGTTAATTATCCTGTGCATTGACTTGTGCTTACGCCGCAAGCCCGCCGTATTCACTGTTAATTTTAAATCACGCTCCGCGTCTTATACAATAAAGTATTGACGCAAATCACGCGGCGCAAACACCGCGCCGTGCGTGAATTAAAAATAACTGCACTAAATATCTGTATGCATCACAGCGCTCCCGTATTACTCCGAAGCAAATCGACTTTGCCCGCACCTCGGGGAACGACCGCCTGCTATTATTTAGAATACAGCTCGATAATTAAGTGTTCTGCGATCTCGAAGTCGAGATCCTCACGCTGGAAAGAACGTGTTACCTTAGCCGCCTGCTTTTCCTTGTCCACGTCAAGCCACATAGGAGTAAGTCTGCCGCCCGCAACCTCTGCGATCTGCTCAAACTTCTTGCTCTTCTTGCTCTTATCGCGGAGAGAAACGGTGTCGCCTACCTTAACTCTGTAAGAGGGGATATCAACTCTCTTGCCGTTCACACAGAAATGACCGTGAGTTACAAGCTGACGAGCCTCGCGGCGTGTCGTAGCCATACCCATTCTGAAAACGATGTTGTCAAGTCTGCTCTCGAGAAGTCTGATCAGGTTTTCACCGGCGATACCCTCTTCCTTGGTAGCCAGCTCATAGTAGTGATAGAACTGCTTTTCAAGAACGCCGTAAACGAATTTCAGCTTCTGCTTCTCCTTGAGCTGCTGTCCGTACTCGGATACCTTTTTGCGGCGAGCGCCGTCTTTCTGGAATCTCTTGGACTTCTTGTTCTCGGAATAGCCCAGTACAGCGGGGCTGATGTCAAGACTTCTGCACTTTTTCAAAATCGGGTCGCGATTTACTGCCATAATATAAAATCCTCCGTTAATCTAATTACATATCGGCTTTACAGCCGACGCCGAGCAAACGTTGCGCTCGGTTCTTATGCTGTTGTTTTTACCATTATTGACCTCGTATCCTCGATCAGACGCGTCTTCTCTTGGGGGGACGGCATCCGTTGTGGGGAATGGGGGTTACGTCCTTAATGAGCTTTACCTCAAGACCCGCAGCCTGAAGCGCGCGGATAGCCGCCTCACGACCCTGACCGGGACCCTTTACGAAAACCTCAACGGTCTTCAGTCCGTGCTCCATAGCAGCCTTAGCCGCAACGTCGGCAGCGGTCTGCGCCGCATACGGAGTAGACTTTCTCGAGCCGCGGAAGCCCAAGCCGCCTGCGGAAGCCCATGAAAGAGCATTTCCCTGAAGGTCGGTGATAGTCACAATAGTGTTATTAAAAGACGACTGAATGTGAGCTGCGCCGTTTTCAATATTCTTGCGCTCACGACGTCTGCGTATAACCTGTTTTTTAGCCTGTGCCATTTATTTACCGCCTTTCCTATTACTTCTTCTTGTTTGCAATTGTCTTCTTGGGACCCTTGCGTGTTCTGGCGTTTGTCTTGGTGCGCTGACCGCGGACGGGCAGACCCTTGCGGTGACGCATTCCGCGATAACAGTTGATCTCAACCAGACGCTTGATGTTAAGCGCGACCATTCTTCTCAGATCGCCCTCCACAACATAGCCGTCCTTGTCGATGACCTCGCGGATCTTAGCCTCTTCATCATCGGTCAGATCCTTAACGCGTGTGTCGGGATTAACACCCGCCTTTGCCAGAATATCGTTAGCGGACTTTCTGCCGATTCCGTAGACATAGGTCAAGCCGATCTCTACGCGTTTCTCCTTAGGCAGATCCACACCGGCAATTCTTGCCATAGCATTTCCTCCTTAAAATAGGGAATCAACCCTGTCTCTGTTTGTGCTTGGGTTCAACACAAATAACCATAACTTTGCCCTTGCGCTTTATGACCTTGCACTTATCGCACATGGGCTTTACCGAAGGTCTAACTTTCATCGTAATACCCTCCTTAAAGGTTCACTGTTTGCGGCAGCATCATTGGTGATAACGTCGCTTTATCGACGTGATTACTTGGCACGCCATGTGATTCTGCCCTTAGTAAGGTCGTAGGGAGACATCTCAACGGTGACCTTATCGCCCGGCAGGATACGGATATAATTCATCCTCAGCTTGCCGCTGATGTGCGCTAAAATCTGGTGACCGTTTGACAGCTCCACCTTGAACTGTGCGTTCGGGAGCGCCTCAAGAATTGTTCCTTCTACTTCCAATACATCTTCCTTAGACAAGCTATTCACTCTCCTGTAACGTGCATTCGGGGCTCAACGCTCTAAGCGTCTGCCGCAGCCTTTTGTCCGTCATACCCTCGAGCTCTATCGAACACGAGGTAACGCGGACGTGCTTTATATTCTTCTTTTTCGGGGTTGCGAGCCTTCGCTCTTTTCCGTCTGCGACGAAAACAAATCCGCCGTCAGCTCCTGTCACGACCATGCGTCGACCGCTGTCGTGCCCCGCGGAGCTTATGACCACTCTTCCGGCTTTAATCTCCATCAGTGGCTCTCCAGTGTCAGTATCACGGGTTCGCCGTTCGTGATGGCGACGGTATGCTCAAAGTGGCAGGAAAGACTTCCGTCGGTGGTAACCACCGTCCACTTGTCGCTTAATATCCGAACCCGCCGCGAATGGGAATTGACCATCGGCTCGATAGCGATCGTCATACCGGGCATAAGCCTGGGACCGTGCCCCGCTTTACCCTCGTTCGGGACCTCGGGATCCTCGTGCATATCGCGTCCGATACCGTGTCCGATAAACTTCTCGGCGCAGGCATACCCCCCGCTTTCCACGTGAGTTTGGATCGCGTGGGAAATGTCGCCTATGCGGTTGCCCGCGACAGCCTTTTCAATGCCCTTGTACAAAGCCTCTTCGGTGTATTTCAGTAACCGTTCCGCTTCCTCGGACACCTTTCCGACCTTGAAAGTTCTGGTATTGTCGCCCATAAAGCCGTTAAGCTCGGCTACGATGTCGCAGGACACGATATCGCCCTCTCTGAGTATCTTCTTTTTGGAAGGGATACTGTGGATAAGCTCCTCGTTTACCGAATAGCAGTTGTGTCCCGGGAAATCCTCGAAACCTTTGCAGGGAGAATGTCCACCCTTGGAACGAACGAACTCGTCGACGATCTTGTCAAGCTCCCACGTCGAAATTCCCGGAACCGCATGCCTCCCCGCGAGTGCGAGCGCCTGCGCGGCAAGCTCGCCCGCTTTCATCATAGCCTTAAGCTCGTTTGGATTTTTGATCTGTATCATTGTGCCTGTACGCTTTCTAACGGGATCAGCCCTTGATAGCCGCGAGAACCAGCTTTGAGGTCTCCGCGATATCGTTCTGTCCCTGAACTGTAACAAGCTTTCCTCTTGACTGATAGTAGTCCTTGAGAGGAGCCGTCTTTTCATGATAGGTCTTCAGGCGAGCCTGAACCGTCTCGGGCTTGTCGTCTATTCTCTGCACGACCTTCGCGCCGCAAGCGTCGCAAACGCCCTCGACCTTAGTGGGCTTGTACTCGATATGGTAAGAATTGCCGCAGCCCTCGCAAACGCGTCTGCCGCTCATTCTTGCCGTGATAGCCTCGTCCGAAACGTCGATCTCGACTACCTTGTCAATCTTTACACCCATGCTCTCAAGCGCCTCCGCCTGAGCCACCGTTCTGGGGAAGCCGTCGAGGATAAAGCCGTTCTTGGCGTCGTCCTGAGCTATTCTGTCCTTCAGAATGCCGATAACGACCTCATCGGGAACCAACTCGCCCGCGTCCATAAACTTCTTTGCCGCAAGACCTGCGTCGGTGCCGTTCTTAACAGCCTCGCGAAGCATATTACCCGTCGAGACCGCGGGAATATTCAGCTCCTTGCAGACGACCTCTGCCTGTGTTCCTTTGCCGGCGCCGGGAGCGCCCAAAAAAATCATATTCATAATCAAGCTCCTCTTGCATAACTATTAGTCCAAAAAGCCCGGGTGATGACGCATCATGATCTGGCTCTCGAGAGTACGAACCGTTTCGAGCGCAACGCCGACGATGATCAGCATCGTAGTACCGCCAAGCGATACGGCGGAGAAGCTCGGGTTGATCCACGAGAGAATGATCGGGAATATCGCGATAACTCCGAGGAAGATAGCGCCGATAAGCGTTATCTTGTTGAGCGAGTTGTAAATGAAATCGGACGTAGGCTTGCCCGGACGATAGCCCGGTATCGCGCCGTTGTTCTTTTTCAGATTGTTCGCTATCTCAACGGGATTGTACGTGATTGCCACGTAGAAGTAGTTGAACGCGATAATCAGCACGAAGTAGATAACCGCGTACGCGGCGGACTGCTGTGAGAAAAATCTCACGAAGCCGTGCCAGAAGCCCTCGCCCTTGCCGTCTATTCCGAAGAAGAAACAAATGGTCTGCGGAAGGCTCATAAGCGACATCGCGAAGATGATAGGCATAACGCCGCTCATTGCTACCTTGATCGGGATATGCGTCGACTGACCGCCGTACATTTTCCGTCCCACAACTCGCTTAGCGTACTGAACGGGAATACGTCTCTCCGCGTTCGTCATAAAAATAACGAACCATATCATCGCAACAAAAATAATTACCGTAGCGATAATAAACACAAGGTTTACGCCGATATTGTCAGGATCGGACGAAATAATGCCGATAAAGTTTCCGATCGTTTCGGGAACTCTTGCCACGATACCCGCAAACAAAATCATGGAGATACCGTTTCCGATACCCTTTTCATTGATGCGGTCGCCCAGCCAGATAATGACCGACGCGCCCGCAACGAAACAGGCGATTATCGTTATAGCCGAAAGCACCACGGAGAACGTGTTGCTCGTAGTATCCAGAACGTCGCCGAACTTCAAAATCGCAACATGGTTATCATTTGAATCCGTCGTACCGTTTCTCAACGAGAAGTAGAACGCCGTCGCCTGGAATATCGCTATACCGAGCGAGGTGAACTTTGTGATCGTATTGATCTTCTTCCTGCCCTCTTCGCCCTCTTTGGACAGCCTTTCGAGCGGCGGTATCGCAACAGTCAGAAGCTGAATAATAATCGACGCGTTGATATACGGAGTAATGGACATCGCCAGCAGCGTGCCCTTTCCGAGCGCACCGCCTGTCATTACATCGAGGTAATTGAGCAGCGACGCTCCCGATATCATCTGCGTTATCGCGGAGTTATCGAGGAACGGAACGAAAATGCATGAACCCAAGCGGAACAAGAGGAGTATAAACAGCGTATACAAGATCTTCTTACGCAGCTGAGTATCGACCCACGCGTTACGAAAGACTGTAAGCATTCCGTTCAATTACATCACCTCAGCCTTTCCGCCTGCCTTTTCAATTTTTTCCTGAGCGGCAGCGGTGAACTTTACCGCCTTTACGGTGAGGCTCTTGGTGAGCTCGCCGTTGCCGAGAATTTTCACGCCGTCCTTAGCGTCCTTAATAGCGCCGCTCTCGATAAGAGCGTTCGCGTCAACGACAGCGCCGCTCTCGAATCTCTTCTCGAGCTCGGACACGTTAACAGTCGCAAACTCCTTTGCGAAGATGTTGTTAAAGCCTCTCTTCGGCATTCTTCTCTGAAGCGGCATCTGACCGCCCTCGAAGCCCGGTCTGATAGAGCCGCCGGAACGTGCCTTCTGACCCTTATGACCCTTGCCCGCGGTCTTGCCCTGACCGGAACCGTGACCGCGTCCAATGCGCTTTACGTCCTTGACCGAACCTGCCGCCGGCTGTAATTCGTGAAGCTTCATATTGCTTTGCACCCCCTAGTAAAAATTAGATGTTCTTGTATAATCAAACCTCTTCAACCTTTACCAGGTGAGCGATAGTCTTGATTTTACCTTTTGTAGCCTCGTTATCGGGCTGAGTTGTTACAGAGTTCACCTTGCGCAGTCCAAGGGAATACGCGGTGGCGATCTGATTCTTCTTGCAGCTGTTGAGCGAGCGTACAAGCGTTATTTTCAATGCCATTTCTATTCTCCTATCTTTACGCAATTAGAGATCCTTAACGCTCTTGCCTCTGAGCGCAGCGACCTCCTCTGCCGTTCTCAAGCTTGTAAGACCCTGCATGGTAGCTCTTACGACGTTGCAAGGGTTGTTGGAACGCAGCGACTTTGTACGGATATTCTTAATGCCCGCCATCTCGATAACGGCACGAACGGGACCGCCCGCGATAACGCCGGTACCCTCGGGAGCGGGACGCATCAGAACCGCGCCTGCGCCGAATTTGCCTGTGATCTCATGGGGTATCGTAGTGCCCTTGAGAGCGATCTTATGAAGATTCTTCTTCGCGTCGTCAATTCCCTTGCGGATAGCGTCGGGAACCTCGTTGGATTTGCCCATACCGAAACCTACTGTGCCGTTTCCGTCGCCTACGACTACCAGCGCGGAGAACTTCATGATGCGTCCGCCCTTTACTGTCTTAGAAACACGGTTGATAGCAACTACCTTCTCGGAGAGCTCGTTTTCTGTATTTTCAAAATTAGCCAAGTCTGTTTCCCTCCTTATCAGAAATTAAGTCCGCCTTCTCTTGCGCCCTCGGCGAGAGCCGCAACTCTTCCGTGGTATACATAGCCGCCTCTGTCGAAAACGACGTCCGTGATACCCGCAGCCTTTGCCGCTTCGGCGATCGCAAGACCGACCTTCTTAGCCGCCTCAACGTTTCCGCCGTACTGTCCGAAGCCCTTTACCGCCGAAGAAGCGGAAGCTAAGGTCTTGCCGTTTACGTCGTCAATGATCTGAGCGTAAATGTGCATGGAAGAACGGAAAACATTAAGTCTCGGGCACTCGGGAGTGCCTGTGATCTTAGAGCGGACGCGCTTATGACGGCGAAGTCTGCTCTTATTCTTATCAATAGCTTTAACCATTTTCTTTCAGTCCTTTCCTTACTTCTTACCCTTGCCGGCTTTACCTTCCTTGCGGCGGATAACCTCATCGACGTACTTGATGCCCTTGCCCTTGTAAGGCTCGGGAGGACGCTTGCCTCTGATCTCGGAAGCCATCTGTCCGACCTTCTGCTTGTCGATACCCGTTACAACTATCTTGTTGGGAGCGGGAACCTCAAGCTTGATGTCGTCGGTATCCGAAACCTCTACCTTGTGGGAGAAGCCGAGGTTCATAACGACCTTCTTGCCCTGCTTTTCACATCTGAAACCAACGCCGTTGATCTCCAGCTCCTTCTTGAAGCCCTCCGTAACGCCTACCACCATATTGTGGATAAGCGTTCTTGTCAGACCGTGGAGCGACTTGGAAAGGTTCTCGTCATCGGGACGGGAAACGATTATCTCCGTACCCTCCTGAGATATCTTCATCAGGTGATTGAACTCCTTGGTAAGAGTTCCCTTAGGACCCTTTACTGTTACGACCGGTCCGTCGATCTTTACGTCGACGCCTGCGGGAACAGTAACAGGCATTCTACCAATTCTTGACATATTACTATTCCTCCTATTACCATACGAACGCAAGAACTTCGCCGCCGACGTTCATCTCGCGAGCCTTCTTATCGGTCATGATGCCCTTGGAAGTGGATACGATCGCAATTCCGAGACCTTTCATAACCTTCGGCATATCCTTGCAGTTCGAGTAAATTCTAAGACCGGGTTTAGATACGCGGCGGAGCCCCGTAATAACCTGCGCTCTGCTGTCGGTATACTTAAGTGTTACTCTGATAACGCCCTGCTTGCTGTCATCAATGACCTTAAAAGCCTTGATGTAGCCCTCGTCCAGCAGTATCTGAGCGATCTGCTTTTTGAGGTTGGAAGCGGGAATGTCAACAGTGGGGTGCTTTGCGGAGTTAGCGTTACGAATTCTTGTCAGCATATCCGCAATAGTATCAGTGATCTGCATTCATTTACCTCCTAAACGTAAGCCGTTACGGGAGCCATTAAAAACGCCCTGGCGTTTTATACCCGTCGTACCTACTTGATTTTCCTCTTGATCGGGCTTGAACGAATTGTTTGCCCGATGAGGTAAAAATTCCGATTTGCTAATTGGTTCTTACCAGCTTGCCTTCTTCACACCGGGAATCTGACCCTTGTACGCAAGCTCTCTGAAGCAGATTCTGCAAATGCCGAACTTACGCAGATAAGCGTGAGGTCTGCCGCAGATCTTGCATCTGTTGTAAGCACGAGTGGAGAACTTGGGCGTTCTCTGCTGCTTCTGCTTTAAAGACGTTTTTGCCATCTTATTCCTCCTAAGTGAAACTGGATTACTTCTCAAACGGAGCGCCCATAAGCGTGAGCAGCTCCCTTGCTTCTTCATCGGTCTTTGCGGTGGTGATAAAGTTGATATCCATACCGCGAACCGCGTCGATCTTGTCGTATTCAATTTCGGGGAAGATCAGCTGCTCTTTCAGACCGAACGAGTAATTGCCGCGTCCGTCGAAGGAGTTGGGGTTGATGCCTCTGAAGTCGCGTACACGGGGCAGAGCCACGTTAAACAGTCTGTCGAGGAACTCGTACATGATATCGCCGCGCAGTGTAACCTTAACGCCGATGATCTGACCCTCTCTGAGCTTGAAGTTCGCAACGGACTTCTTGGAGCGGCACGCAACGGGCTTCTGACCCGTGATAGCAGCAAGCTCCGCCATTACGTTCTCAATGATCTTCGCGTTTTCCTTAGCCTCGCCGCAGCCAACGTTGACTACGATCTTATCGATCTTCGGTGTCTGCATAACAGACTTATAGCCAAACTTTTTAAACAGGGCGGGAGCTACGGTTTCCTTGTAGAAATCCTTCATTCTAGCCATTGTTACTTTCTCCTATCTGCCGGATTTTAGCCCGTGGGAACGCGCGAACCCGTTTCGCCGTTATCCCGCGGAACTCCTTATATCCGACAAGTTGTGATCATTAGTATTTCAGCTCTGCGCCGCAGTGCTTGCAAATTCTAATCTTCTTTCCGTCCTCGATCTTGTGACCAACTCTGGTAGGCTTGCTGCACTTGGGGCAGACGGGCATTACCTTACAAGCGTAGATCGGGCTCTCCGCCTGAACTCTTCCGCCGAGCTGACCCTGCTGACGGGGCTTTACGTGCTTGGTCACCATATTGATACCCTCAACGATGACCTTACCCTCCTTGGGCGAAACGGTGAGAACCTTGCCGGTCTTGCCTCTGTCGCCCTTCTTGTCGCCTACCATAAGCATTACGGTGTCGCCTACTTTAACATGAAGCTTATTCATATCGGTACACCTCCATTACAGTACTTCGGGAGCGAGGGACAGGATCTTCATAAAGTCCTTATCTCTAAGCTCTCTGGCAACCGGCCCAAAAATACGAGTACCTCTCGGATTTTTGTCCTCCTTAATAATTACCGCCGCGTTTTCGTCAAAGCGGATATATGTGCCGTCGTCGCGTCTCAAGCCCTTAGCGGAGCGAACGACAACGCACTTTACAACGTCGCCCTTTTTAACAACGCCGCCGGGTGTAGCTTTTTTGACCGAAGCAACTATTACGTCGCCGATATTTGCGTATCTTCTGCGGGTACCGCCCAGCACTCTGATACACATAAGCTCCTTGGCGCCGGTGTTGTCGGCAACCTTAAGCAATGTCTGCATCTGGATCATGGCATTACTTCTCCTTTCGTAAAATTCAAATACTGTCCGCTATTACTTAGCGCGCTCTATTACATTTACAAGGCGCCATCTCTTGTCCTTGGAAAGCGGACGAGTTTCCATTATCTCAACTCTGTCGCCGATGTTGCAGGTGTTCTGCTCGTCGTGAGCCTTGAGCTTAATGGTGCGCTTTACGATTTTCTTGTAAAGAGGATGACGAACATTGTCTTCGATGGCAACGACGATCGTCTTGTCCATCTTGTTGCTGACTACTCTGCCGATTCTTGTCTTTCTTAAAGCTCTTTCCATGTTTAGTTCTTATCCTCCTTCCTTAATTCTGTGCCGTAAGCTCGCGCTCGCGCTGAATTGTCTTGATGCGGGCGATATCCTTCTTGACAGCCTTGATCCTTGTAGGATTGTCAAGCTGATTTACGGCAAGCTGGAAGCGAAGATTAAAGAGCTCTGCTTTGAGTTCGGCGAGCTTAGTTTCAAGCTCTGTTTCCGAGAGATATTTAATTTCCGAAGCCTTCATTAAAGCTCACCTCCGTCTTCCTTCTTAACAAATTTACACTTGATAGGCAGCTTATGCATCGCGAGACGCATAGCCTCTCTTGCGGTCTCCTCGGATACGCCCGCGATCTCGAACATAACGCGTCCGGGCTTCACAACGGCTACCCAGTATTCGGGAGAACCCTTTCCGGAACCCATACGAGTGCCAAGCGGCTTGGTCGTAACGGGCTTATCGGGGAAAATCTTTATCCAAACCTGACCGCCGCGCTTGATGTAACGCGTCATGGCGATACGAGCAGCCTCGATCTGGTTGGACTTTATCCATGCGGCTTCGAGTGCCTGCAAGCCGTACTGTCCGTTGGATACGGTATTGCCTCTTGTAGCCACGCCCTTGCGGCGGCCTCTCTGCACTCTTCTGTACTTTACTCTCTTAGGAAGCAGCATTATTCGTTACCTCCTTCTGTTTTCTTAGCTTCTCTCGGTCTGCGGGGACGGCGATCGTCGCGTCCTCTGCCACCGTTGTTTCTATCGTTGCGGCGTCTGTCGGGGCGCTCCGCTCTCTGTGCGGGGATCTCGCCCTTGAGCACTTCGCCGTTATAGATCCATACCTTAACGCCGATAACGCCGTAGGTGGTGTTTGCTCTCGCTACGCCGTAGTCAATGTCCGCGCGCAACGTCTGAAGCGGGATCGTACCCTCGTGGTAGCTTTCCGAGCGCGCGATCTCGGCGCCGCCGAGACGACCGCTTACCATGGTCTTGATACCCTTAGCGCCGCTCTTCATGGTTCTGCCGATAACCTGCTTCATAGCACGTCTGAACGATACACGACCCTCCAGCTGCATTGCGATATTGTCGGCAACGAGCTGAGCGTTCGCGTCGGGATTCTTTATCTCGACGATATCGAGCGAAACGCTCTTACCGCCGACGATCTTCTCGATCTCCGCGCGGAGCTTCTCGATCTCCGCACCCTTAACGCCGATAAGCATACCGGGCTTTGCCGCGTGGATATAGACCTTGATCTTGTCCGCGCCCGTGCGCTCGATCTCGACCTTGGCAATTCCGACAGCTCTCGAGAGCTGCTGCGCGGTCTTTTCTCCGTTAGCCTTATTGAACATTCTCTTGTTCATCAGGTAGTCGCGGATGTTATAGTCCTCAACAAGTGTATCACCGAAGGTTGCTTTGCCCGCGAACCAGCGAGAATCCCAATCCTTGATTACACCCACTCTGAGACCGTGTGGATTAACCTTCTGTCCCATTGTAATTCTCCTCCTTATTCAGCTTCTTTAACAACCAGCGTGATGTTGGACGTTCTCTTCAAAATTCTGTGAGCGCGCCCGTGATCCTTTGCTCTAATACGCTTGAGCGTAATGCCGGGACCAACGTGAGCTTCCGAAACATACAATCTGGAGGTATCCATATTGTGGTTGTTCTCCGCGTTGGCAACAGCGCTCTTGAGCAGCTTCGCAAGCGGCTCGCTCGCCGACTTGGGCGTGTTGTTGAGTATCGCCATAGCGACCTCCACAGGCTTGTTTCTGATAAGATCGAGCACAATGCCGACCTTTCTCGGAGAAATACGAACCTGCGTCAGAATGGCTTTAGCTTCCATATTTCCTCCTCCTTACTTCTTGCCTGTGGTCTTGCTTCCAGCGTGACCCTTATAGGTTCTCGTGGGAGCAAACTCGCCGAGCTTGTGTCCTACCATATCCTCGGTAACGTATACCGGAACATGCTTTCTGCCGTCATGAACGGCAAACGTATGACCTACGAAATCGGGGAAAATCGTCGAAGCGCGGCTCCATGTTTTCAGAACCTTCTTCTCGCCCTTTTCGTTCATGTCAAGAACTCTCTTCATCAGAGCTTCCTGCACGAAAGGTCCCTTCTTAATGCTTCTTCCCATTGTAAAAATTCCTTTCAGTTGAGCTGCAAGTTAACGAGCAGCGGAAAGCGTTTTTACGCGCTTGAGGGAGCGTCCGCGAGGACTATCGCCCCCGCGCTCCGAATACGCAACGCCGTTCTTATTAACAGCAACCTCAGAATAAATAGTTGATTACTTACCGTTTCTTCTCTTAACGATAAACTTATTGGACGCCTTCTTCGTGGAACGCGTCTTGTAGCCCAGAGCGGGCTTGCCCCACGGAGTAACGGGTCCGGGACGTCCGACAGGAGATTTACCCTCGCCGCCGCCGTGCGGGTGGTCGTTCGGGTTCATAACGGAACCGCGGACGGTAGGTCTGATACCGAGGTGACGCGTCTTACCCGCCTTGCCTCTGTTTACGTTCTCGTGGTCGAGATTGGATACCGTTCCGATAGACGCGTAGCAGTTTACGGAAACGTTTCTCAGCTCGCCGGAGGGCAGACGGAGCAGCGCGTAGCCGTTCTCCTTAGCCATCAGCTGAGCCATGTTGCCCGCGGAGCGGACAAGCTGACCGCCCTTGCCGGGATAAAGCTCGATATTGTGAATAATAGTACCAACGGGGATATCCGCAAGCGCCAGAGCGTTGCCGGGCTTGATATCCGCGTCCGAACCCGCGCGAACGGTGTCGCCTACCTTCAGACCGTCGGGAGCGATGATATATCTCTTCTCACCGTCCTCGTACTGGACCAGAGCGATAAACGCGCTTCTGTTGGGATCGTACTCAAGAGTATTGACAGTGGCGTTCATGCCTCTCTTGTTTCTCTTGAAGTCGATAACGCGGTACTTCTTTCTGTTGCCGCCGCCAATGTGTCTTACGGTGATACGACCGTAGCTGTTTCTGCCGGCAGTCTTTTTAACGGGCTCCAGAAGGCTTTTTTCGGGAGCTACCTTTGATAACCCGCTGTAATCCGTAACGGTCATGCCGCGGCGGCTGTTATTGACGGGCTTGTATGCCTTAATAGCCATGTTCTTTCACTCCTTAATCAAATCATTCCGTCGAAGAATTCAATAGTCTTAGAACCCTCTTTAAGAGTTACGACAGCCTTCTTCCAGTCGGAAGTATAGCCCTCGTTTCTGCCCATTCTCTTCTTTCTTCCGCGAACGCTCACGGTGTTTACCTTAGCGACCTTAACGCCCTTAAAAAGCTGCTCGACAGCCTTGGCGATCTCGATCTTGTTAGCGGACTTCGCAACCTTAAAGGTGTACTTTCCCTGTGCGAGGCAATCCATGGAATGCTCGGTGATAATGGGCTTGATGATAATGTCCTGTGCAACCTTTTCCATTATGCGTACACCTCCTCAAGCTTCTCAACAGCGCCCTTTACGATAACGAACTTGTCGCAGTTGAGTATATCGTAAACGTTGAGCGTGTTTACCTGCGTGGTCTTTACGTCCTCGATGTTGCTCGCAGACTTGATGACCTTCTTGTCGGCGGAATCAAGAACGATAAGGGTCTTGGCGTCCGCGCCGATAGCCTTGAGCATATTGACCATATTCTTGGTCTTGAACTCGTCGGCGGTGATCGTATCGACAACGATCATCTCATTTTCCAGAACCTTGCTAGACAGCGCCGACTTGATAGCGAGCTGTCTTACCTTCTTGTTCAGCGAAAATCTGTAAGAACGGGGCTTCGGACCCAGCGCGATACCGCCGTGTCTCCACTGCGGAGCTCTTGTCGAGCCCTGTCTTGCGTGACCCGTGCCCTTCTGACGCCACGGCTTCTTGCCGCCGCCTCTTACCTCTGTACGGGTAAGTGTGGACTGCGTGCCCTGACGCTGATTTGCGAGATAGTTTACAACTGCGGAATGCATTGCGGTCTTGTTCGGCTCGATGCCGAAAACCGCGTCGTTAAGCTCAAGCTCGGAAACGACTTTACCCGCCATATCAACTACATTTATCTTTGACATAGTATCGTCCTCCCCTCTTATGCCTTAACCGCGTCGCAGATAGTTACAACGCCGCCCTTAGGTCCGGGAACCGCGCCCTTAACCGCGATAAGGTTGTTTTCAACATCGACCTTAACGACGATAAGGTTCTGAACGGTAACGTTCTCCGCACCCAGGTGACCTGCCATCTTCTTGCCCTTGAAAATTCTCGACGGGCTTGAGCAAGCGCCCATAGAGCCCGCTTCTCTCGCAACGGGACCCGTACCGTGAGATTCTCTCAGTCTGTGCTGATTGTGACGCTTGATAGCGCCCGCGTAGCCCTTGCCCTTGGATACGCCCGCAACGTCGATAACGTCGCCCTCGGCGAATACGTCAGCCTTGATAACGTCTCCGGTGTTGAAGCCGCTGATGTCGTCAAAACGGAACTCCTTAAGGGTTTTCTTGAACGCAACGTCATTCTTCTTGAAATGACCCTGCTCGGGCTTGTTTACGTGCTTTGCCGACACCTCGCCAAAGCCCAGCTGAACAGCCTCGTAGCCGTCGTTTTCGTTCGTTTTCTTCTGAACTACTACGCAGGGACCCGCTTCGATAACGGTAACGGGAACGACCTTGCCTGCTTCGTCGAAGACCTGCGTCATGCCGATCTTCTTGCCGATGATAGCTTTTTTCATTTCGGCTTTTCCTCCTTTGGTTATTGGTTGAGTTTCCTCAACGTGACCTTGCGCCTTTAAGGCGTTCGGTTAGTGGTTGGCTTGTACAATCGTGAGCGAAAGACCGCCAACATAACTCCAATCGAATCTATAATCAGATATCCATTGAAATCTCTACACCTGCGGGCAGCTCCAGCGACTGGAGAGCCTCGATGGTCTTCTGGGACGGACGGATAACGTCGATAAGGCGCTTATGAGTTCTCATCTCGAACTGCTCGCGGGAATCCTTATACTTGTGGACCGCTCTCAGGATAGTTACGACCTGCTTGTCTGTGGGGAGCGGAATGGGACCCGCAACTCTCGCGCCGCTGCGCTTTGCAGCGTCAACGATCTTAGCGGCAGCCGCGTCGACAACGCTGTGCTCGTAACCCTTGACCTTGATTCTTACTTTCTCATTAGATGCCATTGATTTTTCAACCTTTCTTCGTGATGTTTTGCGGACGAGTAACTTTCCGCTTGTCTTTTCGTTCCTCCTTTTGCGCAAGTGGGGGAACAAATAGCCGGCGAAGGCTTTCTGAAAAATCCACCGAGCCGTGTGTTTCATTTTCCGCGACACACCTGTTAGTTACCCGAGTTCTCTCGGACACTTTAACGGCATATCGGGAACGAACCGACGTCCCGAAAACTTTTCGCCCGAATTCAATCCGGACATACTCCGTCGAAATTACCGCGGACGCGTTTCACGCTCGCGCAACCTCCGACTTCATCGCCACGGCGGCACTCTTTTACAAACCGCCGTTAATTATTTTACCACAAACGGCCGCCATTTTCAACCACCAAAGTAAAATAATATTCCGCCTTGCCGGAGAATTTTTCGAGATATTTTCGCAATTTTTTGGGCAATCTGCACAAAAAGCTGCTGTTTCATACAAAAAGTGCGGCTTTATAATGTGATAGACCGCATAAATCGGAATTTATCCCATAAAAAAATGCAGCGCCCATTAGCCCGATAACACACGCGTTTATCGGGCTAAAATATGGGGACGCACGTCACCGCGGCTTGATCTCCTTTATCAGCGCGAGCACCAGCTCCTGCTGTTTAAGGTTGAGCCGCCGAAATCCCGCGATAAGCTCGTTGGTCTCTTGGGGGTTACGGTTATCGAAATCAAAAAATTCTCTCGGTTCAATACCCAGATATTCACAAATATAGAAGAAGCCTGTCATTGTGGGAAAGTTTTTTCCGTTTTCAATACTATTTATATATGCGTTATTTTGACCTATGGCAAGGCTCATTTCCCGCGCAGAAACGCCTTTTATTTTTCGCAGATGTGCCAGCCGCTTTGCAAAGCGCTTATCAATATCCTCCAGTTCCATTATGATCACCTCTGTTATATTGTATAATACACAAAGGGGTCTCATACAATAAATATTCCTTTTCACCTATTGACTTGCAGGAATAAATATGGTATACTGTATAAAATATATGTTTTAATATTGCACGGAGGTAAATATTATGTTGGACGTTTACACAGTCAGTCTCTTCGGTCACAGCAGACTGTCTAACTCGGTATATATAGAACAAGCTCTCGAACGGACAGTCCGAGAGCTTATAAAATCAAAAGAATACGTTGAATTCCTCGTCGGGCGAAAAGGAGATTTCGATATTCTCGCCGCCTCCGTGATACGCACCGTCAATCGCGCTCTCGGCTATGGCAATGTCTCGCTCGTTCTCGTTCTGCCCTACTCAACCTCCGAGTACCGGAAAAACAAGGAAAGCTTTGAAAAATATTACGACGAGGTGGAGATATGCGAACGATCCTCCGCCGCTCACTTCAAGGGCGCGTATCAGATATGCAACCGTACAATGGTTGACCGCTCCGATTTTGTGATATGCGCCGTCGAACACGAGAGCGGCGGCGCGTATCAGACGGTAGAATACGCGATAAAGCAGAAAAAGCCCGTCAAAAATGTCGGTTATCCCTCGCTGCCCTCGAGGAAGTAGCTCGCTTCCATATCCGCCACCGACAGCGCGAACGCCAGCGGGTACTTCTCCAGCGCCCTGCCGATAGTATTCTTGTCCTCTATCCCCGAAAAGCCCATGTGCCAGCGAATAGCCATAGCCTCCTCGCGCGAAAGCCGCATAAATCCGCTGACCATATAAACACTCTTCTCCCCGTGACCGTAGGGGAGCGTGTCGTTTATAGAGTAATACGGAACCTTTTCCCATTGTCCCGTCTGCTCGTTCTTTGAGTTGCGGTAGGATACGGTGTAGAAGTTGACCTTGCACACGTCGTGAAGAAGCGCGACGACCGCCGCCGTTTCGTCCGACACGTTCAGTTTGTATGTATCCTTGACGCGCTCACGCGCAAGATACTGCACAAGACACTCATAAACGTTCAGCGAGTGGCGCAGCAGACCGCCCTCATACGCTCCGTGAAAACGCGTCGAAGCGGGCGCGGTAAAGAAATCGCTCTTATTTTCCAGAAAGTCCAGCAGCTTATCCGCACCGTCGCGGTTTATGTTTTTTCTATAAATATCCAGAAACTGCTCTTTGTCCGTCATAAAGTCTCCTTAATAAGGCAGATCGGAGTTCAGTTATCCACATTCCACCCGAGAAAATCCACCTCGCGCTTATTCAGACGCCGCTGTTCAATGTCGAAGATGTACTCATACTTTTCCACCATAAGCGACTTGCCCGAGGGAGTATATACGCAGAGATGCTGCACCATTCGCCCCTCCGCGCGCGGCTCGAGATGCGTACCGTGCGGCGCGGTCTCAACGCCGTTTTCGTATACGGGAAGCTCCGTCAGCCTGCCGCCGAACACCGCGAAATATCTTCCGTACTGCGGAACCTCCAATTCGTCCGCCTTGTAAAAATCAAGCTGGATAATGTCGGGGAACTCGTCCGCGGAGAAATCGCGCTTGTTCGAGATCACCGCACAGCCGTAGGACAGATCACCGAGAACGCTCTCCATTATCAGAAATCTGTCATCACCGGGAACCGTAATATCAATACTGTCAAGCTCCCTGCCGTCCTTCCCGAGCACAAGACGGAAGTCTCCGTACAGCTCTCCGTTTACATATGTACCCGACGCGTTGTCAGCAAGTTTTTCACCGATGACGCTTACCGTGTAATATCCGCCCTGCGAAAATATATTCTCAACGGTAAACGCAAGCCTGCCGCCGTCCGTCTCGGAAAAGCTCGTCATTTCGGGCACGTCGGCGTATGCCGCGGTCTTCGCGCGCTGACTGACCGCCGAAACGACGGGAGGAACGGAAACGGGCGGCTCGGAGATCCCGACCGCCTCCGCCGTTTCGTCCGTGACCGCGGATATCTCCTCGCCGTAATAATCGGGAAGATAATTCTCCTCAACGTTATTACAGGAACCGAGAACGACCGTACCGATAAGCATTGCCGACATCAGTAAAAATTTCAGAAAGATATTTCTCATAAAAACACACCTCCGTAATATTGTAACTGTAATTATAATCCAAATTTTTCCAAATGGCAATACAGGTTACAAATTTTGCTGCGAGGTATGTCTTTTCAGAGAAAACGCGGACGAATAAAGGGGTTATTAGTCCTCCGAGGCGATGACCCCTCCGCCCGTAAAGCGGACGTACTGTCCGTCCTCGAGCGGCATAAACAGGGTCGAGCGGTCGCCGTCAAACGTAAGTATCGCGGGGATTGAACCAAACTTCTCCGCCGTCTGCCGCTGAAGCTCGGAAATATACCCGTCGCCCTTGATTATCTCGGGTGAAGCGCGGTCAAAGCTTTTCTCCGCCCACTTCATAAGGTCGCGCGAAGGAATATTCGCTATCGCGACCGTCTCGAGAAACGGGTTGAGCGAGTCCTCTAGTATCTCCGTAAATTCCTCACGTATCGTGACCGCCCCTCCGCTGTCAATGACCATAAGCATAGGCACGTACTTTTTGCCCTTCGCCTCTTTCACGGCGAGCTTGTACTCCTGCCCTATCTGATCGAAGTGACGCGGAACGCTCCCGTCAAAACCAAACGCCGCGGAGACCACTTCAAACGTATTCGCTCCGCACCTGTGCTGATAGTCCGCAAAGCCCGGATAAAACTCCAGAAACGCGCGTTCTATGTACTTGCTCATACCTTGGTAGTATTCCTCGTCGAACGGCACGAACATATACGCCTCGTCCCGGAATTCCTCGCTGTTGTATTTCTCCGTGCCGAAATAATGCTCGGCATAGTCGTCAACGTCGGCGGGATAGAAGTGCGGAGCGTCGTCGCGGTCCCAGTTGTAGTAGTTGTGAGCAAAGCCCGCGCCGAGGAAATTAAGCTGATATATCTCGAGATCGCCGCCGAAAAAGTCCAGAATAAACTCGCGGATATCGGTCGACTTCCCGCTCTTCACTCCCTCTATTATCTCGGGGCAGTCGCGGTAAAATTCGGGCGCGACAAGGTCGTGCTCGATACACCAACGCATAAATATCGCGATATGGTTACAGCCGTTTATCGGATCGAGCGGCAGCTTTTTATCGTATATCTTCCTGCTGTGGTCGTTCACGCTGTCGATTGGCGGACGCTTCTGCGAACGGTAGCCCTCGAGCGTATTCGGACGGCCAATGTCGACGATATGGCTCACGTCCCGCATTTTTTCAAGCAGCGACTTGGTATCGTTGTCGATCTTGAAGTCCATTTCCTCGCGGTAAAGCGGAACGACCTCGAAGAAGTTTACGGTATCGCCGTTGGGGAGCACGCAGGTCTCCGCACCGTCGTCGACGTTCTCGGGATAAATGAGCAGAGAGCCCGCCAGCTCGGTATTCTCCGCGAACGGCCGCTGATTGTCCACCGAGTGCCCCCAGCCGAGCCATGTATCGCAATTGATAGGCAGACGCGCGAGATTTTTCAGCAAAGAGATAGGCCAGAACCATTCCTCGCTGTTCTCTCCGACCTTCCAGTCGGGAGGCAGACAGATAAGAAGCTCGGCTCTGCCGTATTCTTCAACGGAAAGCTCCTCGGGGATATCCATGATATGCGCGCCCATTCCCATGGTAAGCAGGGTGTAATAGTTACGCTCCCCGCTCGGGGGAACGATACAGATATCGCAGTGGATGTCGGGCGATACTATCTCGTGGAACACCGTCGGGAAGTCGCCGAAGTACTCCTTGATATGCTCTTCTATCGCGTCTATTTCTTCTTCCTCGTACAGCTCCGCCTCATCGTCGTCCTCGTCGGTATCGTCCTCGTCATCGTCGCCGCGGAGCTCGTCAAGCTCGTCCTCGATACGCTCCATATAGCGGTCGGCAGTCTCGAGCGCGGACTCGGGCGGGTTCATATTCATTCCGCGCGCAAGGGCTATCTTAGCGCGTTCGAGGATATTTCGCCGCAGACCGTCGTCGTCCTCGCACTCCTCGTCCGCGGTCGCGCGGTAAAGCGCGAGACCCATACGGAAATGCCACTTATAATCGTCATCAAGGCGCTCGCGCTGGCTTTCCAGAACGGCGATAGCTTTCTTATACTCGCCGATATCTATATACGCCTCAGCGAGCCAGTCAAGGATATCGTCGTCGAGAGCGCTGTCGGGGAGCACAAGGATCGCCTCGACGATCTTTTCGTTGTCCCCGTCCTCGCGCCAGTCCTCAAACAATTCAATAAGTTCGCGTTTCTTCATATCTGCTCCTATATAAATATGTATTTTTCGGAAAACCGCACCGCGATCTATTCCTCAAGGGCGGGATTATGCTCCTTACAGCAGAATTCGTTTGCGGTGAATTTCAGTATGGCAAAGCTGTTGAGCATGGTCTCGGGATATTTGCTTTCGGGAGTGCCGCCGAAATACTTTTTCATAAGAAGATTGAGACCCGTTATCTTTTCAATGCCCGTGATGTTCTCAATGATACCCGTGCCCGTTATACTGTGATAGTTGGCGGTAAATCCGCAGGCGGAGTCGGTTTTCACTATATCGTGGAGCTTGTCGATCTCGAACGCGGCGTTGCCATTCGCCTTGATAAGATCCATTTTCTTGCCCTTTTCCTCACAGCGGAAATATATCTCAAGCTTTCCACCCGTGAGGTTATACCCGAAGCACAGAGGGATTATGTAAGGATATCCGCCGTCGATGAGCGCTATGCGGCAAACTCTTGCCGAGCTTAAAATATTGTCTATTTCGTTTATGTCGGTAATTTCTCTTTCTATACCTGTCATGATGTTTTCCCCTTTCTTGTCAATGTAAAAAATCACCCGCAAACCATGATGTCTGCGGGCGGAAACCTTGCGATTATGCGTTAGCCTTCTTGGCAAGCTGAGACTTCAGACGAGCCGCCTTATTCTTGTGAATAAGACCCTTGCCCGCAGCCTTGTCAACGCTAATGCTTGCAGCCTTGATAGCAGCCGCGTCGGCGCCCTCTGCACGAGCCTTTTTGATCGAGGTCCTGAGTGCGGACTTTGCGCTCTTGTTAGCTTCGGTTCTCGCCTCAGAGATGAGAACTCTCTTCTTGGCAGACTTTATATTCGGCATTATTTTCACCTCCGTATGTTTTTAATCGAAAGTCGGTATTTTGCGGGATATTTCGGGCAAGATTTATTTATATTCACCAAAAATATCCCCACAGAATTACATTTTATTGTGATTTCGATTTATTTTTTCTCATAGTACATTTAATTATAGCACATAGGTCAACAAAATGCAAGGGGTTTTTGAAAATTTTTTATTGCAGGGAGAGAATTCGGTTATGGATAACAGCGGACTTGCCTTTGAAGCGGCGGAAATACTCACGCGAAAGGACGGCATTCGCGCGGTGACAAGGACTATCGGAGACGTTAAGATCACCGACGTGCGGATAACGTCCGCCGCGGCAGCGCGCGTCGGAAAACGCGCGGGGCGTTATATAACGCTCGAGGGCGAGCCGTCGGCAGCGGGAATGACCGCGCTGTTCTGCCGCGCGCTCATGCAGGTGATACCGCCGCGCGGACGGCTGTTCGCGGCGGGGCTCGGCAATCCCGATATAACGCAGGACAGCCTCGGCGCGGCGACCGTGCGGGCTATAACGGCGCGGAACGGGCGGCGATACTCGCTTTCGGCTATCGAGACCGACGTCGCCGTAAAAACAGGTCTCGATACCGCGCGGCTCATCAAGGCAGCTGCCCGCGAGCTGAACGCGGACTGCGTGATCGCCGTTGACGCGCTTGCCTGTCACGATCCGCGCTATATCGGAAAAACAGTGCAGATCAGCGACGCGGGGATAATCCCGGGCGGCGGAACAGCCGAAGCCCGCGAAGAGCTGTCGCGCGGCAGATTGGGTATGCCGATCGCGGCTGTGGGCGTGCCGACCGTCACCGCGCTGTCCTCCTTAACGGGCAAATTGGAGGACAAAGCCTTCTTGGTCACCACGGGAGACGTCGACGCCGTAGTTAAGATGTGGGCGGAGGTGATCGGAGGAGGGATCGGTTCGCTTGCGAAGTAATACATTTAAAATATGGGCAGATACGATTTTATCAGAACGAAGTCATTTCCGAAACTATCAGCCACAAGCATTTCCAGAAGTTCATTCTCGGTATTTCCTTGGTCGCGATTATTTCCGAACGGAACACCTCCGCGCCGTCCAATGTTACCAGATATTCGCCGAGGAACTGTCCGACCTCAACGGGAGCCTCGCACTGCTCGACGAACGTGTACTCGTACTTAACGTCGGCGGAGCGTCCTTTTTTGATAACGCATTCCCCACCCTGTGTCTTGATAACGGGATCGATCTCCTGTTCGGTTCCGTGCGTTACCTTGATCGGCTTTATCTTAGTGTAATCGGTCTCGGGAGTGAATTTTTCAAACCCGCCGAACCCGTAATCCAGCAGCTCCTTTGCCGTGGAAAAGCGCTCGTCGTCGTCCGCGCAGCCCAGCGTTACCGCGACCAGCCGCATATCGCCGCGTTCCGCACACACCGTCAGACAGCAGCCCGCGTTGTCGGTCGTACCCGTTTTACCGCCTAGGATACCGTTGTAGGTGCGGATAAGCTTGTTGGTATTGACCAACTGAGTTTCACCGCCGCGCAGATAGTCAAGCCACGTCAGCATCCAGCCGCGGAACACCTCGTGCTTCATAAGCTCGGCGGTGACTACCGCGATATCGCGCGCTGTCGAATAGTGCAGATTATCGTCATAGCCTACGCAATTCGCGTAACGCGTATCGGTCATTCCGAGCTCCTTGGCACGCTCGTTCATACGCTTGACAAACGCCTCCTCGCTTCCCGAAATATGCTCGGCGAGAGCGATACACGCGTCGTTCGCCGAGCTTACTATCACCGCCTCGAGCAGCTCCGCGGCAGTCATCTCCTCGCCGGCGTTCAGCCAGATAACCGAGCCCTCCGCGCTTGAGGCGTAGGAGCTTGCCTTTATCTTGTCCTCGAGCGCGAGCTTTCCCGCCTCGATCTCCTCCGCGCAGATAAGCAGCGACATGGTTTTGGTTATCGAAGCCATGGGCAGCTTTTTGTCGCAGTTCTGTGAAAACAGCACCTGCCCCGTCTCCGCTTCAACGAGTATCTCCGCCTTTGCCGAAGCCGCGTACACCGTCTCTGACGGCAGAAGAAACGCCGCCGCCCATAATGTAAAGCACGATAAAATACATACAAGCTTTTTCATAAAAATCTCCTTAGACGTTATTGAAATTTAGTTTTTCCAAAAGCTGTCGTGCTATTCTCTAAGGAAAAATATGTAAAAAGTCCATGCAGCGTAAATCCGTTTTAAATAATAGTAAATCAGAATTTATATCAGCAGGGTGTTGATCGGAGCGTGGATCACTTTTTTCTGCCACCGGCAGAAAAAAGTGATTTATCGGTGATTTTGCCAACAGGCAAAATCACCGATTTGGGGAAAAACTCTTGTTTTTCCCCAAGCCCTTTTAGCGCTTTTTTGTTTTTGCCGCTACGCGGCATTTCGGGCTCTGCCCGAACCCGGCAAGGGCTCTGCCCTTGCATCCCGCCAAAGGGACCAGTCCCTTTGGAATCCCAATTTTTTGGTCATAGCGTTTCTGCGCTAAATTGTGATTTTACACTGCAAAATACCTAAAAATTTTCCCTCCTCTCGCGGAATATTTTCCCTCAATACCGCAACAATATATTTGTTACGAATTACGAAAGGATTGATATAGATGAAAAAAACAGTCGCGGTGCTGGGGATAGGAACAATTCTGGCGGTAGTCGTCGGGGCGGTTCCCCGCGCGGTCGAGAGCGCAACGCCCGTCTCCGAAACGATCAGGGCGAGCATACGGGATTACAACGAATGTGTGGCGGGAACGGGTGAGCTGACCTACCTCGGACAGCACGAGATCACCTCCTCCCTGCCGCTGGTGATCGAAAAGCTGCTCGTGCGGGAGGGCGATATAGTGGAGGTCGGAGATACTGTCGCGACTATCGACAGGGATTCCTCCGCCGCGCTTATCGAAAGCCTGGGTCAGGTCTCCGCGCTGGCGATCTCGGCTACTAATCTGTCGACGGCTGTCGCGCTTCTGCCCGAGAAGATCACCTCCGACTGCTCGGGACGGGTCATCTCCGCCGCGAACAGCGGACAGGCGGTGCAAAGCGGATACAGCGTCGCAACCGTCGCGCAGACCGAAGAGCTTGCGGTGACGGCGGCGATAAGCGAGCTCGATATCGCGAAAGTCGAGGTCGGGCAGAACGTGCGGTTCTATCTCGCGGCTTATCCCGACGAGGTGTTTTTCGGCACGGTCTCGGCGATCTCGCAAGCCGCTCGGAGCCAGTATAACGGCGCCGTACTTGAAACGGTCGTCGACGTTACGGTAACTCCCGACGTTCCCGACGAACGTCTTAAATCGGGACTGTCCGCGGAAGTCGAAATCCAGCTCTCCGAGCCGAGAAGCATCTGCGTTCTGCCATACTCCGCGATAGCGCAGGACGATACGGGCGAGTACGTTTACGTATACGAAAACGGAAAGGCCGTCCGCCGCGACGTTTTTACGGGCGCGGAATTTGCGGACGGTACGGAGATCAGAAAAGGCGTTTCCGCGAGCGACGTTATCTTTCAGGATCCGCAGGAGATCGCCGACAGAAGCTATATAAGAGTTGCCGAAAGTTAAGAGGTCAAAATGACGATTACCAGATTACTTGTAAACATATTCAGGAGCAGGACGCGCTCGCTGCTTACAATGGCGGGGATCGCCGTGGGGGTGTTTTCCGTAGTGCTGATATCAACAGTCGGCGCAGTCGGCACCTCGGAGGTAAGCAAAACGCTCGTAACTATGGGCGTTGATACGCTGCTTATCCAATCAGCGAAAAATTCCGTCTCCGTGACGCTCACCGACAACGACGTTTCAGCCGTCCGAAATATCGACGGGGTGAGCGACGTCATGCCGCTTATGGCGAGCGTTACCGAAGCGAAAATGATAAACCGCCGTCTGGATTGCTACGTCTGGGGCGTTGACAAATCTGCCGACAAGCTTATATCGCTTGAGGCAAAGCACGGACGGCTGATAAACAACTCGGATACCGCCGCGCGCTCCAATGTTTGCGTTATCGACGAGCAGTTCGCTTTGGCGAGCTACGGAAGAAGCAACGTCGTCGGGAAAACTCTTTCGATGTTCCTCGGGGGGAAGTACCATAACTTTGAGATCATCGGGGTAGCGCAGTCGGGGCTGTCGTCGCTGCAGGGTATGCTCACGAATATTATGCCAGGGTTTATGTATATACCGATCAGCACCATGCAGGGGCTGTGCGGGCGGACTACCTATGACAAGATAGCGGTCAAGCTCATCGATATGAATTCCGATACCGCTATCGTCAATCGCGTGACCGACGAGCTGAACCGCAGAAACGGCTTTACGGACGGGTATGTATGCAACAATCTGCTGTCGCAGAAAGGGCAACTGGACGATATACTGAATATCGTCACGACAGCGCTTTCGCTGGTCGCGGGAATATCGCTGGTGGTGTCGGGGATATCCGTGATGACCACTATGATGATGAGCGTCGGCGAGCGCACACGCGAGATCGGTATCAAGAAGGCTATCGGCGCCAAAAGCTCCGATATCTGTCTGGAATTCCTCACCGAGAGCGTTATACTGACCTTGCTCGGAAGTGCCGCCGGAATCGCGTTCGGGCTGCTCGCCTCGTTTGTCGGGTGTCTTATCGCGGCTGTGCCGTTTGCCTTGAACGTCGGTTCGCTGGCGGTCTCGGCGGTCGCATCGGCGGCGATAGGCGCGGTGTTCGGCGCGTATCCCGCCGCTAAGGCGGCTAAGCTCAAGCCCGCGGAAGCGTTAAGGGCGAATTGATATTCAATTTTCAAGGAGCTTTTCCCACTGCCGTCAGCGCAATTTGTTTTAAACTTCTCACCGAGACGATCCCCGAAGGGTTTATAACGCTGAGGTGAAATGTATCCGCAAAGACTTTCCCCCTCGTTTGTGCGAGGTTCACAGGCGTGCCGCGATTGGTGAGACCCGTTGACGCTTTCTTGCCAAAATGCAGCGGTATACTGCGGTTACGCAAGGGGGTTCTGTCCGAGCTTACTCTCACATCCGAATCACGGCAAGGCCGCCGATTCGAGATCGGTAGCCTTTGCGGTTTCCTTTTGCCGCTTACTTGATGTTGGGTAAAGTTTAGCACTGAGAGAAGTGCATTTTACTGCAAGGTTTTAACGGATGCAATAACTTTTGCCGCGGTTCATAATGAGCTGCGGTTTTCCGCGCATAATGGTATTCTCGGCTTTAAATCGAAAAAATAAGAAAATCTTAAGAAAATCGTAAGAAAAATGCAAGGCGTTCTTCAACAAAATGTTTTTCCGCCGTGCTATAATATTTACAAAAACCACGGGAGGGGAAAATATGAAAAAGATCCGCAGGGAGATTCGGTATGCCGTGCCGGTAATACTTACCGCAAGCTTGCTCGCAATATTGCCGAACATTCGCGGGGAGAAAACACCGCCGGCCGAAACGTCGGCGGTCGTATTCCGCGTCGGAGACGAAACGGAATTATTTTGCGAAAACGCAGACGCGCGCGTTGCTCCCGCAAGTCTGACAAAGCTTCTGACCGCCTGCGCCGCGCTGTGTTACATAAGCTCCGACGAGGTGTTTACCGTGGGCACGGAGCAGGAGCTGCTGCCGTCCGGCTCAAGCGTGTGTCTGATATCGGAGGGGCAGAGACTGACGCTTTATGACCTCATAACGGGTATGCTTATGGTCTCGGGCAACGACGCAGCTTACACTGTGGCAGCGTCAACGGCAAGGCGGATCGGAGGAGAAGCTATGTCGGATCACGACGCGATAGAGTATTTCTGCGGACTTATGTACAAATTCGCGGGCAGGCTCGGAATGAAAGACAGCCGTTTCAACACTCCCGACGGCAGCGACAGCGCGGGACAGTACACCACCGCAAACGATCTGCGCATACTGACGGAATATGCGCTGTCTGTTCCGGAGATACGGGAGATAGTATCGGAGCGGGAGCGCTATGTCGTCTTCGAGTCTGGGGAGAATATTACATGGAGAAACTCCAACAGGCTGCTTGACCCCGACGACGAATTCTACTGTGAAACCGCCGTCGGGCTGAAAACGGGAACCACTCCGAAGGCGGGCTGCTGCCTTATTGCGGCGTTTGAGGTCAACGGCGGAACATATATTTCGGTGGTGACGGGCTGTTCTTCGGACAGCGAGAGATACTCGTACACCTTGGAATATTACGGGAAATACGTTGAAAAAAATTCAAAAAGCCCTTGACAACCTCTCCAAAATCTGCTATAATAATTAAGTTAATCGTTAATTTTGACGATAACCCCTTTCCCGTACGAAAAACTGCGGGATATATATCCATAAGGAGGTGCTTATAAATGGCAAAGCTCAGTGAAAAGTACGAGGCAGTCATCGTTTTCTCCCTTAAAAAGGACGAGGAGCAGATCAAGGCGCTGACAGAAAAGTTCTCGGAGCTTATCAAGGCTAACGGTACTCTTACCAACATCGACGAGTGGGGCAAGAGAAAGCTGGCTTACGAGATCAACTATGAGAGCGAGGGTTACTACGTTCTCTACAATTTCGAGTCCAAGCCCGATTTCCCCGCAGAGCTCGAGCGCGTTATCAACATTACCGACGGCGTTCTGCGTTCGGTAGTGGTTCTCGCGAAGTAATGAACAGGTTGCAGCAAGAAGATTAAGATGAAGCGTATTGAATGGTTTGAACGGAGGTTTTTCCATGTATAATAAGGTCATTATGATGGGTCGCATCGTTAACGATCTTGAGCTCAAGACTACCCCCAGCGGCGTAAGCGTTTGTTCGTTCCGCATTGCGGTAGACAGACGTTTTCAGACGAAGGGCGAGGAGAGAAAGTCGGATTTCTTCAACGTCGTCGCATGGCGACAGCAGGCGGAATTCCTGACAAGGTTCTTTTCAAAGGGCAAGATGATACTTGTCGAGGGCGAGCTCACCACGAGACAGTATACCGATAAAAACGGCAACCCGAATACATGGTATGAAATAGCTGCCGACAGGCTCAGCTTTACGGGCGAAAAGGCGAACGGCGGAAACGGAGGATATGGCGGAGGCTACGGCGCTCCCCCTATTCCCGACGAGCCGGCGGGCTACGGCGGAGGTTATTCCGCTCCGCAAAGCAATCCCGTACCGCAGCCGCAAAGCAGCGCTCCGAGCGCTCCCGCGGCGGACTTTTCGTCCGCGGACAGCGACGACTATCCGTTCTGACCGAGAAAACAGGCGGCTTACACTGCCGCGAATGATTTTCCGAATTTTAACAGGAGGTAACGTATCATGGCCGAAAAGACAGAAAGATCTGCTCATCCCGTTAAGCGCACACGCAAAAAGGTTTGCCAGTTCTGCGCTGACAGGACGGAGTTCATTGACTATAAGGATATCGCCAAGCTCAAGAAGTATATGACAGAGCGCGCTAAAATTCTGCCCCGCAGAGTTACAGGCTGCTGCGCATATCATCAGAGAGAGCTGACGACCGCGATCAAGAGAGCAAGACAGCTCGCTTTGATCCCTTATGTAGCCGATTGATTGATAAGTTAAACGAAAGCCGCGGATCAAACCGCGGCTTTTTATTTTATTTTCCTTTACTGCTGCGCGGGTCTTTTCTTTATGCAGAACGCAATATAGCCGTACTCGGTGCGCCACAGCATGGTGTAATCGGGGTAGACCGTCTCGAAAAGCTTGTAGAAGTCGGCGGTCGACATTATCCTGCTTTGCGTGTTCGACAGCGAATTGTTAAGAAACGCCATCATGATCTCCATATTAAAGGACTTGAGCATCTCGGCAAGCATGGACGACATCACTCCATCCATAACAAAAACCGATTCCTTGAAGAATTTCAGCGCGATTACCTGCAATACGCTCTCCTCGACCGCCGATACTACGGAAAATATGTCGCCGTTTGGCGCGGCAAACGTATCCGTATAGCAGAACGGCTTTGTGAGCTCATAGCCTTGGTAGGTCATGCTGACGGTCTGCGCGCTCATACGGAACAGACTTATTATATAGCTCTTGACTATGTTGTCGAGATAGTCCTCGCGGTTATCCTCATCGGCTACGGTGTCAGTCCATTTGCTTCTCGTTTTGCCCGTTATAGCCTGATCCTCAACGAGAACGTGCGCCGCGAGCCAGCCCGCGCACGCGCCCACAAAATGCTCAAGCGCATCCTTGGAATAGCTCTTGGCGGTAACTTCCTTTTCAAGTGCGGGGATGACCACATCGCGCATATTATCGTGTATCTTTTTATGTACCTTGTAGCCGCCGTAATTTATCGAGCGCTGATAAGCTTCCTCCTCCGCGAAGTGCTTTATGGTGTAGCTTTTCAGATACTTGATCGCTTCCATACAGGTCATTTTATTTTTTTCAAAGTCCATTTCCATGAAGTTATTGATGATGCGGTTGACTATCGAAAAAAGCTGTTTATGCGCCCTGTCTATCTCGGCGACGCCAATCTCGTATTCTTCCTTCCATTCAAAAACCTCTTGCTCCAAAACGATCACACCCTTACTCTGATAATTGTATTTATTATAACATAATTTTGGAAAAAAGTCAAGAGCCTGTTTGCGGACTCCCTTTTCAGATCGGTGTTGCTAATATTCAATTTTTCATATTCTTCGTTAAAACTCCGAATGAAGTATACAGGGTGACTAAATTATAACAGCTACCCTGTATTTTACGAACCGACAACCGGAAAAAATACCATGCTTTCTATGTTCTTAGCATCGGTTGTAAGCGGAGTTTGTTTTGTACTTTTATCATTGATGTTAAAGTCAATAATATAGCCAATATTCCACATATTCCCCTCTTTGGAAGCGGGAAAATATCTTGCGCTATAATATATATGACCGTTTCTCATGTGCGAACTTTCAACATTTGTATTTTCGGGGAAGGTATATAGTTCTTCTGTGTTCCGTGTTTCCACATCATATTTGCAAAGTTTATCCCCAATGACAATATATAAATCTTCGTCAACAAAACACATCTCGCTAATTTTCTTGTCAAATGTTATGATACCGACACGTTCGAGCGTTTCTTTATCAATGATGTCAATTTTATTTTGGCGGTCTACTATATCCTTATCCATCAGGCTTTCATTAAGAATACCATAAAGATAATCGCCGCGTTCGGTCAAAAATTTATAGTCTGTTGCCACTATATTTTCATCGTAGGGGAAATGTTTTTCTTCATATTCACCCGTTTTCATATTGTACTTTGCAACCGAGGCTCCACAATAAATAGGATTTGCATCATACTGCCAAAAACAGCCTCCCATATACAAATAATCACCATCAGTCAACAAAGCGTTGGAGGTTATGCCTATTTCCTCCTTCACAAGAACATTTCGGCTCCTGTCTTCAATTACAAGTAAGTTAAGATACATATTTTTCTCTTTATCAACATTACCATTCATGACAGAAACAATGTTATTATTGTCCAGTGTAATGCTCCATACTCCGGAATATTGCGGATTATCTAACAAGTAAAATTCCTCAAAACTACCATCTTGCTGAATAATCAAGTGGTTATTTGCGCGATGTCCTCCCGCAACAAATTCCTCTCCGACCAGAGCACTCTTGGAAATATTTATCGCTTCAATGTCGTGTATGACAGTGGGATTTCCATCTGCATCAATTCCTTCAATTCTGCCCTTATTATCACTAAGACCGCTATAAACAATATAATATGCTGTCGGATTAGTTGAAAGCTCTCTTGACTTGCAAGCAGCAACACTTAAAATTATAATCATAATTAATATAAAAAAGAGCAATTTTTTGCCGTTCCAAATTCTTTTGTTTTTCATTTGATCACACCTTTGAAAGTAATTACTTTAATTGTATTTATTATAACATAATTTGGATAACAATTCAAGAGCCCGTTTGAGGACGGGCTCTTGAAGCATATCTTAATTGCTTGCCGTTTCGGCGGGTTGTTCCTCGGGCTCGTCGGGGAGGACTATGTCGGCGAGAGCGATATCGTCGTCGATATGACCCTCGGAAACTATCTCGAGGAATACGTCGACGATATCCGCGTTTAACTGCGTTCCCGCTATGCGGCGCATTTCGTTGATTATATCCTCCATTTTCATCTGCTTGCGGTAGGGGCGCGTGGAATTCATCGCGTCAAACGTGTCGGCTACCGCGATTATCTGCGCTACCTCGGGGATCTCGCCGCCTTTTTTGCCGAACGGGTAACCCGTGCCGTCTATGTGCTCGTGGTGATAGCCCGCGCCTATCGCAAGCTCGGGGCGTATCTCGATCTCCTTCAGTATCTTATAACCGTGCTCGGGGTGTTTGCTGATTATCTCGAACTCCTCCTTGGTGAGCCTGCCGGGTTTGCCGAGAATACTGTCGGGTACGGCGATCTTGCCTATATCGTGGAGAAGTCCGATATTGTAGATATCCGTCACCTGCTGTCCGATATACCCCATTTTCTCGGCTATCAGCGCGGCGTATTTCGCGACACGGAAGGAGTGACCGTTGGTGTATTTGTCCTTGAAGTCGATACACTTCGCAAACGCTCTTATGATCTGGTTCATAAAAATGCGGTTTTCCTCCTGCTTTCTGATAAGGCGGCGGTTCTTGATGCGCGAGTGCAGGAGCAGCGCCGTAAGCGCCGCGGCTACCGCGAGGAGTGCCATAAGTCCCCAGAACCATATCTCCTCGAAAAACGCTTTTTTCTTTATGAAATTTACGGAAATAGAGCGAGTCTCATTTCCCGTCATGGTATTGATGACAGCAAGATGAAAGGTATATTCGCCGTGGTCGAGGTTGGTATAGCTGACGGGCTGCATATCCTGTCGGGATACGGATATCTTGCGGTCGTCAAAGCCCTCGAGAGTGTACGAAAGGCGGGGGTTGGACAGCCCGAACGTCAGGGCGTAGCCGTATATCGTAAGACGCTTGCAGTCCGCGGGGATGGTTACGGTCTCGCCGTCCTTTACCGGTACGATCTTGTCGTCCAGCTCGACAAACGGAACGGAAAGCTTCATATCGCCGCGGTCCGTCTGCTCCTTGTTGATATTTATCGCGGAAACGCCCGTCATTCCCGCTATGTACAGCATACCGTCGTCGGACAGGCAGCTGCGCGAGTTGGCGGTTGCAACGCTGGGCAGACCGCATTTAACATCATAAAATGAATATTCTATCTCGCCCCCCGCGAGTAGATTATCAATACTTACGGCGTAAATGCCGCTGCTGCTGAGTATCCATACCCTGCCGATATTATCAAAGAACAGGTCGAAGTTATTGGAATACGGGAAGTTGCTCAGAGTGCGGACGGTGTTGTTCTCCATATACGCGAGAGAGTTGCCCGTTATTACCCAGTAGCCGCTCCGTGACGGGTCTTTTTTGATGCGCATTATAACTTCGGAGCGAAGTCCGTCCTCGAGACCGAAATGATTTATTACGCCGCCGCGGTCCACAACGAAGATACCGCCTCCGTCGCTGCCGAGATATATCTCGTTGTTTTCACCTTCGCAGACGGTAAGTATCTCGGTGTTGCCTATGCCGTTTTCCTCGCCGAAATGTCCCGTTATTCTGCCGTCCTTGATAAACGCCACTCCCGCGCTCGTCGCGGCGGCTACCGTCCCGTCGGAAAGCTCGGTCATCGCGCGTACGCGGTCGGACTTCAAGCCCGTATGCGTATTATAATAGGCGCAGTCCTCGCCGCCCGAATAGCATATCAAGCCCTTTTCGCTGTAAGTGCAAAGCCAGAGACGGTTTTGGCTGTCGGTTTTGATGCAGCGTATGCGAATGCCCTCCAGCAGCTCGGTAAGGCGGGTGGTCTTTTTCCTGTAGCCGCTGTCGACCACCAGAAGCCCCGTGTCGGTGCCTATGTACAGGTCGCCGCCGTAAAGACAGGTCGTGTTTACTACGCGGTTGTCGAGACCCGCCGCGCGGCTGATATCGTCAAACTCATTGCGGACTACCTTCATAACGCCGAGACGGGAGGAAACGAACCACCTGTTGCCCTCGTAATCCGTCATCATATCCTCGACGGAATTATTCATCGGAAGCATATCCATAGCGGTGTAGCCGCCGTTTCTGTCGAGAACGCCTATGCCGTTGTCGGAGCATATCCAGAACTCGCCGCTGTCCGCGCACACGCTGTTGATATTGACGTTGGGCAGTACGGAGAACGACGAAGCGTTGATCATATTCCCCGAGAGGCTGCCGCACACTACCGAGGACTCGTCGGTGCCTATCCATACCGTGTCGGGGTCGTCGGGGTCGGGCGTGATACAGGTCGCGCGACCCGCGCCGAGCTCAAACGAATGGGTTATTTTAAGGTCCTCGAGACGAAAGCATATGCCGTCAAGAGTACAGCCGTATATCGCGCCGTCCGCGCTGCGGGTCATCTGCTTCAAGTACTTGGTCTCGATAGCCGAATCGCCCAGCATATGCAGGGAATTTTCATTGTCGATATAGGCTAATCCCTCGGTCGTGCCGAAAACTATATTGCCGGCTTTATCCTCGGTTATCGAGCGAATGGAGAGCGAGGTCAAGCCCGCGCTCTTGTTGAAAAAGGTGAATTCGCCGTTCTCGTAAAGCGCTATGCCGCTGTCGTTGGTACCGACCCAGAGACGGGAACGGCTGTCGACGAACAGGCTCACCACGCTGGTTATTCCCGTGGAGGAGTCGAAGCGCGTAAAATTTACGCCGTCGTAGCGAATAAGCCCGCTGTAACTTCCGATATAGATAAAGCCGTTGTCCGACTGAACTATCGCGTTCGCCTCGGAAGTGGGCAGGCCGTTGGAATTGTTGTACAGCATCGCCGAATAACCCGACTGAATGATCTCGGACGATGCCGCCTTTGCCGTTACGGGGATATGCAAAGTTAATAACAGCGCCGCAGTCAATACGGCAGCGATCAGCCGAACGTATCCTATATATCTCATAGCTGCATCTTCCTTTCAACGGTACGGTTTTAGTTTTTGCGCATATATTAACTTTATTATAGCATAAAACATTGCCGCGGTCAATACCCCGAGCCGCGGCAATGTTATTTTTTTACATATCGGCTGTCCGGAAAGAGCGGCACAGCGCAAAAATGACGCAAGCTATGGAGCGTTTATTAAACCGTGAAGTCCTTTAAAAACCTTACAGAGAAAACACACCAGTAAAATCAGCGTTTCAATGGGAATTGGATGTCCAAATTTTGGGCTGTGTCATACAATAATTCCCCGTTATCCAATAAAGTCTAATATAATCGTTCTCTTATTTTTCTCATTATCCTCCAAACATTATCGCCATAATTGCTCACCAAAACAGAAATTATACCGTTATTCGGATTATATTCCGATATAAAGCTCGCTCCTGGATCACAGCCTTGAAAATACGCAAAATCTTTACCTTTGGGGTTATCAATTATCCACACACCGTAGCCGTAATACCCTTCTTCAGGATCGGCCCCGTCGCCGCTCTGCTTGCTAAGCATTTCAGAAACAAGTGCTTTTGAGATCAAATTTCCCTCAAGTAAATCAGTCCAAAAACAAACAATATCTTTGACCGTTATAAATGCCCCGCCTGCGCCGGTGTCCTTTACATCAACAGAAAATATATTTGTGCGATAATCATTTGTGTCATTACAATAAATATAATTATCGGCACATTTTGCCAGCAGCCTGTCCAGTTCATAATAACCCGTTGATTTCATACCGCACACATCAAAAACATTCTTTTTAAGGTATTGATCAAAAAACATTCCCGAAACTTTTTCTATGATCATTGCAAGTAATACATACCCTGAATTATTATATTGAAATCTTTCTCCTTTGGGGTACATCATAGGCTTATTTATAAATAACGGAAGTAAATCGCTGTTATGCCTGATTTTATAATTAGGATAATCGACCCATAATTCTTCATATTCGTCCATAACGCTTTCATCAAAATAATCCGGAACACCCGATGTATGGTTCAAAAGCTGTCTGACCGTAACGTCTTTATCAATGTCATTTAACGGAATATCCAACAGCATTTCTAATGTATCATCAAACTTTATTTTTTCTTGTTCAATCATCTGCAATATTCCTACTGCAACAAATACTTTTCCTGCCGACGCGCTTGCAAATTTTGTTTCCAATGAATTAGGAACCTCATTAGGCAAATCAGCAAATCCGGTTACATTTTCACATAGAATTTTATCATCTTGAACAACATATATGTTTCCCCTAAAGTTACTGTCAATTATTTCTTTTAAATTCATTATTAAAACCCCTTGAAAAATTGTAATCGTATTTATCTTCGCGTGTCAGAAAAAAAAAACTCGCCCACAAAACAGGGCGTGCTTTAAAATTACCGTTTCAGCACTCGAGAAGCATATAATGAGACGTACAATCCCAAAAAGCCTCACAAATCTCAAGCGGCTCTATAATGCGGCTTGTGTTATGTTCTGATAAAAAAGTTACATAAACCTTACAGAGAAAAAAACAATCCCAATGAAAGACTTCATTGGGATTAAGAGCGCCAACTCGGCGCTGGTGGGCGCGGGTGGATTCGGACCACCGAAGCGAAACGCAACAGATTTACAGTCTGCCCCCTTTGGCCACTCGGGAACACGCCCATATTATTTGGAGCTGGTGAACGGACTCGAACCCCTGACCTGCTGATTACAAATCAGCTGCTCTACCAACTGAGCTACACCAGCGTACTGCCGCCAAATCCTCGGCGACTTATATATTATATCACAGCTTTCCAGGTTTGTCAAGTACTTTTTTTGATTTTTTTCGCGGTTGTGGGGAAACGGTTATTTTTGGTTTATTGTCTCGACGAACACCGCGAGCAGCTTTTCCGCCTGCGTCCTGTGATAGGCGTTAAGCGAGGCGAGCATGGCGGTGACGCGGTCGGTCTCCGAGGTTTCCGTACCGTTTACGATGTAATCGGTGGTCACGCTCAGGGCGGCGGCTATGCGGCGCAGAGTGTTTACCGTCATTGATTTGCGCCCTTTTTCGATGTCGGCAAGAAACTGCACGGAGATATCCGCCTTTTCCGCAAGCTTTTCGCGCGAGTAGCCGCGGCGTTTCCTTGTGTCGGTTATCCTTTGTCCTACGAATTCGCTGTTTGCGTCCATATTACCACTCCTTTAGTAATAGTATAACCTATTCTAAAGAAATAAAAAACCAACAATAGATATTGACAAACAGCAACTATTGTGTTATAATGTTAATGGGGAGTATTGTGATGTGACGTGTCATGTAACGGATGCATTTGTCACAAAGACCGATACTCCGCAGCAAACGGCTGTTGCAGCATTCGCCGTTTACCTTATCACCGCCGCCCCGAAGCGCACCTCTTCGAGGCGGCTTTTTTCGTAAAACGGCATTCGTATCATATATTTTCTTGATGCTGTGCTTTCAGGCAGTCTACTATATCGAAAACCGCTTGCCGCTCCTTTTCGGACAGGTCGCTTATATCAACTACGACCTTTGGTGAAACGTTTAATATTCCGTCCACCGTAGTACCGAATATCTTTGCAATCTCCACTACATGCTTTAACTGCGGGGTCGCGAAGCCCAGCTCCCACGCGTTTACGGAGCTGCGGGTAACTCCGAGCCGTTTTGCAAGCTCGGTCTGCGTCATTCCGAACTGCGTTCTTACCTCGCCTATACGCTGACAAAGATTGTAATCCATACCGTCCTCCTTTTATATTGTTTTTTATGATATAATCTTATCATTTATTGTATAGAAGTTTGTACATCTTTTTTTGATATATTATTTGACAAAAACGATTAAAATACTTGACAAATCAAAAAAAGTGTGATATAATTACTAAAAGAGCACGGAACGTGCTCAATAGAAAAAATAAATCTTCCAAGTTTTTTGGCGCTCTCCGTTCGGGGTGCGCCGTTTTTTTTCCGCTCCAAGAAAAGCTTCTCTCAGGGCGGTTTTTTCGTTATCCTCGAAAGTGTTTTAATGACCGAAAAGTGCATAAAAATGCGGTTTTTGTGACTGTTATGATTAAAGGTGTTGTATAATTTGTAAAAAAATCGAAAAAATTTCAAAAAACATATAGCAATTTTTTCCGTTTTCTGTTATAATAGTAGTTAGACAGTGACTGCGATAACCGCGGTCGTCAAAATGGCGCTTTGAGAACCGTGCACGGCTCGGAGTGTTAATTTAAAAATCAGGAGGAATATTCCAATGGCTAAGAAGTATTGTTATCTGTTTTCCGAGGGAAACGCGAATATGCGCGAGCTGCTCGGCGGTAAGGGCGCTAACCTTGCCGAAATGACCAACATCGGTATGCCCGTACCTCAGGGCTTTACCATCACCACCGAGGCTTGTACTCAGTACTACGAGGACGGCAGACAGATCAACGACGAGATAATGGCGGAGATCAACGAGTATATCGTTAAGATGGAGGGTATAACAGGCAAGAAGTTCGGCGACAGCGAAAACCCGCTGCTCGTTTCCGTTCGTTCCGGCGCGCGCGCTTCCATGCCCGGTATGATGGACACTATTCTTAACCTCGGTCTTAACGAGACCGTCGTAGAGGTTATGGCAAAGCAGTCCGGCAATCCCCGCTGGGCTTACGACTGCTACAGAAGATTTATTCAGATGTACTCCGACGTCGTTATGGAGGTCGGCAAGAAATACTTCGAACAGCTTATCGACGAGATGAAGGAAAAGCGCGGCGTAAAGCAGGATATCGAGCTTACCGCCGAGGATCTCAAGGAGCTGGCTGAGCAGTTTAAGGCTGAATATAAGTCCAAGATCGGCGAGGACTTCCCGTCCGATCCCAAGCAGCAGCTTATGGGCGCTATCAAGGCAGTATTCCGTTCATGGGACAACCCCAGAGCGAACGTATACCGCCGCGACAATGATATCCCGTACAGCTGGGGTACCGCGGTCAACGTACAGTCAATGGCGTTCGGCAACATGGGCGACGACTGCGGCACGGGCGTTGCGTTCACGCGCGATCCCGCTACCGGCGCTAAGGGTCTGTTCGGCGAGTTTTTGACCAACGCGCAGGGCGAGGACGTTGTTGCGGGCGTTCGTACTCCTATGCACATCAACGAGATGGAGCAGAAGTTCCCCGAGGCGTTCGCTCAGTTCAAGGACGTTTGCGCAAAGCTCGAAGAACACTACCGCGATATGCAGGATATGGAGTTCACCGTTGAGCACGGTAAGCTCTATATGCTTCAGACACGTAACGGTAAGAGAACCGCGCAGGCTGCTCTGAAGATCGCGTGCGACCTCGTTGACGAGGGCATGAGGACCGAGGAAGAAGCTGTCGCGATGATCGACCCGCGTAACCTCGACACTCTGCTGCACCCGCAGTTCGACGCTGCCGCTCTTAAGGCTGCAAAGCCCGTTGGAAAGGGTCTGGGCGCTTCTCCCGGAGCTGCCTGCGGTAAGATCGTATTCTCCGCAGAGGACGCTGTTGAGTGGAAGTCCCGCGGCGAAAAGGTAGTTCTGGTTCGTCTGGAAACTTCTCCCGAGGATATCACCGGTATGAAAGCGGCTCAGGGTATCCTGACGGTTCGCGGCGGTATGACCTCTCACGCTGCCGTTGTTGCGCGCGGTATGGGCACCTGCTGCGTATCGGGCTGCGGCGACATCGCTATGGACGAGGCTAACAAAAAGTTCACGCTTGCGGGCAAGACCTACGGCGAGGGCGACCCGATTTCCATCGACGGTTCTACCGGTAACATTTACGACGGTATTATCCCGACCGTTGACGCTACTATCGCGGGCGAATTCGGTCGTATCATGGCTTGGGCTGACAAGTACAGAGTACTGAAGGTTCGCACCAACGCGGATACTCCCGCCGACGCAAAGAAAGCGCGCGAGCTGGGCGCGGAGGGTATCGGTCTGTGCCGTACCGAGCATATGTTCTTCGCGGAGGACAGAATCGCGGCGTTCCGTGAGATGATCTGCTCCGATACCGTTGAGGAGCGCGAGAAGGCTCTCGACAAGATACTCCCGTATCAGCAGAGCGACTTCGAGCAGCTGTACGAGGCTCTGGAGGGCTGCCCCGTTACCATTCGTTTCCTTGACCCGCCTCTGCACGAGTTCGTTCCCACGGAAGAAGCCGATATCAAGAAGCTGGCTGACGCTCAGGGCAAGACCGTCGAGCAGATCAAGACCATTATCGCAAGTCTGCACGAGTTCAACCCGATGATGGGTCACAGAGGCTGCCGCTTGGCTGTAACTTACCCCGAAATCGCGAAGATGCAGACAAGGGCGGTTATCCGCGCTGCTATCAACGTTCAGAAGAAGCACGCAGACTGGAATATCGTTCCCGAGATCATGATCCCGCTTATCGGCGACATCAAGGAGCTGAAGTACGTTAAGAACGTAGTTGTCGAGGTTGCCGACGAGGAGATCAAGGCTGCCGGCTCTAACATGAAGTACGAGGTAGGCACCATGATCGAGATCCCGCGCGCGGCTCTCACCGCCGACGAGATCGCCAAGGAGGCCGAGTTCTTCTGCTTCGGTACAAACGACCTGACACAGATGACCTACGGCTTCTCGCGCGACGACGCGGGCAAGTTCCTGAACGCTTACTACGACGCTAAGATCTTCGAGAACGATCCGTTCGCAAAGCTCGACCAGACAGGCGTCGGCAAGCTGATGGAAATGGCTATCACACTGGGCAAGAAGACCAGACCCGATATGCACGTCGGCATCTGCGGCGAGCACGGCGGCGATCCTTCGTCCGTTGAGTTCTGCCACAAGATCGGTCTGACTTACGTTTCCTGCTCGCCGTTCCGTGTTCCGATCGCAAGACTTGCGGCGGCTCAGGCGGCTATCGCGAATAAGAAGTAATCGCTTTTGATCCGATCATAAATCAAATATCTGCCCCGAGTGAATTCCCCTTTTTCACTCGGGGTTTATTTTATCCGTATAATAAAAATGCCCTCGGACGATATGTCCAAGAACGCGTTCAATTATACTATTATAATACATTATTTCGGTTATTTCAGCTCCAGCTCAGTTTCTTTTCCGTTCTTGAACAGAAAGATTATCTTTCCGCTTTGGTACGCCGTTATGTGGTCTACGAAGTCGCACCAGAACTCCTCGTTCCACTCGCTCAGATGTGCCGCCTTGACAAATAAGGTTTTTACGCTGTACTCGAACAGGTTCGGCGAGCGGCATATATGTGTGCCCTTGTATTTGTGATTGCACTGAAATACCGTTTTCTGATACGGCGTGCCAGCGTGCCATGTTTTCGGTCCGTACCAGCATCCGCACTCTCCGCATTTTATTCTTGTAGAGAAAATGCTCAGTCCGCTGTAACGTCCAAGCGTTGTTTCTTTAAGCAGCTCCGCGCGGCGGTTTCTTTCCTGCTGCGCCTTGTCGAAAACGAGCGGGGGGATTATCGCCTCGTGACTTCCCTTGACGTAATACTGCGGCACCTCTCCCTCGTTCTTCTTTTTCTTTTTGGTGAGGTAATCGACCGTGAATACCTTTTGCAGCAATGCGTCGCCCTTGTATTTCTCGTTCCGCAGAATGCTCCGCACTGTTGATACGCACCATTTCGGCTTATTGTAGGGGGTAGCGTATCCGCAGTTGGTGAGGTAGCCCGCTATATAATAATCGGAAAAGCCTTGCAGATAAAGACTGTATATCAGCCGCACTATCTCCGCCTCTCCGGCGTTTACGACCATTCCCATATCGTAGCCGAGAAATCTGCTGTACGCGAGACTGAATTTTCCCTCGGCGAAACGCTTTCTATGCCCCCATGTGACGTTTTCCGAGATACTGCGGCTCTCCTCCTGCGCTAGGCTGGACATTATCGTTATCAAAAGTTCGCCCTTGCTGTCAAGGGTGTGTATATTCTCTTTCTCGAAATAGACCTCTATTCCCCTGTCTTTTAGGGTTCGTATCGTGGAAAGGCAGTCTACCGTGTTTCGCGCGAAACGGCTTACGGATTTTGTGATTATCAGGTCGATACGTCCGTCGAGCGCGTCTTGTATCATTCGGTTGAAGCCGTCGCGGCGGCGCGTGTTTGTCGCGGATATTCCCTCGTCCGTATATATGCCGACAAGCTCCCAATCGCAGCGGCTCGTTATGTAGCGCGTGTAATATTCTATCTGCGCGGCGTAGCTCGTCTGCTGCTCCTCGAACTCAGTGGATACTCTCGCGTAGCCCGCCACCTTGCGCCTGAGCGCCGCGGGGTCGAACTCCGAGGGCATTTCCTTATGCGCGGGAATTATCGTTATTTTTCTCTCGTCCATTATAAGCACCTCCAATTTATTATCAGCCGTCTTTTGTCCGCGAGGGTAAACTCGAGCACGCTGCCGCGCGTTACCGATATCCCCGTTACATTCTCGCGGAATTCCTCTTCGTCAAATTCTTCTCTGCCCATTGCAAGCGCGCAGGCGTATTTCAGGTCGTCCTCGGGGATATCCTCGCCGATACACGCGTTACAGCCGCACGTCTTTTTGAGCGAGCAGCGCCAGCGCACCGTCTCCGTGCCGTTTTTGCTTGTCCGCTTGTGACGGCGGTAATTTTTTCCGCACAGACCGCAGCGTATCTTGCTTGTGAAGCAATTGGTCTCGACCGCTCCGCTTGCGAATATCCCCTGCTCGCGGCGGCGTTTTATCTCCTGCTGAACACGCTCGAAAATCTCGACGGAGATTATCGGCTCGTGGGAATTCTCGACGAAATACTTCGGGAGCTCGCCGCGGTTTTTTCGCTTTCGGTGGGTGATGTGGTTCTCAATGTAATACTTCTGAAGCATTGCGTTGCCCGTGTATTTCTCCTGCTTGAGTATCTTGCGTATCGCGTCCTTGGAGAAGTGCTTGCCGCGATAGGACTTTACCCCCATTTCCTCAAGCTGCTTTTCCGTTTTTGCGGCGGTAAAGCCGTTCAGATAGTTCTCGAATATCAAGCGGACGACCGCCGCCTCCTCGGGAACTACCCGCAATTGACCGTTGACCGAACGGTAACCGTAAAGCACGAACGCGTTCATCTGACCTGCCTCAAAGCCGCGGCGAATTCCCCACTTGACGTTTTCCGACGTGCTTCGGCTCTCCTCCTGCGCGAACGACGTAAGCACCGTGAGCATAAGCTCGCCCGACGAGTCGAACGTGCTAAGGTTCTCGCGCTCGAAGCGCACCTCCACGCCTATGCTTTTCAGGCGGCGGACGGTCTCGAGGAGGGTCACGGTGTTGCGCGCGAAACGCGAGATCGACTTTGTGAGGATAATGTCGATCTTCCCCTGTTCGCAATCCTCCAGCATTCGGGCAAAGCCCTTGCGGCGCTTTTCCGACGTGCCCGAGATACCCTCGTCGGAATAAACGCCAGCGAATTCCCAATCGGGCGTATTGCGGATAAGTCCGCTGAACCAGCTTGTCTGGGCGGCAAGCGAATTTACCATGCACTCGTCCTCCGTTGAGACGCGCGCATACGCCGCTACGCGTTTTGTCCGCGCGGTAATTTTCGGCGTTACTATGCTGATTTTTGACATAATCAGTCCCCCTTTCTCTTTTATTATTACTTATTTGACATAATTTGTCAAGATAATTTTGAACAGTTTTTGCCTCATGTGTGAAATATATTGTATACTTACACAACTTCTTTTACTTATCGGGTTGATTTTTGTGCAATATTTTAGTTATCTTTACTAATTTTTGTATTATTTTCAGAGATGACACAAGTACAACACAACATGAACGCGATCAACGCGTACAACAGACTGAACGCTAACGTAGCAGGCCTTAAGAAGGCTTCCGAGAAGCTCGCTTCCGGCTACCGTATCAACCGCGCGGGCGACGACGCTGCAGGTCTCGCGATCTCCGAGAAGATGAGATCCCAGATCAAGGGCTTGAACCAGGCAGTTCGTAACTCTCAGGACGGTATCAACATGATCCAGACCTATGAGGGTGCTGCTCAGGAGACACACTCCATTCTGCAGAGAATGAAGGAGCTGGCTGTTGAGTCCGCTAACGGTACTTACGATAACGCGACCGACCGTGCTGCTATCCAGCTCGAGTTCGATCAGCTCAACGACGAGCTGAACCAGATCGCCGATACCGACTTCAACGGCACTGTTGTTCTCAACGGCGGCGTTATGGCTGACGGTACTGTTGCTAAGAATGGTGAGTTCAGATATGCAGAGGGTCTGACCGAGACCGTTGTAGCTAAGCAGGCTACCGATATCAGCGCAGATCAGGAGCACACGATCGTTGATCAGGCTAATTATGATAAGGTAAAGGCTGATGCTGTTTGGGACGCTGTCGGCGTTGATGTTGCCGACGAGCAGACACTGAACGTTACCTTTATGTACGACGGCGAGCGCTGGGTTGCCGACACCGTAACCGATAAGAACGACGAAATCGTTAAGGGCGCTAACGCGGCACGTCTCGAAGCTCGTCCCGTTGACAGAGCAGACGCAAGCGGCAAGGGCGGCTTTGAGGTTATAGCGGGCAAAGACCCGATGACCGGTGAAGATATCGTTGTTACCAACGCTATTTTCGACGAGATGACCCCTGTTAAGAAGGGCGATACCGTTACGATCAAATTTGAGAACTCCGCTCAGAAGACCTATGCTCCCAAGAATATTGGTCTTGATGAGGACTATGGCGGAACTACTAAGGCATTTAAGATCACCGGTACAGCTATCACAGCTGCCGACTTGACTGACAAGATTTCGATTAAGCTTGATGACAGCATTACCGATGGAGCGATGAACGCTGATCTTGAAGAGGCTCTTACTGCTCTTGATAACGCTGAATTCACTGTTACTTATGCTGATGGTGAGGCTATAACAGTTGCTGCTAAAAAGGCGGCAAATGCTGTAGACGCGAAACTTAAGAACCCCGGTTACTGGGCACAGGATGCTAATCCTACAAAGATTACCGTTACCGATAACAAGATTGAGTATAAAACTGCTGCTGGTACTAAACTTACCCTTGGTACATTGACAGCAGGCACCATTACTGCTGATGTTCCTGCTCAGGCTGCTACTTCTGCAGTTAATGCACACAATAATGTTGGCACGACAACTGTTGATACAGCTACGCTTGCAGGTAAGATAACCGACGCTACAAAAACTGCTGAAGATGCAGGTGATTCGACCGTTATTTTCACATCTGACGGCGGCGGTAATTGGGCTATAACGGGAACTGCTGGGTTGACTGGTACAATTACCGATGCACAGTTGGCTGATTATGGTTTGACAGTAGCAACTCCTGGTGCTGCTGCTAATGGTAACGCTATTACTGTTACCTTTACTGCTAAAACTTCTGCAAAAACAGGTGAACCTAAAGATGGCGCAGATGGTACTGTAACATTCAGTGCTAATGTTGACGCTTTCAACTTTGCTGATATGAAGGATCTGTCCGTTCACTCCGTTGCAACTCCCAAGGCTGCAACTATGCTTACACAGGTTACCACTCCCGGCGTTTCCGAAGCTAACAGCTTCAAGAACTCCACTGGCGTTCTTACTTACACCGACAACCTCACTCTCCAGACAGGTGCAAGAACCAAGGACAGCGTAAACTTCGCGTTCT
>CANDVA010000002.1 GCA_947389015.1 uncultured Clostridia bacterium | reverse complement strand
TTGTTATTAAGCAATGCTGTTATAATGCGAGTTCATCTTGGTATCCTTAAATATGTTAAATTCCCCAATCCCAGCCATACATATAATGCGCCTTACGGATATGCGGATAGCCCGCCATCGTTGACGCTACGCCCCAGATAGGGGTTTCCGCATTCTTATCGGTTATGTACACGGTCGGCGAAGCGATCTTCACGGTGAGCGTATTGCCCTCCGCGCGCATAAGCTCCGTGATATCGCAGGTGTACTCGCGGTGCATATTGTCGGTCGTAAGTATCGGCGAGCCGTTGAGCGTGACCTCGGACAGCGTGTCGATACCGTAAAACCGCAGCAGCACCTTGTCCGCGCCGCTCAGTTCTCCGTCAAGGTCGAAAGTGCATTCGTATGTGCAGCCCTCGTCGAACAGCGGGAGCGTTTTGTATTCGTTATTGCGGTAATACGGATCGTCAATAAGTCCCTGCTCCAGCAGCAAATCACACAGCGACCCGGGAACAGACGCTGTAATGTCATATTTTGAATTGAAAAGACGCCATTTTCCGTTTAATGACTGTTTCATAATATCCTCCGAAATAATAAATTTCTTATAGTATAATATAACCGCGATGATTTGTCAAGGGAAAACCGAAAAAAAGCGCCCCAATTAAAGGAGCGCAATACTGTTTATTCGGCAGAGAATGTATAGGATGTGGTGTATCGGTATTCCTCGCCCGCCTTGAGCACGCAGTTTCCGAACTGCGGCTTATTCGGCGAATCGGGGCAGAACTGACTTTCAAGACACAGTCCCGCATACTTGTCGTACTTGTGACCGCTCTTGCCGCTTTCACCGTTCAAACCTATTCCAATATAAAACTGGATAGCGGGCTTGTCGGTGCAGACGGTCATCACACGACCGGTGGACGGCTCGCTTACTACTGCGGCGGTGCGCATCTTCTTGTCATCACCGAGCACGAAATTGTGATCGTATCCGTCGGGGAGACGGCCGTTATCCATATCCTCGCCTATGCGCTTGGGGCTTTGGAAGTCGAACGTCGTACCCGTAACATACGCCATAACGCCCGTGGGTATAAGCACATTGTCAACGGGAGTGTATTTAGGCGCGTTTATCTGTACGATATGATCCTTGATATCGCCGCTTCCCTCGCCCTTAAGGTTGAAATACGAGTGATTGGTAAGGTTGAATATCGTGTCCTTGTCGGAGACCGCGCTGTAGCAAATGCTCAATCCGTTTTTCAGCAGCGTGAAGCAAACCTTGATCTTTACGGTGCCCGGGAAATGCTCCTCGCCGTCGGGACTTGTCAGCCCAAACGTCACCGAGGGCTCGTCGCCGTCGTTTGTGCTGTCGATAGTCCACAGTCGCTTGTTGTAGCCGAACTTGCCGCCGTGCAGGGAGTTTCCGTTATCATTCACGGTAAGCTTGTATTCCGTGCCGTTCAGTGTGAATTTCGCGCCGCCAATCCTGTTTGCGTAACGTCCGACCGTCGCGCCGTGAGTAGAACCGCCCTTGACGTATTCCTCCAGCGTATCATAGCCCAGAACCACGTCCGCGGCTTTGCCGTCCCTGTCGGGGACGTACAGCGACTGTATAGCCGCACCGAAATCGGTAAACGACGCGCTAAAGCCGTTCTTGTTTTTCAAGGTTATCAAATGGCAGCGGTAGCCTTGCCAATAACCGAATTCTTTACATTCAACGCTCATAGTTTTCCTCCTGAAATATTATTATTTGCAAAAATCCCGCTGCCGTCGCCGACAGCGGGAATATTTTAATATTTATCGTTATCCATACGGATAGTGCGCTTTACGGGCTGCATAGTCGCCTTGTTGATTACGTTTCCTGTCGGCGCGTATGCCGCGCCCTCATCGTCATCAAGCTTGATAACAGGCTTCGACGCGGGTCTTGCCGCAGGAGCGGAAACAGGCTTCGTGGCTGCCTTGGGTGCCGGCTTAGAAGCCGCGGGCTTGTCATCGGGCAGACTAATTGTCTTTTTGGGCGCAACGGTCTTAGATTTGCTCGCCGCGGGCTTGGGTGCGGGAGCCGTTGCCTTTACGGGCTCGTCGTCGGGCAAGCTGATAGTCTTTTTTGCAGTAGACTTAGGTGCGCTCGTTGCAGGCTTGGAAACGCTTTGAACGGGCTTGGGAGTCGAGGCGGGAACGCTTGCGGGCTTGGGCGCACTTATTGTTTTAACGGGCGCGGGAGCCTTGGACGAGGATTTGTTGTCGAGAACAAACTTGTCAACGGTTTCATGCAGCATAGCGGACTGCGTAGCAAGCAATTCGGAGGAGTCCGCGCATTCTCTTGCGGAAACGCTTATCTGGTTAACCGCCGAGGAGATGCTGTTCATACCCTCGAGCACCTGCTTAACAGATTCCGCCTGTTTGGTGGACGCGTCGGCGATCTCCTCAACAACCGTTGCGGATTCGCCCGCCTTGCTGACGATCAAACCGAGCATTTCAGCGGTCTCGTTCGCGATGACTGTACCGTGCTCAACTGCTTTCAGCGAGGTCTCGATAAGTCCTGTGGTGGATTTTGCAGCCTGTGCGGTCTTGTTCGCGAGATTTCCTACCTCACCCGCGACTACCGCGAAACCCTTGCCTGCCGCGCCCGCTCTCGCCGCCTCAATAGACGCGTTGAGAGAAAGAATATTCGTCTGGAACGAAATATCCTGAATGGTCTTTATAATATTCGCTATCTGAGAGGAGGTGGTGTTGATCTCGCGCATTGCGTCAAGCATTCTCGACATCTTCTCGCTGCCCTCGTTCATGGAGGCAACGGTCTCCTCGGTCATACTGCGCGCCTGAGCCGCCTTTTCTGCGCTGTTGTTGATCTGATCGTGAACGCTGTGCAGGCTCTCGTTTAATTGCGAGACGGTATCCGCCTCTTCGGCAGCCGCCTGAGACAGCACCGCGGAGTTAGCCGACATCTGCGCGGAACTGGTGCTTACCTCTCTGCCTGCGCTCTCAACGTTCTCAACGACCCCGCGCATGGATTCCACAATACTCTCGAGAGATTTTTTCACGGGGATATAATCTCCCACATACTGCGCCCGGGGCTTTACGCAAAGATTTTCTTTGGCAATCTCCTCAGCGTAGTAGTGGATATCACTGATAATATTGTTATTGTATTCCGCCATTTCGTTGACAGCTGCCGCAAGCTCGCCCAGCTCGTCGTTAGAGCGGATATGGATACTGCTGCCCGAAAGATGACCTTCAGACATTTCCGCTATCTTCGCGCGAACCGTCTCCAGCGGCTTTATAACGCTTCTTCCGATAAAGACGTTCACCAAGACAATCAGGAGTATCATTATAATGATAACAACCATATTTACGGAAAATGCGGTAACTATGCTGTTATAGTAATCGCCCGACTTCGCGCTTATAAGTACCGTCCAGCCGTCCGTGCCGTCAATAGCCGACGAAGCAAAGCAATGGAGACTTCCCCACTCGCCCTGCGGAGTAACGTAGACCGCGCGTTCGCCGGACTTCTGCACGTATTGCGAATAATTCGTCACGGGTGTATTGTTCTTTACCTCGGAAGCAATTACCGTACCGTCGCCTTTCAGAATGAACGTATCGCACGCGCTTCCGCTGAGAATGGTTCCGAGCTTGCTCGCCTTCATCTCCGAGCAGAGGATACCGCCATCCGACCTCTTAACGCCGAGATAGAACATGGAATTCGCGTCCGCGGGAGTAGTCATAGCGACCTGCGAGGTGTTCAACGCCGAGATAATGCTCTGCGGTATCTCGCCGTTGTGGAATGTACCGTCGCTGTCCATAAAAATCAAGTTGTTTACATTATCGTCATACGACGCGATCATCTGCGCGTGAGCAGCTTTTTCCTCCGCGGTACCGTTCCAGAACTCGTAATCGTTCGCGTGATCCATTACCAGAATGGTAATATTATTAAGCCCGCTTTCAACAAGAGTAACACTGCTGTCCAAACTTTCGCCGAGCATTGATCCGACGTTCTTTTCGGTCTGAACATACTGAACTATTATACCGACAGTAACGTTGATTACCAGCCCCAGCATAAGCAGCAGGCTGACAATAAGAATTTTTCCTTTTATAGAACTCTTTGCTTTACCCACCTTGGTCAACCTCTTTCACAAATTAAAATCAGCGGAACTCCACCGCATCTCAACAAAATGCCAATGCGACACCGCTATATATAGGATAACATATTTTACGGAAAATGTCAATAATTTTCGGAAAATTTTCTGTGCAAAACATTCAAGACCGACGTTGGATTTCAACGCCGATCTTGAAAGCGGTTTTAATTCACAAAATGTTGTCTGTCACTTGACAGCGGCACCCGCCGCGAGCATTTCATATCTCGCGAACTCAGCGGAGAATTCTCCGAGACCCTGCGTGATCTGACGAAGCACAAGCGCGAAGTCCAGCATTTCCGCCTCGGGAGCCTCGGCGATAAGCTCAGTCATTCCGTCGCCCATACTGTTCATTCCGAGAACGGAACCGCGGCGCTTGGAGAGTACGCTCATAACATCGCCCTGCTTATCGTCCGGAACAAGCACCTTAAGGCTCTGTATCGGCTCAAGCAGATACGGCTCGGCAATCTTCATACAATCCTTGAACGCCATGGACGCGGCGGTCTTGAATGCCATTTCCGAGCTGTCGACGGGATGATAGCTTCCGTCGAGCAGCGTCGCTTTCAAGCGTACTACGGGATAGCCGCCGATAGAGCCCTTCTCCGCTGCCTCCTGCAAGCCCTTTTCAATTGCGGGGAAGAAGTTCTTGGGCACGGAGCCGCCGAATATCTTCTCCTCGAATACAAGATCGTCGCCCTCGTACGGCTCGAACTCGATCTTTACGTGACCGTACTGACCATGACCGCCCGATTGCTTCTTGTACTTGCTCTCGATCGTGACCTTTTTCCTGATAGCCTCGCGGTACGCAACCTTAGGCGCGACCATTTCCACATCGAGACCGAATTTAGCCTTGAGCTTAGCCGCCGTAACGTCCAGATGCTGCTCGCCCAGACCGCCGAGCAGACGTTCGTGCGTCTCGTGATTGTGAACGTATTCGAGCGTTCTGTCCTCTTCCAGCAGACGCTTTATCGCGGTGGAGAGCTTGCCCTCGTCGCCGCCGCGGATAAGCTTGAGCGTTCTGAAATAACACGCCCTCGGGAACTCCATACCCGCAAGCGCCTTTGTATCCGCAGGATCGCAGATCGTGTCGCCGGTGTTCGCTTCCATTTTCGTCACCGCGCACAGATCGCCCGCCCACACCTCGGCAGCCTCGTCCTGTTTCTTGCCGCAGACGGTGACGAGCTTGCCGAAACGCAGCTCCGTGCCCGAAGTCGAAACGGGAACCGCCTTTGCGGTAAGCTTGCCCTGTACTACCTTTACATAGCTTATCTTGCCTACGAACGGGTCTGCAACGGTCTTGAATACCACACCCTTGAAAGGTTTGTTTTCGTCGTATTCCGCGGGCTCGCCGTCGATAATCTCGAGCTTTCTCTCGTTTGGAGAAGGGAGCATTTTCGTTACCGCGTCGAGCAGCATATCAACGCCCGAGAGCATGTCGTTCGCGCAGCATACCACGGGGGTGATCGTTCCGCTCGCGACGCCATCGTGAATACCCTTTACAAGCTCCTCCTGCGTGAACTCCTCCTCCATGAAGAATTTGTCCATAAATTCCTCGTTGGTCTCCGCGACCGCCTCGGCCATTGCCGCGCGAAGTCCCGCGATACGGTTCTCGGACGCGGGCATCTCCACCTCGGTGGGAACGCCCTTCTTATCGTACTTGTACGCTTTCATGGTCAGGAGGTTTATGTAAGCCTCAACGGGACCGTTCTTGTCGTAGGGAACGACGATAGGGCAGACGGACGGACCAAAAACGGTCTTCATCTGCGTAAATACGCGGTAAAAGTCGCTGTTCTCGACCTCCATACAAGTGACCGCCATCATACACGCCTTGTTGTTCTTGACCGCGAGCTGATAGGATTTTATTGTGCCGGGGCACACGCCGTCCTTGCCGTTTACGGTGACGATAACGCTCTCCGCCGCGCGGATACCCTCGTGCAGACCTCCGACAAAATCAAACTGACCGGGAGCGTCGATAACGTTGATCTTGGTATCGTTCCAAGTCATATTGGCAATGGACGCGTTTATCGAAATTTTACGCTTGATCTCCTCCGCGTCGAAATCGCATACCGTATTGCCTTCGGCGGTGTTTCCCATTCTGTCGGTTAATCCGCATTTGAAGAGCATGGCTTCCGCGAGGGCGGTCTTGCCGCTGCCGCCGTGACCCGCTAAGACAACGTTGCGTATGTTGTCGGCTTTGAATGTTTTCATTTGAAAAGTACCTCCGGTTTTTGATTTTGAAGTGCAGCAATAATACAATTTGTATGAATTCTGCATACTCATTAACTAATATTATATAACATAATTCACAAAAATGCAAGTGCTTTTATAAAAATTTTTTGCAATTTTCACCAATTAGTCATTTTATACAAAATTATGTCGTAAAATTCTCTTGAATTGCGAAGAGAAATGGTGTATAATTATTATGAGATATTGTGTAGAAATGTTAGATGCGCCGTGGTCGGCGCATGGCAAGTTTCGCAATAGGCAGCGACGGAGTGTAGTGCATCGGATGAATTGCCGCCGTGGTAGGGCGGACGAAGCGCAGCGGTGTACGTCCGGTGCGAAACTTGCTTTTATATGAAGGAGGAACGGATATGATTATTTTACCGCCCCCCGTTATCGAGGCTCTGGAACGCCTTGAGAGCGCGGGATTTGAGGCTTATGTTGTCGGAGCTTGCGTGCGCGAGCTTATTCTGGGCAACTCGCCGCAGGATTATGATATAGTCACGAACGCCGAGATAAACGATATAATGTTCGCGTTCCGTGAATACCGAATATCCGACGAGGGAATGCCGCGCGGAGAGATATTGGTGACGGTAGTGGGAATGGTGATCCAGGTGTCGCCGTACCGCCGCGAAGTGGTCGGGAACAGGGTTATGTATGCGGAGGATCTGGAAACGGATCTCGCGCGGCGCGGGTTCACGATGAACGCCATGGCGTACTCTCCGAAGGCGGGACTTATTGACCCGTATGACGGCAGAGGCGCGCTGACGGGCGAGATAAAGCAGATCGTGGCTATCGGCGAGAATGTTACAGTAAACGTCAAGGTAGGCGGCAAGCCGACCGCCGAGACGATATACGATATGTCAAAGAGCTTCACGATAAAGCCCTCGCGGCTTTTAAAGGCAATACGCTACTGCTCTGAGGACGAATACGAGATCGAGGAGCAGACCCGCAGCTGTATGCGAGCGAACGTCGCGTGCTTCGACTACGCCGACGCCGCCTCTATACGCGAGGAGCTGACGAGGATAGTCATGGGGAAATACGCCGCGCGCGCACTGGAAAAGAACGCTGACATACTGAAGTATGTGCTCCCCGAGATTGAACCGTGCATAGGGCTTGTACAGCTTACTAAGCATCACGATTTCGACGTGTGGACGCATATCTGCAAAGCGGTGGGATACGCGCTTCCCGAACCCGAGATACGCTTTACAATGCTGTTCCACGATCTCGGAAAACCCGATTGTATGTTTATCGACGGCGACGGACACGGCCATTTCAAGGGTCACGCCGAGCGCGGCAGACTGCTCGCGGAGGGAATCATGCGGCGGCTGGAGTTCCCGAAGAATATGATGGACGAGATAAGCTGGCTGATATATCATCACGACGTGCGTATCCCCGAGGATAGGAAAGAGCTTAAAGGACTTATTCGCGAGCTTGGTCCGACCGATCTGCGCGACCTGCTCCAATGCGAGATCGCCGACAGCCGCGCACGACAGTTCGAAAGCGAGCCCGAGATGACTGTAAAGCTCCGTGCGAGCCTTGCCGCGCTCAACGAAATAATAGAAACGAATGAATGCTACGATATCAGTCAGCTTGCCATTACCAAACGCGAGCTGCTGGACAAGCGCCTTGTCAGCAGCGACGCGGAAGCGGAGCAGCTTCTGAACGCGCTTTTCGATATCGTTCTCGACAAGCCGTCGTTCAACAACCGTCTTATGCTGTTGGATATCGCGGAAAGAAGCAAGTCCAAGCTTGAGCAGATCGAAGCGGAGCGTCTGCGCGCGGCGCAGGAAAAAGCGGAGCAGGAGCGCGCGAAGCGCGAAAAGGGCAGGCGTGCCGAACCCGTATTTAAAAGGAAAAAATGAGATTTTTACTTAACTTCTTATATTACAGACGAAGAGTGATCGCCGTGATCTTACTGGTCGCGGCGGTTTTCGTACTGTTTATGGCGTTGTACGGAGTACCCGTTATGGCGTATATTTACGCGGGAGCGATCTGCGGAGTTATCACCGCTGGTGCGGCAGCGGGCGACTTCCTGCGCTATTACCGCAAGTACAAGCTGCTGTGTGAGCTGCAATATGAGATATTACTCACCCTTGAGCATTTGCCCGAAAGCGACAACGAGGTCGAGCAGCGATATCAGCAGCTTCTCGAAACGCTTCACGCCGAAAAGACCTCGCTTATCTCCGCCGCCGACAAGCGCTATGACGATGCGGTGACATACTTCACGATGTGGACGCACCAGATAAAAACGCCTATCACAGCGATGAGTCTCGCGCTTCGGGAGCTTGACACCGAGGAGAGCCGCGAGCTGTCGGAATATCTTCAAAAGATCGAGCAATACGTCGAAATGGCGCTTTGCTATATACGGTTAGACAGCGACACAAGCGACTTCGTAATACGTCATTATCCTCTTGACGGTATCATCAAGCAGGCAGTCCGCAGGTTTTCGCAGCAGTTTATCCGCAGAAAGATAAAGCTGATATACGAGCCGACGGAAACCGAGGTGCTGACCGACGAAAAATGGCTGTTGTTCGTGATCGAACAGCTTATTTCTAACGCGCTGAAGTACACGAAAAACGGCAGCGTGGAGATAACGATCAAGCCCGAAAAGATCTTGTCGATACACGATACGGGCATCGGCATAGCTCCCGAGGATCTGCCTAGAGTGTTCGAGCGTGGCTTTACGGGAAACAACGGGCGTGCTGACAAAAAAGCTACCGGCATAGGGCTGTACCTTTGCAGACGTATATGCAGGGCGCTCGGTCACGAGATCGAAATACGCTCCGACAAAAACGGAACCGATGTGCTTATCGACCTTAAAGCGAACGAAATAGACACGCGCGAATGATTACTTCTCTTCCGGTATTCATACCATTTGTCCGGATAAAACCAACCGTAGCGATACTAACGTATCACCGTGGTTTTTTGTGTACGGATTTACTGTATGAAATGATCGTATAAATCAATATTTGCGGTCATGGCATAAAAAACTTGACTTGAAAGCAAAAATATGCTAAAATATTTATATGCTTTTGTTATACGGCGCCGTTACCGCCGTATAGCGGATATGGCGCCGTTACCGCCGTACAGCATACACGCCGCGTTTCCGACAATGTGGGGCACGGCAGCAGAGCGCGCCCTATCGGAACGCTCTGTACGGTTTTGGTATATGGTAGACCGAAAGGAGATTTCGCTTTCGCAGTCTATCACCTGTAATGGAGGACGGATAGAATGTTTATTTTTAAGGAAAAAAAGAAGGAGCAGGAGGACGAGCTTCACCGCGAATACGGTGTGTTCAGCAACTGCGGGTATATTCTGCGCGCATTCCTGAAATACAGAAAGTCAATGATATGGCTGTTGCTTATGGGAGGAATTGCGGGCGCGTCGATGTCCTACATATGGACGTTTATCGGAAAGCTTGTCGTGGACATCATCGAACGGCAGGCGGTTATGGAAAACAAGGATATCATGCCGCTGGTGTACCTTGTTATAGGAACGACGGCGGTAGAGCTTATAATGATGATACTCAACGCCTACGCTAACAAAAAGCTGGATATAGGACGTTATTACATAAGGCTGCGCATAGTCGGGGAACGCATAGCAAAGGTTCTCGGAATGGAGTACGAGTCTCTCGAGACGCCCGATATGCTGGACAGGCTTCAAAAGGCAAAGCGCGCTACGGCGGGAAACAACGTCGGCGTGCACGGTCTTATGCAGGATATGCATACTATGATAGTACAGTTTACCTGCATTATAACGGCGGTGAGCATTATCTCTACGCTCAGTCCGTGGATCGTCGCCGTTATTCTGATCTTGTCGGTCATACAGTTCGAGATATTCGACTACTGGCGCTTAAAGGACAAGGCTGTGATGTGGGACGCCATGGCGGGCAACTGGCGCAAGTTGGAGTATATGTCGACGGTGTCCACCGACTTTTCATACGCCAAGGACATAAGGCTTTACGGAATGAGGAAATGGCTCGGAGGAAAGCAAAAGGAGGTCAACGCCGACGAGCTTCGCCGCTGGAAGCAGTCGAGACAATACTGGATATACAACACGTTCTTTTCGTCGGGGATCATGCTGATACAGACGATCGTCATCTTCGGCTGGCTGATTCACGATATGCTCGCGAACGGTCTGTCCGTGGGTGATTTCCTTTTGTACAGCGGCAGCGCCATGACCTTTTCAAACAACATACTGCAGTTTTTGCAGGCGCTCGGCGGTATGAGAGAACGTTCCTCGCGCGTGGACGACTTCCGAAGCTTTATGGATATCCCGAACCCCGACGAGGGCAAAAAGACCGTCCCCGTCCCTAAGGCGGACAAGTACGTTTTCAAATTCGAGAACGTTTCGTTCAAGTACAAGGGTCAGGACAAATACGCGCTGAAAAACCTCAACTTAACGCTTGAGGCCGGTCAGCGGCTCGCGGTGGTCGGGCTTAACGGCGCGGGAAAGACTACCTTTATAAAATTGCTGCTGCGGCTGTATGACGTGACGGAGGGACGTATCCTCTGCAACGGCACGGATATCCGCGAGTTTGACAGAGCGAAATACTATACGCTGTTCGCGCCCGCGTTTCAGGAGGTGGAGGTGTTCGCGTTCAAGCTCTCCGAAAACGTTTCCATGCGCACCGCCGACGAGACCGACAAGGCTCTTGCGGAGCAATATCTGCGCGACGCGGGTATGGGTGAAAAGCTGGACGATCTGCCGAAAGGTATGGATACCGAGCTTTTAAAGGTGCTGTACGACGACGGCGTGGATCTCTCGGGCGGCGAAAAGCAGAAGCTGGCACTTGCGAGGGCGCTGTACAAAAGCGCGCCGATAGTAGTGCTGGACGAGCCGACGGCGGCGCTGGACGCACTCGCGGAATACCGTCTGTATCAGAGCTTCGACGGAATGATAGGCGGCAGGACGGCGGTGTACATATCGCACAGACTTTCCTCAACGCGCTTCTGCGACAATATAGCGATGTTCGTCGCGGGTGAAATGGTGGAGTACGGCACGCACGAGGAGCTTCTCGAAAAGAACGGCGCGTATGCGGAAATGTTCCGCGTTCAGGCGCAGTACTACGTCGAGGATAAAACGCCCGCCGAGGCAGAGGAAGGAGGCGTCGTGTATGAGTAATTCGGATAATTCGCCGAAAAAGGTCGCGGAGCGCGTACCTACGGTAAGAAAAACGCTGAAATACTTCTTCCCCGTCGCGTGGAAATTCGACAAGGCTTACTTTATACTTTCGGCGGTGAACGTAATTCTCGGAGCGGCGGTGCCGTTTCCCGATATGATCTTTATTCCGCTGCTGCTGGATTCGCTGATAAGTCCGGAGCGCGACTTGCAGCGTATAATCGTATATGCGGCGCTGCTGATAGGTCTCGGTTCGATATTCGGACTGGCAAACTCGGTGCTTGCAGTGCATCTGGAAAAATACTCGGACAAGTTCTATAACTTCGTTGCCGAGGAGATATCGCAGCGCTGTATGGAAATGGACTTCGCGCTTACCGAAAACAAGGACGCGCTCGACCAGATAAACCGCGGCAGGGAGGGTCTGGACTATTCCAACGGGGTACACGGAATATCCGTCGCTTTCTTTAATATTCTTACGAATATATTAAAAATTTTTGGAGTGGCGACTGTTTTGGCAATCAACGCTCCGTGGATGCTGCTGATAATCGCGGTGCTGCTAGCGGTGTCGGCAGTTATCAACAGCCGCAAGAACAAGATTGAGATAGAATTTTTTGCAGGACTTTCAAAGGTGGAACGCATATGGGCATATGTTCTGTGGGAACTGGAGAATTTCCGCTTCGGAAAGGATATCCGCATATACGGAGCGGCGGACACGCTGCTCGCAAAATCCACCGAGCAGACAGACCGAATAATGGAGTTCAACGAGGACAGAGCAAACCGTATATATCCGCTTGGTATCCTCGATACCGCTGTTACGGCGATACGGGATTTCGGCACATACCTTTATCTCGGAGCGCTTGCCATTTTCGGCAAGATAACCATAGGAACGTTTTCGCAGCTCGTTACGGCGGGCGGAACGCTCAACGCTTCGGTGCAGGGCGCTATATTCGGATATCAGGATATCGTAAAGCGCTGCAATTACGCATACGAGGTCGTAAAGCTTATGGAATATCCGCCCATGCTGCAAAAGGGCGACCGCCGCGTGGAGAACTTAAAAACTCCGCACACGATAGAGTTCCGCAATGTCAGCTTCTCTTATCCGAATACGGGAGTACAGGTGCTGAAAAACGTTTCCATAACCATAAAGGCGGGAGAACGGCTGTCGGTCGTCGGGCTGAACGGCGCGGGAAAGACCACGTTTATAAAGCTACTGTGCAGGCTCTACGATACCGACGAGGGCGAGATACTTATCGACGGCGTGAATATCCGCGAGTACGACTACGACGAATATATGAAGCTGTTCTCGGTGGTGTTTCAGGACTTCAGGCTGCTGTCGTTTTCGGCTAAGGACAATATTCTTCTTGGCGCGGAGGACGGCGACGAGGCTGTCGACGCTATGTTTGAAAAGGTCGGATTACTCGACAAGATCAATTCACTGCCTAAAGGGCGCGAAACCATGATGTTCCGCGAATTCGACCGCGACGGCGTTCAGCTCTCGGGCGGCGAGCAGCAAAAGCTGGCGATAGCACGGGCACTGTACAAGGACGCTCCCGTGGTCATTCTCGACGAGCCGACCGCGGCGCTCGACCCTGTGGCAGAGTACGAGATATACTGCAAATTCAACGATTTGGTCGGCGGCAAGACTGCGGTTTATATCTCCCACAGGCTTTCAAGCTGCAAATTCTGCGACAGGATAGCCGTATTCAGTGAGGGCACTATCAAGGAGCTTGGCACTCATGACGAGCTTGTGAACCGCGACGGCGGTATATACTCGGAAATGTTCCGCGCACAGGCCCAATATTACATTTAAACGAAAAAACCACGCGTACAGAGAGCGCTCGTCAAATCGAAAAATGGCTTAAACGAGCACATTTGCACACAATAAAAAACTTCTTGCACAGCATAGCAGCGGCAAAGAAGTATTACAGTTTTTTGAAAAGGTTGCGCAGTAACCCTACACAGTCTTTTTACACAGAGCAAGGTTATACGCTTTCCCAACCGAGAAAAAGGGGAAGATTACTATGAATTATTTCCGTATGAGCTTGCAACTGGAATGCGCCGCGGAGAAATATTCACATTAAAAGGAGCATCCTTAACTTTAAAAAATTGATAAGCAAAAACAAAAAATTAGCCGCCGAAAATGATAAAATCGGCGGCTTGTCTATCAGGAAAACGGTTTTGTTAGCAATACTTGCAAGCGTGTGTGCAGCCGACATACGGATTTACGGAGTATTCGCAGACGGGCAAATTAGACTTTGTAATAATATTTTTTACTTCAATTTCTTTAATGATCGGCATAATTCTTCCAATGTTTCAGCTTCATCATATTCCGCATATCCTCAAATCCAAGATTTTGGTAAAGCGTTCTACCCGCGCTCGAGGTCTCCAGATAAATTTTTGTGATACCGTGTAACTTTGTTTGCTTTATCAGCCACTCCACGACCACTTTTTCAACACCGTTTTTTCGGTAATTCGGAGCGGTGAAAATAGGTATGCCCGTCGTTCCCGACGTGTAGAGAACGTAGGCGGGTTTGTCGGGAGCGGACAGATCGGCGATTTCATACGTCGTTTTTACTTTTTTGTGATAATCGCGTCAAGTTTTATTATACTACATCAAAACAGAGAATAATGAATAAAGTTGTCATATTTTCTTAAAATATGTTAAAATTGATAATAAACAGTTATGGAGGAAATTACTATGTCAGTACTTGAAAAAAAAATATCCGATTACAAAAAACATCTGATCGAGCAGGAGCGAAGCTCATATACGATTTCAAAATATATTCATGACACAAGGTTTTTTATTGAATTTGTAGACAAACGAGCGATCAATAAGCAACTTGTCATTGACTTCAAGCTGCTTTTGGGTGAACGTTATGCTGCCTCAAGCGCCAATTCCATGCTCGCTGCCGTCAACGGATTTCTTAAGTTTATCGGCTGCGCCGATCTTAGGGTCAAGCCTTTTAAAATACAGCGCGCACTGTTCGTTCCCGAAGAAAAGGAGCTTTGCCGTAATGAGTATCTGCGTCTGATCAAAGCTGCAAAGCAGCAGAAAAACGAAAGATTGATGCTGATAGTGGAAACGATCTGCGCCACCGGAATACGGGTCTCCGAGCTAAAGTTTATTACGGTCGAATCGGTTGAAACGGGACGCGCGGAAATTAAGTGCAAGGGCAAACTCCGTACCGTTTTTCTTCCGCAACAGCTTTGCAAACTGTTGAAAAAATTTATTCAAAAACAAAAAATCACCGCCGGAGCGGTGTTTATTACAAGGAACGGGAAAAATTTAGACCGTTCTAACATATGGCGAGATATGAAAAAGCTATCCGTCTTAACAGTAGTTTCCCCCGAAAAAGTTTTCCCTCATAATTTAAGGCACTTGTTTGCGAGAACCTACTACTCACTAGAAAAAGATTTGTCGCGTCTTGCCGATATTCTCGGTCATTCCAATGTAAATACGACACGCATCTACACGGTTGAAAGTGGGCAGACACATGCCCGTCAGATCGAACGACTTAACCTCATAGTTACAACATAATGTCGATTATGTTGTATTTATGCACAAGCATACTTTTTATTACATATATTATATCATAAAAAGCGCCTTATGTCAAGAGTTATTTTTCTGTCTGATTTAACAAAAAAAACGATTGGATTTTGTGTTTTTTTACATTTTCCTGCTCTGCTTTAAAGATGCAATACAACATAATCGACATTATGTTGTATTTATAAAATATACCGAGGCGTTTATGGATACAAATAATAATTGGACGAGGTCAAAACCCTATTGCAATTCATTTGAGCATATATCGGATATATGTCGGATCATTCGCTTGTGTTTTGAGACCGTGAATACCGATAATTTGATGAACGAGCTTGACCGTTTGAGAGTATGCGAGGACATGACGCCAGAAGCGGTTTTGCCAATGGTTGTTGTGCGCAAGAAATTTGCGCTTTCGGGATTTGTATATTTCTGCGTAATGCTCGGTATTTCCTCGGCGCTCGAGGGTAACGGACAAGCTCCGACATTTTTGGCGGCGGTCTCACATTATCCGTTTATTGAAAGCGAGAACGTATATTTGTCCATGCTCGCCGAAAAGCCGATCCAATATCTTTTTGATATGGAGGAAGGATGTGAAACGGCACGGCGTTTCAAGCTGAAAAACTTTTTATTCAATTTTATTATCGGAAACGACATTTCAATTCCGAATATATCCTTTAAATTTTTTTCGGATAAGCTCCCTTTGTTGTACAGTGATCTGTATGGATACGGCGTTGACCATATATCGCCGAACGCATTATCCTGTGTTGTCATAAACGGCAGGATAGGAAGCGGAAGACGAACCCTTGCTTCGCAGATTTGCGGCTCTTTCGGAAAGAATATCGCCGAGGTCTTCGTTGATAATACAAAAAATATAGACGAGTTTGTCGGAGAACTGACGGGGGCATGTATATTAACGGACAGTGTTCCCGTAGTGTTGGCCGATGAAGATGTTAAAAAAGCCGTAAGTCTTGTGAATATGCTTTCGGTTATGCTGCCTATCGTTTTTATTTGCGTAAATTCGGAAGAGGATCAGATAAGATTATGGGATAGAAGCTGTTTTCTTTTGAAAGTATCACCTCCGGATAAAGCCACGCGTTTGAAAGCATGGAAATATTATCTTGACGGTGCGGATATTGACACTCGGTTACTTGCGGAGCGCTACCGTTTGACGGTCGGAGAGATCGCGGAGGTCTGCAAAAGAAATTCTTCGAGACCTGCGGATATCAAAAAGCTTATGGAAACGATACTGTCTCTGAACAGTGAAAGTCCCATTTGCAAACTGATACACCCCATGTTCCGTCTTGAGGATCTGGTTGCGCAGGACTATATAACCGAAACGCTGAAGCGTATTATCAGAACCGCCGAAAGCCTTCCCAGCCTTATTGAACGATACGGCTTTGAAAAGTTGTTTCCATATGGCAGAGGTCTGGGCGTATTATTTTACGGCGCTTCGGGAACCGGCAAAACCATGTCCGCTTATATTCTGGCTGCGGAGCTGGGTCTGGACGTTATGCGGGTAGACCTGAGCCGTATCGAGGATAAATATATAGGCGAAACGGAGAAACGAATTTCCGAGGTGTTTCAAAAAGCGGAGGAGAATAATTGTTTGCTGTTTTTTGACGAGGCGGATTCCTTGTTTGCGAAGCGCACGGACGTCTCGGATTCCCATGACCGTCACGCCAACGCGCAGACTGCTCATCTGCTTCAAAAAATGGAGGAATACGGCGGTATAGTAGTGCTTGCGACCAATCTTGAGGGGAATATTGATCCCGCGTTCAAAAGGCGGCTGCATTTTACTTTAGAATTTCTGAAGCCCGATGCGGCGGCACGTGCGGCGTTGTGGCGCAAATTTATTCCCGAAGCTCTGCTGTGTGAGGATATTGATTTCGATTTTCTGGCGGGTGCTTTTGATATGTCGCCTGCCGAGATAAAATGGACGGCGCTTTTCGCTGCCGTTCTCGCGGAGGGCTCTGCGCTTTCAATGCGGCATATCATATCAGCGTTGAAATATGAATATGAGAAATTCGGTCTCGCGTTTCCTGATATCGATTATAAGAAAATAAATTTAGGTGGTGATCCGATTTGAATACGTATGCGGAAAGAACCGAAAGAACAGCTTGCAAAAAGGATAAAACGGGTATTCCGCGCAGAATGAAAGTGAGCTTTGAGAATTCGAGCGGTTTTTCGTTCGACGACGTAAGAGTTCATTACAATTCGGAAAAGCCCGCGCAGCTCCACGCTCACGCCTATACACAGGGGAACGAGGTATATGTCGCTCCCGGGCAGGAGAAGCACCTCCCGCACGAGCTTGGTCACGTCGTTCAACAGAAAAGCGATATAGTGAGACCGACCGGCAAAATGGGCGGGCTGCCGCTAAACGACGACGAGGCTATGGAAGACGGTGCGGATATGATCGCCGCGGCGGCTCAAACGGATACGCAGCTTGGCACTTCTCCCGTTCAGGCTAAGTTTTCAGACGGCGGGGTCGTGCAGAGGGCAGGCGTCGATACCCAAGAATCCTATAACGCATGGGCGGGATTCGGTTCGTCGTTTGTGGGTATGCTGGGCATAGCGGGCGGTATAGGGAGCTTCTTGTATACAAAGCACAATGACCGCAAGCACAGATATATTGAGGAGATCGAAAAATATGCCGACGCGACTTGCGAGGCGCGGGAAGATCAGATCGCCGCGATGATTAATGCTTCTGCCGGCGGCTCGTATGATGACCAAAGAACCGCTTTTGCAGATGCGGTAAAGCAGAAGTCTAAAATTAAGAGAAACTTTACGGCAGCTAAAGATAAAGCGGTTGCTATGGGGGAACTGGAGGAAGTAAGCTTGGATAATATCAATGTTGAAGCTATAAAGGACAAAAATGTCAGGAATGCCCTTTCCAGAGCAAATAAAGCTTATACGGAAAGCGAAAGGGGCTTCGAGAACGCGGGTCGTCAAGGAATTGGTTATAACGATGCGGATGAAGGCGGAGATCGCGGACCTCGCGTTGAGGAGGTGGACGATTAAGGAAACACAATGCATAATCTCGAAATTGCCTTGATAAATCATTTCTCCCGTTCGCTCTTTGAGCTGTTCCCGGGCACGGGGCGCGTCGGGATATGCACACCCGACGAACCGCGCGATCTTATGCTCGGGCTGTACCTTTACGGTATACGTCCATGCTATGACATCACTCCTCAGCCGCTTATACAAAAGGGCAGCGGCTTTCGCGAGCAGGCTCCGCACTTCCTGACACTTTATTATCTTATGACCGCGTACAGCAAGGCGGAGGACGCGCGCAAAACACAGGAGGAGCATAATATTCTGTTCCGCGCCGCTGAAACGCTGCTGAACACTCCCGTATTGACGGAGAGCGAGCTTGGCTTCAGACCCGGAACATATATCGACAAGCTTCAGCTTCAGATGCTTGATCTGACGCCGGAGGAAATGTCAAATATCCGAAGCGTCGGCAACACTCCGTATAGGCTATCCGTGGGCTTTTGCGTAACCCCTATCGAGGTGTCGGCGCTTGTAGGAGAAGCTGTTTCGGGAACGTCGGCAGCGGATATTCAGACCACGCAAAAGCCTCAAGGGAGAGAGTTATGAAGGTATCGCTGAAAATTCAGTGTATAGATACGTTTGGGTTTGTTCCCGCGGAGGACAAGCTGCGTTTCTATGCCGACGAAAAGCGTTTTTATCCCGTATGCAAGAGCGGCGGATTTTACATAGCCGCAAAGGAGCTGCCGAACGAATTTACGCTTTCAATAAGATCGGATATTTATTATGACTGCGAGTACCGCGCAAGTCCCGAAAAAGAAGTTATTCGCGTAAATCTTATACGCAGGGTTCCGCCTCCGAGAAAGACGGCTGTTTGGCTCAATATTCAGTCATATGGCAGGGCGGCGCTTGAATACGGATATTTTTATCTCAGCAAGTCGGTCAAAGCGGGAGATAAGCATATCATTGCCGAAAATCCATATCGGTTTTGTCTTGAGGGAAGAGGTTTTCTTCTTCTGGACACAAGTTCGGGCGCGGAGGAATTTGTCGTTCTTGAAAAAGCGGAAAACGCTCTTATGACCGATTATTTTGTAAAAAAGATTGCAAATGATTACAGCGCGGAACACTCCGTAATGCTGCCCGCATTCGATCTGTACATTAAAGCGAGTGTACCCATAGAAAAGCCTTTTGTCGGCACGGCGGCAGTCAGACTTTACGATGAAAGCGGTATAAATGCCGTCAGAGTTCGGGCCGACGACGTGTTGAAATAAATTTAAAAACGAAGGAGGAAAACAAATGCCGGAATATTTATCACCCGGAGTATACGTTGAAGAATTTGAATCGGGTTCCAAGCCCATGGAGGGTGTGGGAACAAGCACGGCAGGATTTATCGGACTCAGCGTAAAGGGATCGGACAAAGGTACTCCGCAGCTTGTAACCAATTTTGCTGATTTCAAGCGGAAGTACGGCGGCTATCTGTCGCAGGCGGAATTTGAGGATTATCGTTTTCTGTCGTATGCTGTGGAGCATTTTTTTATCAATGGCGGAACAAGAGCTTTTATTATGAGGGTTACGCCGCCGGACGCAAAATGCGCTCAGAGCGTTTCTGAGCAGAATATTCTTAAATTCACCGCGAAAGACCCCGGGAAATGGGGAAATTTTATCAGAATTATCATTACTCCGTCATCAAAGGCAAAAACGCAGATATTAAGTGCCGAGGAACTCGTTCAGGGGACGGTATATAAGGTCAAAAACGCCGTTGGCTTTCAAACGGGAGATATCGCTGCATTCTTCGACGGAAATGAGATACAGTACAATAAAATCTCCTCGGTGCAGGATAATCTGCTGAGTTTTACGAGTGCTTTTAACGGTGATGTCACCGATACGGATATTTTGCCCTCGAAAGTGATATATACTTGCGAATTCAATGTTGAGGTCAAATATGAGGACGCGGTAGAACTGTATGAGAACGTAAGCCTTAATCTCCGCTCGTCAAGCTACATAAAAAATAAAATGGCAAAGTCGGATCTCTTGGACGTGAGCGTTGAAATACCCGAATCCGAAACGTTGTGTTCGACTTTTGAGATCGTCGCGGGAAAGGATAAGGACATACTTGTTATAGGCATGGACGGCGGCTCTGACGGCACAAAGGACGCATTAAGCGCGGCGGACTTTATCGGGGCGGACAACGGTCCCGGAAAGCGTACGGGGATCCAGAGCTTTATCGATAACGACGTTGTAAGTATAATTGCCGTTCCCGGCGTTACGGATCCGAACGTTCAGCTAAGTCTGGTCGCTCATTGCGAGAGCTTGGCAAGCCGTTTTGCGGTGCTGGATCTGCCGCGCGGAAGTCAGAAAATCGACGACGTTGTCGCTCACAGAAATATTTTCGATTCAAGCTACGCTGCTTTATATCACCCGTGGATAGAAATCTTCGACCCGCTTGCAAAGAAGAACACAGCCATTCCGCCGTCCGGCTCGGTGGCGGGTATCTTTGCCAGAAGCGATAATTCAAGAGGCGTACATAAGGCTCCCGCGAATGAAACGATACGCGCCTGCGTAGGACTTGATTGTATGTACAATAAAGGCGAGCAGGACATTCTCAACCCCAAGGGCGTAAATCTAATAAGATTTTTCCCGGGACAGGGAATAAGGGTATGGGGCGCAAGAACGGTAAGCTCCAATTCCTCATGGAAATATGTCAACGTAAGACGCCTGTTTATTTATCTGGAGGAATCAATTAAGGCAAATACGAACTGGGTCGTTTTCGAGCCTAACGACGAGCTGTTATGGGTTCGAGTAAAAAGGACGATAGACGTTTTCCTTAATACGGTATGGAGAAGCGGCGCTCTCGCGGGCGGTTCTCCCGCCGAGGCTTTTTTCGTAAACGTTGGCAGAGAGACCATGACGCAGGACGATATAAACAACGGACGGCTTATATGCGTCATCGGAGTTGCTCCCGTAAAGCCGGCGGAATTTGTGATATTCCGTATCACTCAAAGAACTTCTTCGGAAGAATGATTTATAGGAGGAGAATATGGCTGATATTGTATATCCGTACACCAAATTTCGGTATCGTCTTGAAATCGACGGGCTTGACGCGGGTGGCTTCAGCGAGGTAACGGGATTTGACGCTTCTATCGACGTTGTCGAATACCGCGAGGGCGATATGGTTCCGACGCCCATGAAGGTGCAGGGTCTCAGAAAATACGGAAATGTGACGCTTAAATGGGGGCTGACCTCGTCTACTGTTCTTTACGATTGGCTTATGGAGGGTGTAAACGGTCCCGTAAGCCGCAAAACCGTGACCATTACGGCAATTGACGAATCGGCTGCCGACTGTGCCTCATGGCAGATCATAAACGCGTGGCCATGCAAATATACCGTTCCCGATTTCAATGCGACTTCCTCAGAGGTCGCTATCGAGACCCTTGAGCTTGCGCACGAGGGTATGACAAGAACAATGTAAGCGGTTCCGCCGTTGAAAGGAAAATAAAATGCTAATACAAACGGAATATGAATTTGAGCTGCCTTACGGCTACGCGGACGAGGGCGGAACTCTTCACAAGCGAGGTATAATGCGGCTTGCCTGCGCGGCAGATGAGATTCTGCCTATGAGCGATATAAAGGTGCAGCAAAATCCCGCTTATCTTACGGTTATCATTCTTTCTAGAGTGATAACGAAGCTGGGCACGCTTCCGCAGGTAAATACGAAAATCATTGAAAAGTTGTTTACCGCCGATCTGGCCTATTTGCAGGATCTGTATCAGAGAATAAACCAAAGCGAGACTCCCGTTTATAAGGCGGTCTGCCCCAAGTGCGGCGAAGAAGCGGAGTTTCCCGTAAATTTTTTTCTGAGGGACGAATGACCCGAACGCCGGTCGAACAGCTTTACAAGGAAGCCGCGTTTATCGCATATTATTTCCATTGGCAGCAGGATGAGATACTTCTTATGCCGCACTGTGTAAGGCGTCAATGGTGCGGCTGCATTTCCGATATCCACGCAGAGCTTTCATCCGACGGGAAAGAGAATATTTTTGAAATAAGGTGATCGCAGTGCATAAGCTTTTGAACGTTTACTCCTTTTTTGTAACGATAGGTCCGCTTAACGCGGGCTTTCAGAAAATTTCGGGAATAGGCGGAAGTGTTGAGCCCGAATATATTTACGAGGGCGGACAGCTATATCCGTACCCCGTAATAGGTTCAAAAAACAAAGCGGGCAGAATTACCTTTGAAAAGGGGCACGGTTATTTTAATCCCTTTATCGGAAGCGACGGTTTCAGAGCAGGCACAAGGATATCTCAGCCGTGCAGTATCATTATAAAGGAAAAGGGCAATGAACCGTTGAGGATTTTTGCTTTTGATTCGGGACTTATCGTTTCGTGGGAGATATCCGAGCTGGACGCTCAAAACGGAGGAGTTATGATCGACAAAGCCGTTATAGAACACAACGGGATATACGAGTTATGAGACCAATCGGTATTATAAAGCCGTTAAAAATAAGCGCTGCGGCTTTGAGAAAAAATACCCGTAAAAACCGCGTCGGCAGATATGAAATTGTGCCCGTCCTGTCGTTTCCGCAAATGATTTATCTCGGTAACGCGGTGAAAACCGATATGTCGGGAATGGGAAAAAGCAGCGTGAATATTACGCTTTGCAGATCGGAGTCGATCTATCGGCTTGCGGCATATTTCAGAGATTTCAGCTCTTATAATGCTAAAAGCAAAATACGAAAACTCGATTATTTGTCGGACAACCTGTTCAGGTCGTACAACGGCTTAAATCGGCTTACAAAAGCGCTGTGGAGCATTTACAAAAGCAATAATCTTCAGCTAAGTCACAGCCTTCTTACACTGATTAGAGCGATCAACGAAAAAAACGGAACAGAGCTTGACGTTTATTTCGAGGGACTGTCAAATATCGTTCAGATACAGAAAAAGATGATAGGCGTTCTGAACAGCATTGATCATTCTCTGTTTGGGCAATTATTTTCAAGATATGGCAATACTTCGGTCGTGAATACAGGAAGACGGGAGATCTATCGGCACACTAACGCCGTCAGCCACAGTTATGGAAAAAACACTTCCGTATTTTCCCGATTTACCGAGAATTTTAATTCAATGACCCCTTTGCTTATGCGCATATACGAGGGAATAGAAACGGGAGTTTATCTTTACAGCGCCGACAGCTATCGTAACGCGAAAACGCTTCAGCGGCTGACAAATTCCCTGTGGAAAGTTTATCTCGGTCAGAATATGGAGCTTTCCCGAAGCTTTTCAAAACTTATAACACGCATTCATCAAGAGAACAAAAGCGTTGAGTTAAGAAACGCGGAAAGCAATATGTTTTCCGACAACCGTTCGCTGAAAAATCTTGTAAGCGCGTTAAGAAAAGCTTTTTCGGGAAGTAACCTTGAGCTCAGAAGCAGTATGATAAGTCTGTTCAGCGATATCCATAAAGCGGGAAACCGCAAAAGCATTGCCGTAAACAAGCATTACGACCTTAGGTCTGCCGCAGGCATTATCCTGCTCCACAGGGAAATAGTTCCCGAATACGGTCACATACGGCTCGATCACAGGAGAACCGCACGATTAAGCAGCCCCGAACAGGCGGACGATTACAGCCGTTTTGAGCGCGAAATAAAAACAAAACTGAACCGGATTGAAACAGCGTCAACCACGCCGCCGCGCGCAATCGGCACCAAGGATATTGTAAGAGACGTTCTGGATAGGGTAAACCGAAAACAGCAGCTTGACTGGAGCCTGGAAAAACTGCAAAGGGGGATATTTTAATGGAAAAGGCAAAGATCATTATTTACGGTGAAAACGGCGTTATGAATACGATACCCGTGCTGTTTAATCCTGCCGAATACAATATTTCCCGCAGCGTAAATTACGCGAAGCTGGATATTCCCGGCACCGACAGTCCGATAATGCAGTTTATAAACGGCGGCGAGACCTCTCTTGATCTGACGCTGCATTTCGACACGCAGAACGATTATATCCGCAAAACATCCGACGACGTGAGGGTTTACATTCAGCCTATCATGAGCGCTTTATGGATCGACGGAAAGCTTCACGCGCCTCCAAAGGCGGCGTTCAGTTGGGGCGGCTGTTTTTTTAAGGGCATTATAACCGACGCGAAGCAGAGCTTCACAATGTTTTTGCCAAGCGGCATTCCCGTCAGAGCGCGGCTGGAGCTTACCTTTAAAAGCAATGAAGATACGATCAGCGCAAGGAAAAGCTCACCGTTTGAATCCCCAAACCGTACCAAAGCCCGCCGTATGGAAAAAGGCGCACAGCTTTGGCGAATAGCCGACGCGGAATACGGACAACCGAAATATTGGAGAGTTATCGCGGACTTCAATAAATTATACAATCCCAGAAAGCTGCCCGTGGGAAAGCTTTTGCAGCTCCCGCCGTTTAAAGAACCATGAAAGAATTGATGAATTCCGATACCTTCAGCTACTCCGAACTGAAGGCTAAATACGGCGGTTTCCGAAATCCGTGCTGCGCTGTTAAAGCGGGCGGCACAGACATCCAAACACTGGGACTTTTCGTTTCCGAAATGGAAATACGCCAGACCATAAAAAATAAGGCGGGAACGTGCACGTTTGTGATAAACAACGGCTACGACATCGCTTCAGGCAGCTTCAAGGACGAGATCGCCGACAATTTTCCTCTGGGACAAACCGTTGAAGCGGGAATGGGGTATATAACGCCTGTTTATATGTTCAAGGGCTTTGTGACGGATATCAGCTTTACATTCGAGAGCGGAAGTCCCCCCGGCGCGCGGATCACCTGCAGCGACATACGCTCGTTGATGATGCAGGGAAAGCTGAACGCGATGCCTCCTGTGGCAAGCTTTCCGCTTATGATACCGCTGATCATGCTTATGTACACCTCCATTCTGAATATGAAGATCGTTTACTATGACGTCTGGAATATTCTTGAGGATTTTCGGCAGAACACCAGCGATTTTAATTATCTGTATGACTACGGACTGAAAAGAGGCTACGAATTTTTTGTTTTGGGTGAACATTGCTATTTCAGGAAAAAATGGCAGAATACAGCGTTGCTTATGCACCTGAAATGGGGTGAGAGCATAATAAGCTTTAACCGCGCCACAAGCTATTCCTCAAATAAATTAAGCGGAGCGCTGAGCGGTCTTTTAAGCTTTTTGCCGTTTTTTTCTGATAATATCCTGACTCCGCAAGGGTATCCTCACAAGATGGCGACGCCGCAAGTCCCGAAGGTTCAGGTCGACACCTCCGCGGCAAAAAACACTCTTGATCTTATCAACATCATGGCGGCAAGTATGCATAATCTGGGCGACAATATGGCGTCGGGTACGGTAAGGTGCGTGGGTATTCCCGAGATGATCCCGGGACGGTATATACGTCTTACGGGACTTGACAAAAATTTTTTTGACGGAGATTATTACATTGAGGAAGTAACTCACAATCTTTCTTCGGGCGGATACATCACATCGTTTGAGATAGGCTCAACGAAATGACCTTGCCGCGGCTCAGAACCGTAAACCGAAAAGAGGGACGAAATGCTAGACGATATCGCTAATATGCTTACGGATGATGATCCGAAACAGCCATATATTATGCTGGGAACCGTTATCGCGAATTATAATCCGTTGAAGCCCGCCTGCGTTCAGGTTTCGTTGAGCGGAAAGCCTGTCGGTATGGGAGTTACCGCATGGGCAAAGGTTGCTATGCCGGCAGCCTCAGGCGGAAGCGGAATTTACAGCCTACCGGATATCGGCGATCATGTTGTCGTGGCGTTTCTGGACGGCGAGATCGATTCTCCCGTAGTTATCGGCTCGCTGTATAACGGAACGGCTCGGCCGCCTGCCGAGACCATGACACCTTTAAATAACATAAAGGAGATCAAGACAAAGCTCGGGAATGAAATAAAAGCCGATGACCTGAAAGGCATAGAAATAAAATCTGTCTCGGGTCAGAAGCTGGAGCTCAGCGATACGGGTCTGTCAGCAAAATTGAGCGATCCGACGGGACAAACAAGCGCGGAAATAAAAAACGGTATTCTAACACTTAAGGGACTGGCCGGGATCAAAATAAAATCCGGTTCCTGTGAGATAAGTCTGGATGGAGCTTCCCAAAGCGTTACGGTAAAAGGACTCAGTGTGTCGGTAGAGGCAATGCAGGGTCTTACGTTGAAGGGAATGCAGATGAATTTAAACGGACAGATAATTTCCGTATCCGCAAACGCGCAGCTTGATCTGAGCAGCACGGGAGCAACAAATGTCAAGGGCAGTATTCTTAAACTTAATTAGGCGGTGATATTTTGGACGATCATTCTTTTTTGGGGAACGGCTGGAGCTTCGAGGTCATGCCCGATCCCGTTACCGGAAGAATTCGTATGTGCGGCGGAGAAAAGGACATTGCTCAGGCGGTGCGGCTGATATTAAACACAAGGCTTGGCGAACGCGTCATGCGCCCCGATTTCGGCTGTCGGCTGTGTGATTTCGCTTTTGAATCCTTTTCGCAATCCGTTCGCTCCGAGATGATCGAGGAGATAAAGAACGCGCTTACTTTGCACGAACCGAGAATAAGCGACATAGAGGTTACGATTGACGATATTGCCCGTGAAGGACATATTGTTCTTGATATAAGCTATGTCGTAAGGGCTACAAACAATCCTTATAATTTGGTATTTCCGTTTTATATTGAGGAGGGCGGCAGTGGCTTATAATAAAGTTCCGAAAATTGACGACCGCTGCTGCGGAGATATTATTGAGGAAATCGTTCAACTGGCAAAAAAGCACACTTCGGAGTGGAAATTTTCGCCAGATGATCCCGACGCGGGAACGGCGCTTGCCTGCGTTTTTGCACGTCGAACTGCAGAGACCATAGAAAAATTCAATAGGACGCCGCTTAATCATCGGCGTGAATTTTATAATATGCTCGGTGCCGAGGCGCTTCCGGCGATACCAGCGTCGGGTTATGTGCAGTTCAGGCTCAGCGGCATAAATAAAGAATGCGTTCCTGTGAAAGAGGGATTCGGGCTTTTTTCTCCTGTTATTGATGAGCAAGGCACTCGGCTTGTTTTTGAAACGACGCAGAACGCTTGGATAGCTTCGGTGCGCGTTAAAGAAACGGTATACGCCGATCCCGATCGTGATCTTCTTTGTTTTTGGGACGAAAAAGAAAAAATCTTTGAACCGTCTGTTCGCGGTAATTCAAATGAAAGATATCTAAGCTTTAGGCACAAACTGCTCGGAGGTCTGACGGAGAATTGTCGCCTTTATATGACGATCTCCGGGATCGACGGAGAGCGATGGGCGGAAAGGCTGAGCGATTCTTCGCTTGCGAGGTTCGTTCAAATTTCGGACAGTCGGGAAACGGAGATCGGTTGCTTTAATGAAAAAGGCAGGCTGAGAATAGCCGCTTCGAGCTGTGATGAAATAAAAGCGGAGATAAAAAGTATCGGCGAATTTGAAGGTATTTTTTTCGGCGGAATAAACATAGCTGTCGAGGGGCGGAATATAAAGCCCGACAATGTTTTCGTAAACGGCGAGCTTGAGACCGACGACGTTTTTTTGGCTTTCGGGGAAGCACCTGCCGTATATGATTCGGTTTATATTGAATGCACCGCAGCATTTTCAAAATCGGGAGCGGTAATCACACTTGCGCTTAATATTGATTTTGATACGGTTATTTTGGGTGATCTGCCCGAGCCCGTTATATCCAATAAGCTCTTCGTCAAAAAAAGCGATGTTCGCGAACCCGAGAGAAAAAAGGTCACCGTTGACGAGGTGGTTTGGGAATACTGGAACGGAACGGGCTTTGCGGCGATCCGTGAGCTTGAGGGATACAAAGATATCTTTTCGGGAATTGGAAAAGACGGCTCCGCTGTCCAAAAATCACATTACGAATTAAAATTCGTATGTCCGTCGGATATCTCGCCCGTGCTGACAGGCGCGTCTCAGCGTTTGTGCGTAAGAGTAAGGATCAAAAGAATAAAAAACGCGTATGCGCTTCCGGCGGAAATTTATCTTCCACGCCTTGACAATATTCTCGTCTCTTATAAATTTGACAGACCGATCTCGGTTTCCGATATCGAGATCGTAAATAACTGCGAAAAAAGCTCGGTTCCCCGCGCTTATCCGTTTGTGAGGCTTCCGGAATCCGCTCTTTACATAGGTCTCGATAGTCCCGTACATAATTTTACGCTTTTGGCGTGCCGAGACATTCCGTCAAGTCAGCTTGATTGCGCCGAATGGAGCGTGTTTACCGGCAGCGGCTGGGAGCGCGTAAAACCGCAGACAAAAGAGGAGCTTACGGGTTTTTTCGGTTTTAATCTGCTGACTGCACCAATACAAAGCACGTTGTTCGGAAGCACGGCGTATTGGCTCAAAGCCGAGTTTTTTCGGAATGAAAATATCGCGTTGGACGATCTGCTTTTAAACTGCGTTCCCGTTATGCAGCGGGAGGAGATAGAAAGCTTCTGCTCCGACAGTGTCATAGAGAATATAGATCTTAACCGAAAAAACATACTCGAAATGCAGATCTACATAAATACCGCCAAGAAAAACCAAGAGGAAAATTGGGCGCCGCTGCAAAGCGGCTGGACGCTTGACAAGGCGGCGGGACTCGTCCGCTTTTTTCCCGCGCTGACTTTAACTCCGAACAGCCGCACAGTTAGGTTGAAATATCGTTATGGCGGCGGGACGGCGGGAAATCTTCCCGCGGGACAGGAGTTTGTTCCCTCGCTCACGGACGGATCGGTCTGCGGCGCGTCAAATCCTTTTCCGATGATCGGCGGCTGTGACATCGAGGACGCTTCTCACACGGAATCACGGCTTGCGGGGGAACTTCGGCACCGAAACCACCCTATAACAAAAAGGGATTTTGAGGAGCTGTTGGTCGGCGGAGATATTATATCGGCGCGGATATCTGCCGATTGCGGCGGAGCGCTGAATATTGAGGTCACAGCGGCGAGCGGGATAAGTGCCGAAGATATTCAAAATAGAATTTTTTACAAATTGTCGGATATGTTGCCCGTTGGATCGGGCGCTCCGCAAATCAGGGTTATTTATGAAAACAGGTGATCGCTATGCCGAAGCTTGAAAATTTAGATGATGTAAGCTTCTCCGAGCTTATGAAAAGATCCGTTTCGGAAATTCCGCAATTATGTCCCGAGTGGACGGACTTTAATGCTCACGACCCGGGAATTACTTTTCTGGAAATGCTTATGTGGCTGACAGAAATGCAGCGTTACTATCTTTCTCAGATCACCGAAAGCCATCTGGAAAGCTATTTGCGGCTTATCGGAACTACGGTGAGAGCAGCTGAACCTGCGGTCGTCTCAGCTCGCTTTATTTCGGAGGAGACCGTTTCGGTAAAAAGAGAAACTGTTTTTTATATCGGAGACATTCCGTATCGGTCTGTCGGCGATATGATAATAGTTTCCGATAAGCCCGAAATAATCATCTGCGAAGACGGCGGTTATCTTCTAAAACAAAATTTCGCTCCTTTTAAGGGCAAAATTTTTCCGCTTTATTTTTCACTCGAAGATGAAAACGGTACAAATCCCATGAGGGAGGGCTTTTATTCACGTGCGAGAATTAAAGTATGCTTGGTCACGCAAAACGGAGATATCGAGTGTCATATAAATGATGGTACTTACGGATTATATCAGAGCGGCTTCATCAATATAAGCCTGCCAGAAGAGTTTGATGAAAACTCGGCATTTCTGAGATTGGATATTATTTCGGACAGTTATTTTGAACCGCCTTCTGCAAACTGCTTTCATTCCGATATACGAGAGCTTATTCAGATGGATAAAGAGGGAAACACACTGGGCGCGGACGGCAGAGTAAAGGAAAATGTTTCTTTTTCGGCGGACGTAGGAGGACAAAAGGTAAGCGCATCGGTTTACAAGGAGATCGGTATCGGAAAAAAAGCGGAAACTCCGCAGGATGCTTTTACGCGATTTAAATCGGAGCAGCGGCATTCTCCCAGAGCCGTTAAAAGGGAAGACTACGAGCGGCTCGCGTTGGAGACCCCCGGACTTCGCGCTGAGATTGTCAACGTATTCTCCAAGGAAACGGGAAAAGTCTCGGTGTGTGTAAAAACCGCCTCCGGAAGACTTCGCGAAAATGAAATTAAAAATCTGAGAAAAGTATTATTTGAGGCGAAGCCCGTTGGCACGGAAATAGAAATACTGACACCGATTATTTTTTCCGCAAGGCTTGTTATCAGCGCGAAAACAGACGGTTGGGCGGGCGGCAGGAGGCTCACCGAGCATATCGGCAACGTTTTTGAGCCGCTTGAAAAAAGCATGGGCGCGCTAATTGATATGCCGGAGCTTTTAAAGCGGATAGGTTCGTCTCCGAGCGTCTCGGAAATAAAAGGTATGCGTTTACATTTGGGAAAAGGCATTGAGCTAAGCGAAAATGATACGATGAAGCTTTCGGAGGACGGAATGCTTTCACTCGATGAAATAATAATCCAATAAAATTAACGAGGTATAAATATGGAGAAGATCGATCCGCTTGAATATCTGCCCGAGCTTTATTTGAAGGCAGGCAGTTTTACCGAAAGATTTCTTTCGATATTCACGGATATTTATTGTGAGCTTGAAAATAAAATCGACAAAAGCGCCGTACTATACGATCCCGAAAAATGTCCCGAGGAGTTTGTCGAATGGCTTGGGGAATGGATCTCCGCCGAAAATATGCATCTTTTTCCGAACGATAAAAAAAGAGAGTATTTGCTGGCAATACCGCGTTTGAGTATGTATCGGGGCACGATCCGCGGATTGACGGAGCTACTGGAGCTTTACTGTGACTCGAAAGTATTTGTTGTTGAGTGCTGTCACGCAAAGCGTTACTTTTCCTCTTTTAAGGATCTTGCGCGCTTATATTCGGGAGGACGGTTTACAGTGTGGATACTGTGTTCTCCTACAAAAAGCAGGACCGATGTGTTGGAGAAAATCATCGAAACGCAATTGCCCGCCAATATTACCGCAAAAATAAAACTTCTGGCGAATATAACGGAGCTTAATAATTACTGCTATCTGGGCGTAAATTCCGTACTTGCGGGCACGCGCCGCGGAGCGTTGGACGGGAAATGCGCTTTGAATTATGTTCATTTAGGGGGCGGCGAAAAATGATATCCGATAAGTTAAACGCACTTGAACGCAACAGATTTTTTTACGGGAAATTGCTTACGGCAGAGGATTTTATTGCCGAGCAGAATTACTTCAACACAAAGCTGAGACTGCTGAACAGCCTGCTTTTCGGCAGCGGAGTGATCGCGGGCTTAAACGTGATAAAGACCGACGAACGAAGCGTGGCGATAGACCGTGGGGTAGCTCTCGATAACGCGGGACGGGAAATAATAGTTCCCGAGCCCATGATCGTAAAAATAAACGAGCTTGACGGCTATGATGAATTTATACGCGAAAACACCGATTATACCCGCGCGTATTTGTGCATCGAGTATAACGAAACACGTACTCAGCCGATCCATTCGATAGCCGCGGGCGCCCTTGAAGATGAAAACAACGGTCCCGAGTACAACAGAATTGCCGAGGGGTTTTCACTATATATAACCGCCGAAGCTCCCGAGGGAAATCCCTGTGTCGCCGAAGAACGGGCGCTTGTTCGCAAAACCGTAATATCCGACGTGATAGATGTTTCCGTTGTTTTTCCAAGGATCGTACGTGCGGGAGAGGAATTCATATTGGAAACAAATATCGTTAAGGGAAACGCCGATAATGAGATTGAGCTTGAATTTGATATAAAGCTCGAAGCTCTGACTGCGGAAGACGGCTCCGATGCAGCGCATATAACGTATAAAAGCCGGACTGCCGATCTCGAAAAAGAGATGGTTCGTACAACGCTGAGATCAAGCTTGTCGTTTGCCGATAAGGGAATTATAAAAATCGAAAACATAAAAGCCCTCTGCAATAAAGCTCAGCTTTCGGCTGCACCCGTTTACGCCGCGGCGGATATTGTCGGCGACAGCGGCTTTGCCGTTATAAACAGCATTGATAGCCGCAATGAGGAACGCCGTTTCGGGCTGTACCTCGCAAAGCTTGAGCTTTATGTTTCGCCGCAGTATTTTATATTGGAGTCGGCAGAAAGTCTGCCATTTTCACAGATCGTACCCTCCATTTCCGATCTGCGCGCTTTTCAGCTTCGGTTGGAATTTACTCAAAATCGCTATTCAAACAGCGTCGAGAATTCCGTACAGCCATCGTTTCAGCAGCTTGTAAATTCGGGATATATCAGCGTTGAGATACCAGAAAAGGCAAAAAAGGGGCAGATATTCCGCAGCGATGAGATACCGCACGGTTTAGGCATAGGAGATGTTTATATCAACGCGGGAATTTCGGACGGCAGCAGCATCGTCTTTGAAAGCTCTTGCGTTGTGAACGTGGATTTCAGCTACGGAGTGAGCGTAAACAAGGACACTGGGGTGTTTTCAGTATCGGTAAAATTAAACCGCGATCAAGAAAAAACCACGCTCAATTTTTGCTGGCTTGCTTCAAAGCTCCCCGAAAAGACCGTATACAAAAAGCTGGAGATATATCCGAGCGTACATTATTCGGGACGCTACGAAACGGTGCAGTTTACCGTCAGCCACCCCGACGGAGGGATATGGCGGAACGGAGAGCTGGAATGGAGCGTCACACCCGACGATGGCGGTATTATTACTCAATCGGGGGTATTCACGGCTTTTGATAAGACGGGCTTTTATGAGATAAGCGTGAGATGTTCGGCAGAGCCCGATCTGACCGCTTCGGCATTTCTGGTAGTGAAATAATGATGTTAAGAGAATATGAGGTTTTATATGTCGAGCGGGAGAAAAATACGGTGTATATATGCCGAAGACCGCCGGAAAGTAGGCTTTACCGTGTTATTGAAACAGCGGACAGGACACTGATCGGAAAATATATAAAATATTTTGTTACGTTTAAACCGAGGGAATTTTACGAGGATTTTTGCTTGAACGAAAAATATTATGTTGTTTTTCGTGCTCCCGACGGTGTTCCCCTTAAAAAATCAGATGGGATACTTACGGCGCGAAAAGTCGTAAGGGCGCTTGCGCTTCAAAATCCTCCGCTTGAGATAGCGGCAAATATCCTTTCGTGTGATCATATTTTCATGTGCGGAAACGAACTCGAATTTGCATACGATCTGCCCGAGACCAACATAAAAATTACACGGGAGTATTTCTTTGTGAAACTGACCGACTTTGTAAACTCGTTTTTGGAAACGGAAACAGACCGTAATACCGATAAGTGGCTTGCCGATCTTCGCGGCGGAAGGTTCGAGGATCTGCTGACCGCTTACAGATGTATGCCCGATGCGGCGGAGGAAACGGATCTTCCAAAGAGGGGGCGTTTTGAAAAAATCAAGGCTGTTTTACCGAAGATCGCCGTTGCTGCCGTCGCCATCGCCGCGATAATAACTGCGGTCATTGCATTTGATAAAAGCGGCGGCGAGGAGACCGATCACAGCCGCATAGATTCTCTCGGCACAATTGATTTAACAAAACAGTAGTGGAGGGTCGAATCATGTCCGAAAATTTTTTTGACGCGCTTATCGTTTATATAAACAAGAAAAGGTTGCTTTTTATTCTTGCGCTTATCGCGGCGGCATCGGCGGCGTTTTACTTTTTTGTTCTTCCGAAAATAACGGAGAACCAACCCGTAAAGGCCGCTGTGAATTCGCCCGATATGGCTCGGTTAAACGGCAAAGCGATACTCACCTACAGCGCTTCCGACAGCGTGCTTTATAAGGGAGATATGCTGAACGGTCACGCAGAAGGATTTGGGTCGCTCTATGAAAAAAACGGCGCTCTTGTCTACGAGGGCTGCTTTTCAAATGATATGTACTGCGGACAGGGAAAGCTCTATTCCGAGAACGGTGCGCTTATTTACAGCGGCGAGTTCAAGGACAATCTGTTTCATGGGCAGGGAACGCGATATAACGTTTCGGGAGAAGCAGAGTACAAGGGCGGCTTCGCGGACGGAAAGTACAGCGGATACGGCGAGCTGAATTCCGCGGGAATAGTTTACGCGGGACAATTCGACGAGGGACTTCTGAACGGCGAAGGAACGCTGTGCAGCGGCGAAATCCTTCTTTACAAGGGCGGATTTCACGATAGCCTTTTTCACGGATCGGGGGTGCTGTACGGTGATAACGGCGAAACTGTATTCCGAGGAAATTTTGAAAACGGTCAATACAGCGGAGACGGCGAATTGTACGATAACGAAAAGCTTATCTACCGCGGCTGTTTTTTGCGCGGCTTATATAACGGCGAGGGCGAGGCGTATTCTGAGGGCGATCTATTTTATAGGGGCAGCTTTGTTCTGGGCGCAAGAACGGGAGAAGGCATCGAGTACACCGAAAATGGCGATGTGAGATACTCGGGAAGCTTTGAAAACGGCATATACAACGGCGAAGGTTCGTTGTATGTACTCGGCAGCTTGTTCTATAAAGGCGAATTTCAAAACGGCAAACGAACGGGACAAGGCAAGGAATATGACTTTGAGGGTCACCTGATCTACGAGGGCGGTTTTTTGAACGGACTTTACGACGGAACGGGAACTCTTTACGACAGAAAAACAGGAGTGCAGATTTTTTCGGGAAATTTCCGTGACGGAAAAGCGCTGGAGGAAGAGGCTAAAAAGCCGTCTGTTCCCGCAGCTTCCGAGTCCGAAAAAACCGAGGAACTTCCCGATATGCCGATACCCGATAAAGAGCAGGATGTAAAAAAGGAGGGCAAGTGAAAAATGGGACTACTGGTATGCGGAGGCGCGGTTTTGCAGTGCAGTTTCGGTATGGCTCCAATGCCGATGACGGTGCTGCCAAAATCGCGGGTAACAAACGTTATGCCCGTCGCGAATATTATGGACAATGTTCCTTTTGTGAATATTCTTCCGTTTGCCATGTGCAGTTCAATGGCAAACCCCGCGGTTGCGGCAGCGACGGCAGCCGCGCTCGGAGCGCTTACTCCTATGCCGTGTACGCCCGCAACCACCGCGCCTTGGGCGCCCGGAAGTCCAACCGTTCTGATCGGCGGGCAGCCCGCGCTTAACAACTCGTCACAGCTTATATGCTCATTCGGGGGCTGTATTCAGATAAAGGCGGCGGGACAGTTTCAGATTTCGGTTCCTTAAAGGAGATTTATTATGTTGAAGCGAATTGCGGCAAGCATAGCGGCGGCGGTGGTTTTTCCGTTTTTTTATCTGATTTTTATCGGACGGAACGATATATTCACGCGCTCCGACAGTATCGCGGACGAACGCGGATATAACTATACACTGCTTTGCAATCATGAAGATATAATGTTTATAAAATCCGACAGCGTCGGGAGAACACTCGGTAAATGGAAAACCGATCGTACTAATGGATATAATTACATAAGCGCCGAAGCGATGAAAACTTTCAGAGATGAATTTTACTGCATACTTACCGAAATAAACTCAAAGGATTTTATGATATGCCGCAGAAGCTGGCTTAAGATTGATTTTGAAAGAGGTTCCGCCGAGGTCATATATCAAAAGGAATACGGAAATATTCAGAACGCGTACAGTACGACGCTGACTGTTTCCGATAAAAGAATGTTTACTGTTTCGTCCTTGATTGAGGGAATTATGGTTACCGACGTATACGACCGAACAGAATATATGATCACACCCATGACGGATGTTGTCGTGAATTACGCTGCGGCGCTTCCCAACGGAATAATCGTTTATTCGGATATTCTTAACAGAATATACGTAACCGATGAGAAAGGAAATTCTCAGCGTATCTATGAAGCCGATACGGCAGGAAGCTTTTACGGCTTGTCCGTAAGCGATGACGGATTATGCCAAATCTATGATACAGATACGGACGAATATCTTATAAGCACCGACTGCGTCTTTTCGGGGGAAATAGCTTTTAAATCGGCGAAGCCGCCCACGGCACCCATTGAAATATTCGCATACCGTGATGACGTTGACAGAATGTTTTTTGCGTACTGCGCCGTGGGAGCCGCCGCGGGGATAGTCATTTTTATGCTTATGTCGCTGAAGCGCTTTCCCGTTCTGCTCAAAATCGCGGCGATCCTTATCCTGTGCCTCGGCATAGGAGGGGTTTCCTTGTATACGATTATAAATTCCATAATGGAGAGGCTTCATCTTGAAAGAAGTCTCGAAAAAGCAAGTATGTCGGCAAAGATCATTGAGGCGGATATCGACGTCAGGCAGTTTGAGAATATAGATTGGAGCGCTCCCGAAAAGGACGGTTATTTTTCCGTGCTGGCGGAGCTTATGAAGTATGACGGCGAAAGCGACCGCATAATGACAACGAATGACGGCTCTTATATAACCTTCGGCAATAAGAATTACTGTTGGATATATCCGATCGTCGGAGGTGAAATAAAGTCCGGCATATGCGATCAATTCCCCGTAAATATACCTTTTGAAAAAATCGTGGCAGATAATTTGATAAGTGAATACAAGCGGATAGCGGAAGGGGTGATCGGCTCTGCGGCATGTGGAATTTCCGATGACAGCTTTGATTGGGTGGTCGCCGTTTCTCCACTGAAAAACTCGGACGGCAAGGTTATTGCGCTTATTGAAACGGGAATTTCAAAGTTCAATTACACGTTCGCATCAAGACAAAATTCGGTACATATACTGCAAACAGTCGTTATTTTTGAAATAATTACCGGCGGGTTTATTCTTGCGGCGGCAGGTATTACATTGCTGCCTCTTAAAAGGCTGCATAAGGCGGTTGAGGCGACCGGAAACGGAGAATACGGCGTTTCGGTAGAGGTAAAAGGACGCGATGAGATAGCGGGTATTGCGGGAGCATTCAACGTGATGTCAACGCAAATATATGATCATGCGCATAACTTAAGCAAATTAAACGAGGCATATCTCAGATTTCTGCCGTCGGGGATAATATCCGCTATCGGAAAGACGTCGGTGCTGTCGGTTTCAAGAGGTGATTACAGTAGTATAAGCGGTTATATTCTTCATATCCGGCTGATCAATTTTTCCGAGCAGACCGCGGATCTGTCTAATGACGACGTTTTTGAGCTTATAAATAATATAAGTTGTGAAATAATGGAGAACATAATCGCCAAAAACGGAGTTATAGAAAGCTATGATCAGGAGGAGTATATCTGTATTTTCAGTGAAGCGGATCTCGCTCACAAGGCAGCGATAGATCTTATACAGCAGCTTAGGTCACGTTATCCGAGGCTTAAAGCTTCATTTGTTATCGTGAAGGACGGCATGCTGCTTGGTATAGTTGGACACGAAAAAAGACTCGGTACTATTATGTTGTCGCACGGCATCAGGTTATCAGAAAAGCTCGGACAAATTGCTTGGTCATGCGGAGCAAATCTGCTTGTTACATCCGACGTTTTATTTTCCGTTCCCTGCCCGCAAAGACTTCTCGGAAAGATCGACTTTAACGGATGCGAATATACCTTTTTTGACTGCTTTGAAGGTGATGAAATCACGATGTATTTAAGCAAGCTTGACGGCTGTGCACAATTTGAAGAAATGGTTCTGCAGTTCTGCGAAGGTCAATGGAACAAATGCCGTAAATCCGCATTGTCTTATCTTGAAAGGCATAAAAACGATCAGGCGGCAATAAGATACTTGTTTTTATGTGAAAATAACATTAAAAATTCGGGAGAGAAAGCAGGCATAGAAAGTCTGACAAATCGGCTGTCAACAACGCATTTGTGAGGTATTACCCCACAATATGATGTAATTTATAACAGGAAGTGATTTTTATGTACGAATATGTCTCCAAATTTCCAGTTCGCAAGCTCCAAAACGCGGATTCAGCGCCCGCTGCCGAACACATTATGAATCAGCGTTTTGCGACTTTTTCAAGCAAATCAAAAAGCAGTGGAGATATGAGCTTTTTGGATGAAAAAATACACGAGAGAATATTTGGGAAACCGGATAAAACCTATATTCTCGATGAATCGAAAAACGGCTCGGAGACCCTTTTGAAGATTTCACATGGTGATGCGAATGCGAATTATGCTTCCGACAAGCCCGCACAGATGCATTCGCTGTCTTGCGAGCAGGGTATGGATATACGCAAACGCTCGGTCGCTTTGCAGAGAACGGAAACATCGGATACGCTCCCGCGTGAAACAAGTGAAACTACCGAGCCGCGCAAAGCCGTTGTGCAGAGAGCGTTGGATACGAAAGGGCTTAACCCCAGAAAGCACAGTAATATTATTGAAGCACGTAACTTATGGAACGTAGTTTTTGAAGAATTATTCTCAATATTGCCGTCGACGCAGCAAGCCGATTTTCAGAAGGCGGTAAATGAATATGAGAACGAAAACCTTGCCGATTCGTTTGCGATACCGAATGACGAAAATTATGCTGCGATGACAAGTGATTTTGTGGAAAAAATCACCGCCTATCTACGCACGCGGAGCAGTACCGGCAGTATGACTGCAGCGGCACTGGCGGCGGGCGGCTCCGTTCACGTCGTGAAAGACACGGGCGGCCACACCAATACTCAGACAAGGATTGCTATTTCAACCGTCAGAGGAGTAGAATTTTTCGATACGGGTGAAACGCGTGAACACGGTAAGCAGACCACAAGAAAAAAACAGCATAAGCAAAAGCGCGAGAAGAGTGACACAGAAGGCGCTTTACTTATCGAGCAAAAAAGTATTGCTGCTAAGGTCGGCAAAGTGTGCCAATGTTTAAAGGAAAACGAAATGGAGGGTTCGGCAGCTGTTTTAGAAAAATTTATGAAAGATTTCGGATAAATGAATCAACTGCTAAATGAATCAACTGCCGAAATCCGAATTTCAAGTATCCGATATAAAATGTGAATTGCCCGTAAAATATTGAGCGATATTAAAAAGCAGCCGCTTTCAGTGAAAATGTTTTGGGAATTGCAGTGTTTGGCTTCTTTTTTTTGTGCAGCCGTCATTATATTAGTCCAGCAGCATTTTCGCCGCGAACGCCGCCATAACGTCAAATTCGTCGGTGCCCTCGGGTACGTCCACGGGCTGCTCGAGCGGCTCGCATATTCCCGATGCGGTGCGTATGCCGCGGTTGAGCGACAATGTGAGCTTATCAGCGGTGCGCGACGTTATCGATACGGTATTTTTGGAGCTTATCCCGCAGGTTATAAGCTGTATCCCGCGCGGTATTTTTTGGCGGAAGCTGTCGCCGTCCACGATAACTCCGAGCGCGGACTTCACCTCAAGCTCCGCGCCCTTTCCCACGATAACTGCCGCGAATTCACAGTCCACCGAAGCGTGGTCTGCCGTCCCGATAATGGGACGCCTTTCGAGAAATTTGTCGGCATTGCTTTTGCCGACCACCACCGTCAAGCACATTTTTTTCACCTCAAAATCTTTAAAAATATTTTACGGAAAAAACCGCGGATTATCCGCGGTTTTTTTGTGTTTATCGGGAAATAATAGTAAGAAATAACGTTAAAACGAGGTGAACAAATGGAGAACTTATCAGTATGGGAGACGGTCGATATGCCCGAATTCCCCCCGGCAAGGGGCAATTTAAAGACCGATGTGCTGATAGTCGGCGGCGGTATCGCGGGGCTGCTGACAGCTTACGAGCTGCAAAAAAGCGGCGTATCGTGCATTGTCGCGGAGCGCAGACGCATATGCTCGGGAACGACGGGCAGAACGACCGCGAAGCTCACGTTCCAGCACGGGCTGATTTACCAAAAAATTCTCCGCGAATACGGAGCGGAGAAAGCGAAAATGTATCTTGAAGCAAACCAAAACGCGCTGAAGCGCTATGCCGAGCTGTGCCGAAAAATCGACTGCGGTTTCCGCAAAACCGACAGCTATATTTATTCCCGAGCGGATCGCGAAGCACTTGAGACCGAGGTCGGGGCGCTGGCGAAAATAGGATTTTCGGCGAATATCTGCGAGGTCACGGAGCTGCCGTTTTCGACTGTCGGGGCGGTATGTTTTAAAAATCAGGCGGTGTTTGACCCGTTGAAATTCCTGCGAGGCATTGTAAGCGAGATGTCCGATAACGTCCGCATTTTCGAGCGCACCCATATAATAGAGATCAGCGGAAAGACCGCGCTCTCAAAGCGTGCGCGCGTCACTGCCGACAAGATCGTGATAACCACCCATTTTCCGTTCATAAACACTCATGGCAGCTATTTTCTCAAGCTGTATCAGAGCCGTTCCGATGTTATCGCGCTGAAAAACGCGCCTGAGCTGCACGGTATCTATATGGACGAGAACACTTTCGGCTACTCGTTCAGGAGCTGCGGAGATTTACTGCTTATCGGCGGCGAGGCGCACAAAACGGGCGAGCCCTGTCGACGCCGGGCATTGCAGGATTTTGCCAAAAGCTCATATCCCGACGCGGAGGTACAGTACCTGTGGAGCGCACAGGACTGCATTTCGCTCGACGGAATACCGTATATCGGCAACTATTCCGCGCTCACGCCGAATATGTACGCGGCGACGGGCTTTAACAAGTGGGGGCTGACAAGCGCCATGGCTGCCGCGGAGATACTTCGCGATAAGATACTAGGCAGGGATAATCCATACGCCGAGGTATTCAGTCCAAGCCGCAGCATACTGAAAAAACAGCTCCTGATAAACGGACTGAGCGCCGCAAAAAATCTGCTCACACCGACCGTTCCGCGCTGTCCGCACCTCGGCTGCGCGTTGAAATGGAACGTTGAAGAGCGTTCGTGGGACTGTCCGTGCCATGGTTCGAGGTTCGCCCGTGACGGTAAACTGCTCGACAACCCCGCCAACGTAGATCTAGATAAGCCCTGATCTTTTATAAAACGCTTCTATCATTTCCGCAAACGCCTCGGGGTTATCAACATTGACCTCATGACCCGAATTCGAGATTATTTCCAACGGGCAGCCAAGCAGCGCCGACATCTCGTTCGCCGCCTTTGCGTTGGGCTTGTCGCGCTCGCCGATGGCGACAAGTGTTTTCGCAGTCACGTTCTTCATTTTATCCGTGAAGTCCAGACCCGCCATTGAGCCGTTTAGCGCAATAAAGTCCGATTTGTCAAATCCCTTGCCCTCAAAAGAGCTTTTCGGCATAAAACGAAATATCACCCCTTGCAGCTTAATAAGTGAGCTCGGAACCTTATACTGTCCCCCGACCAAAATCAGCGAGCGAACCTTTTCGGAAAAGTCAACGGCGTAATTCAGCGCCAGCATCGCGCCGAGCGACAGTCCGCACAGATCGAGCGGCATATCAAAACCGTTGCAGTAGCCGCAAAACGCCGAATAAAGTTTATTGTAATCACCGCGGGAAAGCTCCGAAAGCTCCGGACAGACGGGAGAAATGCCCTTTGGGAGGTGCTCTGCGGTCTTGTTCCACGCCGCCGCGCTTTGCCCGAGTCCGTGTACCAATATCAAATTCATTGCGTTCTCCTTTAAACGATATATCCCATTCCGATCTTTGTGGTGATGAAATCGTGCAGCCCAGCCTGCTCCAGCTTTTTCCGCAGTCGCGCGATATTCACCGAGAGGGTGTTTTCGTCGACGAAGCTGTCGGTCTCCCATAGTCTGTTCATAAGTCGCTCGCGGCTCACGACCTTACCTTTGTTTTCGAGCAGCGTTTCCATAATGCGGTATTCGTTTTTGGTGAGATCGATCTTTTCGCCGTTAAATTTCAAAGTAGCGTCGGCAGTGTTCAGCACCGCGCCCTTATGCGTGATAACGCCTATATTCTCCGCAAAATCGTAGCTTCGCCGCAGTATAGCCTGAATCTTTGCGACCAATACGCTCAGATCGAACGGCTTGGCAATGAAGTCGTCGCCGCCCATATTCATAGCCGTGACGATATTCAGATTATCCGACGCGGACGATATGAACACCACGGGACATTTGCTGATCTGCCGTATCTCGCTGCACCAGTGAAATCCGTTGTAGAACGGCAGCGAAATGTCAAGCATTACGATATGCGGCTCGAATTCCTTGAATTCTCCCATAACGTCGCGGTAGTTGTCCGCGCGCCGTACCTCGAATTCCCATTCTGAAAGCCGCTTTATTATCGCGTTTGCTATGCCGTCGTCGTCCTCGGCAAGAAATACCTTGTACATACCGTCACCCCTTATTTCCGCTCAGAATACAGTAAAATTCCTCCGCGTAGCTGTCCGTCATTCCGCATACGCAGTCCGTTGCGAACAGCAGGCGGCGGTAGCATTGCTCCGCGTCCGACTTGCCCTCGCATGCCCGCCTGCAAATTTCAAGGTAGTTTTCCGACAGCACTTCGGTAAGGTCGCGGTCAAAAATTCGTTTCTCCTCGGTTTCAAACCTGAGCGCAGCCCATACTATCTTGTCTAGCAGAAACGTCATTATGGAGCTTTCCGACAGCTCGCTCATAACGATGACCGAGGAGCGGAACGCGTAGCGATATGCGATATCGCCGAGCGCGTAGGCGAGCGTTCTTGCAGGGCTTTCCTCAAGCAGTTCGCTTTTAAATTTGCCGTTCATTATCGCCGCGTAGTTGTCGCAGAACGCGTCTGCCGCAGCATAGATCAGCATATTCTGCAGTTTTACTATCCACCGCTGAACGGCTTTAAGCTGCGGATTGCGCATATTGAAGCTCTCTGTCGATTTGAACGACTTTTCAAGCTCTGCGGCAGCTTTTTCCAGCATTTCATTCTCCTCGGGTGATTTGCATTTTTCACGATAACGCTCGCTCCTCAGCTCGTCAAGTATTAGGTGACAGTCAATAAGTCCTTTGACCGATGCGTCCTCGATATCGGCGGTCTTATAGGCGATATCGTCCGCGCTTTCCAGAATATACGTCAGCGGATAGCGGCAGTTTCCAACGCCCGTGTGTGAGGTTATATCACGGAAAAGCACCTCCTCCGAAAGGTAGTAGCCCATTTTTTTAGTCCGTATATCGCCGCTTTTTTTGTCGATTTCCGTCGAGCTTACGGGATATTTGACTATCGTGTTAAGCAGCGCGTAGGTGAGGTTCATTCCCGTGTTCATATCCATAAGGCAGTGCAGCCGCGTCAGTACGCGGAGCGCCTGTGCGTTGCCCTCGAAGTTGAGAAAGTCCGCTTTCATTTGCTCATTAAGCAGCTCCGATACGGGCTTGCCCCTGAACGTCAGCTTTATCAGGTTATCCTCGAACCATTGGCGTATGGAGAACTCTCCGAAGTGTCCGAACGGCGGGTTCCCGATATCATGCACCAGTCCCGCGCACTCCAGAATATCGCAGCAGTTTTCGCGGACGATATCGTTTACGCCCTCGGTATTTTTATCAATAAGCTTGCGGAAGATTGTATCGCCGAGCGAGCCCGCGAACGAGCTTACCTCCAGCGAGTGGGTAAGGCGTGTTCTTACGCGGTCTCCGCGCTTCAGCGGGTAGACCTGCGCCTTGTCCTGAAGCCGTCGAAAAGACGCGCTGCCGATTATGCGGTGGTAGTCCTTGCGGAACTCGGTGCGCACGTCGCCGGGGTTCTGTGAGGTATGCTCGCGCTCGCGCTTGGCGCAGAGCAGTTTATCCCATGTAAACATAAAAACTCCGTTCTCCGATAACAATTTAATGTTGCCCGGAATAAAATATAATGTCGGAAAATTATTGAATAATCGAAAAATCAACGTCAATAATATTCTCGACAGGGAAGTGCAGACAAACAGTTCTGCCGATAATAATGAAAGGAATGGTTTTAATGTTAGTTAAACGCGGTGAGATATATTACGCCGATCTGAGTCCCGTGGTAGGCTCGGAACAGGGCGGAATACGTCCCGTTCTGATAGTCCAGAACGACGTAGGAAACAAGCATTCGCCGACAGTCATCGCGGCGGCGATAACGAGTAAAAAGGAAAAATCCCAGCTCCCGACACATATATCCGTGGCAGCGTCGTCCTGTGGCTTGGCTAAGGACTCGGTCGTACTTCTGGAGCAGGTTCGTACATTGGATAAAAGGCGTTTGAAGGAACGCATGGGAGAGCTTGACAGCAGCTCCATGCAGCAGGTAAACGACGCGCTTTCCGTTAGCTTTGGGCTTTAAAATACAAGGAGGCGAGAGTGATCTTGCCTTTTTGTTTTGGTAAATCAGAATTTAGCGCATAAGCTCTATGACCAAAAAATCGGGATTCCAAAGGGACCGGTCCCTTTGGCGGGGTGCAAGGGCAGAGCCCTTGCCGGGTTCGGGCGGAGCCCGAAACGCCGCGTAGCAGCAAAAACAAAAAAGCGCTAAAAGGGCTTGGGGAAAAACAAGAGTTTTTCCCCAAATCAAGGATTTTGCCAACAGGCAAAATCCTTGATAAATTAGTTTTTTCTGCCGGTGGCAGAAAAAACTAATCAGCGACCCAAACAACTCTTTGCTAAGATAAAATCCAATTTATCTCACTTAACATTCTTTATGTAGAAAAACAAAAACCATTGCAGTCCCGTTAAAAGCGCGACCAGCAGAACAATAACTATTTGTATAACTCCCCATTCGGGCATAAATATACAGATCACCGCAAGCGCTGCCGTGAGTACTATTGCGCTCCTCAAAAATCCCTTGGCGTTCTTCATTTTTGAATTCTCGCCGCTGTGACGGTATTGCGCATAAGCATAGCGATCGTCATGGGACCCACGCCGCCGGGGACGGGAGTTATCCACCCTGCGATCCCGCTCACCTCGTCGAACTTCACGTCGCCGCAGAGCTTTCCGTTTTCGAGGCGGTTAATACCCACGTCTATAACGACTGCGCCAGGCTTTACCATATCCGCCGTGACGAAATTCGTACGACCCACCGCCGCGACCAGAATATCCGCTCTGCGGCATACCTCGGCGAGATCGCGTGTTTTGCTGTGGCATACGGTCACCGTGCCGTTCTCGTGGAGCAGCAGCATAGCCATTGGCTTCCCGACGATATTCGAGCGGCCTATGACTACGCACTCCTTGCCCGCGACCTCAACGCCCGTGCTGTGGATAAGCTCCATACAGCCCGCGGGGGTGCAGGGGAGAAAGCTGTAATTGCCGATCATAATGCGCCCGACATTGCTCTCGTGAAACGCGTCAACGTCTTTGTTCGGTGAAATACGCTCGATAACCGCCTTTTCGTCTAGGTGCTTGGGAAGCGGGAGCTGAACGAGTATGCCGTTTACGTTCTTGTCCGCGTTGAGCGTATCGATAAGCTCCAGCAGCTCGTTCTGCGTTGTATCCGCGGGGAGCGCGTACTCGTAGCTCTTAATACCGCAGAATTCGCAAGCCTTTTTCTTGTTGTTGACGTATACGCGGCTTGCGGGGTCGTCGCCGACTATTACAACGGCAAGACCCACGGTAAGCTTGTCGCGAGCTATCTCGTCGCGAACCTGTTCTTTTACAGCGGCTGATATCGCCTTTCCGTCAATTATATTTGCGCTCATAATTATTCCTCCTTATTGTCGCTTTCGCTGTTTTCTTCGGGGATCACGGGAGCCTCCTCCGTGACCTCGTCATCATCTTCCGTATCAGCCGTAAGCAGGCTGTCGGTGTCATCGTCCAATTCCACGCCCTCACCGAGAATGCTCGGCGCGGCTTTTTCCTTTTTTGCGAGCTTTTTCCGCTTTTTTTCTTCCTCAACGGCGCGGTCACGCTCGATAAGCTCCTTTGACGCGTCCGAATTGACGTAAAGCGGTATCTCCTTTTTCGCCGTGACGACCTTGAAAATTATAAACAGAACAAGTCCCGCAGCAAACGACGCACCCGCGACTATCTGCGATATACGCAGACTTCCCGCATACAAGCTGTCGGTGCGCAGACCCTCGATAAAGAACCGTCCCAGACCGTACCACGCAACATACATAAGCGTTATCTCGCCGTCGAAGGTGCGCAGCTTTTTGCTGTAAAAATGCAGCAGCACAAACCCGACAAGACACCAGACGCTCTCGTACAGAAAGCACGGGTGAACGAGTGCCCCCGCCTCAACCTCTGTCGCGATCTTTGAGCCGCTCATGCCGAATATCCAATTCGGGTCGCAGACCTCGCCGTAAGCCTCCTGATTGATAAAATTGCCCCAGCGTCCTAATGTCTGTCCGATAAGAAATCCGAGCGACGCCAGATCGGCCATTGCAAAGAAGTTTACCTTTCGTATTCGACAGAATATATAGCCCACTATAAATGCGCCGATAACTCCGCCGTAGATAGCCAGACCGCCGTCACGTATGCCCGTAAAGACCTTTGCAAATGTGTACGTACCCGGATTTTTCAGCTCCGTGAATACGCAGAAGTAAATCCTCGCGCACACAAATCCGCCGATTATCGCCGCGAATACTACGTCGAAAACTCGTTCCTTTGCCAGTCCGAAATCTCTTGTCGCGCGGCGCATAGCGTACAGATACGCAAGGACGATGCCCGCTACGATGAGCACGCCGTACCAATAAATATTTATGCCGAATAACTTAAACCCTCGGTAATAATTTATTGCCATACCGCCGAAAAGATTTGGGAATTCGACCTCCATTTCGGTCAGCGCCTGCTGCGCTGTCAAAAGCACCGATGTCATTTTAACTGTCTCCTTTTACAATTGAAATACACACATTTTCCTCGTCAAGCCCGAGCAGCAGCTCAAGCATTTTCTCGTATTCCGCCTTTGCGGCGGTATCTATCGTCGCGAACGGCGAGCTGTCCCTGAGCGCCGCTTCCGACAGCGTGCTCGCGACCGCGTCCGCGCTTGTAAAGTCGCGTACCAACGAGCCGTAAGTCGCGCGCTTTATACGGTCAAAATCCTTCCGAGACGGCGGAACGGTCTTGAACGCTCTCAGCTCGCGCTGTATCTCGGCAAGCACCGCGTCGGGGTCGACGCTCTCTCCGCGCAGGAACGGTATGCAGAAGCCGCGTCCGTTGAAAACGCCGTCTGAGAACTGTTCGTTTATAAGCCCGCTGTCCCGCATTCGTCCGAAGAAATCCGAAACGCTGCCGAATATCATATCGAACAGTATATTGAAGTGGATATATTCGTCGATCTGCGCTTGTCCCGAAAGCGCGGGGCGCTTGAAGCCTATCTCGAAGATCGGCTTGGCGACGGGCATGGTAAGCTCCATACGCCGCTTGTTTACGGTAAGCGGCTCGTTAAACGCGGCGGTGCGCACGTCAAGCGGCTCTCGTTTTTTCAGCTTGTCCTCGCACACGGCGACAACCTCGTCGGGGTCGAAGTTTCCCGCAACGCACAGATACATATTTGCGGGGTTATAATAAGCGTTGTAGCAGTCGTAAAGCGTTTTCTCGGTGATCTCGGCAATGGTCTCGACTGTGCCCGCGATATCGTTGCGCACGGGATTAACGCTGTACAAGCCCTCCAGCAGATTTGTGAACACTCTCCACCCAGGGCTGTCGCGGTACATCGTGATCTCCTGTCCGATAATGCCGCGCTCCTTTTCAACGTTTTCGGGAGTGAAGTAGGGGTCTTGCACAAAGCCGAGAAGTATTTCCAGATTTTCTTTAAAGCTGTCCGTACAGCTGAAATAGTACTGCGTGTAGTCAAAGCTCGTACCCGCGTTACAGGAAGCTCCCGTCTGCGCGAACAGTCTGAAAGCATCATTTTCCTCGCTCTCAAACAGCTTGTGCTCAAGGTAGTGAGCCGTGCCGTCGGGAACCTTGTGGAACTCGCCGCCGTTTAAAGAGAACGCGTTGTCCTGCGAGCCGAATTTCGCCGTAAACTGCGCGACCGCCGTGGAGTAGCCGGTCATAGGCAGCATATACACCCGTACTCCGCTTTCGTGAACATATTTCAGACAGGTTTCTCTCATAATGTCGTCATATATTTTTTCTATCATTCCGCCGCCTCCTCTCCGTTGTTGTCCGTCGTACCGTCAAGATGGGGAGAGCAGAGGGTGTAGACTGTATCTAGCGTGTACGCTCTTGCCGCTGCCCGTATCCTTTCGGAGGTCACTTTTTCGATCTCTCTGCATTCCTCCTCAGGAGAAAGTATCCCGTCGTCAAGTATCTGTCCGTGATACCACGCGACCATTGCCGAGGGATTATCCCTCATCGAGGAATAGCGGTTGTACAGATCAAGCTTTGCAGCTTCAAGCTCCTCGTCGGTCACTCCGTTTTCGCGTATATCGGTCAGCTCGTTGAGTATAGCCTGTTTTGTCAGCTCGATATTCTGTGGCTCAACGCCCGCGTATGCGGTGAGAGTGCGCAGTATCCTGTTTCCCGTGCAGGCGCAGTAATAGCACAGCGATTGCTTTTCACGGATATTCAGGAAAAACCGAGAGGTCGTCATTCCGCCGAGGATAACGCTCAGCATTAACGCCGCGCGGAAATCATCAAAGTCGGGAGCCTTGAAGTACATACGGAGAATAGCCTGCTCCATTGGAATGGTATCGGCAAACACGGCAGGCTCGGACTTGAGCTTGGAGGGCACTTTTTTCAGTTCGCATATTTTACCGCGTTCAAGCTTTGAGAACGCCTCGGTGAACACTCTTTCCGTATCGGTGAAGTCGCTCGATCCCGAGCAGACTATGTGTATGCGGGCGGTCTCGAGCATTTTGCTGTAAGCGCGGTACGCTGTCTCGGGAGTTATCCGTTCCGCCTGCTCGTGAGTGCCGACGGGCGGCGTTTCCATAGGCTCGCCCTTGTATGCGGTCATAGCGCCGCGCTGCGCGGCGTAGCTCGACTTCTCGTTGATGACGCTGTCAATATCGTCGATGATCTCCGCGCGCATATTTGCGGTCGCGGTCTCGTCGAACGCGCCGTCTTTGGTGTTAGGGGAGAGCAGACACTCGCAGAGTATTTCGCACATCTCCGCCTCGAGATTTTCTCCGTTGAGCGCGTATGCGTTATCAAGGACGTTAGCCTTGACCGCCGCGACTCTCATACCACTCCACGCAAAATTGACGTTGGAATAAAGCGACGCGCTGTACAGATTTGCCAGATGCTTTGATAGCTCGGAATAGGTGGGGAATTTTTTGCAGCAGTCTGTAAGAATGTATGCCGCCGCGGCGCTGTCCGAGCGGGAAAGCTCGTCGAAGTCCGTATACAGCATTACCTGTATTTCATTTGTTTTGTAACGCTTGTCGGTATATTTATACAGATAAACTCCGCTGCCAATTTGTTTTTGTTCAAAAATAATTATCAGTCCTTACTTTTTCTTTTTAGTGGTTTTCTTGGAACCGCTTGTCGGATCGAGCATATCCATTACCGCTCTGCCGATCTTGCGTTCCAGACCTGCTTTGGTGGTGGGGATACCAGTTTTCCGAGCGAAACGTTGCTTAGCCGCGGTAATGCCTAGCGCACGCTTCCAGCTGAACGACAGTCCTGGGATACCCGATTTCTTTTTAGCCATTTTACGTCCTCCCAATTATGTTGATGACATAAATTAAGAATTAATCTTAGCAAAGCATGGTTTGGGTCGCTGATTGTTTTTTTCTGCCACCGCCAGAAAAAAGTGATTTATGGGCGATTTTGCCTGTTGGTAAAATCACCGATTTGGGGAAAAACGTGGCACAGGTGTCCTTGTTTTTCCCCAAGCCCTTTTAGCGCCATTTTTGTTCCGCCGCTTTGCAGCGGTGCGCTAAACTTCTGCTTCGCCAAAGTTTTCAGCGTTTTTTGCTCGAATTGTCCTAATGGCAATTAGGTTTTGCGTCGCAAAACACGCAAAAAGCCGCGCATTGTAACAACACGTAAGGCGTGTACAAGTCTGTGCAGAGATGCTGCCTCAGCACTCCGCAAGCCTTTTTTAAAAAAGGCTTGGCGAAAAACTTTTATTCCGTGCTTCGCGCGGAGAGCGCTATGGGTTAACAGCGCTAAATTCTAATTTTATAGTCACAAAAAGTCAATACCTTATTATTATAACATAGAACTGTGAAATTTTCCATAGCTTTTTGTGAAAAACATCAAAAAAAATGAGCCTTATGTAAGGCTCGGAAATCAAATTATAAATTATGTGTAGAACAAAAGAAAGGAGACAACTAAACAAACAAACGACACGGAGGTTATTCCGCTTCCTTTGTTTGATTATATTATACAGCAAACAGGTTGATTTGTCAACAACTTTTTGTGATTTTTTACAACTTCGACATATTATACAAAATAACTTTTATGCAATTGAACATAATAACTATAAATATTAAGTAAATTACTTAATATTATTTTCATACGAAGTAATATAACTTTAATTCACATATTATGAATTATCTTTTTTGCGGGCGTCAAAAAAATTTATCGTTTTTTGGCTTAAAATTCGGAAAACCCCTTGACAACGGGATTGCGTTGTGATATAATAATAAAGCCGCTTGTGTGGGGTACGTTAAGCAGAGGGAACAGCCCGCTCACCTTAACACAGCGAGTCTGATAAAATGAGGTATGAAACTATGTACGCAGTAATTGAGACAGGCGGAAAGCAGTATCAGGTTAAAGAGGGCGATGTTCTCTTTATCGAGAAGCTCGACGCCGAGGGCGAAATCACCTTCGATAAGGTAATCATGGTCGGCAAGGACGACGGCGTTACTGTCGGCGCTCCCTATGTGAGCGGCGCTTCGGTAAAGGCTACGCTTTTGAAGAATGGCAAGGCTAAGAAGATCACCGTTTTCACTTACAAGCCCAAGAAGCACGTTAAGAGAAAAATGGGTCACAGACAGCCGTACAGCCAGGTAAGAATCGAGGCTATCAACGCGTAATGCTTAAAGCTGTATTCCATAAGAAAAGCGGCTTGTTCTGCGGCTTCGAGATAAGCGGTCACGCGGGCTACGGCACGGATGGGAATGATATCGTCTGTGCTGCTGTCAGCTCGTGCACGATGCTTGTGTGCAATGCGGTGACGGAGAACTTTGGCGCGAATGCCGAGGTCGTGGTTGAGAATAACCTTATCTCATTGACGCTTATCAACGGCGATAGTTCGGCGGAAAAGCTGCTGGCGGCGTTTTACGAGCATTTGACGGCAATTGCCGAGGATTACAGCAAGGTCAAGGTTGAAATTGATTAACAGGAGGAAAAAATGATGATTAAGATCAGTTTACAGTATTTCGCTCATAAAAAGGGAATGGGTTCTACCAAGAACGGACGTGACTCCGAGTCCAAAAGACTTGGCGTTAAGCGCGCGGATGGACAGTTTGTCCTTGCGGGCAACATTCTTGTAAGACAGCGCGGCACTCACATTCACCCCGGAAACAATGTTGGCAGAGGCTCCGATGATACCCTGTTCGCTCTTGTTGACGGCAAGGTTAAGTTTGAGCGCGTAGGTCGCGACAGAAAGCAGGTCAGCGTTTACGCTGCTGACTAAGCTCTGTACATTTGTACACACTAAGCCGGATCTCTGTCCGGCTTATTTGTGTATTTTTTGAGTTGGCAAGGGGAGAATAATAGAACGGAGGCGGTCGGGAATGTTTGTCGACAAGGTTGAAATATCAATAAAAGCGGGCAATGGCGGCAACGGTGCGGTGTCGTTTCACCGCGAGAAATATGTGAACGCGGGCGGTCCCGACGGCGGAGACGGCGGCAAGGGCTCGGATATCGTTTTTGTCGCGGACGACAGTTTGTCTACGCTGATAGATTTCCGCTACAAGAAAAAGTATATTGCTCCCGACGGCGAGCCCGGCGGCGCAAAACGCTGCTCGGGCAGGTCAATGGAGCCGACGGTTATCAAGGTGCCGCGCGGTACGATAATCAAGGACACGCATACGGGGCGCATACTTGCGGACATTTCGGACGACGAGCCGATTGTGGTCGCAAAGGGCGGCAAGGGCGGCAAGGGCAACGTGCATTTCGCGACGCCGACACGCCAGATACCGCGTTTCGCGAAGCCGGGATTTCCCGGGGAGAAGTTTGATGTGGTGCTTGAATTGAAGCTATTGGCGGACGTTGGGCTTGTAGGGTTCCCGAATGTCGGAAAATCCACTTTGATAAGCGTGGTGAGCGCGGCAAAGCCGAAGATCGCCAACTACCACTTCACCACTCTTACTCCCGTACTGGGCGTTGTAAAGCGCGGCGAAAAGTCGTTCGTAATGGCGGATATCCCCGGGCTTATTGAGGGCGCGTCGGAGGGTGTGGGTCTCGGTCACGAGTTTCTGCGGCACGTCGAGCGCTGCCGCCTGATAGTCCACGTCGTCGATGTTTCGGGAATAGAGGGGCGCGACCCCGCAGATGACTTTGAGAAAATAAACGCGGAGCTTGCCGGCTTCTCCGAGGAGCTTGCGGAGCGCCCGCAGATAGTCGCTGCAAACAAATGCGACCTCGCGACGGACGAGCAGATCGCCGCGTTCGAGAAGTATATCACCGATAAGGGTTTGCAGTTCTTCCGCATATCCGCGGCGACTACCGAGGGCACGGACAAGCTTATGGACGCGGTGACGTCAAAGCTTGATACGCTGCCGCCCGTGAAACGCTATGAGGCTGTTCCGCTGACCTTGGAGGAGCTTGCGAAGCTCGACGAGGAGAAGCACAGCTTTAAGGTTGAAAAGGTGGACGGAGTGTTTATCGTCGACGCGGAATGGCTCGCGCCAATCTTGTCCACGGTCAATATGGAGGACTACGAGAGCCTTCAGTATTTTCAGCGCGTTCTCCGTTCAAGCGGTATAATAGACGAGTTGGAGCGGCAGGGGATACAGGACGACGACCTTGTTTCCATCTTTGATTTTGAGTTCAATTATGTACGTTAAATAAAGAAATAATTCCTCGGAGCGGGATCTCGGAGGTGACATCTATGAGTTTTATCGGCAACTTAATTCGGGAAATGGAACGCTCAACGGCGGGCAGCGCGGAAACCTCGCGAAAGGTAACGGAGCTTTGCGGTGAGATCAAATGCGCAAATGCGCTTTTTGTCGGCGACGAGAGTATTACGCCGCGTATCATTGCCGAAAACACGGGAGTGAAGCCGCTTGCGGCGTTTTACGAGCGGCACCGTGCCGACAGCGCGGCGGCTCTCGGATTTGAAACGTGTGTTGTCGGAGCGTTCGAGCTGCCCGAAAAAGAGGGCGGCTGGGAATTCGTGTGGCTAAACTGCGGCGCGGAGCCCGACGGCGTTCCGCTTCGGCTGGAGCGCTTGTACGGCAGCCTGAAAAAGGGCTCGGTCGCCGTGTACAGAACGCTTTGCTGGCTTATCGACCCGTCACCCGATACGCGAAGCTATGTTGAGCATCGCTTCGGCAGACTCGTGCCTCTGGATGCGGTCTTGAGATTTGCAAGGGAGCAGCACTTCAAGATACGCGACTTTTACATTGCGCCGAAAACCGACTGGACTAACGGTTTGTACCGTCCTATGAGCGAGCTCGTCAAAAAGTACGAGGGAGCGGCGGATAACGAAATGTCGGCGGGCATAGGCGAAATCAACAAGGAAATGTATATGTTTGACTTGCACAGTGAGGAATACAGCTACGTTTACTACATTCTGGAGAAGTAAGATGACGTTTGAGAAACTGACCGAAAAGGAAGCGGCGGCGTTCAGCCCTAACATTCTGGCGTTTTACGGCGACAGCGTGTACGAGGTCTTGGTGCGCGAGCGGGTTGTCAGGCAGCATCAGACCAACGCGGGCAGGCTGCACGAGCTGGTTGTTGAGCGCGTCCGCGCGAGCTATCAGTCCGAGGCGGTCGGCGTTATTGAACCGCTCCTCAGCGAGCGTGAGGCGGATATCCTGCGGCGCGGACGCAACGCGGGCGGTATCTCCGTGCCTAAAAGCGCTAAGCCGTCCGAATATCGCCGGGCTACGGCGCTTGAGGCGCTGTTCGGATATCTTGCTCTGAGCGGGCAGGACGAGCGCGCCGCGGAGCTGTTCAATACGATCTGCGTTGCGCTTCCTATAGACAGCGATTAAATTTGTTTCGCGGAGGACGCTATGGTCAAAAATTCAAGAAAAAATACCGTTCTGCGGTGGGCGTTTGATATTGCGGTGATACTGCTCGGAGCGGCAGTCTACTCGCTGGGAGTTCACTGCTTTATATCCCCGAACAATATAGCTCCGGGCGGCGCTACGGGCGTTGCAATCATCATTTCGGGACTGACGGACTGGCAGGTCGGTACGCTGATAATGCTGCTGAACGTTCCGCTTATCATCGCGGGTTTTTTTCTGTTGAACAAGGCTACTATGGTGAAAACGCTGATATCCGTCGCGGCAATAACCATCGCGACCGACTTGGCGGAGGCGTTTGTACCTATTTACAGCGCCGAGAACAGAAACGGCATAATGGCGGCGATATTCGGGGGTGCGCTTATGGGCGCGGGAATGGGACTTACCTATCAGCGCGAGGGTACGTCAGGCGGTACGGATATAATCACGAAGATAATCAACCGATTCCTGCCCGATCTTAAGCTCGGTGGCATACAGGCGGCTCTGGACGGTATTGTGGTGCTGCTCGGACTGGCGGTTTACAGGGATATCAACGTCGTGCTGTTCGCGGTCGTGGCGATATTTGTTCAGTCGAAGTTCATTGATGTGCTGGTGTACGGCAGTCAGGAGAGTCGTTTCTTGCTGATATTCTCGCACTGCCCGACGGAGATCGCGCACAAGCTTATCGAGCAGGAGCGCGGCGTTACGCTGTTAAAGGGCGAGGGCGCGTACAGCGGCGAGGAACGGCAGGTCATAGCTACGGCAGTCCACCGAAGCGCGTATTCAAAGGTAAAGCGTATCATAAAGGAGATAGACCCGAAAGCGTTTGTTGTCACGACGACGGCGGGCGAGGTCTACGGAGAGGGCTTTACAAAGCTGAATTAGTTAATATTCGCTATTTTTAGCGTTAAAGGTAAATAAATCGAATTAACGTAAAGGAGAAAGATTATGTCAGGACATTCAAAATGGAGCACTATCAAGCGCAAAAAGGGTGAAAAGGACGGCGCGCGCGCTAAGGTTTTTACCAAGATCAGCCGCGAGATACTTGTTTGTATCAAGGAAACGGGCTCGGCTGACCCCGCAAACAATTCGCGCCTTGCGACGCTTGTGCAGAAAGCTAAGTCCAACAATATCCCCAACGATAACATCGACCGTCTGCTGAAAAAGGCGGCGGGCGGCTCGGAGAAGAACGACTACGAGAACTGCGTTTACGAGGGCTACGGTCCCGGAGGAGTTGCCGTTATCGTCGATTGTCTTACCGATAACAGAAACCGTACCGCGGGTGAGATACGTCATTATTTCGATAAATTCGGCGGCAATTTGGGGACGGCGGGCTGTGTAAGCTTTATGTTCTCGCTCAAGGGAATTATCGTACTGAACAACGAGGACGGCGATATCGACGAGGACAAAGCTATGGAGGATATTCTCGAGAGCGGCGCGGACGATTTCAGCTTTGAGGATGGCTGCGTGGAGATCACCACAGATCCCAACGAGGTCGGGAACGTTGCGGCGGAGCTTACAAAGCGCGGTTACGAGGTCGTATCGGCGCAGGCGGAGCAGGTTCCGAGTACTTATACTGCCCTCACCGATGAGGATCAGCTCAAGAAAATGGGTTTGCTGCTTGAGGCTATGGAGGACAACGACGACGTACAAAACGTATGGCACAACTGGGACGCTCCCGAGAGCGATGATGAATAAAAATCCAGCCGCTTATTAACGTAAGCGGCTTTTCATAAAAAAGAACTCCCCGATATTCTCGGGGAGAAATTATTCGGAGCGCTGCGGAAAGAGGAGAGAGGATAATTAACATTGCGAATATATATTAACCCGCGCCGCTCCCGGTAAATGGAAGTAGGGACTGTGTAAGAAATTGCCGCTATGTAGATCGAAATGTATTCAAAACCTGCCCCATAACTATATTTTATCATATTTTTTTGTAATGTCAATGATTGTTACAAAACTGTAATTTAATTGTAACCTTTTTGTAATAATTTGCCGATATTTATCGGTTTGCGCTCAAAAATATTGTTTATAAAAGATTTTTATAATAATATCAAGGGAAAGATTTGGTCTATATTGACAAAGAAATATCATTTTATTTGTGGATTATCGCTAAAAACTGTCCCCTGTTTTTGGGAATTATTTTTTAAAGCTACGAATTTGTTTTAAAACTATTGACTATTTTGATTTTAAATGCTATATTATAGGTGTGAGGCGAAACAATATAAAAATAAAAAGCCTCCGTGTAGAACAGACATATAAGAAAGGGGTAACTATTATGGAAAACAACGAAATCATATTAGAGGAAGAGCAGGACAACCGTTTCGAGAATGTAACGATCTCCGAAGAATACAAGGGCAATATGGATATGGACGACGAGAACCCGTGGTTCCTTGTAGCGGCTAACACAGGCGTTGCGTAAAACGGTATACGATGAAAAAGGCTGTGCATACGCGCAGCCTTTTTGTGCTTTATAAAAAAATAGTTCACGGGGGCTTGCAGAAGCCCTATGTTATTTATACGGCATTCTGTTATCGGTCAGCCCTAAGATATAATCCACGCTTGTGTTGTAATGCTGAGCAAGCTTTATCAGTACCTCGGTAGGTATGTCGAGGTCGCCGCGTTCGTAGTTGCTGTACACCCGCTGGCTGCATCCGAGTATTTCGGCAAGCTCCCGCTGCTTGAGGTCGTTGTCTTCGCGAAGGTCTCGTATTCTTCTGTAATGTGTCGTCATTCGGTTATCACCCTTTTTATTATACGTATTTTTTAAAAAAGGGCTTGACTTTTAGCGTAAAATCCGCTATAATATATTTTAAGGTCATAAGCGGCATTTTTCGACAGCAGGCTGGTGAATACGGTTTGATCGGGAGGGGTATCTTAATGAAAAAATCAAATAAGCTGCTTTACATATACAATGAGGTGATGTGTTTATTTATTCCGCAGTTCGTCTTATTTTATTCCTTTGGCAGGGTAATAGGATTGCTTGAGGTTTGCTTGCAATAAAAAATTGCTGCTTTAAAATAAAAAATATGGTGTCAGGCGTTTTCCCGACACCATATTTGTTTTAAATGCAAAACCGATTATCTGTACAGTTTCTGAGCCTTATAGCTCGTGTGAAGTACCTCGTGAGCCTTATGAGAATTCGGCTCGCCGAAGAACTCGTCGTAAACCGCCTTAACGTCAGGGTTTTCGTGCGAGCAGCGCATCTTGTTCGCGCTGTCAATATCGTACAGCACCTTTGCGCGTTCTGCTCTGATATCGGTGAAGTTTTTCACGGATGCGGGGAGAATAATCTGTCCGCCGCCGTTTACGCAGCCGCCGGGACAAGCCATGATCTCGATAAAGTGATAATCCGCTTCGCCCGCTTTAACCTTTTTGAGCAACGCTTTGGCGTTCGCCAGACCGCTCGCGACAGCGACCTTGACTTCTTTACCACCGACGTTGTAGGTAGCTTCCTTTATGCCCTCTACTCCGCGAACATCCTTAAACTCGATAGGCGAATCGGCTTTCTCGCCCGTGAGCTTCCATACCGCGGTACGCAAAGCCGCTTCCATAACGCCGCCCGTCGCGCCGAAGATAACGGCAGCGCCGGTACCCGTGCCGAGCGGGGAATCGCATTCCTCGTCGGGCAGGTCGTTGAACATAATGCCCGTTTTCTTGATGAGGCGCGAGAGCTCGCGGGTCGTGATAGTGATATCCAGATCGGGGATACCCGCCGCGGACTGATCGTCACGGTTGATCTCGTACTTTTTAGCGGTACAAGGCATTACGGAAACGCTTACGATATCCTCGGGGTTCTTGCCGAGCTTCTGAGCGTAATAGGTCTTGACTACCGCGCCGAACATCTGCTGCGGCGACTTGCAGGTCGACAGATTGGGTATAAACTCGGGGAAATAGTTTTCACAGTAGCGTATCCAACCGGGCGAGCAGGAGGTGATCATCGGCAGAGTGCCGCCGTTCTGAACGCGGTCAAGGAACTCGTGAGCCTCCTCCATAATGGTGAGGTCAGCCGAGAAGTTGGTGTCGAATACCTTATCGAAACCGAGTCTGCGCATAGCCGCGATCATCTTGCCCTCGACGTTTGTGCCTACGGGCAGATCAAACGCCTCGCCAAGCGACGCGCGTACCGCGGGAGCCGCCTGTACTACGACGAACTTATCAGGATCGGCGATAGCGTCAAGCACCTTCTGCGTATCGTCCTTTTCGGTGAGCGCTCCCGTGGGACAAGCCACGATACACTGACCGCAGGAAACGCAAGCCGTATCGGCAAGTCCCATATCAAACGGAGACGCGATCTGGGTAGCAAAACCGCGCTCGTTCGCGCCGATAACGCCGATACCCTGAGTAACTCCGCAGGCTGCCACACAGCGGCGGCAAAGAATGCACTTGGAGTTATCGCGGGTCATATGCATAGCGCTGTCGTCAAGCTCGACGGCGGGATTTTCGCCCTCGAATCTGTTCTCCTCAACGCCGTACTCGTTGCACAGCTCCTGAAGCTCGCATGAGCCGCTTCTTACGCAGGACAGACACTCCTTCTTGTGGTTGGAGAGGATAAGCTCCAGAGTGGTCTTGCGGCTTTCGATGACCTTGGGAGTGTTTGTGAACACCTCCATGCCCTCGTTTACGGGGTAAACGCACGAAGCGACAAGGCTTCTCGCGCCCTTTACCTCGACGACGCAGATACGGCACGCGCCGATAGCGTTGATATCCTTAAGATAACACAGCGTAGGGATCTTGATACCTGCTGTTCTCGCTGCCTCAAGGATCGTGCTGCCCTCGGGAACGGAATAATCCACGCCGTTAATTTTGATATTAACCATAACTTTTTTACTCCTTTCCTGTTAGGACTTGCTGATCGCGCCGAACTTACAGTTGGACGCGCAGACGCCGCACTTGATGCACTTGTTGGTATCGATAGTGAACGGATTTCTCAGCTCGCCGCTGATAGCGCCCACGGGACACTTCTTCGCGCAGAGCGAGCAGCCCTTGCACTTGTCGGGGTCGATCTTGTACGCGAGCAGGCTCTTGCAGACGCCCGCGGGGCACTTCTTATCCTTAACGTGAGCGATGTACTCGTCCTTAAAGTAACGCAGAGTGGACAATACGGGGTTGGGAGCCGTCTGACCGAGACCGCACAGCGCGTTGTCCTTGATGTAGTAGCAAAGCTTCTCGAGCTTGTCAAGATCTTCCATGGTAGCCTTGCCCTCGGTGATCTTGGTAAGTATCTCGTACATTCTCTTCGTACCGATACGGCACGGCGTACACTTACCGCAGCTCTCGTCAACGGTGAATTCGAGGAAGAACTTGGCGATGTCCACCATACAGTTGTCCTCGTCCATAACGATAAGTCCGCCCGAGCCCATCATAGAGCCGATAGCGATAAGGTTATCGTAGTCGATCGGGATATCCAGATGCTGAGGAGGAATACAGCCGCCCGAAGGTCCTCCCGTCTGAGCAGCCTTGAACTTCTTGCCGTTCGGGATACCGCCGCCGATCTCCTCGATAACGGTACGCAGCGTCGTACCCATGGGAACCTCTACCAGACCCGTGTTGTGGATCTTGCCGCCGAGCGCGAATACCTTGGTGCCCTTGGATTTTTCGGTACCCATAGCCGCGAACCACTCGGGACCCTTGAGGATTATCTGCGCTACGTTAGCGTAGGTCTCAACGTTGTTGAGAATGGTGGGTTTGCCGAACAGACCCTTTACAGCGGGGAAAGGAGGACGGCATCTCGGCTCGCCGCGGTTGCCCTCGATAGAGGTCATCAGAGCGGTCTCCTCGCCGCATACGAACGCGCCGGCACCCAGTCTCAGACCAAGGTGGAACTTGAAGCCCGTGCCGAAGATATTATCGCCGAGCATTCCCGCTTCTTCCGCCTGCTTGATAGCGATCTCCAGACGCTCAACGGCGATCGGGTACTCCGCGCGGACGTAGATATAACCCTGATTGGCGCCGATAGCGTAGCCCGCGATAGCCATAGCCTCGATAACGCTGTGGGGATCGCCCTCGAGTACGGAACGATCCATAAACGCTCCGGGGTCGCCCTCGTCGGCGTTGCAGCAGACGTACTTCTGCTCGTTCTGCGAAGCCTTTGCGAACTGCCATTTTCTTCCCGTCGGAAAACCCGCGCCGCCGCGTCCTCTGAGCCCAGAAGCCAGCAGACAGTTGATAACGTCGTCCTGCGACATTGAAGTAAGAACCTTATGCAAAGCCTGATATCCGTCGCGCGCTATGTACTCCTCAATATGCTCGGGAGAGATAAGTCCGCAGTTGCGGAGCGCCACGCGGTGCTGCTTTGCGTAGAAAGCGGTATCATTAAGCGATTTGATGGTGTCGCCCTCAACGGTCTCCGCGTAGAGATATTTTTTGACGGGAACGCCGTCCTTGAGGTGGCTCTCAACGATCTCGGGGATATGGTCGACCTCCATTTTGGAGTAAAACGTTCCCTCGGGATATACGATCATGATAGGACCCAGCGCGCACAGACCGAAGCAGCCCGTCTTGATAATATTCACCTTGTCCTTAAGACCGTTGCGCTCGATCTCTTCCTCGAGCTTTTTGATGATATTCATAGAGCCCGACGACGTACAGCCCGTACCGCCGCAGACCAGGACGTCCTTAACGCCGCTGTCCTTGCCCTCAACGCGGACGTTTACGACCTCCGCCGCCGCGGCTTTGATAGCGTTAAGCTCGTCTATTGTTTTGATCACATTCATCTTAAAGATTTCCTTTCTTTAAATCGGAATTCTATGTACCTAACAGTACTTAATTATGTTTAATTGTACTTTTCGAGTATCTTATCAACGTCGTCAACGGTAAGTCTGCCGTAAACGTCCTCGTTGACGGTGAGTACGGGAGCAAGTCCGCACGCGCCGATACAGCGGCACGCGTCCAGAGAGAACTTTCCGTCGGGAGTGATCTCGCCGCTTCCGATACCGAGCTTTTCCTGAAGCTTGTTGAAGATGTCGCCCGAACCTTTTACATAGCAAGCCGTTCCCAGACATACGGAAATTTTGTACTGTCCTTTCGGATTAATGGAGAACTGCGCGTAGAAGGTAACGACTCCGTACACCTTCTCCAACGGAATTTCCATCGCATCCGCTATCATAGTCTGCACCTCGATGGGAAGGTAGCCGTAAATGTCCTGAGCCTTCTGAAGAATAGGCATCAGCGCACCCGGATCGTCCTTATGCTCGGCGATGACCGCTTTGAGCTTTTCCTCCTGCTCGGGCGTTCCCGAAAAGGGAACAGCGCTCTTTTTAAAAGCCATGTTATAGCCTCCTTGAATAATTTTACCGCCTCCGGGCGGACTTTAAACAATCTATATATCGTTATTTTATTTATGCGCCGCACGATATATCCTTATGTATTATACCATATATTCAACAAAAAGTCTATAAATAAGACTTCATTTGAGAATTATTTCATTGTAGAATTTTTAACAAGCTTTTTGTGGATTTTTCACAAAAAATGACAAATTTTAGGTTTTTTAAATGGTTAGTTTTAACTAACTTAACATCTGTTACATGAGTTTCATAAAGTTTGGTTTTTCTTTTGCGCTTGACTTTTGGGTGGTGATATGGTAAAATTATATCATTGAATAAAACCGTTAGGAGAGCAAAATTATGATCGCAAACCGAACAATGATCACCGAAAAGGATATTGATTTTTCAGCGAAACACAGTCGAAAAGCGCCGCGTATCGCTTTCTCGATCTGTTTTGTCGCGTTATGCGGTGTAATTCTTTTGATCCTCGGCGGTACAACGCTGTACAGAGCGGTATCTTCGGGCGGCGATGTCAATATCGTTATAGTAACGGGAGCGTTCGTTATGGGCGTGCTGTTTATCTTCTGGAGCATATTTTTCAATAAACTCTCGGTCATTAAGTCGATAAAAATGCCGAGCGTAAAAGCTCCCCGAACGTATGAGTTTTTGGACGACTGCGTTCTGTGCAGGCTTTTGTTAAACGGAATTGAAGCCGAGGAGCGTTACTCGTATTCAATAATGGATAAATACTTTGAACAGAACAACGCGGTCTACATAAGACTAAACGTCGATAGCCGTCAAAGATTTCTCGCTGTGCATAACGATTCGTATTCGGCGGGCTCGGTTGAGGAGCTGAAAGCGTTATTGGAGAGCCGCGGGGTTCATAAATAGCGCTTTCTTGACATTTTTCGGAGGATTATGTTATAATATTTTATAGTTGAATGGAAAAACGGCGCAATGTACAAAAACGAGGTTGACGACAATCATACAAAGCTGATCGAGGCGCAGAATGAGGACGGCGGCCGGTCTCCAAACCGGCAATGGGGTACCGACGAAGTTCGGAAAGACGTCGAACGTCGGCACAATGGACTGATGACCTGCAATTTTTTGTGGAGCCTATTTAAATTTGGTCGCATTGAAAGCATTAAGTAAATGTTTAAGCCCGTGAAATTTTCACGGGCTTTACTTTTGGATACTTTTGGTAAGAATAACAGTTCTATATCAATGCACCGCGTCGGTCATAGACTTGACGTAATTGTATATCTCGTCCGCGGAATTCTCGCCGTGCTTCTCGATTATCCGCACTATCGCCGAACCGACGATAACGCCGTCCGCAAGTTTGGACATCTTTTCCGCCTGCTCGGGCGTGGAGATACCGAAACCGATAGCCGCGGGAACGTGCGAGTATTTCTTGACGCTCTCCATAATTGAGGCGAGGTCGGTCTTGATCTCGCTGCGCACGCCTGTTACTCCGAGCGAGGAAACTATGTACAGAAAACCCTCCGCGTTCTCGGCGATGGACTTTATGCGCTCCTCGGAGGTGGGGGCTATCATGGAGATGATCGAAATGCCGTGAGACTTTGCACTCTCGTCGGCTTCTCGCTTCTCCTCAAACGGCATATCGGGGCAGATAAGCCCGTCAACGCCGATCTCTGCGCACCTCGCGAAGAATTTGTCGTACCCGTACTTGAATACGGGGTTAAGGTAGGTCATAAACACCAGCGGAATATCGGTTTCTGCGCGAACCCTCGCGGCAAGCTCGAACGCCTTGTCGGTTGTCATTCCCGCCCTGAGTGCGCGAACGTCCGCGTTCTGGATAACGGGTCCCTCCGCTATCGGGTCGGAGAAAGGAATTCCTATCTCGATAAGGTCTGCGCCCGCTTTGACCATTGCCATAATGTTGTCGAACGAGCTTTCGTAGGTCGGGTCTCCCGCCGTCAGAAAGCCGATAAACGCTTTTTTGTCCTTGAAAGCGCCCTGTATTCTTGAATTATTCATGTAGATCGATCCCCCTGTATCTTGCGATTGCCGCAACGTCCTTGTCCCCGCGCCCCGACAGGCAGCAGATTATGATGTCGTCCTTGCTCATTGCGGGTGCTATCTTCATCATATGCGCGACCGCGTGCGCGCTCTCTATCGCGCTGATAATTCCCTCGGTACGCGCGATATACTCAAACGCGTTTACCGCCTCGTCGTCCGTTACGGGAACGTATTCGGCGCGTCCTATCTCGTGCAGGTGAGCGTGCTCGGGACCTATTCCCGGGTAATCCAAGCCCGCCGATATCGAGTACACGGGCGCTATCTGCCCGTATTCGTTCTGGCAGAACAGCGACTTCATTCCGTGGAAAATTCCGAGAGATCCCGTCGCGATAGTCGCCGCTGTCTCGCCCGTGTCAACGCCGCGTCCCGCCGCCTCGCAACCGATAAGCCGTACGTCTTTGTCGTTTATGAAGTTGTAGAACATTCCCATAGCGTTCGAGCCGCCGCCAACGCACGCCATAACGGCGGTCGGCAGTCTGCCCTCAAGCTCGAGTATCTGCTCGCGCGCTTCTCTCGAGATAACGCTCTGGAAGTCGCGGACGATCATCGGGAACGGGTGCGGACCCATTACCGAGCCTAGAACGTACAGCGTATCATCAACGCGCGTAGTCCAGTCTCGCATAGCCTCGTTTACCGCGTCCTTGAGGGTCATAGTTCCCGTGGTTACGGGGTTGACCTTAGCGCCGAGAAGTTCCATTCTGTATACGTTCAGCGCCTGACGTATCGTGTCCTCCTTGCCCATGAAAACCTCGCACTCCAGTCCCATAAGCGCCGCCGCGGTCGCCGCCGCTACGCCGTGCTGACCCGCGCCCGTCTCGGCGATAATGCGCGTTTTGCCCATTTTTTTCGCCAGCAGACACTGCCCGAGCACGTTGTTGATCTTGTGCGAGCCCGTGTGGTTCAGATCCTCGCGCTTAAAGTAGATCTTCGCGCCACCGAGGTCTTTTGTCATTTTGTCCGCGTAGTAGAGCAGCGACGGTCTGCCCGCGTATTCGCGGTTGAGCTTGTCGAGTTCCGCGATAAACTCGGGGTCTTTGGAGTAATGCTCGTACGCCTCTTCCAGCTTGTGAATTTCGTTCATAAGCGTTTCGGGGATATACTGTCCGCCGAAATCGCCGTATCTTCCGTTTGTCATTGGTTCTGATCTCCCTTTCCTTATATTGTACGATCGTCAAATTTGTATTGAACGATCACTTTTTTACCTATTATCGTTATTGCTTTTTTCGGACATTCCGAAAAGCAGCGATAACACATTGTACATCTGTTTCCCGAAAGCGCCTTGCCGTTCCTGACCTTGATATTCTCCATAGGACAGAGCTTTTCGCAAATGCCGCAGCCGACGCACTTTTCGCCGTTTATTTCAGGTTTTTGGGCGTAGCTTTTCGTCTTGCCGTAAAACCACAGCCGTTGACCGAACAGCCCCGCGATCCGATTAAATACGCTCAGTCCTTCTCGCGGCGGTCCGCTGTTTCGGTAACGCTCCGCTGCTTCGTCGATCTTTTGAGCAGCTTGTTTTATTATTTCCCGATTATCGTCGGGAGATTTTTTTAATAGTTTGACGTCGCCTATGCAGTCGGGCATTTTAACATGCAGACCTCCTGAAATTTTCGCGCCGTATTTTTTGAAGAGACGTGCCGAAACTCCCGCGCCGTCGCCGCTGAACAAGCCCATAGTCGCGATGATGAAAACGCGTTTGCCTTGCCATAACGGTCTGTTATCCTCAATAAAATCCCGTACTATTTTCGGGATATTGCTGTAATAAACGGGGTACGCGAACACTATCTCGTTATCCTCCGCTATCGCTTGTAACGCTGCCGCGTCCTCAATAGAATACGCGCGGTCGTCCGCCCCGAGCTTTTCAAGAAAGCGCTTTATGCAGTATCGGGTATTTCCCGTGCCGCTGAAATAAATTCCTGTGATATTACCGCTCCTTTCCGATGATCAACATTTTATTGTCGCCCTTTTGGAACTCGTAATCCGTGCTTACGATATCTACCCGAAAATCCTTTCGGAAATAGTCGATAACGCTGCCGATAAGCTCCGTTTTTTCCGCGTCGAGATCGACTATCGGAAACACCCGTATTTCCTTGCAAACTCGCAACATTTCAGTCATCGACGCAATATGGAAATCATAACCGAGCGACGTGTACATCAACAGAAAATGCGAGCTTAGTCCGGTATCAAAATGATCGTCTTCAAATGGCAGTCTGTCGGGAAGCTCGTGATAAACGTACCGCCCCTCGGCTCTGCCCTTGTCGTAGTCATCCAGAAACCGTTTCATTGCCGACATTCGGAGGTTTTCAAGCTCTTCTGGGCTTTTTATTTTCATCCAGACGTAATTGTCACGGTTTCGACGCGTTTGCTCCATTACTTCAACGCGCACCTCGTTTATTCTCCGTTCGATATCCTCCCGTGTGAATTGATAGATCGGGTCGAACGAAATTACGCTGCCGCCGCGCTCGGTAAACTCCCGATTAAAGCAGGCAGGACCGTCGCCGAAACCTGCGAGCTTCTTTTTCAGGTCGTCCTCGGTAAGGCGGAACATATCGCGGTATTCCCCGAAATTCCGTCCCCACGGGACTACGCCGTTCAGTTTGAATGCCATTTTATCACCTCTTGTCATATATCATGCGATACCGTGTGTCGTGAATCGTTTCAACGATCTCAAATCCAAGACGCTCATACAGCCGAACCGCGCCTTTGTTCTCAATAAAAACACACAGGGATACGGGCTTATCGGAGTTTTGAATAATGTCTCGGATGATAGCGGTGCCAATTCCCTTGTTTTGGAATTTCGGGAACAGAAACAGGTCGTCCAGCTCGATCACGTCGGGGCGCTTTTCCACAAGGACGAACCCCGCGGCTTCATCTGAGCACATTATTCGCCGATATAGGAGAATGTTTTGCACAATTCCGCCGCGAACTTGCCGCAGAACCTCCCGATAGTCAATTTCGTTAATATTTTCGTATTTGTCGATAAGCTCCTTGTTGAGCCTGAAAACCGTTTCAATATCGTCTTTTTGGGCGGGGGAAAGCGTGTATTTCATTTTGCTCACCATTTTTACAATTACGTTGGACAGCTCAGAAAGAAGGTCTCTATCTGTGAAAGCAGTTCCTCGTTCGGCGTGTTGATAAGCTCGCGGTTGGATTCTGAATAAATTTTTTCGCGGACGTCATCGGGGATATCGCCGTTGTATCGACCATATATTTCCTTGTAATCCTTGTTGAAATCGTTGATATATTCCAGAGCCTCGGCGGTGTAGAAAATATTGTTGTGTCCGCCGCCCTCCAGAGCTAGGAATTGCGCATTGGAATTGGTGATATTATTCTTTTGTGCGATAATGCTCGACTTATTATAGCCGATAGTGCCGTCCTCCGTGCCGTGAATTATAAGCACGGGAACGTCCGACTTGTTTATCCCGTCAATAGCAGTCATTCCCGAATACTGCCCGAAAAGCGCCGCGTTGTAGATCTGAACGAACGGATACATCAAGTAACGTATGCCGCCCATTGAATCCTCCGTCCACTCCAATATCATATCTATCGGCTTGTTGAAGCCCGAGATGCTTGCCGACCCCGCTATTTTGTGATCGAAGTTCAGCACAGCCGTTACCGCGTAGCCGCCCCAGCTGTGCCCCATAAGGAACACGGGCAGGGAGTTGAGCCGCGGGTCGCTCTCCGCGAACGTCAGCGCGGCGTCCAAATCGAGCGCCGATTGCGGAAGTCCGCGCGTTCCGCCGCCCTCGCTGCGACCGCTGCCCGTGGCGTCGTAGGCGAACACTTTCCAACCGTTATCAACGAACCACAGCAGCTCCTTAAGATATTCCTCGTGACCGCTGCCTATACCGTGCGCGAACACCAGCAAGCCCTTATCGTTCTCCGCGCCGTAGATACAGCCTTTGAGCGTGTTATCTCCCGACTTGAATTCCACCTCCGTGCGGGGGTATTCGGCTTGGTAATGTTCGTAGTAATAGTCGACGATAAACCGCGGGTCGGAGTAATCGCCGCGCGAGAAATTGTCCGCCATCATCATCGACGTGACGATCATTCCCGCCGCGAAAATAACGACAAGCAGCGCTGCCGTGATGATCAGCGCGATTTTTAGCTTGCTCTTTTTTGCTTTAGCCATTGTCTATGTCTCACTTTCTGTAATTTAAACTTTAACGCCCTTTGCAAGCAGAAACTCTCCGAACCCCACCATATTTTTATCGCGGTAGCATTTCAGTTCCAGCGCTTCGATCTGCGCCTTTGCGATCGGATCTTCGGCGAGTTTATTGTACTGCTCACGGTTTCCCGAGCAGAGACAGGGAACCGCGCCGAGTCCGATATTCGTCAAGCCGCCGTTTTTGAGCAGCTCCGTAAGCTCGTCGGGCTGAAAGAAATGCTTTTCGGGAGCGGCTTCTCCGCCGAATTGTACGCTCTCGAACGACGGACAATCGCCTGTTTCTATAACCTCGTTAATGTGCCAATAATCGCCGTTCGCGAAGAAATCCTCGTCCGCTTTGCAGAGAAGGCTTCGGAGAATTCCCCACGTGTTGTTCACGCTGACCGCGACCGTGCCGCCGCGTCTTGTTACGCGGACAAGCTCCGCGACCGCCTTTTCGCGGTTCTCGGTAATGTACGAGAGCGGAGCGCCGTAGCAGACCGTCAGGTCAAACGCGTTGTCGGAGAACGCGCTCAGATCGCGCAGATCGGCTTGAATAAAGCCATCCGCGGTCAGTCCGGATTCTCGGAATTTTCCCCTTGCAAACATCAGCTCGCCGTCCGAGACGTCGCATAGTGTTACCGCGCAGCCTCGTTTAGCGAACTCCAGCGCGTACCGACCCGGACCGCTCCCCGCGTCCAGAACGCGCGGTTTAGTTGAAAGCTCCTCTTTGATGAAATCCAGGTGCAGACGGTAGATAAGGCGGAAATATTCGTTGACGTCAAGGCGCTCCCACTCTGCTTGTGCGGCAGCGTTAAAGTGTTGCTTTACCTTATCGGGAAGCATTTCGCACCTCCCTTACAGCCGCGAGTATCTTTTCACGGTCTTTGAGATTATCGGTTTCGATACCGCTTGACAAATCCACCGCGAACGGCTTGACGGCGCGTATCGTCGCTCCCAAGTTATCGGGGGTCAGCCCGCCCGCCAGAAAAAACGGAACGCGTATTTTATCGCGTTTGATCAGCGAATGGTCGAACGAAACTCCGCTTCCTGTGCCGCTGTCAAGCAACAAATAATCCGCGCCAAGCTTCTGCGCGTTCTCGATATCGGCGGCGCTTGTTACCTTGACCGCTTTGATTATGGGAACGTTTGTCAGCCGTCTTAACTCGGCGATATAGTCCGCGTTCTCGCTGCCGTGGCATTGCAGAAGCTCGGCGGAACCTCGTATTGCGAACTCCGCGAGCCGCTCAACGGGGGCGTTCACCGAAACGGCAACGGACTTTATCTCGGGTGAGAGCTGTGATTTCAGCCGCAGAGCAGTTTCGATATCTATATTGCGGTGGCTTTTCGGGAACATCACGATAAAACCGATATAATCGGGCTTAGCTTCGTTTACGTAGTCAATGTCGCATTCGCGGAACATTCCGCAAAGCTTGATTTTCGTGCTCATTTCAGCCCCTCAGTTCGTCAAGCTTGGCTTTTTTATCGGGAGCGCGCATTAACGTTTCACCGATAAGGACGGCGTTCGCGCCGATCTCCCGAAGCCCGTCAACATCGGCAGCGGTTCTTATGCCGCTTTCGGACACAAAAATTCTGTCGGGCGGGACTAAATTGCGCAGATATCCAGAGTTGCCCGTATTTACCGAAAACGTTTTCAAGTCGCGGTTATTGACACCGATTATTTTTGCGCCGATCCCTACGGCAGTCTTAACCTCGGCTTCGTCGTGCGTTTCCACAAGTGCCGACAGTCCTAGCGAGCGGGAAAGCGCAAGGTATTCGCCGAGCTGCTGTTCACTCAATATCGAGCATATAAGCAAAACTGCCGAAGCGCCGAGTATTTTCGCCTCGTATATCATATACTTGCTTATCGTAAAGTCCTTGCGCAGTACGGGGATTTTCACATTCCGTGTAATTTCACGGAGATACGCGTCGCTGCCCTTGAATCGAAACGGCTCGGTCAGGCAGGATATAGCCGCCGCTCCCGCCGCTTCATAGTCCTTGGCGATCTGCAAATACGGGAAATCCTCCGCGATTATCCCCTTTGACGGCGATGCCTTCTTTACCTCGCAGATAAACGAAATATCACCGCCCGACAGCGCCTTCTCAAACGGAAAATCCGTGTTGGAGGGCATATGCTCCGCTTCGGAGCGAACCTCGGAAAGCGGTATTTCTTTCGACTTTTCGGCAATCCGCTCGCGCGTTTCCGCCGCGATTTCATCTAATATCATAACACTCACTCCAATTCACGGGATATTTGTATGTATTTTTCCAGCGTTTCCATTGCCGCGCCGCTGTCGATAGTGTCCGCGGCAAGCCTTACGCCATCTTCGATGGATATCCCTTTATAAATGTGCATTGCCGCGCCCGCGTTCATCAGCACGGAGACACGTCCCGCGCCCTGTTCGCCCGAGAGTATATTGCGCGCCAGTTTTGCATTGAGAGCGGGCTCGCCGCCCTTTAAATCGTCGATATTGTAACGTTCAAGACCGAACTGCTCGGGAGTGATCTCGTACTCGCTGAGGCTTCCGTCCGAAAATTCCACAACGGTAGTAGGCGCTCCGACGGATATTTCGTCGAGCTTATCCTGACCGTAGACCGCCATTCCGCGCTTTACGCCGAGCTTCATCAGCGCGTTCGCCATGGGCTTGAGCAGTTCTGGCTTGTATACGCCGAGGAGCTGCAGATTAGCGTGAGCGGGGTTGGTGAGAGGACCGAGAATGTTGAACACGGTCGGGATACCGATCTCTCTGCGGACGGGTCCGACATATTTCATAGCGCTGTGATACTTCTGAGCGAACATAAAGCACATTCCCGCCTCGTCAAGCAGCCTGTCACAGCCCTCGGGCGACACGGAAATATTGATGCCGAGCGCCTCGAGGCAGTCTGCCGCGCCGCATTTCGATGAAGCCGCGCGGTTGCCGTGCTTGGCGATCTTAGCACCCGCCGCCGCGCAGACGATACCCGAGATGGTGGAAACGTTTATGGACTGTGCGCCGTCTCCTCCGGTGCCGACGATTTCCATTACGTCGCCCTTATACTCTACGCGCGTTGCGCAGTCGCGCATTACATACGCGCACCCGGAGATCTCATCGGTAGTTTCGCCCTTGATGTGCAGCGCGGTCAGAAACGAGCCTGTCTGCGCTGTGGACGTGTCTCCCGTCATGATCTCTCGCATTACCTCTTCCGCCTCGGAATAGGTCAAATCTTCGCCGTTTGTTACCTTAACTATTGCCTCTTTTATCATAATAAAATTACCTCCAAAAAAAGATGTATAAAAACGTTCAAAAAAGTATCGGAATATTGCCGATTTTCAGAACATATATAACCTTAAAAAATCTGTTGAAAAAAAATTGATTTAATGCTTCAAAACCGCATAATAATAACAAAAATATTCTTTTTGATATCTCCGAAAAAGCTTATTTTTTGAAGCTTTTTCTTCGTTTTATTTTATGCCTGTTTCGAGAAAGTTGTTAAGCAGCTTTTTTCCGTGCCGTGTAAGTATACTTTCGGGGTGAAATTGAAGCCCGAAAACAGGGCAGCTCCTATGCTCCACAGCCATGATCTCGCCGTCGTCCGTTTGAGCTGTGATCTTGAGCGCGTCGGGGAAGCCGTTCCGTGCCGCGGCAAGCGAGTGATACCGCGCGACCGCGATATCGCCGCTTATCCCCTTGAAAATACGTGAATCTGCGTCAAACGTGATAACGGACTTTTTTCCGTGCATAAGACGCTTTGCGTAGGTGATCTCCGCGCCGAACGTCTCGCAGATCGCCTGATGACCGAGACACACGCCTAAAATCGGTATCCTGCCCGCAGCGGCTTTGATGACTTCCTCGCAGACTCCCGCGTCGGCGGGTCTGCCGGGACCGGGACTTACGATGATATGCGAGGGTGCGAGCGCCATTATTTCGCCGACCGTCAGTTCGTCGTTTCGGATAACCTTGATGTCGGGGTTGATCTCGCCGATGAGCTGGTATAAATTGTAAGAAAAGCTGTCGTAGTTGTCGATCAGTAAAATCATAATTCCGCCTCCTGTGAGAGCTCGAGCGCGTTCATAACCGCCTTTGCCTTATTTATGCACTCGTTGAATTCGTTTTCGGGAACGCTGTCCGCGACTATTCCCGCGCCCGAGCGCACGAAAACGCGTCCGTTTTTCTTGAAGCAGAGCCGTATTGCGATCGCCGTGTCGAGATTTCCGCGGAAGTCGATGTAGCCGATAGCGCCGCCGTAGATGCCTCGCTTGTTGTTCTCAAGCTCGTTGATTATTTCACAGGCGCGGATCTTCGGCGCGCCCGAGAGAGTTCCCGCAGGGAGCACCGCGTCTACCGCGTCGAGAGCGTGAAGATCGCCGCGAATTTTTCCGCGAACAGTCGAGCCTATGTGCATAACGTGCGAATAGCGCTCTATCGACATATATTTCTCCACCTCGACGCTGCCGAATTCAGAAATTTTTCCCAGATCGTTCCGTCCGAGGTCGACCAGCATATTGTGCTCCGAAAGCTCCTTTTCGTCCGCCAACAGCTCCGTTTCGAGCTGTTTGTCCTGCGCCTCGGTCTTTCCGCGGGGACGGGTTCCCGCGAGCGGGAACGTGTGAAGTACGCCGTTTTCGAGCTTAACCAGCGTTTCAGGAGACGAGCCCGCGACCTCCATATCGTCGCTCGAAAAGTAGAACATATACGGCGACGGGTTAATGGTGCGCAGAACACGGTATGTATCCAGCAGACTGCCCTCGAAGTCCGCGTCCAGACGGTTTGACAGCACCACCTGAAAAATATCGCCCTCGTAAATGTATCGTTTTGCTTTTTCAACCATTTCACAGTACTGCTCCTTGTTGAACAGTGAACGTATTTCACTAGTAAGCCGCGCCTTTTTGGATGGAGCGGGAGTGCCCGTGCGGATCAGCTTAACCATTTCGGCGAGATCGTTCTCGGCTTTCTTGTATTGTTCCTCGATATTTTCCGTGGAAATATTTGTAATAAGCACTATTTTCTGATGAATGTTGTCAAAAGCTATTACTTTGTCGAACAGCATAAGATCGACGTCCTTGAAGTGCTCCTCGTCCTCCGCGTCAAGCTTAAGGCACGGCTCGCTGTACTTGATGTAGTCGTATCCGAAATAACCGACCAGTCCGCCCGTAAAGCTCGGGAAGCCGTCAAGCTTCGGCGACGTGAAGCCGTTCATCAGCCCGCGGATATATTCGGCGGGGTGAGCGGTCTGTTTGGTCTCGGTCTCACCCGTGCGGACGTTCTTAACTGTCATTTCTCCGTTCAGGCAGGATATTTCAAGCTTCGGGTCGTAGCCGAGAAACGTGTAGCGCCCCCATTTTTCCTGGTTCTCCACCGATTCGAGAATATAGCAGTGACGACTTACGTTCTTGAGAATTTTTAACACCTCGATAGGAGTTTTGATATCGGATAAAATTTCCCTTTTTATCGGGATTAGGCTGTATTCCGTCAGCCTTTTTGCCTGTTCTAACTTAGGATCAAGCATAATGATCTCTCCTTCCAATATTTGACAATAAAAAATCCGCCCTTAAAGACAGTACAATTCTGCCATAAGGACGGAGAAAAACTCACCGCGTTGCCACCTTAATTCGCGGAAAACCGCGCACTCGACGGATACTAACATATCCCTGCAATTAACGCTTGCTCAACGTTGCGAAATACTCGGCTTTATCCGCCTTTCCTCGCACCCTCAGCGGTCCATTTAATGTTCTGCGTTCTGCGGTACTCTCAGCAACAACCGCTCTCTGTGAGGGCAACAAACATTTTTATCTCCACATCATAGGTTTATAAGGGCATATTCAATTGTTACACGATAAGTTTATCACATTTTCGTTGATTTGTCAATAGGTTTAACAAATTTTTTTTGGTTTATTGGTATTTTATGTCTAAAAGTATTGTTCTGTAAGCTCTGAAATGAATTCGGCGGGGTATGCTTAGTTTGCGGGTCAAAATTGTTTAAAAGGCGAATTGTGAAAAAGAGAGAAATTTGATCGTAAATTTTGTCAAAAGTGCATAATTACCTTATTGTTTCGCATTAAAACGGTATTTGTGTGTGCAAAGTACACAAGAAAAATGTTTTATAACTGGTATTTTGTACCAAGTGAAAAATAAAAATCCAAAAAAAAGGTTGAAAAAAATTTTTGGATAGTGTATAATAGAATATGGGTAGTTACACACGGGGGAGAAGTATGCATTCAAATATCGTCTCCTATTATAAAATATGGAATGTCAGAGAGGTATAATTATGGCTTTATTTGATACGACGGCTTTCAGAATACTTGAGCAGGGCGCCGCTGTTATGTGGCAGAGAAACAAGGTCATCCAGGAAAATATCTCAAACCAGGATACTCCGGATTACAACTGCAAATACCTTGACTTCGGAGGTATTTTGAAAGATAAGCTCCGCGCGGACGGCTCCGTTAAAAAAGAGCTCAATCTCGCTACGCAGCTGCGAATTGACAAGCTGACCAGCGATCAGGGCGACCGCAACAACGTTGACAGTGACGTTCAGCAGGCGGAAATGCTTAAGACACAATATCAGCTGGACGCGATTATAAATCAAATGAACGGAAACTTTACGCGTATCAGAAGCGCGATAGTTACCAAGTAATGTAGGAACGGAGGAATATCATGGCATTCTTAAGCTCGCTTAACATTCCGCTGTCGGGCATGACCGCGCAGCGTTTCAGACTTGATATTATAGCGCAGAATGTAGACAACGCGCATAACTTCGCTACCACCGCCGAAGAGGTCTACAAGCGCCAGATGGTGGTTTTCCATGAGGATAAATCCTTTAAAAGGATACTGCGCAATCATATGGGCGAGGGCGAGGCGTATATGTACAAGTACAAGCAGCTCAAGGGCGTTCAGGCTACGAGAGTGGTTGAAGACCCCACTCCCGCGGAGCCCGTATACAGTCCCAACAATCCGCTTGCCGACGAATACGGCTATGTTTACGAGTCGAATGTCGACGTCGCTATCGAGGAGATGGACGCTATCGAGGCGCAGAACTCGTTCAACGCGTGCAAGTCCATGTACGAGGCTATGCAGGCTATGATACAGGCTTCGCTGAATATCGGCAAGGGCTGATGATCGTTTACGGATTGATTTAGTTTGAAAGGATACATATTATGATTTCGTATAATATCCCGCTTCAGTCGGCGGACACTCTTGACAGGCTTGACAGAATGGTTCGAATGAACCGTATGCGTTCAATGGACGAGGAGTATGTGGAGGTCAACGTTGAAAACGCGTCGTTCCTCGATATATTCAAGGGTCTGGTTAATGAAGTCGTTGAAACGAACGAGCAGGTGGATCGCGACGCTATCGACCTGCTGCTCGGCAATATCGACGACCTTGCGACCGTTCAGGCGAATATCGAAAAGGCGAACACCGCCGTCGACGTTCTCGTAACGGTAAAGAACGAGGTTTTAAGCGCATATAACTCTATTATAAATATGCAAATTTAAATAGCGTAAAAAACGTTATTTCGGAGGCATTTTTTAAATGAATGAAAGAGTAAAAAAGGTTACAACCTTTGTTAAGGACAAGTGGACGGGTTTTTCAAAGGCTGTTAAAATAATGGTCGTGGCGATACCCGTTGCGCTGATCGCGATAATCATTATTCTGGCGATTCTGCTCGGTCACAAGGACGACGCCGTTCTGTACTCGGGTCTTACCACCGCAGAGCAGGGAGAGATCGCTTCGGCTATCACGGAGCTTGGCGTTACGGACGTTCGTGTTAAGTCGAACGGCGACGTTGTGGTTCCCGCCGATCAGGTCGATTATCTGCGTATGCAGCTTGCGGTGCAGGGTTTCCCGAAAAGCGGTTCCAACTACGATATCTGGAACGACGGTATTGACCTGTGGTCAACCGACAAGGACAAACAGGTTGTTTGGCTGCAGCAGCGTGAAACACAGATAGGCGCAGCGCTGACAAATCTGAAGGCGGTAAAGGCGGCAACGGTGAATTTGGATGTTCCGGAAACAAAGGATTATGTCATCACCGAGACCGAGGAGATCCCGACCTGCTCCGTTCAGCTTGAGCTGGCGGGCGAGGAAGAACTGACATATTCGGAGGTTCGTGCGATATACAATCTCGTTACCTCGAGCGTTTACGGACTTACAAGAGACAATGTTTCCATTACCGATACATATATGCGCAGCTATGATTGGGTATCTCCCGAGGAGGAGGCTGCGGGCTTTGAGGATAAGTCGGGCGTTAGCATCGGCAGACGCCGTCTGCAGTTCCAGCATGAGATGGAGGCGGCTATAAAGCAGAACATCGACGCTATGATGACCAAGGTCTGGGGTTCGAACGGCTATGCGCTCAACGTATCCGCTAATCTCAATTTCGACGACGTAGAAAAGACCGATACATATTTTTATCCGGTCGATGAAAATAATACGGGCGTTCTCAATCACGATCAATATATAAAAGAGAAAATTAACGGCGCTGTTGCGGGCGGTCTGGTAGGAGTTACTCCCAACGGAGATCAGTCTCCCGAGTATCCCACGCTCGACGATTTGGACGAGGGCGAGGACTATTATTATGAGAAGAACGAGCGTCAGTTCGACGTTTCCAACGTTATTACAAAGATTAAGGGAGACGGCTACAAGATCGACAAGATTTCCGTGGGTGTTGTTATAAACTCCAATGAAATGACCCAGCTGGAGCGCGAATACGTAGAAAGTCTGATCGCCGACGCGGCAGGTGCGGATGTTGACAATGTAACCGTTTACAATACTCCGTTTGCCCTCTCGGGCACAGGCGGCACAACGGTTGGCGCGGGCGATAAATCGATTTTGACAAGACCGTTCGATACTTACCGCAATATTCTGCTTATCGTTGTTATAGCCCTTGGTATTATCCTAATCGCATTGCTTATTCTGTCGCTCTGCATGAGCAGAAGCCGCAAGAAGAAGATCAGACGCAGACAGGAGCAGGCTCTCGCTGCGGCACAGGCTGCGGCTGCTGCCGATGTATACAACGGAGGTGCTGATCGCGAAATGCCTCAGGATATTGACTTCAACATAGCGAGCCTTACAGAGGAGGCGGGCAAGGAATCCCGCGAGACCATTCTCAAGCGCGAGATCGCGGACTTTGCAAAAAACAGCCCCGAGATCGTGGCATCCATTATCAAGAATATGCTGCGTGAGGAAGGCTGAGTCAAATAAATTTTCGGCTGCCGTAATGCCGCGGTGACCGTAACGGCGCTGAGCCGTTGGGAGGGAATTTAATGGCAGGAAATGAAAACAAATCGGGGGGGCTTTCCGCCGCGCAAAAAACCGCGTTAGTACTTGCCTCAATGGGAGCGGAGAACGCTTCCGCGATATACAAGCATCTGTCGGACGACGATGTTGAGTCGATCTCCGTGGAGCTTGCGCGTATGGAGTATCACCCCATCGAGGTCGTCGAGGAGGTACTCAACGAGTTCTACGAGCTGTGTCTCACGCAGAAAGTAGTTGCGGAGGGCGGTCTGGATTACGCGAGAAGCGTACTCGAAAAGGCGTTCGGAGCGGATGCGGCAAACGCGCTGCTTAACCGTATAACCAAGCAGCTGGAGACTAAGTCGTTCGATTTCGTGAGAAAGGCGGACTACAAGAATCTTCTGGCTATCGTTCAGAACGAGCACCCGCAGACTATCGCGCTTATTTTGTCGTATGCGAGAACCGATCAGGCGTCCGCTATTCTGTCGGAGCTTCCCAAGGAGAAGCGCGTTGAGGTAGTAGAGCGTATCGCGAATATGGACAGAGCGTCACCGGAGGTCGTAAAGGCTATCGAGGGCTCGCTGGAAAAGAAGTTTGCGACGCTTGCAAGCACCGATTCCATGGAGGTCGGCGGTATCAACTATGTTGCGGAGATCATGAACAACGTAGACCGCGCGACCGAGAAATACATTTTCGACGAGCTTGCTGCGCGCGATCAGAAGCTGGCGGATCTTATCAAGCAGAAGATGTTCGTATTCGAGGACATTGTCAAGCTCGATTCCAAGGATATCCAGGAATTCGTCAAGCAGGTGGATTCCAAGGATCTTGCCGTTGCTATCAAGGGCTCTACGCAGGAGGTCGCGGAGTGCATCTTTGCGAACATTTCCTCCCGTGCGAGAGAGAACCTGCAGGCGGATATCGAGTACCTGCACAATGTGCGTATGCGTGACGTTGACGAGGCGCAGCAGCGTATCGTCGGTATCATAAGACGTCTCGAGCAGGAAGGCACGATCACTATTTCCCGCGGCGGCAGTGATGAGATCATTGCTTAAAAGCGAATTTGATCGCCGTGATTCGGAGGGATTTTATTGGGCGTATTGAAATACAGCTCCGTTAGATACGGCGGAAGCGGTGTGGATATCGCGAATACTGTGGATATCCGTAAGCCGCAGACAATGCTTGAGGAGCTGCAAAAGCAGTCCGAGGAGGAAATGACCGAGGCGGAGGAGGCTGCTCCCGCTGAGCCGAGATTTTCGGTTGAGGAGCTGCTTGCTCAGCGCGAGACGGAGCTGATTCTCCGCGAGCGTGGCATAGAAGAACGCGAGAATGAGCTTGCCGCGCTGAAGGCGCTGTACATAGAGCAGGGCAAGGACGTCATTCTCGAGGCGAAAAGGCGTGCCGAGGGAATTGTTCAGAGCGCCGAACAGCAGGCGTCCGAGATCGTAAGCGACGCGGAGCGGAATCGCGACGACGTGTTCATCAAGGCTCGTGCCGAGGGCTACGAGCAGGGCAAAAAAGACGGGGTTGCGGCTTGCCTTAAGGCGGGGCAGGGAATTCTCGACGAGGCAAAGGAGTATTCCGAGCGTATCAACGAACAGAAAACGGAGCTTTTTGAACGTTATGAAAAGGAAATTTACGAGACTGTCATGGAGATCGCCAATAAGGTAACTCTCGGCAGTATGAGCGTAAAGGACGGCACGGCGGCGAAAAAGCTTATCAAGAAGGCGGCTAAGGAGTTCCGCAACGCGCAGCTTATCCGCATTACGCTGGACGAGAACGGCGCTTCCGCTGAGCTTGCGGGCGATTACGAGTATCTTAAGGAGCTTTGCCCGAACGCCGAGCACGTCGAGGTCGAGCTGCTTAAGGACGCGGATAGCGGAACCGTCATCGTCGACAACGGCGAGGAGATCACTGACGCGGGTATTCGGACGCAATTAAAGATGATCAAGGAGCTTGGCGACGGGAAATTCCGAACAAGCACGCCAAGGAGGCGCAAAAAGACTGCCGAACCCGAGGAAATCTCGGAGACAGAGGAAGAAGGCAGCGAAGAATAACCCTGCGGAGGAACGATAATGCTGAATTTTACTGCATTCAGAGAGGATATCGAAAATAGCGATCTGTTCCGCTATATGGGAAAAATTGAAAAAATCGTAGGTATGACTATCGAGGCGAGCGGTCCCGCCTGCAATATCGGCGACGTGTGCCGTATCTTCTCCAAGGATATGTCATCATATATAAAGGCTGAGGTGGTCGGTTTCAATAAGAGCAATATTTTGTTGATGCCGTACACCGAAATAGAGGGCATAGGCCCCGGAAGTATCGTTGATAATACGGGTGACAAGCTCAATGTCAAAGCGGGCGAGGGTTTGATAGGACGTATTATTGACGCGACGGGAAATCCGCTTGACGGCGGAGCGGAGATCGACTATACCGAGGAGGTCTCCATTACGGGTATTCCCGTAAACCCGTTCACAAGACCGCCTATTCGCGAAACGATAGAGCTTGGCGTAAAGGCGATCGACGGAATGCTCACCATGGGCAAGGGTCAAAGAATGGGCATTTTTGCAGGTTCGGGCGTTGGAAAATCCACGCTTATGGGCATGATAGCGCGTAAGGTCAAGGCGGACGTCAACGTTATCGCTCTTGTGGGCGAACGTGGCCGTGAGGTTCGCGAGTTTATTGAGCGCGATCTTGGTCCCGAGGGCATGGCAAGGTCGGTGCTGGTAGTTGCTACCTCCGATCAGCCTGCGATGATGCGAAGCAAGTGTCCGCTCACCGCGACGGCTATCGCGGAGTATTTCATGAAGCAGGGCAAGGATGTATTGCTGATGATGGACAGTCTTACGCGTTACGCAATGGCGCTTCGCGAGGTTGGTCTGTCAACGGGCGAGCCGCCTATTGCGAGAGGTTACACGCCGTCGATTTACAGCGCGATGCCGAAGTTGCTTGAGCGCGCGGGAAACTTTCCTGAAGGCTCTATCACAGGCATTTACACGGTTCTCGTAGAGGGCGACGATACGAACGAGCCGATTGCCGATACAGTCCGCGGTATAATTGACGGACATATAATATTGTCGCGTAAGATAGCGGCACAGAACCATTATCCCGCTATCGACATACTGTCGAGCGTTTCACGACTTATGAGCGAGATCGCGACGCCTATTCACAAGGACGCGGCGGGACGGCTCAGAAATCTGCTGTCGCTCTACAACAGCAACTTCGACCTTATCTCTATCGGCGCGTACAAGCACGGTACAAATCCGCAGCTTGACGAGGCGATCAACAAGATAGACGCGATAAACGGTTTTCTTATGCAGTCGGTGGACGACAGCGTGGGATTTGACGAGACCGTTCGGCGGCTGATCGAAGCGGTAGGCGACAAAAAGTAATAAAGGGTGATTTTGTTGAAGAAATTTCAGTTCTCACTGCAAAAGCTGATGGACTTCCGCGAACAGGAGCTTGACAGGCAAAAGAACACGCTGTCAATGCTGCAGGCGGATCTAAGACGAATTCAAGAGGCACGGGAGATACTTCTCGACAAGGTGGACGAGCAGAGCGAGCAGCTTGAAAGAGTGTGCAGATTAGGCTCGTCGGCATCGGATATTGCAATGAGAAAGCGTTATATAGTAACGCTTCAGCAGGAAATTCACTTAAAGGAACAACAGGCGCTGCAAAAGCAGCAGGAGATCGAGCAGCAGCTCGGCGTCGTCGTTGAGGCGACAAAGGACGTAAAAACCCTTGAAAAGCTCGAAGAAAAGCAGCTTGAGGAGTACAATCATCAGGCAGGCAAGGAAAACGAGCAGTTCATTGAGGAATTCGTCAGCGGACAAACGGTTCGCGCTGCTAATCAGTAAAGTTATCAACGGCGCAAGCCTTGATATATAAAATTTTTTGATTAGGAGGTGAAAGAATGGCAGTATCTATGAACTCGAGCAGTATGCGGGCAGATTTCATGATATCCGATGCGGCGCTTCCCCAGAGAATGGCGGATATGGCGGAGGATCAGGCGGGAATGTTTGCGCAGCTGTTGAGCGACATAGGCGATGCAAAGGCAGATGTATCAGCGGTGGCGGTCGGCGCTGTAAAGCTTGATACGTCAAACAGCGGGGAGGCTGCGGAGAATGATTTTCTTGTGCTTCCCGATGATCCGCGTGAGCTTGCGACAATGGTACTCAAGGGCGAGGTAAGTATCAAAGATATTCCGGCAGATAAGCTTACTTCGGAATTGATGAAGCTTCTTATGCTGATGAGAAAGTCCGGTGAGTTCAACAAGGACGGCGAGGACGATGAGGATCGGGATCAGACTTTTGACGCAGTGCAGGCGGTAGCGGCAGAGCAGGCGTTCCAGCAGGAGCTGTCCAACTCAATGCTCATGGAGCTTTATCAGATCATTGAGAAGCATAACGAGCGCGAGGACGAGAACAAGGTAACGATACTCGACGGCATTTGCGAGCCGATTGACGAGACCGAAACTCTTCCGTCCATTGTGACCGCAGAGGAGCATAACGAGACCGACGGAGAACTTTTCGCGGAGCTTATCGACAATCTTGTCGAAACGGTTACGGAGGGACAGGAGAACGTTGAAGAAACGGCAGAGGTCGTTCCGAATGTTGATTTGTTCGTACCGAGCGGCAATGCGGACGTACCCGAGGCAATTCCGCAGGACGTTGAGGTGAACGCGGTACAGACCGTTGAGATTCCGAAAACCGAGACAGAAATCGTGATGCCCGCTGAGCAACCGATAACAGTTCAGGCGTCGGCGTCGCAGAACGAGCAGACCGCGGAAGTAGCGGCACAGCAGACAATCCCCGTTGAGGAGTTTACCGTAAAAACGGTAAAGACCGAAAAGCCCGAGATCGCGGAAAATGCTGTTCAACAGCAGGAGGTCGAGGAGCCTGTTGCCGTTAAAGTCGTTACACGAAACGAAGACGCGCAGCAGCTCGACAAGACGGCTGACGAAGCGCCGAAGACGGCAGAAGGTCGTCCGGAACGCGTAAAGTCGGCAACCGAGGAGCTTGAAATGCTCAAGAACGCCAAGGCTAAGGCGGCAAAGCCCGTCGAGGAGTTCGAGGTTAAGCCCGAGCATACGGCACAGCCGCTTAACGCGGATTCGCCGATAGTTCTCAGAAAAGCGGACGGAACCGAGATCGAGGTTCGCCCTAGCGAGATCATCAATCAGACAGTAAAGCTGGTCGAAAAGGCGGTCACCGAGAACGACGACAAGACCGAGTACAGTCTGGTGCTCAATCCCGAGGAACTCGGAAAGATCACGGTCAAGCTCACCAAGGCGGCTGACGGAGCGATATCCGTTACGATCGCGGCGGAGAACGCGAGAACCCAGCGCATTATCGAGCAGAACAGCGAGCTTATGCAGAGCAATCTGCGTTCCAACGGAGTTAGTCTCGAAAGCTGGCAGACAGTCAACGAGCGGCAGCAGGAAACTCTGGCGCAGGACTACAACGGCAGCAGCAAGAACCCATACTATCGCAATGATGATAACGGCGCGGAGGATAATTCCGACGACAAGTCATCGTTCGCGGAGATCATAGCTTCTATGTAAGCTGAAAGTTTATTGAAAAGGAGGAATTCACATGGCAGATATTCCGGGCGTACTTTCGTCTTCGGATCAGATGAAAGCCAATTATGAGAAGTACAGAAACAAGTATAAGGACTCTACCGACGAGCTTGTAAACTCCGAAACATTCCTGAACCTTATGGTTGCCGAAATGACTAATCAGGATCCGCTGGAGCCAACCTCAAATACCGATTTTATCGCTCAGCTTGCGCAGTTCACTCAGTTGACCTACGCGCAGGATTCAAGTAAGTTCGCGATGGCGAATTACGCGGCGACTCTGGTAGGCAAGGTCGCGACGGGTTCAAAGATGGACGGCACGGAGCTTGTTTCAAAGACAGGCGTTGTCGAGTCGGTAACCCAGACAAACAACAGCTACACGGTAAGGATCGACGGCGTTGACTTCGACATCAAGAAGATCACGGCGGTCAAGGACAAGGCGAGCGCGGATACATCAGGCGGCGTTACCTCGAACGGTCTTGCGGACAGCATCGCGAGAGCTGCGGGCATGGTTGGAATGTACGTGACGATCAAGGTAGGCGACAGCGGTACAAAATCCGGTCTTATCGATTCCATTAAGGTCAAGGACGGAAAGATCACGGCGGTCGTTATAGATCCCGACGGCAAATGGACGGTTGAGTCTCCTTTGGAGAACATCACCGAGGCTACTATTGCAACATGGGTTCAAGAACCCGATGACAGCGAGGGCGGCGATAAGGTAGACGCGGGCAAGTTACCGTCTGATGAGGATAACGAAGTTGACGACAAGGAAGTTGACGGCAAGGGCGAGATCGAAGATCTCGATGAAGCGATCAACGGTAACCCCGAGGCATAAACCTATTTATAAGCAAGGAGGCTTAAAATGCTGATAAGCGAGTATTTGGCGCTTCGCAATCAAATCAGCGTTACCACCGGAAACCCTATAAGCACGGGAAATGTCACACAGACAAATAATCTCCCCGAGGAAAACGGCGAGAGCTTTGCGGCGGCGCTGCAAAAGAAGATCGACGAAAAGCAGGGTGTGGAGTTCACGAAACACGCAATGCAGCGTCTTTCCGAACGCAGCATAGACATTACCGAGGGAAATACCCTCGAGAGGCTTAACAAGGGTGTTGAGATAGCTGCCGACAAGGGCAGCAGCGAGACCTTGGTTCTTGTGGACATGAACGCGTTTATTGTGAGCGTGAAGAACAACAAGGTTATTACCACGATTCCGCAGGAGGAATTGCAGGGTAACATATTCACTAACATTGATTCTACCGTGATCGTATGAACGTTTAAGCGTTCATACTTATGAACGGACCTTCGGGAATTCATTGCGGGGCTTGCGACTGAAGCTCCGCTCACGGAAGAACACATATTTAAATTTGGAGGTCAAACTAAATGGTTAAATCACTTTATACCGGCGTATCCGGACTGAAAACACACCAGCAGAGAATGGACGTTATCGGTAACAATATAGCTAACGTAAACACTGTCGGCTACAAGACCGACGTTGTGACCTTTGCGGATGTATATTATCAGACAAAGCGCTCTCCATCGGCGGCAACTTCGACCCTCGGCGGCGTAAACCCCAGACAGGTAGGTTACGGCGTTAAGGTAAACAGCGTTACAGCTAATATGACACAGTCGGGTTTTACTTTCTCCGATAAAAAGACCGACTTGGCGATCGACGGCGAGGGCTTCTTCCAGGTAATGGACGGCACAGGTAACATTCGTTATACAAGAGCCGGCGACTTTTACATCGACGACAACGGCTATCTGCTTAATGCCGACGGCTATCACGTTCTCGGCGTTACCGGCAACAGCGACGGCGTACAGGCAAGCTCCGAGATAATCAGGATCGTGGTTCCCGATACCAATGCTAATGTTTCGAGCGCAACAAAAATGGTAAACGGCACCAACGTTACTATCTCCGTCACCGCGCCTTCGGATTACACCGATATGTCGGTTTCTTTCCAGCAGGCTGAGTTCCCCTACGCTACCTACGCTAACAATATTCTGACGGTTTACTTTAACCCCAACAAGCAGTACAGCTCCGAGGAGGACTTCCAGAACGCCGTTAATCAGGCGCTTCAGGCGGGCGGTATCAATCTTCCCGACGATGTTGAGATAGAGTTTGAGTTTGAGGAGGTTCCCAACGATCCCGAGGCAAAGGCAGCTTCCAATTTGGTTGAGGATCTTGATTTCACTACCGATCAGGCATATGCCGATTTCATTCGCAGAGTAGAGAACGCGACTACGGGTGTTACCGAATATCAGTACGCTAAGTTCTCGGCAAAAAATAAGGAATATACCGGAACGATTACTTTGACGGGAACCGGAGCGGCAGGTACAACCACCACCGCTACATATGACGGTACAAACTGGTCGATTACTATCGGCGAGGACGCAACGATGACCGATATCAATAAAGCGATTTCGACCGCTGTTGATACTTGGAATGCTGCAAATCCCAATACTCCCGCGGAGGAGATAACCTGCACAGGCTGGAGACCCGGCAAAGATCTTGCGGCATTTATGGGAGACGCGGCTATTACAGCTGCGAAGCCAATGGCCGGTGCAAGCATCAATAAACCCGCTCTCGGCGGTTATGACCTTAAGGTGGTTCAGCCCGGCGAGTTCGCAAACGCTTACAGAATAAACTTCGCTTATTCGTCGACAATGGGTACGACAAAGGCATCCTGGGACGAGAACACTCTTACAATTACGGTTTCCGATACCTCTACCATTGCGGAGGTCAACGCGGCGATCGTGGAGGCGGCAAGAGGAAACGAGTATAAGCTTCTGCATTTCGATAATATCGAGGGCTTGGAGTATGGCGACGGATTTTTTAGCTTTGAGGAAACGTATGAAGCCGAGACAAAACCCACTACTTCCGATTATGTGACCGCAAATCCGAAAACCGCTGCCGATAATTGGAACTCAGGTCTTCGTAAAGCATTCTTCGGCGGCAATCCCTCCGTATCTCCCGAGGGAGGCAAGGACTCTTTCTTCACCGAGACCGCAAAGAAGCTGTCGACGTTCGCTCTTGAGGACGGACGTACCGGTGACGAGCAGCCCTTGAAGTCGGTAACCGACCTTACTATCCAGAATGACGGTACGATAATCGGTTATCACGCTGTTCACGGCTACATGGTATTCGGACGTATCGATATCGCGTTGTTTGATAACCCCAACGGTCTTGCTAAGGTCGGCGGCACAAACTTCGCGGAGACGGTAGCCTCCGGTGCTCCGAGATTGACGGTCGCGGGTCAGGACGGCGCGGGCGTAGTGCTCAACGGCACGCTCGAAATGTCCAATGTAGACCTCGCGGACGAATTCACCAACATGATCACCACTCAGAGAGGTTATCAGGCTAACTCCCGTGTCGTAACGGTTTCCGATACGATGCTTGAGGAGCTGCTCAACCTCAAGAGATAATCCAACGGCTTAATTTGAATAAGTAAATCAGCTCGCCGCAGACTGACCGCGGTCTGCGGCAGTGAGCCGATTTTTGAGGGTAGTATGATATTTTTAACAAAGCTTGACGGCAAAACGTTCATGCTCAACGAGGAGCTTATCGAGACCGTAAACGAAACGCCCGACACAGTCATTGTTCTTGAAAACGGGCACAGCTATATCGTGCGCGAAAGCATGAAGGAGCTGCAAAATAAAATTTTTGAAAATAGCAGGCTTCAGAGAAAGGCGCGTCTGCATTGGCGCGGCAAAGACAATGAGCCTTTGACATAAAGATCCCTTGGCGAACGGATTCGCCGAGAGCAAATAAATCGCATATTAAAACACAGAAGTGAGGGATATGTTTTGAATTTATCACTTATTATAGGATGGGTTCTTTCGTTCGGACTGGTCATTTTCGGTATTATTTTCAAAATGGAAAACGGCTCGGCGAGTGTTGACGCGGGCGCAATAATGAACTTCGTCGAGGTTCAGTCTTTGGCAATTACCATAGGCGGTACGTTAGGCTGTTTGATTGCGTCGTTCCCGCTGTCTTATCTGAAGGGCGTGGGCAAGCGTCTCGGAATGGCTATCAAGCCCAAGAAGTACGATCCGACGAAGTACATCTCGGAGATCGTAGATTATGCGCAGGTCGCACGTACAAGAGGTCTGCTGGCGCTTGAAGAGAGCGCGAACCAGTGTCAGGATCCGTTCATGAAGTCCAGCCTGATGATGATCGTCGACGCGAACGACCCCGAAAAGGTTCGCGGAATGCTGGACGATACGATAATGTTTATGTGCGAGCGTCACGAGCAGGGGCGAGCGTTCTTTGAAAAGGGAGTTTCGATCTTCCCCGCTTTCGGTATGTTGGGTACTCTGATTGGACTTATCAATATGCTTGCGAGTGTCGACCTGACAAATCCTGCGGCGCTGACAGTCGGTATGGCAACGGCGCTTATCACAACATTTTACGGCTCACTTTTCGCTAACGTAATCTTTGCGCCTATCGGAATGGCGCTCAAAAACCTTCACGAGGACGAGCTTCTGTGTATGCAGATAATCGAGGAGGGCGTGCTCGCGATAGCGGGAGGCTCCAACCCGAGATATATCCAGGAGAAACTGGAGTTTATGCTCCCCAAGAGCCAGCATGCTTCGGACAAGAAATAACCACAAAACCACAAAACTGCCGTCTTAGGGATAGTTGTTTTGTATAATTTTCATAATAATATCGTTTACATAAAAAAAAGTAAAAAAAGTATTTGCATTTTGTGCGAATTTGTGATATAATTATTCAATGGGTAGTTATGTTTTCGGAAAGAGGTGCTGACCTATGGCAAAATTACCGCCTAAACAAGAAGAGGGTAATACTCAAGAATGGCTTAATACGTATGCCGACATGGTTACGCTTTTGCTTACGTTCTTCGTATTGCTGTTTGCGTGCTCAAACCTGGATGAAACAAAGCTCCAGTACGTGTATCAAGCATTCCAGATGCGCGGAAAGTTTGTAAATCCTATCGTTGCAGCGCCTGCCGATCCCAGTGTGGAAAGCAACGGCGGCATAACGGATGACCCGACGCATGCAGGCGGCGACGGAACGATGCCGCAGAGCTTTGACGAGTTGTATCAGTATCTTGCCGAGTTTATCGATAGCAACAATCTCGGTGATAATGTTTCGATAGAGAACAGCGCCGCGTATTTTACGCTTCGCTTTAATTCCGCTGTGTTGTTTAATCCCGATCAAGCTCTGCTGACGGACGAGGGCAAGCAATTGATCGTTGAGATAAGCCCTTATCTCAAGGCGTTGGATTCACATATAAAGACGCTCACTGTCACCGGTCATACCGCCGCGAACACCGTTTCCGGGACAAGCGACTGGACACTGTCATCAATGCGTGCGGCAAGTGTCACGAATTTCCTGCATACGGGTATGGGCGCGTCGGTGGTGAACGAACAGAAGTACCGTACAAGAGGCTGCGGCAATACCGAACCGCTCGCTACAAATGATACGGTTGAGGGCAGACAGCAGAACAGACGCGTTGAGCTGGTTATGCTGAAGGATGTTGATGATCCTATGGATTCCGATGTTTTGGAGGACATCATCAAGCATGACTATGGAATTGATGGCGAGGAGTTCGATCCCAATAATCCCAACGCGGGTAAGGATCCTTCTACGCTTCCCGATGGCTCGGTCGATAAGGTCATCGCGTTTATTAAGGATAAGTTCAAGGGAGACGGTTCGACGTCCGCGGGCACGATGGGTCCGGGCGCTGTCGACGGAAGTATGTTTATAACGTCGGATGACTCCGATAAAAGCGGCGCAGCGGCTGACGGCGGCGAAGGCGGAGATCAGTCCGAATAAAATGGAGGCAGGAGGGATAGCCGGTGGCTGACGTATTAACACAGGCGCAGATCGACGAGATGCTTAAAAGCGTTGCGATGGGTGCTGAGCCTGTGGTTACGAAAACAGAGGAGACGCAAGTCAAGGAATACGATTTCCGTGCTCCTAAGAAGTTCACCAAAGAGCAGATCAAAATACTTGAAAGTATTTTCGAGAATTACGCGCGATTACTATCGTCGTATCTTACGGGTAAGCTCAGGCTGTACTGCCGTGTTAGCCTGTTGAATATCGAGGAGCAGCGCTATAATGAGTTCAATAACGCCCTGCCCGATTACGTTATCATGGGTATGGTGGATTTGGGTATCAAGAACGATGAGATCAGCGAGACCGATGTAATCGTTCAGGTATCAAATCCCGTTACATACACGATGATCGATCGATTGCTGGGCGGAAAGGGCGAGTATTCCGATACGAGCCGCGACTTTACCGAGATCGAGATCACGATCATGACGGACGTAATGAAGTCATTTGCTGATTTGCTTAAGGAGCCGTGGCTGACGCATATCGACCTTGAGCCCAGACTTATCGGGATTGAAACGAATTCCAGAGTCGTTCAGACGATCGGTCATGAGGATACGGTAATAATCGTAGCCCTTGAGGTTGAGATAAATAATCAGAAATCAATAGTTTCCGTATGTATTCCCGCGATAAATCTTGACGAGATTATGAGCAAGTTTATTCCAAGATATTCCGGAACTCGCAGAAAGACCGACGCCGCCCGTGAGCAGGAGCGCCGCGACAGCATTATGACGGGTATCAGCACAACAGATCTTGTCGTAAAGGCGATCTTGGGAGAAATAAATCTGGATATGTACGAGGTACTTACACTTCAAGTTAACGATGTTATCCCGCTTGATAAAAGGATCAGCGAGAATATTTTGGTCAGGGTTGGCGAAAGAGATTGGTGTGATGGCAAGCTGGGCACATACAATAACAAAAAAGCCATAATGGTTGAAAATTTTATAGAGAATTGAGGTAAAGTTACTGATGGCTAACGGAAATGGCGAGAACATTGAGTTTAACTCGTATGAAATTGACGCGGTCGGCGAGATACTTAATATAAGCATGGGCTCGGCGGCAACGGCAGTTTCTGAGCTGCTTAATGCAAAGGTATGGATAACAACTCCTCAGGTTCACGTAGTCAAGGTTGACGAGCTAAATTATGACAATCTTGAACCTGCTATCTGCGTAAAGATAGTATACGTTGAGGGCATTACGGGTCTCAACATGATGGTTTTGAAGCAGAACGATGTTCAGCTTATTTTAAATCAGCTGTTGGGCAATCCGCTGGTTATTGACCCCAATTTTGAGTTTGATGAGATGAGCATAAGCGCCGTCAGCGAGATCATGAACCAGATGATGGGCGCTTCGGCGACTGCGTTGTCCGATTTGCTTGGTATGACGGTGGATATCTCCGTTCCTACCCCCTACATTATTGAAAAGGCAAGCTTCGGCGATCTCTGCGAAATGGACGCGGGCGAAACGGTCGTTGCGGTAACGTTCAGCCTGACGATTGACGGAGTAATGGAAAGTGAATTCATGTCCGTGCTTTCATTGCCGCTGGCTAAGACACTCTCTGGCAAGATGATCGATAAGTTCTCGGTTGCCGAGGAGGAAGAGACAAATACGGCGGCGAGCACTCCCGCACCTGCGGCGACACCGGCTCCGGCTCCCGCGCCTCAGGCACAGCCAATGCCCCAGATGCCGCAAATGTCGCAAATGCCCGCAGGCGAAATGCCTCAGCAGCCCATGTATCAGATGCCGCCTCAGGCAGGCTACGGATACCCCAATCAGTACGCGGCATACGGAGCATATCCGCCGCCGCCCCCGCCCGTTAATATCCAGAACGCTCAGCTTCATCAGTTTGACGCTATGGACTTCGGGATTCCCGCCGATCAGAAGGATAACCTTAAGCTTCTTATGGGCGTACCGCTTGAAATCAGCGTAGAGATCGGTACGGCAAAGCGCAAGGTAAAGGATATACTTGAGTTTACACAGGGTACGATAATCGAGCTTGAACGTCAGGCGGGTGCTCCCGTTGACATAGTGGTAAACGGTAATCTTATCGCTCGCGGCGACGTTGTCGTTATCGACGATAACTTCGCTGTAAGAATAACCGAAATTGTCAAGTCAAAGTTTATGGACAGCCTTGGCAAGGAATAAAGTGGAATTTAAACCTTTTAAATACTTTTTTAAGGAGAGAAGATAATGGACAAGAAGATTTTATTGGTGGACGACGCGGCTTTCATGAGAATGCTTATCAAGGATACGCTGACTAAGAACGGCTATACTAATATCCTTGAGGCTGCGGACGGTGCGATCGCCTGCGATATTTACGCGGCGGAGAAGCCCGATCTCGTTATCATGGATATCACCATGCCGAATAAAACAGGTATAGACGCGCTCAAGGACATCAAGGCAGGCGATCCTATGGCCAAGGTCGTTATGTGTTCCGCGATGGGTCAGGAAGCAATGGTAGTTGAGGCAATCAAGCTCGGCGCTCTGGACTTCATAGTAAAGCCCTTTAAGGCTGACAGAATTCTCCAGACTGTAAAAAAGGTACTCGGCTGATTTCTGCATATTACACAGGCGGGGAACAATTACCCGCCTTTTGGCGTTTTTTTCGGACGATATGGCAGAATAAGTTAAGACGTTTGAAAAAATTTGCCGTTTGGGGGCGTTAAGGAGGCGTAGCTTTGGAATATTTTCAAATGATAATGGCGCTTATCGGCGTTCTCGCGCTGGTATTCCTGCTGTTCTGGATCATGAAGAAGTTCAACGCGCGCGTTTCCCTGTACGACAGTAAGAATATGAAGATACTCGAGCGTATAAATCTTGGTCCCGACAAGATGCTTCTGTTGGTGAGCGTTTGCGGGAGGTGTATGGTGTTGGGTGTAACGTCCGGTCATACCGAGAAAATATGCGAGCTCGAGCAGACCGAGGATGAGCTGACCGCGGCGACGGCTGAAAATCCGTCGTTCAAGGAGAGCTTTAAGACAGTCCTTAATAATATGAAACGCAAAAAATAACGGAGGTACGGTTTTGATAAAACGTTTGCTTGAAACGGATAAAAAGCTTGTGCTGAAGTTTGCCGTTTCGCTTTTTCTGACAATTCTTTTTACATTCGTGTTTGTGGGAGCTACTTCCTACGCGGCGTCCTTGGAGACGTCATCCTCCGTAAGCTCTAATACAAGCAATGATGAGACGAGCAGCGGAGGTAACGCGGGTACAAGCGATTCCGATCCTGCGGCTAATGCGGGAGAGTATCTGGACAATCCATCCGAGAGCGTAGGGCGTGATCCGGGATCTTCGGTTTTGCAGGAGGTCATTGGCGTAGATGCGTCGCAGCCGTTGGAGATCATCATTTTACTGACCTTGATAGCGCTGCTGCCGTCAATGCTTATTATGATGACCTGCTTTGCGCGTATAGTTATAGTGTTGGGATTTCTGCGCAGCGCGATGCAGACGCAGAACACTCCTCCGAATATGGTGCTGACGGGTCTTGCGCTGTTTCTGACGATATTCATTATGGCTCCTGTATTCGGAGAGATCAATGAGATCGCGTATCAGCCATACGCTAACGAGCAGATCGACACAAAAGAGGCTCTCGAGCGTGCGTCCGTACCGCTGAAGCGCTTTATGCTGAAGCAGACGACCAACGACGATCTCGAGTTCTTTATCGGACTTGCCAAGGAGGAAATTCCCGAGGGCGGTCTGACCGACGAGTACAAGGAGAATGATCTGTCGCTGACGGTCATAATCCCGTCGTTTATGATAGGAGAGCTGAAAAGAGCTTTCCAAATGGGATTTATGATATTCCTGCCGTTTCTGATAATAGATATCGTAGTAGGCTCAACGCTTATGTCGATGGGTATGATGATGCTTCCGCCTGCGATGATCTCAATGCCGTTCAAGATACTGATATTTGTTCTGGCTGACGGCTGGAACCTGATGATAGGCTCAATTGTTTCGAGCTACAATTTGTAGCGGGGTTAAGGGGATTTTGCTATGACACAGGATTTAGTAATGGAAATATTCCGCGAGGCAATAATGCTTGCGTTCAAGCTTGCGCTGCCCGTTCTGCTCGTGGCAATGATAGTGGGTCTTGTGATCGCCATTCTACAGGCGGCAACGCAGATCCACGAGCAGACTATCTCTTTCGCACCGAAAGCGGTCGCGGTGGGGCTTACGCTGTTTTTTCTCGCGCCTTGGATGACGAACGAGTGTATAGATTTCGTCAATTTCATCTTCGAGAAGATGTCGCAGACTCCGATAACATAGAGGTCGAGCCGTGTCTGAAATATGGACGATCATACAAACGAACTTTATTGTTCTGATAATGGTGACGGCAAGGGTGACGGGGATATTCAGCTTTAATCCGATATTCTCGCGCCGAGGTGTGCCGAATACGATAAAGGCGGGCGCGTCGATAATGCTGGCGGTCGTAATGACGGCGGCGGGCGGTTTTGAGTATACCATGCCCGCGGGATTGCTCCCGTTTGTGTTTGACTTGGTAAAGGAGCTGCTTGTCGGTGCGGTTCTGGGCTTTTTTGTAAATCTGCTTTTGCAAGTGTTTTCGATGGCGGGTGAGGTCACGGATATGCAGCTTGGTCTGTCGATGGCTAAAAGCTACGACCCGACCTTCGGTAACGCGGGCTTATCCACACAGTATTACAGCTACTGGTTTATGCTGTACTTTTTTGCGGTAGGCGGTCACAAGAGCTATATTGAGCTGTTCGCGGTGTCCTACGAACATATTCCGATAGGATATTCGAGCTTTAATATCAATTTGCTGCTTATCCTGGTGAAATTCTTTGAGATAGTAATGACGCTGGGTTTAAAGCTTGCAATGCCCGTAATAGCCGCCTCGCTGATCTCCGAATTCTGCGTTGGCGTGCTGATGAAGGCTGTTCCGACGATCCACGTTTTCGTATTGAATATCCAAATCAAAATGCTTGTCGGCTTTGTTGTACTTGCGGCAAGCTGCGGTGTAGTCGGCGAGTTTATGGAAAAGATAATGGGAATTCTTTTTGATAACCTGAACGGAATAGTCGATAAGTGGATCGTTTAGTTAATATGGATAATAAGTAATAATTTATATATAACGTGTTGCGCGAAATAAGGGGGGAGAACGTTGGCAGGCGAGGAAAAAACCGAAAAAGCCACCCCGAAAAAGCGGCGCGACCAACGAAAAGAGGGTAACGTTCTCCAGTCCAAGGAGATCGTGACTGCCGCCTCCGTACTGGGTATATTTTCTGCCGTACGGTTGCTGGCGGGCTTCATAATAAAGAATCTGCTCTCGTTCACCGCCAGAATGTACGAGAATAGTGCGACTTACGATGTCACCGCGGAAAATTTTATGCCGCTTATCGTACAGATGATAACAGTCGTGGTAATGATCGTCGGTCCCGTGTGCGCGGTCGCAATGCTGCTGGGAATTATTCCGACGGTCGCGCAGACCCGTGGATTGTTTACGATGAAGGCTCTCAAACCTAAATTTTCGCGATTGAATCCATTGGAGGGCATTAAAAAGCTGTTTTCGATGCAGGCGATAGTCGGCATCTTAAAGGGACTTATAGAGGTCATTGTCATAGGATATATGATATTCAACGAGATATCGGATCGTATGCCGATCATATTGTCGCTTATGGACGCCGGGCTTATGCAGGGACTCGCTTATATTGGGCTGTCTGTATTCGACATGGTAATGCTTATCTGCATTTTGCTGGTATTCGTGGCGGCGGGCGACTTTCTGTTTCAGTGGTGGCAATTTGAGAAAAAGCTCAAAATGTCCAAGCAGGAGGTCAAGGAGGAATTCAAGCAGATGGAGGGCGACCCGCAGGTTAAGTCCAAAATCAAGCAGAGACAGCAGCAGATGGCCCAAAGCCGTATGATGCAGGACGTTCCCTCCGCCGACGTTATCATACGTAACCCTACACACTATGCGGTAGCGCTGAAATACGATCAGGACAAGAACCGCGCTCCCGAGGTCATAGCCAAGGGCAAGGACTATCTGGCAATGAAAATAGTGGAGATCGCCGAGAAGAACGATATAATGTGCGTTGAGGATCCGCCTCTGGCGCGTTCGCTGTACGCCGACGTCGATATCGGGCGCGAGATTCCATACGAACTGTACAACGCGGTCGCGGAAATTCTTACCGTGGTATACCGCGAGAAAAATAAGAGCTTACATGCTTAAAATAACAAAAGAAAGGGTGTGAGAATATGGGAATGATAAGGAAGATCCTCAGCAACTCCATGGTTTTGTTTATCATCTTCATAGTTCTCGCCATCATCATTCCGCTCCCTTCATGGCTGCTGGACTTTATGATTATGCTGAATATCGCGTTATCGTTGATAATTCTGATAATGACGATGTTCATTAAAGAGGCGCTGGAGTTCTCGGTATTTCCGACGGTGCTGCTTCTTTCGACGGTTCTGCGATTGTCACTGAACATTTCAACGACGAGAGGAATTCTTTCAAAAGGTTACGCGGGCGAGGTAATACGGGCTTTCGGTAACTTCGTAATGGGCGGCGACGCTATCGTCGGTTTCCTGATATTCATAATCATAGTTTTGGTCAACTTTATCGTTATCACCAAGGGCTCGGAGCGTGTATCCGAGGTTGCGGCAAGATTTACCCTGGACGCTATGCCGGGTAAGCAGATGGCTATCGACGCTGACCTTAATTCGGGTCTGATAAACGAGGAGCAGGCCAAGCTGCGCCGCTCCAATATCCAGCGCGAGGCGGACTTTTACGGCTCTATGGACGGTGCTACGAAGTTCGTAAAGGGCGACGCGATAATGTCTATTATCACGACGCTCGTAAACCTTATAGGCGGCGTTATCATCGGCATGGTGCGTGGAGGCGGCGATTTCAACACGATCCTCAACACATACTCGCTGGCGACGGTCGGAGACGGTCTGTGTTCGCAGATACCCGCGCTGCTTATCTCCGTGGCTACGGGTATGATCGTAACGCGTGCGGCAAGCGACGACAGCCTTATGCACGACATCAAGTCGCAGTTTACCGCGCAGCCGTTCGTTATGCTGATCGCCGGTATGGTCGTACTGGTTATGATGGTTATCCCGGGTTTCCCGTGGTATGTGCTGCTGGTTCTCGGCGTTGCGCTGATCGCAGGCTCTATCCTGCTTGACAGAAACAAGAAGAAGATGGCGGAGCTTGAGCTTGCTCAGCGAGCCAAGGCGGAGCAGGCGGAGCTTGACAAGCCAAAGACCGACAACGATTATTACCGTGATATTGACAACGTTTTCAAGCTGCTGAACGTCGAACCGATAGAAATGGAATTCGGTTACTCGCTGCTGCGGCTTGTTGATGAGAAGAGCGGCGGCAACTTTATTGACCGCGTGGTCATCTTCCGAAAACAGTTCGCAATGGATATGGGAATGGTTATCCCGTCCGTAAGAATGACGGATAATCCCGAGATAAACCCCAATATGTATATTATCAAGATAAAGGGCGAGGAGGTAGCCCGCGGCGAGATACTCGTCGACCATTACCTCGCGCTTGACAGCGGCGACGTCACTACGACTATCGAGGGTATCGACACCGTTGAGCCCGCGTTCGGACTGCCCGCGAAGTGGATAAGCGAGGATAAGAAGATCATGGCGGACGTGGCGGGCTATACGCTTATCGACCCCGTTTCCGTAATGATAACGCACTGGTCGGAGATCATGAAGCGCTATTCGCACGAAATGCTCTCCCGTCAGGACGTCAATACGATGATCGAGAATGTCAAGAAGACCAATCCGATCGTGGTGGACGATCTTATACCGAAAGTTATATCCGTGGGATATTTACAGAAGGTATTGGCGAATCTGCTTAAGGAGGGTATACCGATACGCGACCTCGAGACCATTCTTGAGACCCTCGGCGATCACACCAACGTGCTCAAGGACATCGATATCGCCACCGAGTATGTACGCCAGTCGCTTAAGCGCACGATCACGCACCGTTTTGCGGAGGCAAACTCACTGCGCGTGATAACGCTTGATACTCAGATAGAGGATATGATAGTAAGCTCCGTTAAAAAGAACGATCAGGGAAGCTACCTCGCAATGGCGCCCGACATCATTCAGAACATAGTTGCGGCGACAAACGACGAGATCGACAAGATAAAGGACGTAATTCCGACGGTCATTATCCTGACCTCGCCCGTTGTGAGAATTTACTTCAAAAAGCTGACCGAGCAGTTCATTTCCAACATAACCGTGCTGTCGTACAGCGAAATAGACGCGTCCGCCCAGATACAGGCGATCGGCAACATTTCGCTTTCGACCCGAGTGATGGCGGGATAACGACATACAGTATTGCCGATAGAAAAGAGGGCAGAGAGGCAGGTTGCGCAATATGGAAAATATTTCTAACAATGCCGAGCAGATAGCCATTTATCAGCAAAGCGGCGAAATTGCGCTCCGAAATGAAATAGTGCTCAATAATATGGGTCTTGTGCGTTCATGCGCGATGTCTATGCGGAATATGTATATCAGGCATGGAGATACCGACGACGTTATCAACGAGGGCGTACTTGCGCTTATGGACGCTATCGAGAGCTTTGACCCTGCCAAAGGCGCGAAGTTTGAGACCTATGCTTCGCTGAAGATCCGCGGCGCGATAATAGATTTTCTCCGAAAGCAGGACTGGATACCAAGGAATGTGAGAAAATTCGCCCGTACTCTTGACAAAGCGAACAGTTTGTTGTATAATTTAAATGGGAGAGTGCCTACGACTGCCGAGCTTGCGGAGCACCTCGGAATAGACGAGGATAAACTCTTAAAGCAGATGGCGGAGTGCTCATGCACGATAACACTGTCGTTCGAGGAGCTTCTCTACGAGGATAATATCGACGAGCCTGCCGTGGACGCGCCGTCCGACAGCGGACTGCTCCGCGAGGAAATGAGCCGGGAAATAGCGAACGCTATCGACGAGCTCAAGGATAAGGAGCGTCAGGTTATAACGCTTTACTACTATAAAAATATGAAATATTCCGACATTGCAAAGGCGCTCGGCGTTTCCGAGAGTCGCGTGTGTCAGATCCATACAAAGGCGGTATTGCTGTTAAAAGCAAAGCTCGAGCCGTATTTTAAAGGAGGAACCGTATGAACAGAGGCTTTTATTACGCTTGTAACGGAATGATTTTAAATCAGCGCAGGATAAACACCATAGGCAACAACCTCGCGAATGCGAGCACGCCGGGCTACAAGCGCGACACACTTCTGGTTGACAGATTTGACGAGCATATGATTCTTGTAAAGCACCGTCAGGAGCTTTCGGGAACGTTCGCTCATACTTATGTCGATTCCACCTATACCGATTTGGAGCAGGGCTTTTTTGAGCAGACGGATTCCCCGTTTGACGTGGCTATTTGGGGCGACGTTTACTTCAATATCGCGGGCTACAACGGCGAGACGATGCTGACGAGAAACGGCGACTGGGAGCTGGACGAGGAGGGCTACCTTACTTTGTCCAATTCGGGACGTGTTCTCGGTGAAAACGGCGAGATATACATAGGCAACAAGGATTTTGTTATCGACGTTGACGGTCGCATTTATCAGAACAACGAGATGGGCGAGCGCGAGCTTATCGACAGACTGGCGCTCAGCTACATAGACCGCGATTCGGATGTCGCGAAATTTGGCGTAAATATGTTTTCGTCGGTCAACGCTCAGCCTGTTCCCGAGGACGTGAGATTTGATATCGTTCAGGGCGCGTTGGAGCGTTCAAATATCGACTATAACTATGAGTTGACAATGATGATGAACGCGAACAGACTGTTCGAGACGAACAGTAAGATTTTTCAGATATGCGACGGCATGAATCAAGGAGCTACTTCGCTCTGCAAAAAGGTTTAACTCGGAAGGAGAATAGCTTATGAATATATCGTTCCATACGGGTAAATCCGCGATGATCGCGCAGGCAAAGGCGCTCAACATTTACGGAAACAACATCGCGAACGTTAACACCGTGGGATATCAGACTATCCGCCCCTCGTTCGCGGACTGTATTTACGACGTTGAAAGAGAGCCGCAGCCCGATTGGCAGACAGGTCACGGTACATATATCCAGAAAACCGATCTTATGTTCAGCGAGTCGCACTTTGAGTACACCGATCGTCCGCAGGATCTTGCGATAGCGGGCGAGGGCTTCTTCGCGGTTGAGGATCGCTGGGGCGACGTGAACTACACCCGCGACGGTGCGTTTGGAATTACACAGCTCGACGGCGAGTGGTATCTTGTATCCAGCTCGGGCGAGTTTGTTCTCGATTACGAAAAGAATCGTATAATAGTGCCGTTTGAGGATATATCAAAGAGCGACGTGCGCGGCAGTATCGATTGGGAAGCGGTAAGTGAACAGATAGGCGCGTTCACGTTGAATAATATTGATAATGAGAGGGTGCGTTACATATATAACGGCACGGGCACGGTCGAGGGAGAGCCCGACGAGAACGGCAATCCTACCGAGACCCCCGATCCCGCACCCGTTGAGAACGCGGGGCTTCAGATGACGGGCTCAGACGCCGAGGCTCCGAGTTCTGCTGTAGTCAGCGCGGCAAACGGATATTTTGCGGTAATGGACGATTACGGAAATGTAAAATATACCCGCGACGGTCAGCTTTCCATTCAGAAGTATCAGGGAAAGTGGTATCTCGGTTCGTCCGAGGGCGAGTTGATTCTCGACAACAACCTCAATCCTATCGAGGTGTCTTTCAGAGACCCCACTATCGAGGACGTCGGCGCGGATACTATCGACAGGCGGGTTCAGAAGAACGAGGACGGTCAGGTAGCGGTGCGCAGCTCCGACGGCGAGGAATCGTTTGTCGCGGACGGCGGCTTTACCGTGGTCAGGGATGGAAACAGATTTTATCTTGCCAGCCCGAACGGGCAGGGCGGTAACAACGGTGAGGAAGAAACCGTTTATTATGTACTTGACAACAGCGGACGCCGTATTGAGATCCCGTCCAGAGACGGCGACTATTACAGTGTCAACTGGGACGAACTCGTAACGCCCGCGGGTGAGGACGAGGAGGAGCGTCAGACGATCGGCGTATTCCAATTTGCTGATCCCACCAATTTGACGACCGACGACCGTACCCGATACGAGGGTACGGGAGCAGTTGACGGAAACGTTGAAAAAATCGTTGAGGGCAGCGGCGTAAGGCTCGGAAACGCGGATGCGTTTTTCGCGGTAGAAGGTGCCGACGGCACGGTAAGGTATACGCGCAACACAGGCTTTGACGTATTGCAGGGCGATGACGGCGCGTGGTATCTGGCAACGAACGAGGGCGAGTATGTTCTCGGCGCAGATAATCAGCGTATCATGGTAGCCGAGGCGGAGCAGTACACTCCCAACGTCGATTGGGACGAGCTGAGAGATATGGTGGGCGTGTTCGAGTTCCCGAACCCCTACGGCATCGAGGCATGGGGTACTAACCGTTATGTAGAGACCGACAGGAGCGGCGCTGCGGTTGCGGCGCGTGAGCTTAGGAATATAGACGGAGTGGATGTGTGGGTTCCCACAATGGATAAGCTCCAGGGAACGCTTATAGTCTCCAACGTCGACCTCGCAACACAGATGGTAAAACTGATCGAAACGCAGAGAGCGTATCAGATAAGCTCAAGGGTTGTAACGACCTCCGACGAGTTGGCCAGAATAGCTAACAATTTAAGATAATAAGGTGATCTCAGCAGAAGGGAAGTGATGTTATGCTGAAAAATTTTGAGGAGCTTTCTCCCGTGGCAATAGATTGCCTTAAAGAAATAGGAAATATCGGATCGGGCAATGCGGCGTCGGCGCTGTCCGCAATGCTGTCAAAGCCTGTGACGATGCATGTTCCGGACGTTCGTGTACTTGACTATCAGGCGGCTATCGATGAGGTGGGCGGTCCCGAAAAGGTCATTACCGGTATTCTTGTGACGTTCAAGGGCGATATCAAAGGTATGATAATGTTCTTGTTGGAAGACGCGTTCGCGAAGATCGTTGTCAACACTTTTATGGGTAAGGACAATGTTGACGTGCTGAAAATGGACGAAACGGATTTTTCCGCGGTCAAAGAGATGGGCAATATCATGGGCGGCTCATACCTTAACGCATTGGCGGCATTGGCGGGCTTTACGGTATCAATGGACGTTCCGTCTATGACCGTTGATATGATGGGCGCGATAATGAACGCGCCGATGACCGAATTTTCGGAGGTTGGCGACAAGGTTTTGTTCATTGACGACGGTTTTATTATTGATGGTGTGAGCATTAATTCAAGCATCATTCTGATTCCCGAGATGGAATCTCTTGACATTCTAATGAAAAAGCTTGGTGTTAATTGATGAGTAACATAACTATTGGTATTGGTGATTTAAAGGTTTGCAGAGCGCCTGATGTATTGGTGACCTACGCGCTCGGGTCATGTGTGGGAATTTGCCTTTTGGACGCTTCCATGGGAGTTGGCGGACTGTCGCATATTATGCTCCCCGAGAGTACTTCTGGCGTGAACGGAGCTTCAACGCCGATGAGGTTTGCGGATACGGCTATCCCTTTGCTTATACGTCAGATGGAGAGTATGGGCGCAAGCAAGGCGCGCATGAAAGCCAAAATAGCCGGCGGAGCGACTATGTTCGCGACCGCAAGCGACAAGTTCAATATCGGCGAGCGCAACGTTGCCGCTGTAAAAAAGGTGTTGATGGCAAACCGCATCCCCATTCTCGCTGAGGACACGGGACTTGACTACGGACGCACACAGTTTTTTTATCCCGAGACGGGAATAATGGAAATACGTGCCGCCGCCAAAGGAATAAAGCAGTTCTGAGCTTACAGGCACACAGCATGATACATAATAAAAGAATTATCCGATCGGATGCGTAAGTTTACGTTTGTTTTCGAGAGGACTTCTTTAAAAATCGAAAACAAGAAACCGAGGTAAATCCTCGGTTTCTCTTTTATCGGTATATCGCAATCACATTTTTCCGCCTTCGACCACAAGATTCTCCTTGTAAGCCTCATCGTCCCCGTAGACTGCCGCCAATGTTTCGTCGTAGTCTTTGTGAAAGAACTGCTCGTCGGCAAGCGCGGCGATCTCGTCGTTCAGCCATTTCAGCAGCGTTTCATTGCCCTTTGTGACCGCGGGCGCGATGGCGTCCGTGCTACCGAGCGTTTCCACGCCGACCGTAAACCCGGGATTGCTCTTCGCCCACGCCAGCACCTCGGTGTTATCGGTAGAGAACGCGTCGCCGCGTCCGTCTTGCAAAGCCGAGTAAGCCTCGTTGTATTCGTCGTACTTTTGGAGCTTCACATCGGGATAGTTCTCGGTGAAAAAAGTTTCGGCTGTCGTACCCTTAACGACGATCAGCGTCTTTCCGTTAAGCTCCTCCGCTTCCTTTATGATAGCGCTGTCGGGCGAAACAACGCCCAGCGCGACCTTCATATACGGCAGCGCGAAGTCGACCTTCTGAGCGCGCTCGTCGGTGACGGTGAAATTCGCGAGGATAATATCCACTTTAGCGGTTTCGAGGAACTCCACGCGCGAAGCCGCCTCTACGGGAACGAGCTTCAGTTCAACGCCGAGATCCTGCGCGATACGCTCCGCGAAGTACACGTCGTAGCCCTGATACTTGCCCGTGTTATCGACGTAACCGAACGGGTTTTTATCCGAGAATACGCCGATAGTGACCTCGCCGCTCTCCTTGATCTGGTCGACGGTCTTATACGCCGCGTTTCCCGAATTATCAGAGCCGTCATTACCGCCCGACTCCTGCTGGTTATTGCAGCCCGCGAACGTCACGGCAAGCGCCGATGCCGCGAAAAAAGCTGCGATCTTCTTGAAAATCTTCATAATAAATTACCTCCTGAAAAATCCTTTTGTTCTTTATATAATAGCCTCTAAGGGTTATTTTGTATAAGTAAACGTCTTGAGGAACCTCTGGGCGCGTTCCGTTTTCGGGTTCTTAAAGAACTCCGACGGTTTGCCTTCCTCAACGATGACCCCGCCGTCCATAAAGATTATACGGTCGGCGACAGCTTCCGCGAACGCCATTTCATGTGTAACGATCATCATAGTGGTGCCGTTTTTCGCAAGATCGAGCACAACGTTCAGCACCTCGTGGACCATCTCGGGGTCGAGCGCCGCCGTTATCTCATCCAGAAGCATTATCTCGGGGTTCATTATCAGACTGCGGCAGATAGCCACACGCTGCTTCTGACCGCCCGACAGCTCCGACGGATAGCTGTCCGCCTTATCCGACAAGCCCACGCGCTCCAATAACTCCCGTGCCTTTGCTTCGACTTCGGCTTTGTCACGCTTTTGTACCTTTATCGGCGACAGCGTGATATTTTTCAGTACCGTCAAATGCGGAAAAAGGTCGTAGCTTTGAAACACCATACCTATTTTCTGCCGTATTCTGTACAGGCTCTTGTCGCCGTGAATAACAGGCTCGCCGTGCAGCGTGACCGTTCCTCCTTGAATAGGCTCAAGCCCGTTCAGACATCGCAGCAGCGTGCTCTTTCCGCACCCCGAAGGACCGATCAGTACCACGACCTCGCCTTTTGACACGGAAAGCGATATGCCGTCGATTACCGCGTTATCGCCAAAGTGTTTTACCAAGCCGTTTATATCGATTATATGCTCTGACATATCACTCACCCCCATGCTTTTTCGTCAGCGCTCTCGCCGCCATTGACAGCGGAAAACATATCAAAAAATACATAAAGAATATCGCGGCGTATACCCAGATTGCGGCATTGGGGTACTCAAAACGGTTAGCGTCGATGATTTGTTTTCCGACCTTTAGCACCTCGGTAACACCTATCAGCGACACCAGCGCGGTGGTCTTAATCATTCGCGTTGACAAATTGATAACGTTCGGTATCAGTCCGCGTATCGCCTGCGGGAAGATGATAAAAACATACATCTGTATTTTTGACAGCCCGAGGCTGAGCGACGATTCAAACTGATGCCGCGGTATCGAAAGGAATGCGCCGCGCACCAGATCTCCCATTTCCGCCGCGCCCCAGATCGTGAACACGATCACCGCCGACGTTTCGCCGCCGAGGTTCAGCCCCGTCAGCTTAGTGACACCGAAGAACACCACGAACAACCACACAAGCTGCGGCATAATCCGCACTATCTCCAGATATACGCGGCATATCGCCTTGATGACGGGTTTTTTCGAGGTCATCACCGCGCCCAGCAGCGTTCCCAGAATAAGCGAGAACCCTATCGAGATCAGTGAAATGCGGATCGTCACCCACAGCCCCGACAACAGCCTCAGAAGGTTGTTGCCCATAAACAGCACTTCAATTCCTTGCACGGCGCAGCCTCCTTTCCAGTATCGTGAATACGATGGAGATCGGCAATATCAGCACCAGATAAGCCGCGACAAGCATAAGCAGCGCTTCCCAGGTATTGTAGTACATACCGATAAGATCCTTTGCGACATACATCAGATCGGCAAGCGACACCGCGCTGAACACGCTCGTTTCCTTCAGCAGGAATATAACGTTCGCACAGATAGCGGGTACGGAGACCGTCGCCGCCTGCGGAACGACTATGTAGCGCATTGTCTGCAAACGGCGGAACCCGAGGCTTTCCGCGCTTTCAATCTGTATCCTCCCGACCGATCTCAGTCCGCCGAGAAAGCTCTCCGCCATATAGCTGCCGCCGAGGAACGCCAGACCGATAATGCCGCATGCCTCGCTCGACCACACTATCCCCGCCTTGGGAAGTCCGAAATACAGGAAAAACAGCTGTACGATCAGCGGCGTATTACGCGACAGCTCAATATAAGCCGACGCGATCTGCCGCGCCACGGGCACGCGGTAATACTTTACCAGCGCGCACATAAGCCCTATGAATACCGACAGCGCTATGCCGATAACGCCTATTATAAGCGTCAGCCGCGCTGCTTCGGCGTACATGGGCAAGAATTTTTGAATGAAATTAAAGTCCAAGTCAACCTACCTTTATCTTACAAGTTTATTTTACCATTAAATGCATACAATGTCAATAGGTTTTTAGGTGTTTGCGTTACAAAATCACTCGACAATTACATATCGGATTTGTTCAATATAACGGTATACATATATTATTATATGCAGCTTTCTTTCCTGTGCAACTCCCGAAAACCTCAGACACGGACGCTATTCTTTATTATACTATACTTCTCCAAAAAATTCAAGTATAATAATAAAAATCGACAAAAATTACAAAAACTATTGTAAAGATAGTTTTTTAGTGTTATAATATAAATCAAGCAGGACAGCGCGCAAAGCCTGTCAATATGTATAATAAAGGAATGATAGAATGAAGATATCGACCAAAGGACGCTATGCCATGCGTATGCTGATAGACCTTGCCCAGCACCGCGCGGACGGCTATATAGCTCTTAAAGACATTGCGGTGCGGCAGAACATATCGAAAAAGTATCTCGAACAGATAGTGCCTCTGCTTAACAAGGCGGAGCTGCTGCGCACCAACCGCGGCTATCAGGGCGGTTACTCGCTCGCGAAGGCTCCCGAGAAGTATACGGTAGGGGAGATACTGCGCGTTACGGAGGGCAGCCTTGCTCCCGTCGCCTGCCTGCAATACGAGGAAAACGACTGTCCCCGCAAGGCGGACTGCGCGACCCTGCCGATATGGGAGGGCTTGTATAAAACCGTGACCGACTATCTTGACGGAATAACCCTCGCCGACATTATCGACAAGCTTAACAACGGCGGAGACTACTGCATTTAAATGTATTTGAGGTGTTTTTTATGATAAAGGAAATTCAGGACAGAATATTAAAGCTGAAAAAGGAGCGGGATGTGTGCATTCTCGCGCATTGCTATCAGACGCACGACATTCTTGAGATCGCCGACTATGTGGGGGACAGCTTCGGTCTCGCGCAGAGGGCGCAGGAAACCGAAAGCAAAGCTGTTATGATGTGCGGAGTGCGCTTTATGGCGGAGACCGTGAAAATACTCTGCCCCGAGAAAAGGGTACTGCTTCCCGAGCCCGACGCGGGCTGCCCGATGGCGGAGTTTCTCGACAGACAAATGCTCGCTCAGCTAAAAGAAAAGTATCCCGATCACGCTGTCGTTGCGTACATAAATACCACCGCCGAGTTGAAAACGCTCTGCGACGTGTGCGTTACGTCAAGCTCCGCGCCGAAGATAATCAAGCGTATGCCCGAGGATAAGATACTGTTTATTCCCGATCGCAATCTCGGGGGCTATATCGCCAAGCAGTGTCCCGAAAAGGAGATCGTTACCATGCAGGGCTGCTGCCCGATCCACGCGAAAATGACGAAGCAGGACGTTGAACGCGCAAAGTCGGCGTACCCGAACGCATTGCTGCTCGTTCACCCCGAGTGTGACCCGGAGGTAGTATCGCTCGCGGATTATGTCGGCAGCACCACCGAGATCATGGATTACGCCAAGCAAAGCTCGGCGGACGAGTTCATAATCGGCACCGAGAACAGCATAGTCCAGCACCTTGGTATCGACTGTCCCGAAAAGCGTTTTTATCCTTTGTCAAAGGATTTCATTTGCCATAATATGCAGCTCACCAAGCTTGCGAGCGTACTGTATTGTCTCGAGGGTACGGGCGGCGAAGAGATAATGATGGACGAGGAAACGCGTCTTGCCGCGAAGTCCTGCATTGACAGAATGTTGGAGCTGGGCAATGGATAAGGCGCTCATAGCGATGAGCGGCGGCGTGGACAGCTCTGCGGCGGCGCTGCTGATGAAGAATGCGGGTTTCGACTGCATAGGCGTGACAATGGATCTCCATAACAGCGGCGGCGAGACCTACTCCGAAAAAGCCTGCTGCACCGCCTCCGACGCGGAGGACGCGCGCGGCGTGTGCGTTAAGCTCGGAATACCTTTTTATGTATTCAATATGTCCGTGGACTTCGACAAAAACGTGATCGAGCGGTTTGTGCGTTCCTACGAGACAGGTGAGACGCCCAACCCCTGTATTGACTGCAACCGCTGTCTGAAATTCGGCGGACTGTACCGCAAAGCCGCCGATCTTGGTTGCCGTTACATCGTAACGGGGCATTACGCGCGTGTGGAATTCGATAAAGGGCTGAACCGCTGGCTGCTGAAGAAGTCGCTGAACGCTGCCAAGGATCAGAGTTACGTGCTGTATTTTCTGTCGCAGGAGCAGTTAGCGCACACGAAATTTCCGTTGGGCGAGTTTGCCGATAAGTCGGAGGTGCGCGCTCTTGCGGAGGAACACGGGCTTATCAACGCCGTCAAGCGTGAAAGTCAGGACATTTGCTTTGTTCCCGACGGCGACTACGCCAAATTTATCCGTGAATACCGCGCCGCGGACTATCCCGAGGGCAACTTTGTGACCGCAGACGGCAATGTTATCGGACGGCACAAGGGCGTGATAAATTACACGATAGGGCAGCGCAAGGGCTTGGGAATATCTTATTCCGAACCTCTGTACGTGCTGAAAAAAAACGTATCCGACAACACGGTGACGCTCGGCACGGAGCGTGAGCTGTATTCCGACAGCCTTACTGCGCGCGATTTCAATTGGATAATGTATCCGAAGCCGCCCGAAAAACCGATAGAAGTGGCGGTGCGTACGCGCTATCACGCGAAAGAAACGTCCGCGGTCGCCGCAACAAACGGCGACGGAACGGTCACAATACGCTTTGCCGAGCCGCAGAGAGCTATTTCGGCAGGGCAGGCGGTAGTGCTGTACAGCGGCGACACGGTAGTCGGCGGCGGTATAATATGTTAAAATGGAATATCCCGAGGTTTCATACGAAATCTCGGGATAACTTATCCGTCGAACCTGATGCTAAACCTCTTCCGCCATAACATTCCTGCGAAAGAGCATGGAAACGCCCCAGCAAGCCGCCAGAGCGACAACTATATAAACAAGTCGGCTGAGAAACGTTGCTGAACCGCCAAATGCCCACGCCACGAGGTCAAAGCTGAAAATGCCCATAAGGCCCCAATTCAATCCGCCGATTATAAGAATAGTCAACGCCAGTTTATCCAAAGCTGTTCCTCCTCTCAAAATTATTCAAGATTATTTTGCTCGGATATCGGAGATTTACCCGATGAAAAATTTTACACCGCATTTGTGCAAAATGATGAGTTTCAACTATGCGGTTGGCTTAATTTATAGGTTAGTTCGTCAAAATAAACATAATTAAAAAAATAAATAAAAACCCCTTGACAAGCTCGTGAAAAAGGTGTAAAATAATAAAGTCGTTGAGAGTTGTCGATAAAAGCCGAAAACGCTCAAGATGTGGGAATCGGAAGTTTAGCTCAGCTGGGAGAGCATCTGCCTTACAAGCAGAGGGTCATAGGTTCGAGCCCTATAACTTCCACCATCGGCTTATTAGCCTTTGTCCGTAGCCGGAAGATAGATGTCCGAAATATCGGGGGTTGGTCTGAAGGGTTGCGGAAATCGGCCCGGTAGTTCAGTTGGTTAGAACGCCGCCCTGTCACGGCGGAGGTCGTGAGTTCGAGTCTCATCCGGGTCGCCAGTTCTTCCCTGAATAGGGTTTGATTGCGGATTTAGCTCATCTGGTAGAGCGCCACCTTGCCAAGGTGGAGGTAGCGAGTTCGAGCCTCGTAATCCGCTCCAGGTTTACAAAAATCCCCTCGCTTTGCGAGGGGATTTTTGTAAACCGCAATGGCGTTGGATTTGGCAGAGTAATTTTTCCTTTTCATTGCCCTAATGGCAATGAAGTTTCGTGCGTGGTAGATATTCTCGGGTTGGGAGTATCGTATTTGCAACCATAGGTTGACAAACTTCAAGCCGACGTATGCAGACATTTTGGCGGTCATGTGATATACTGAACTCAAGAGGTGAGAAAATGCTTTCCGAAAAGATACGTGAGCTGCGACGCAAAAGCGGATTATCGCAGGAGGAACTTGCCGATAAGCTGGATGTGTCGCGTCAGGCGGTGTCGAAATGGGAAACGGGAGCCGCGGTGCCTACAACGGAAACGCTCGTACAGCTTGCGGACTTCTTTGACGTGAGTCTTGACTTTCTTTTGCGTGAAAATGCCGAAACGCCTTTCGTTCTGACGTCCGAAAAACGTTCAACGGTCAGGAAGGCTCTCGGCATATTCCTGATCGCGGCGGCGGTTCTGGCTGCTGTTCTTATAACAATACTGCAGCTTACGGGCAATGGCAGCAGCGCCGCGGATTCGTCCGCTGTTACACTTGACGGAAACGGTATCGTTATCGGAGCTTCGGTGCTGTGCGCAGTCGGAGGGATCGCACTTCTCATCTCCTCGAAAAAATAGGAGGTCGGAATATGAAACACAAAAAAATTATCTCAATGGTGTTTTTCGCAGTGTCGGGAACACTTCTGGCAGGATTTGCCGCCAAAACCGGTGCCGATTACGTTCGGTATACGCGTAGCATAAACAGTGCTCCGTTTATACTGTGGATAGCGGTAAACGCGCTATGCTTTATTACGCCTGCGGTGATTGTCACAAGCGCGGCGATGTACATTCGGAGGTGGACACCGGCACTTTTAGCCGTCACGTTAGCCTTTGCGACATTTGCGGTGCTGACGGTTATAGTATCTATGCTGCTACATTACGCTTTGGCAGACAGTTTGCTTTACGGAATACCGTTCGCGTTGTCAGCTACGATAAGCGGCATACTGACCGCGGTTTTGCATCGCCAAAAAATCAAGACGTAATTTTTTGCACCATTCATGCAAAAAAATAAAAAAGCGGGGAGCGTAAAACTCTCCGCTTAAATTTGTTAAATTTATTCCGTGCTCACATAGTAATAAAACATGTGTTTATAAGTTTTGGTTTCGTTTTCCCAATCGTAGTGACATTTGTTGGGGGCGTTGCCGTTGCCCAGCGCTCTAAGCTGCTTTTCATCGTTGATCTTACCTCTCTGTTTAATGCGCATACTTGGAAGGGCGTTCACTTCTTACTGCTATATACACCGATGTTCTGAAAATGTTACAGCTTTTCAAAAAAGGATAAAAAGCTATTATCAGCAATATAAAAACACGCCCATAGCAATACATCTGTATTACTGTAGGCGTGTTTTAATAATCTCATCCTCCGAAACTTGGGAGAAAAAAATTTACTTATTGGGAATTGCGCTTGTTGTAGAGGTAGTTGCTTACATCCTTGAATGCGAACAGCAGAATAATCGTCAGGCAGCATACCAACGACAGGATATACATCACGCCCGAGATGATATAGTCGTAGCCGACATACCCGGGATTAGCGGCAGCCATATTGCTTCTTGCGCTGAATACCTTAAAGATCGTGCTGAAGTTAGCCGCGCCTACAACGATATACACACCCAACATACCCCACTTCGAGAACTCATATCCCGAGAGAAGAGCGAGCGTGAGAAACAGCGTGATGCCGCCGTAAACTATGAAATACATATAGTCCATAGCGCCTATTACAAACTCGCTATACAACTTTCTGTCCCACATTGTGATAGCCACGATGGTGAAAATAAAGTTCAGTATCAGTCCGCCTGCGCTGATCAACACGATAAGCGCGGACTTTTTCTCATCGTTGGCGGGCTTGGTCATGAGCTTGCTCTTGAGGTGCTTGACAGCAAAGAACGTAATCGCGCAGCCCACAACAAAGCACAAGATGATGAATATAAATCTTCTCCACCATGTTGCGCCCATGCCGTTTTGTCCGACCCATTCGATCGCAGCCGCGTCACCCTGTGCCGCAAGCGCTTTCTGAGATTTGTAGGTGGTATTTATCCATATTACTTTGTTGATAATGGCGAACAGATTAGAAAGAGCCGCAGCCGCGCCGAAGCCCCCGTAGAAGCACATAGCCCAATCGGCCTCTCTTACGTACAGAATAGACGCAACTATTGCGATACCCAACAGTGCCATCAGCACATAACCTTGTGTGAGCTGCTGATCGGACCAGCCGAGATAGATCGACCAGTTTATGCCGTAGCCCGCCATTGCAAATCTCTCGAAAACCACCAGCAGCGCCATAAGAATAAACAGTAAACCTCCTGTTTTCGCGCGCTGCTTCATACCGTTGATCTCACTTTCGGTATACAACATATCATCGGCGAACTCAGTGGAATTAAGATAAACAAAGAACGCACACGCGCACAGGCAGATGACCGCGTCAGCAACCCCGAAAATGCGTATGGAATTGCGCAGATACGGGAACGGGATAAGCAGCGGGATCATTCCGATAATTGTCTTAGCGCCGAAAACCGCGGTAAGATAGGTCTTGGCAAAAGCGTAGCCCTTGTTGAAGAACACCGCAAGCAGGATCGGAATGATTGTGATTATCAGGTAGATCAGAGCAATGTTGATCACCGTATCCGACAGTGATATGATAACCTGTCCCGAAGCCTTCTCAGCCTCGCTCGCGAAGAGCTTTCCGAAGAATTTGACGGTATAGCTTATACCCTGCTCGTCGAGAGTGGTATTGTGAAAAACAGGTCTGATATACAGCGGGTTTATCACGATAAAATAAGCGACGATCGCCTCAACGATCGAGAACACCCCCACTCCGAGCGCAATGAACTTATTCATCGAGCTCTTCGGAGACATTTCCTTTACGGCAGTTGACATAAATAATCCTCCCGAAAATATAATGCTTTTTTAAATTATAACATATTTTCACGTCATTTTCAAGGCGCGAAAGCAATTTTCATTGACACACACAAGTAAATTTTTTGCAAAGTTTTTTGTGCATTTTGACAATAATTACTCGCCGGGCTTCTCAAGGGGTTGATTTACGGTGGGCGAAGAGGTCTGCATATTGTTGTTGGCGCCGATGATACTGTTTCTCAATATTTTGAGATTGTTAAGGTCGGTGGTCAGAAGCTCCTCGACGCGCAGCAGCATCTTGTCCGCGAAATCGTTCGTTGACGTGCGCAGGTCGGTACAGCGGCTCTGCGCGGAGCTGATGATCTCCGTTGCGCGGCGGCGAGCCTCCTTCATTACGTCGCTCTCCTCGATAAGCTCCGAGCGGCGCTGCTCCGCCTTGCGGATAATGCTTTCCGCCTCGCGCTTAGCCTCGGAGATTATGCTGTTCTTGTCCGAAACGACCTTTTGCGCCTGCTGTATCTGCATAGGCAGCACCATGCGCATATCCGACACGATATCGTTTATCTTGTCCACGTCGACCATGCTGCGCTTGCCAAACGGAACGCGGGTCGCGTCGTGGATGATGTCCTCCAGCATCTCGATCAGATCTTCGATAGAATATGAATTTTCCATTCTTGTTTTCCTTTCCTCCAAAATCCCTGCTTATATCTCTCCGCGTTTTTTCGCGGCAGCACGTCTTTTTTCTTCAAATTCGCCCGTCAGCTTAACGCTTATCTCCTCGTGAATGACCGCGGGCACATATTTCGACAGATCGCCGCCGAACATCGCCACCTGCTTTACCATACTTGACGAAATAAACGTCGTGTTCGCGCTTGCGGGGATAAACACCGTCTCCGCGCGCGGGTTCAGATCCTTATTGGTATGAGCCATCTGAAACTCGTACTCGAAATCCGACGTCGCGCGAAGTCCCTTTACGATAACGTCTATATCAGCGCGCTGCTTGAAATAATCGGCAAGCAGCCCGTCATAGCTTGCGATCTCAATATTCCGCATACCCTCCGTGACCTTGGTCAGCAGCGCCACACGTTCGGGTATCGAAAAGCTGTAATTCTTCAAGGGGTTTATCAGCACCACGACTATCAGCTTGTCAAACATAGTAGACGCGCGCCGTATTATGTCAAGATGCCCATTCGTAACGGGATCAAAGCTTCCCGGATAAATTGCTGTTTTCATAATGTTATATCTCCTGAACAGGTTGATCATCAACATTCGATCTGCGGTATATCGACAGCGAAATACGCCCGTGACGCAGCAGCCTTACCAGTTCAAAACCGCCCTCGATATGCGGGAGAACGCATTCCTTTTCATGCTCGCAGACGATAACTCCGCGCTCGCTCATCTTTTCCGTAAGCAGCGGCAGCGCCTTTTGAATTAACTTGTAATTATACGGCGGATCGAGTATCGCGATATCAAAAGTTGCTCTTGTCGATTTCAGAAACGCCGAAAACGGCATATTCATTATATGCGAACTATCCTCAAAGCCCGTGCTTTCCACATTTTGCCGCACCGCCTTTATCGAGACAGCCGCGCTGTCCACGAAATAACATTCCGCTGCGCCCCGCGACAACGCCTCAATACCGAGCTGTCCGCTCCCCGCGAACAGGTCGAGCACCGTTCTGCCCTCTATCTCAAACTGTATCGCGCTGAATATCGCTTCCTTAACGCTGTCGGCGGTCGGACGAACCACATCCGTGCCCTCGACGGTAACAAGCTTTCTTCCTCTTGCGCTTCCCGTGATAACTCTCATTTAAAACCTTTCCTGTATAAAATCGTATAGTTCCTTTGCCTTTTCCGTGCTCACCTTTGCAGCCTTCTGCAGCTCCTCGGGAGAGGCGGCTTTCATATTCGCCTTTGTCCTGAACGCTTTCAGCAGCGCCCTCGCTTTTGCCTCGCCTATGCCGCTTATCTCGGTGAGCTCGAGCGAATACGTTTTCTGCTTATGCTTGACACGCTGAAACGTTATCGAATAGCGGTGAACCTCGTCCTGAATGTTCGTCAGCAGCGAGAACAGCGCGCGGTTGGACTTGACCTCGATCTCGCCGCCCGCCTTTGCTATCGCGCGGGTTCGGTGCTTGCTGTCCTTGACAAGTCCGAACAGCGGCACGTCGATCTTCAGCTCGTCAAGCACCTCCGCGACTGCGGCGATATGCCCCTTGCCGCCGTCGAGCAGAATCAGGTCGGGCAGGGGGGAGAAGCTCTCGTCACCCTCAAGATACCGCGTCATACGCCGCCGCAGCACCTCCTGCATACAGGCGTAGTCGTTCTGTCCCTCGACAGTTTTAATATTAAACTTCCGATACCCGGGCTTGAATGGTCTGCCGTTGCGGTAAACTATCATACCGCCGACCATTCCCGTCTCGCCGAAATTGGATATATCGTAGCTTTCTATGATATCGGGGACTTTTTCCAGACCCAACAGCGTTTTCAAGTCCTCCAGCGCGGATATCTCCTTTGCCGTGCGCCCGACCTTTAACGCCAGATATTCGCCCGCGTTCTTTTTCGCGAGCATAATCTGCGCCATTCCGTCGCCGCGGTGCGGTATCACGAACTTTACCGCGTGACCTCGCTGCTCTCTTAAAAGCTCGGTCAGCAGCTCCATATCCTCAAATTCCTCGTCGACGTATATTTCTTTCGGGATATCCTCGCGGTTTGAGTAATAGTTCAGCAGGAAATCGCGCCGCATTGCCGCGCCCTCGTATTCCTCGCCGATAAAGAAATTCTCCTTGTCGATAAGCCGTCCGCCGCGGTATTTTATCACGGCGACGCTTGCCATTCCGACGTTCTGCGCCGCGCCGATTATATCGTATTCCTGCTTGTAGTCGAGAATTTTCTGCTGAGCGGTCAATCGCGTTATCGCGTGGATACGGTCGCGAAGCCGCGCGGCTTTTTCGAATTCGAGATTTTCAGCCGCTTCCTCCATTTGCGCGGTCAGTTCCTCAACGGAGGTCTTGCTGCCGCTTTCCAGATATTGGATAGCCTCGGCAATTATCTTCTTGTAGTCCTCCGAGGATATCTTACCCTCGCAAATGCCCATACAGCGCTTTATATCGCGGTTCAGACAAGGGCGCTCCTTATTGAAGTCGCGTGGGAACCTCTTCTTGCAGGTCGGCAGCATAAAGATAGTGTTAGCCTCCTGAACCGCCTGTTTGACGGTGAAACCGCTCGTGAACGGACCTATATAGTCTGCGTTTTTGTCGTTGGTATTCAACACGTAGGTAATTCTCGGGAACTCCTCGCGCGATATTTTGATATAATTGTACCCCTTATCGTCCTTAAGCAGGATATTGTATTTGGGCTGATGCAGCTTGATAAGACTGCACTCAAGCACAAGCGCGTCCAGCTCGCTCTGTGTGACGATAAACTCGAAGTCGCGTATCGTGTCCACGAGCTTGAGCGTCTTGGCGTTATGCTGCGAATTGGAGCGGAAGTAGGACGTGACGCGGTTCTTAAGAGCCTTAGCCTTACCGACATAGATAATATTCCCGCCTGTGTCCTTCATTAAATATACGCCGGGTTCGAGGGGAAGATGATTGGCTTTATCGCGTAAATAAGGCAGTTTTTCGTTCACGGCGGTCTATCCCCTTTCAGATGGTACACTTTATATTGTATCATATTCTCGCGGAAATTACAAGGGGTATTGTAAAATTTTGGAGAGATATTAAAAAACGACTTACTTTTGTAGGCGCAAAAGAAAGCTTGTTGCGGCAAATCAGAATTTAGCGCATAAACTCTATGACCAAAAAATCGGGATTCCAAAGGGACTGGTCCCTTTAGCGGGATGCAAGGGCAGAGCCCTTGCCGGGTTCGGGCGGAGCCCGAAACGCCGCAAAGCGGCAAAAAAAGCGCTAAAAGGGCTTGGGGAAAAACAAGAGTTTTTCCCCAAATCGGTGATTTTGCCAACAGGCAAAATCGCCGATAAATCACTTTTTTCTGCCGGTGGCAGAAAAAACTAATCAGCGACACAAACAACTCTTTGCTAGGATAAATTCTGATTTACCTCAAAAAACAAAAAATCCCCTTGAAAAAACCCCGTAAATGTGCTAAAATAAACCTTGTGCAAAACATAACGAAAAGAGAGATAAAATGAAAGAACTTAACTTCAAAACGGGACTTAGGGACGGCATACCGATAGCGCTCGGATACCTATCGGTCTCGTTTACATTCGGTATAACCGCCGTCAATATGGGAATCCCCCCTATCACCGCGATACTTATCTCGCTCACCAACGTGACAAGCGCGGGGCAGGTAGCGGGTATCGGAATAATAGCCGCTCACGGGGGCTTCGCGGAAATGGCGCTCGCTCAATTGATAATCAATATTCGGTACGCGCTCATGAGCCTGTCGCTGTCGCAGAAGCTCGACGCGAAATACAGCCTGTCCCACCGTATAATAACGTCGTTCTGTGTGACCGACGAGGTGTTTGCGGTCGCGTCGGGAAAGAGCGGAGATATCCCCGCGCGGTATATGTACGGACTTATGACGCTCCCGTATCTGTTCTGGTCGGGCGGTACGGCGGTCGGCGCGTTCCTCGGCGCGATACTCCCCGATGTGATAAAATCGGCGCTCGGAATAGCGATATACGGTATGTTTATTGCGATCTTCATTCCACCGTCCAAAAAGAGCCTTGGAGTGATGAGCGTTGTAATAACGGCGGCGGCGTTGAGTTGGTTCATCTATTACTTGCCCGCTCTCGATTTTATTTCAAGCGGAATTTCGATAATCATTTGCACAATTATTGCCGCCGCGCTCGGGGCGCTGCTGTTCCCCCGCGGAAAGGAGGCGGCGGACAATGAGTGACGCATTATACTTATTTACGAGCGTAGCGGTAATGGCTCTGGTGACATACCTTATCAGAATGCTGCCGCTCAGCCTTTTCCGCAAGAAAATAAAATCGCGGTTCGTTCTTGACTTTCTGTATTACGTTCCGTATGCGGTCTTGGCGGCAATGACCATTCCCGCGGTATTTTACAGTTCCAACAGCGTGATAAGCGCGGCGGCGGGATTTCTTGTCGCGGCGGTGCTGGCGTTTTTTGAGCGCGGACTGCTCACGGTCGCCGTCTGCGCCTGCGGAGGGGTGTTCCTTACCGAGCTTATAATGCGGCTGTTCGTCTGAAAGGAGAATTTCATGAAGTTAATGTTCGCGTCCGATATCCACGGGTCGGCGCTGTGGTGTGAAAAAATGCTTGCGGCATATGAACGGGAAAATCCGCGAAAGCTGTGTCTGCTCGGAGATATTCTCTATCACGGACCGCGCAACGATCTCCCCGAGGATTACGCGCCGAAGAAGGTCATAAAGCTGCTAAACCCGCTAAAAAACGAGCTGCTGTGCGTTCGCGGAAACTGTGATACCGAGGTGGATCAGATGGTTCTGGAATTTCCCGTTTTGCAGGACAGCGCAACGATATTCGTTGACGAACTTGAGCTTTTCCTCTCGCACGGTCACAATTTCAATCCGCGGACGCTCCCGCCGCTTGGCAGGGGCGCGGCGCTGATAAACGGACACACGCATATCCCCAAGTCGGAGCTTGCCGGCGGTATACACTGCCTGAATTGCGGTTCGGTTGCGCTTCCAAAGGAGAATACCCCGCATTCATATATGATATACGAGAACGGAGTTTTCGTCTGGAATACGCTTGACAACGCCGAAAGCATTGAATTTATGCGCTATGCGCTGTGAGAGGAACATTACGAAAAAAGTATTTGCATATTACATTATATGGCTACGCTTACACAGACTTTGAAGAAAAGTTTATATTCATTCCCGACACCGTTCAAAGCGACTATGTACCGTTCGTTTACGACCCATAGACTGTTTGCGAAATAATAAATTGCGAAAGCGGCGATATCGTCTGCGACGGCACGGAATACTATCTCCCCAAGCCGCTTGACGATCCTTTGAGCAGCAACACCTCGGTCAGAGCAAGGGTCACGCTGAAAAATATCAGGCTCGCATATTACTTTACGTTAACCTGCGGCTCAACGTCGGAGGCGGAGCTCGTTAATGTCAGGCTGCTTTGATATTAACAAAATATTTTAACACGGTATTATCCGTAAGGAGGAACATTATGAAAAAAATTATCGCGGCGCTCTCCGCAGCCCTTATGCTTACTATTTGCGGCTGTCAAAGCAACAACGAAATATCCGGTGCGGTTTCCGATAGTTCGTCAAGCTCGTCCGGCACAAGTTCATCAAGTTCAATTTCGTCAACATCAAGCTTTTCGAGCTTGTCAAGTTCATCAGGCTCGCCATCTTCAACAACATCAACCTCAAGTTCAACATCGTTATCATCAAGCACGGAAAGCTCGTCCGAGACAAGCACCGAGACCTCGTCAACCACTGCCGCCAGCACCGAATCCGTTTCCGCAAACGAAACGTCGTCGTCAGAAAGCTCGTTAAGTACTTCAAGTACGTCAAGCACATCAAGCGCGTTTCCCGTATCAAGCTCCGAGTCCCGTAACGATGAAAATATCGACGATCTCGGCACATTGGAGATCGTCGGGAAAATGGGCTATGGTATAAACCTCGGTAACACGCTCGAATCTTGCGGCGACTGGATAAACTCAACGCAGGTATCAAAATACGAGACAGCGTGGGGCAGCCCCGTCATTACCCGCGAAATGATAAACGGCTACGCCGACGCGGGATTTGGGGTGCTCCGTATTCCCGTAGCATGGTCAAATCTTATGAGCACCGACGGCAGCTACACTATCAGTCCCGACTACATTACACGCGTAAAAGAAGTGGTCGAATGGACGCTCGACACGGGAATGTTTGCAATAATCAATATCCACTACGACGGCGGATGGGTGAATGTTTTCCCCGAGAACGAGGGGGAAAGCATGCGGCGCTTTACCATAATGTGGACGCAGATTGCAGAGGCGTTCAAGGACTACGGCGAGCGTCTGATCTTCGAGGCGCAGAACGAGGAACTGGGCTGGAACTCCGTTTGGAATCAGTGGAGCGGCTCCAACAGCGACGATAAAAAGTCTTCATATCGTCTGGTGAACGATGTAAATCAAGCGTTTGTCGATACGGTACGCGGCTCGGGCGGCAATAATCCGCGCCGTCATCTGCTTATTTCGGGTTACAACACTAATGTTGAGCTTACCTGCGACGAGCTTTTCCAACTCCCGAACGACCCCGCAAACAGACTTGCCGTAAGCGTTCACTATTACGAACCGTCAACGCTGACGATAATCGAGGAGGACACGGAATGGGGGAAAGCCAAGACCACATGGGGCAGCGCCGCCGACATTGCCGACCTCGAAAAAAGGATCGCCCTGCTCAAGACCCGCTTTATTGACAACGGAATCCCCGTTATCGTCGGGGAATACGGCTGTTTCGGCAAAAACAAGACCCGCGATACTATCGAGAGCTATCTGCTTGACGTATCCTCGCGGATATACGCGATTGGCGCGTGTCCCATATTATGGGACACCTCGGGAGACGAATACGACCGCGAAGCCTGCGCGTTCAGAGATCCGGATTTTATTGCCGAGCTTATCAAGCCCGCTGATTGACAAAAGTGCCGCCCTTAAACTTAAGGGCGGCATAATCTTTACAAAGCCTCAACGGAAACTATCTCACCGTCAATAAAGCTGCTCATATGTGTATCGCAGAACATTGAGATGTTAGTGACTGTAACACTGACTTTAGTCGACGTGCCGTCGGCGGGAATTCCGCTGATATCAACGCCTTTGTTGATATTGCCGAGACGTATCGTCGGATACTCCGTCGCGTAGGCGAAGTCCTTGACGGGCCACTGCCACACCGCGGTATTAAACGTATCGGTATCGCGGTCGACGTGGAAATTCATCACGGGCAGCACAAGGCTGTCCTTGTCGGGAACGAACAGCACCTCGCCCTCCTCGACGCCGTACTCGCTCACGCAGACTCGCATATAGCCCGTCATCGTGACCGTGCCGTCAAATTCCGCGCTGCATCCGCGCAGCATTCCCGCGAAGCACATACCCTCCGCCCTTATCTGCTCGGTGGTGAGAACGCCGTCCTTTTCCTCGTAGCCGATACGCGAGAACGTTGTTTCGGCGCTCTTCACCGTTAGTTCGCCGAATTTATCGCCGTTCTTGAAGCGCTTGTACTCGGTATCGGTATATTCGGGCGCTCCGCCGAAAAGCAGCGTCTCGGTATCGTACAGCTCCGCGTCGTCGACGCTGTTAAGGCTGATCGTAGGCTCGGCGAGGTACGCGAAGCCGCCGCAGATAATATCGTACCATTTGGTGTCCTCCAACGTCTCTTTTGTGAGCGTATTGCCCTCCTTGTCGAGCATTTCCGTAACGTCGCCGAACGTTATCTGAACGTTGTCCGCGCCAAAAAGCGGGAACGGCAGCGGTTCGGCGCTGCTTTCGTCGGAAACGCCGAAGGAGCTGTCCTGCTTGACCTCGGTGCTGTTTGTCGAACTTGACGAAGTACTGTCTGACAAAACCGAAGAAATCTCACCCGAAGAATTTTGGTTTTCCGCGCATCCTGTCATAAGTATTGCCGCCGCCAGAAAAATTGCCGAATATTTTTTCATTTTGTGTTACTCCTTTATAATGTTGTTTCGGAAAGCTGTTCCGTATATAATACCAAACAATTATAAAAAAGGTTTCAAAAAAGTCAAAAAATGTGACGAATTATACTTCTCTGCTGACTATATTAACAGGAGGTGATAATTTGGAAGACGTAAAAATAACTGAGCTGCTGGCAAGACGCGATCAGACGGGTCTGTCTGAGCTTAAACTCAAGTACAACCGTCTGATACTTAAGGTGTGCCGCGGAATTCTCCGCTCGCCCGAGGACGCGGAGGAATGTGCCAACGATACCCTGCTCGCGGTATGGAACAGCACGCTCCCCGAAAGCCCCGACGATCTGAAAGCGTATATCTGCCGTATCGCGCGGCGAAAAGCGATAAACCGCTTTCACTACAACAAAGCCGCTATGCGCAGCGCCGACCTGCTCACGGAGCTTGACGAGTGCATACCGTCGGGGTACTCCGTCGAGGACGCGGCGGAAAAAGCGGAGCTTACCGCTGCGCTGAACGACTGGCTTGGTACGCTCCACGAGAAAAAGCGCCAATTGTTCATCGCGAGGTACTTTTATATGCTTTCGGTAAAGGAAACCGCGCGGGAGTGCTCAATGAGCGTGACCGCCGCCACTACCGCGCTGATGAGACTGCGCGAGGGGCTGAAAGAATATCTTACGGAAAGGAAGTTATTTTTATGAAAGAGATCAATCCAATAGTTTTAGCACTTAATGATATCGACGCGCGATATATTGTTAAGCCCAAGCGAGTAAAGCGCATTAAAACGATAAAATACGCCTTGGTAGCGGCTGCCGCTTGTTTGACGCTTTCCTCCGCTGTCGTCGCGGTTGCCGCGCCGCCCACGGGATTTGATTTTCGTGTGATTACTCCACCCGATACTAAGGGCGTGAATGTTAATGAAGAGTGGCAATTTTCCTACAACATAACCGACAGGAAGAACCTGAATATACTCACGAAGGACGAGCTGCTTGAAATGGGCGCCGAGGTTGGCGACGAAGACAGTATCTATTCCGCTTGCTTTGAGGAAGCATTGCCGAGCGATATTTTAAAGCCCTTCAACGCCGAGCCGATAACGCTCGGAAACGATAATTTCATAGAACAGCCATGCAAAATTTTTGTAACCTCTCTGGGGTACTATGATGGTCAATGTGACTGGCTGGACTTCGATTATCAGCTTACTCACAAAAAGAGCGGTCTCGTATTGCGTTTCAGCTGCATTGTTTCCATTGACGATTTTGATCCGATAGTAGCTCACGAAGCCGACGAAACTGTTGACAAGGAAATATTACCCTTGAACGACGGTTCTATGTGTCTGCTTCTGGAGCAGCATATGGAAGACGGCTGCAGTCACAGTAAGGCTGATTTTACCTATGACGGTATAATTTATCGGATAAGTTCAATGTCGCATAGTATGAATATGGAACAGATGAAAGAGGTTCTCGCCGACCTCGGCGTTCTCTAAATAATAACTTAACTCTCCGCGCCCTTTGCGGGGAGTTTTTTCGTGAAATTTTCCTGCGGGGTGTGACAAACCCCGTTCTCCTTTCGACTATATAAACAGAGGGGGTGATGACTTGGAGGACGAAAAGATCACAGAGCTGCTGACGAACCGCGATCAGAGCGGGCTTGCGGAATTGAAAGCGAAATATTACCGTCTTATCCTGAAGGTATGCCGCGGCTTTCTGCGCTCGTCCGAGGACGCGGAGGAATGTGCGAACGATACTCTGCTCGCCGTCTGGGAGAGGATCCCTCCCGACCGTCCCGAAAATCTCACCGCGTACGTATGCAAGATAGCGCGCCGCCGAACTATTGACAGACTTCGCTACAATACCGCCGCGATACGGAATAACGAGCTGCTGACGGAGCTTGACGAGTGCCTGCCGTCGGGGTACTCGACCGAGGATGAGGAGGAAAAGGCGGAGCTGTCCGAGGCGCTGAACGAATGGCTGAAGTCGCTCGACGAACGTCAGCAGAAGCTGTTCACCCTCCGTTACTTTTATATGCGGTCGGCAAAGGATGCGGCGAAAGCCTGCTCCATTACGCCGACAGCCGCAACGACCGCGTTAGCGAGACTGCGCGGCTCGCTCAAGAAATTTTTGGATGAAAGGGGATTGTTCTATGAATAAGATAAATCCGTTGTTTGAAGCTATGAGCAATATCAACGACAACATTGCCGCTAATGCGGTATCCGAGAAAAATCACAAGCGCCCGAAGTGCGGAAAACCGTTTCTGGTAGCAGCGGCAGCCATTGCCCTGTGTTCAACAATAACCGTGACCGCGGGAGCCCTTCTGAAATCACCCGCAAGGTTCACCGTAAACAATATGGCAGTCGAGCCGTATTACAGCGAATACAAGGACGGCTTGGGAAATGATATCGCAGTGTATGTCATTGATGTTCCCGATTATGCTCTCGGCGAAGAGGAGGGTGAGGCGGCTGTAGGCGATATCAAGGTCGTCCCCAATCCCGAATATCCCGACAAATGGGGCAGATATATGATAGTTGACGAAGCGGGGAACGAGTTTCACGTCGGTATCAACAATAAGATCGTGATGTATGAGGTCAAAGGCGAGCAAGGGATCGGTACTTTTGACTGCTCCAATTTCCTTAAAGATGAATACGAATATGTACAGATAGTGAGCAACGGAGACGAAGCGCATACCTACAATATGATGCAGGAGTTCTACTTCGTGCCCCGCGGACAGGCAGCCGAGATACTTAAAGAGCGCGGCTGCCCTGCCGATTAAGTTGAGCGTTATGTAAAACCATAAAAATTCCCCCCGAGCATTCGGGGGGAATCTGCTATTCACTTGGTGAATTACTTCTCAAACTCTTCCTTGTAAGCTTTCTGCATTTCAACGAGGTGGTCGTACTTAGCCTTGGAGTTAGCGACTGCCTTGTCGAACAGTACAGTAGCTCTGTCGGGATTAGCGCGCATAAGCGAGTTGTAACGTACCTCTCTCATCATAAACGCCTTGTAATCGCCCGTAGGAGCCTTACTGTCGAGCGTGAACGGAGACTTGCCCTCATCCGCGAGCGCGGGATTGAAGCGGAACAGGTGCCAGTAGCCCGCCTCAACGGCTTCTTTCTCGACCTGCTGAGCGATCATCAGACCACCCTTGATGCCGTGGTTGATACACGGAGCGTAAGCGATTATCAGCGACGGTCCATCGTAAGCCTCAGCCTCGGCAATTGCCTTCAGGCACTGATTGCGATCCGCGCCCATGGAGATCTGCGCAACATATACGTAGCCGTAGCTCATCGCGATACCTGCGAGATCTTTCTTCTTGACGTCCTTGCCGCCCGCCGCAAACTGTGCGACAGCGCCGACGTTGGTCGCCTTGGAAGCCTGACCGCCCGTGTTGGAGTAAACCTCGGTATCGAATACGAAGATGTTTACGTTCTTGCCCGACGCGATAACGTGGTCAAGTCCGCCGTAGCCGATATCGTAAGCCCAGCCGTCGCCGCCGAAGATCCACTGGCTCTTCTTGGAGAGGTAGCTCTTGAGCTTGAGGACTTCCTTGACAGCGGGCTCGTTAGCGCACTGGCAGTTCTCGAACGCCTCAACGAGGTTCTTGGTAGCCTCGGCGTTAGCCTTGCCGTCGTTTACGGTGTTGAAGTACTCGTCGATGAGACCCTTTGCCTTTTCGTGACCGTCAAGCGCCGCGATCTCTTTCAGCTTGCTCTGCGCTCTCTTGCGGAGAGTATCCTGAGCGAGGAACATACCGAGACCGAATTCCGCGTTGTCCTCGAACAGGGAGTTAGCCCAAGCGGGACCGTGACCTGCCTTGTTGACGGTGTACGGAGTGGACGGCTCGGAGCCTGCCCAGATAGAGGAGCAGCCTGTTGCGTTCGCGATATACATTCTGTCGCCGAAAAGCTGGGTGATGAGCTTAGCGTACGGTGTTTCGCCACAACCCGCGCAAGCGCCCGAGAATTCGAGCAGCGGCTGCTTGAACTGTGCGCCCTTGATGGTGCTCTCCTTGAACTTCTCAACGGCAGCGCTGTTGGAGTTGTCGTTGGTCACCGCATAGTCGAAGAACTTCTGCTGATCCATAGCCTGCTCGATAGGCGTCATAACGAGCGCGTTCTTAGCCTTGTCCTTAGCGCCCGCGGGGCAGATGTTGGAGCATACGCCGCAGCCTGTGCAGTCGAGCGTGGAAATAGCCATTGTGAACTTCATACCGGGCATACCTGTCGTGTCCTTTGTCGCAACGCCCTCGGGCAGCTTAGCCGCCTGCTCCTCGCTATAAACGAACGGACGGATAACGGCGTGCGGGCAAACCATTGCGCACTGGTTACACTGGATACAGTTCTCGGGGATCCACTTGGGAACGTCAACGGCAATACCGCGCTTCTCAAAAGCGGCGGAGCCCTGCGGGAACGTGCCGTCCGCGATGTCAACGAATGTGGAAACGGGGAGCTTGTCGCCGCGCTGCGCGTTTACAGGGACCTGAATGTTGTTTACGAAGTCGATAAGCGACTTGTTGTTGCCCGTGCCGCCCTCAAAGTGAGGATGAACGAGCTCGCCCGTGCAGTCAGCCCAATCGGCGGGAACGTCGACCTTGATGACCTCGCCTGCGCCCTTTTCGATAGCGGCGTAGTTCATGTTGACGATGTCGTCGCCCTTCTTGGCGAACGACTTGTAAGCCATCTTCTTCATATACTCGATAGCCTGATCAGCGGGGATAATGTTTGCGATCGAGAAGAACGCGGACTGGAGCACGGTGTTGGTCTTGTTGCCCAGACCGATCTCCTTGGCTACCTTTATCGCGTTAATGATATAGAAGTTGATGTTGTTCTTAGCGATATAAGCCTTAACGGGAGCGGGGAGCTTTTCGCCCAGCTCGTCGACCGACCACTGGCAGTTCAGCAGGAACGAACCGCCGGGGATAACGTCCTCAACCATATCGTACTTATCGATATAAGAGGGGTTGTGGCAGGCTACGAAGTTCGCCTTATTGATAAAGTATGTGGACTTTATCGGGGTCTTGCCGAAGCGCAGGTGAGAGATGGTTACGCCGCCCGACTTCTTGGAGTCGTAAGCGAAGTACGCCTGCGCGTACATATCGGTGTGGTCGCCGATGATCTTGATGGAGTTCTTGTTCGCGCCGACGGTACCGTCCGAGCCGAGACCCCAGAACTTACAGCAGGTAGTGCCCTCGGGAGTGGTGTTCGGGTTTTCGGTGATAGCGAGCGACAGATTGGTAACGTCGTCCTCGATACCGATGGTGAAGATCGGCTTCTCCTTGTTGTTGTATACTGCGATGATCTGCGCGGGGTTGCAGTCTTTCGAGCCGAGACCGTAACGTCCGCTGAATACGGGAACGCTCTGGAACTTGTTCTCGCGCTTGAGAGCAGCGACAACGTCGAGGAACAGCGGCTCGCCGAGAGAGCCCGGCTCTTTCGTTCTGTCGAGAACGGTGATCTTCTTCGCTGTCTCGGGGATAGCCGAAACGAAAGCGGAGGAAACGAACGGTCTGTACAGTCTTACCTTTACGAGACCTACCTTCCTGCCCTGCTTTACGAGGTAGTCGATAGTCTCCTCGATAGTATCGCAAACTGAGCCCATAGCCACGATAATTTCCTCTGCGTCGGGAGCGCCGTAGTAGTTGAACAGCTTGTAGTCGGTACCGATCTCGGCGTTGACCTTGTCCATGTACTCGGTAACGATGTTCGGAATGTTCTCATAGTACTTATTGCAAGCCTCGCGAGCCTGGAAGAAGATGTCGGGGTTCTGAGCGGTGCCGTGGAGAACGGGCTGCTCGGGGTTGAGCGCTCTGTCGCGGAACGCCTGAATGGAATCCCAGTCTACCATCTTAGCGAGGGTGTCATAATCCCAGACCTCGATCTTCTGGATCTCGTGAGAGGTTCTGAAGCCGTCAAAGAAGTGCAGGAACGGAACTCTGCCCTTGATAGTCGCAAGGTGAGCGACCGCGCCCAAGTCCATAACCTCCTGAGGGTTAGTGGAGCAAAGCATTGCGTAGCCCGTCTGGCGGCAAGCGTAGATATCGCTGTGGTCGCCGAAGATAGAAAGCGCGTGAGAAGCTACCGCGCGAGCCGAAACGTGAATTACGGAGGGGAGCAGCTCGCCCGCGATCTTATACATATTGGGTATCATCAGGAGCAAGCCCTGAGAAGCGGTGTAGGTGGTAGTCAGCGCACCTGCGGAAAGAGAGCCGTGAACCGCGCCCGCAGCGCCCGCCTCGGACTGCATTTCAACGACCTTTACTTCTTCGCCGAAAATATTCTTTCTGCCTGCCGTTGCCCAGGAATCTGTTACCTCCGCCATAACGGAAGAAGGGGTGATGGGGTAAATAGCCGCCAGATCGGTAAACGCGTATGAAACGTGACCCGCGGCGTTATTGCCGTCCATCGTAAGCTTTTGTCTAGCCATTGGATTTGTTCCTCCTATAATACAAATAATTATCAGCGGCAAAGTGCAGGTGTAAAAACCGATACACTATTCCCGCATATTACACCTTATATTGTATCACATATTTTTGTAAATTGCAATATAATTCCAAAATTTTTTTCTGAAATTTCGTGCATTTTTGCTTAAAATTACATATTTTTCGCCGAAAAGAACAGATGACCGTTTGGCTGTGTGAAAGAAAAAGGACTGCCCTTATGACAGTCCCTTGAAAATTATTTCAGCAGGATTATTTTTGTGCAGTGCCTTTGCGCGGGATAGCTGTAAAAAGCGTAGTCGCTCCGAACGAGCACGGGATCATCGGGCTTGAGATCGTCCTCCGCTGCGGGAGAGCCGTCCTCGAAAACTATCTCCGCGTCGTTTGTTATGAGGTAATCCCCCGTTATTCTGTCCGTATAATGCCCGTCATATATGTCATAGTGCGTGAAAAAGCTGCCGTCTCTGCCGAGAATCCCGTATATCATTCCCGCGGGGTTATCGCCGCCGTATTTAAGCGACAGCGCACGGTCGTACAGCTCCGTGCCCGAGTACGGGCAAAGGTCGTCCTTACTGTCAAAATAGAGCTAAATTATTCGTTCGTCGTCGGTGACGTATTGCCTGTAATTTGACTGCCCGTATGCCTGAGTACTGCCTAATTTTTCCAGAATACCGCCGTAGGACGTATTCGCGGGGATATCCGACATCTGCTCGCGGGTGACCGTTGTAAGGCTGTGAAACAGCTCCTCGGTATCGACAAACTCGTCGGGAGCGGGCTTGGGCGGAGTATACTCTAGCACAGCGCCGTTGATATAGGGAAGATAAGTCTCGACTCCGCCGCTCGCAAGCCTTGTGACCGTCACGCCGTCGGGATAATACGTCTTGACAGAACCGTCGGGAAGCGTTTCGTCATACGGCGGCTCGATCTCGGGCTGCTCAAGGTCAACTATCGTCACCTTGGAGCAGTAGGTCTGGGGAGGATTGCTCGACGTGGTATCGCCAGAGGTCTCGAACCGTACCGCTGTGCCCGCCTTATTGAAATTCTCCTCCGCGGCTTTGGAGCCGTTCTCGAATATATACTTGGTGTCTCCGTTGGTAATTAGCACCATATCGGTCAAAAAAAGCTCTTTGGTGCGGTAATGCTGAGTAAAGTAGGTCACATGTCCGCTGTTATCGTTAATGACTATCCCGTGACCGAAGTCATTTTCCTTACGCAGTGGAAGAGCGTTGTTGAAAAGCTCGATACCCGAATACGGGCAAACGTCGTCCTTACTGTTGAAATGCAGCTGAATAAGCCGCCTGTCAAACGTGAGGTACTGCCTATAATTGGAATATCCGAACGCCGCGGTCTTTCCGAGCGTTTTTAATATCTCGCCGTAGGTCAAGCCCGCGGGTATCTGCTCAAGCTCGTGATAGCCGACCGTCTTGGTATCTCTGCACATGACCTCCGCCCGATCGTCCTCTGCCGGCTCGCCGCTGACGGATCCCGCGCCGCCATAGCTCGCGTCGCCGCAGAAATCTGCGACGCTTGTCTCGGCGGACTTAACGATATATGTGACAGAACCGTCGCCCGCGCCGTACGGAGCGCTGCTTTCCGCGCAGCCCGTCATAAGCGCCGCGGTAAGTATTGCCGAAACGAATGTAAGCTTTTTGTTGAACATAATATCAGTCCTTTCCGTAAATCTCTCCTCTGCTAATTAAGTTCGTAAAAACAAGATGAATATGACAGCGTTTTTCCAAAAAAATCCGATATGTGAATACCGTACAATTTTCTCCGCGGTTTACTGTTGAATTTGCCCTTCTCTTACCTAATTATAACATACGAAAAAATGAAAGTCAATAAAGGTTACAAAGCTGTAATATTCTAACCCGTCCAACCCCTGCATAGAATAGTTCGGGGGCGATGCAATGCGTAAACGTAAACGTAATTCTCGGCTGCTGCCGTACGCGGCGGGGCTGATAGTGGGATATATCGCGGCGCTGCTGGTGAGTATGCTTGCGGCGGCGGTGCTGTCGCTGACCGACGCGGCGGCGCAGACAGCGGGCGCGGCGTCGGTGCTCGCGATGTCGATAGGCAGCTTTCTGTGCGGACGGACGGCGGGAATAATAAAACACCGCGACGGAATGAAAACGGGAGCGCTGTGCGGAATAGCGTTCGTGCTGCCGCTGCTGATATTGTCGGCGGTGTTCGGCGGCGGGTGGAGCGCGATGTTTTTTGTTAAATTTCTGCTCTGCGTGTCGTTCGCGGCGGTCGGAGGCGTGGCAGGAGTAAACCGCGAGGAAAAGCCGTAATAATAACGAAAGAGGAAATTATGAAGTACATTTTGTCGATGATCGCGGTATCAGCGGCCGTTTTTCTGATAGCCGAGCCAAGGATCGTGACTGCGGCGGTCGGCGCGGCGGTCACGGATTGTCTGGAGGTGATCATTCCGTCGCTGTTCGCTTTTTCGGTACTGGCGGCGTATCTGCAAAGGAGCGGATTGTACCGCACGGCGCTGCGTCCGCTTACGTTTCCGCTATCTAAGCTGCTGCGTATCGACGAGGAGCTTTGCGCGGTGTTCGTGCTGGCGAATATCGGCGGCTATCCCGTCGGAGCGAGCCTGCTCTCGGAGCTGGTGAAAAGCGGCTCGTTATCCGAGAAAAACGCCGCGAGAATGCTGTGCTGCTGCTTCGGGAGCGGTCCGTCGTTTATCGTCGGCATAGTCGGAATGCGCGTTTTCGGGAGCGCCGCGGCGGGGCTTATGCTGTTCGCTGTGTGCTTTTTATCGTCGCTGGCTATGGCGTTTATAGTGAGGATGGGCGGAGAGATCGGGCTGAAACGCTTCGAAACGCGGTACGATCTGTCGTCGGGCGCGTTTATCTCCTCGGTAATGACGGGCGCAAGGGTGATGTTTACGGTGTGCGCGATGATAGTCGGGTTCTCGGTCATCTCGACAATGCTCGGAAGTATAGGCGTGAACTCTCTGTTCGAGCGGCTTTTCGGACTGCTCGGCGCGGGGGAGAATTCGGGCGGGATATTCTCGGCGATGCTTGAGGTCACGAGGCTGAAGTCGATAGTCCCGACAAGCGGCGCTCTTTCCGTCTGCGCGGCGCTGCTGAGCTTCGGCGGAATATGCGTGATAATGCAGGTGGCGGCGCTGTCGGGCAAGATACCGCTGAAACGGTTTATCCTGTCGAGAATAACCGCGTCGTTAATAAGCGCGTTTCTGGCGATACCGCTGTCGAAAATGCTGCCGCCCGCCGACGTGCAGACGCTCGCCCCAAACACCTCCGCGGAGCCGTTCACGAAAAACGCCGCGCTGTCGGTGTGCGTTTTGGCGATGTGCGCGATATTGCTGCTGGATGCGCGGCGCGAAAGGTCTTGACAACGGCGGTCAAGTATGGTATAATTGCGTTGTCGGCAATGCCGTCAATAATTTTTAAGGAGAAAGAAAGGAGAAACGTATGTATAATAACGTTAATAGCTATGAAAGGGAGTCCGTTGTGTAACCTCGGAGGTTTGCGGAACAATCCCATTCCTCCGAATCGGCTATTTCGGATTTAGGAGGATATCCCATGAACAGGGAAAACAAAAAACGTTCATTTGAAAATAACTATTACAAGACCCACCCCTGCACCGAGCCATTTACCTGCAAGGTATGCGGACGGCTCGTCACTCCCGCGGGCGCGGGGAGCGAGCACCGAAACCACTGTCCGAACTGCCTGTCGAGCCAACATCTCGACAACGAGGTCGGAGACCGCTCCGCGGACTGCGGAGGAGTAATGGAGCCTATCGCGGTGTGGGTGAGGAAAAACGGCGAATGGGCGGTCATTCACCGCTGCAAGATATGCGGCGCGCTTTCGTCGAACCGTATCGCGGCGGACGATAACCCCATGAAGCTCGTTTCGCTCGCAATGAAGCCGATAGCGCTGCCGCCGTTCCCGTTGGAGCGTATCGAGGAGATGACAAAACTAATGGGCGGAGACGGTGAAATTCGCTGAACAAATTATGAGGCTGTGCGTTTTTTTGCACAGCCTTTTTGTGCAATATGCTGTATTTGTTTGTGAGATATATACAAATTGTTTGATTTGTGCTAAAGAAATTTAAATTCCCTGCCGATATTATTTAAGATACTATATTATATGGAGGTGGTTTGTGTGGAGCTTTCAGCTGTCGGTTTGATTACCGCTTATGTCAAATCGGTCAAAAGCGCCGCGAGCGTACAGAATAACATCGAGTCGGGCTTTACGGGCAGCCGTTCCGCTAAGGATACCGCCGCTTTTTCGGCTAAAGCACGCGCTGCCGTACGCAGCGGCAAGGCTCAAGCAAGCGCCGATGAAATTCTCGAAAAGATGAATGAGATAATGGAGTCCGCGGAAAAGCAGAGAGCCGAAAATGCTGCCGCTGCCAAGCAGCCGGAGACTGAAGTTCCCGCGGTCGGAAAGCCCGGGGATAAGACGGAAAAGTCTGTCGCCGAGATGGTCAGGGAGCAAATGGAGAAGCTCGACAGCCTGTTTGCGCAGAGAGAATACGATAAGGCTGACGACAACCGATTAAGCGGTATAAAGGCAAAGATGCGCACGGGCTCGGGACTTACTCCGAGCGAACAGCAGTACCTCGCCGCGAAGGATCCCGACGCGTATTCGAGCTTTCAGAGGACCGAGACCGCGAAAAAGATGTACCGCTGCTCGCTGAACGCCTGCCGCACAAAGGACGAGGTCAACGCAATGCGCCTGTCCAACGCGCTTTCGGCGCTGTCGGCTTATAAGAAGTCGATACGCAACGGCGGAGACGGCGCGGACGTTGCGGGGCTGAACGCCGCGCTCGACCGCGAGATACGCAGCTTTACGGGCACGTCGAATTACAGACGGCTGCCAACCGTCGCGGAATGCAACAAGTTTGACCGCGACCTCGCGAAGGCGAAGAAGAACGAGCGCGAAAAGAAGCTCGCCGAAAAGCGCAAGCTCAAAGCTAGGAGAAAGCGTACCCTTGCCGCGAAAAAGCTCGCCGCAAAGCGCGCGGCGAAGTACAAGAAAACTCCCGGAGACGGAAAACAGACCGTCGCGCAGGTGCTTTCCTCGCCTGCCGCGAAGAAAGTCCTCGCGTCGCGGGCTAAGAGCAATTATTGCGGGTGCGCTTATGTCGGAAGCTATAACGGCGTGAGCAAGCTTTATTCAAAGGCTTAACATTAAATATTGATGTAGATAAGGAGTTTTTTATGATATACAGTGATTTTCACGGCGAAAAGCTCTCGGCTCTGGGATTGGGCTGTATGCGTCTGCCGCTTATCGACTGCGACGACAGCCGCGTCGATCAAAACAAGACCGAAGAAATGATCGGCTACGCTATGGAGCACGGGATCAACTACTACGATACCGCGTGGGGGTATCACGCGGGAAACTCGGAATTGGCGGTCGGAAACGCGCTGAAAAGCTATCCGCGCGAGAACTTTAGGCTCGCGGATAAGTTCCCGGGGTACGACCTAGCGAATATGGACAAGGTGAAAGAGATATTCGAGGAGCAGCTGAAAAAATGTCAGGTCGAGTATTTCGACTTTTATCTGTTCCACAATGTTTGTGAGATGAACGTTGAGCAGTATCTCGACCCGAAGTACGGAATATTCGATTACCTTATCGAGCAGAAAAAGAACGGCAGGATACGTCATCTAGGGTTCTCGGCACATGGGGAAATGCCCGTGCTGGAAAAGTTTATAGGGAAATACGGAGAATATATGGAATTCGGTCAGCTGCAGGTCAACTGGCTCGACTGGACGTTTCAGAATGCCGCGGGCAAGGTAAAGCTGTACAGCGAGCATAACATTCCCGTGTGGGTAATGGAACCCGTGCGCGGCGGAAAACTCGCCGTTCTGCCCGAAAAATATACCGAAACGCTGAAAAAGCTTCGTCCCGATGCTGCTCCCGCGGAGTGGGCGTTCAGATTTTTGCAGAGTATTCCCGAGGTAAAGGTCACGCTTTCGGGTATGTCGAATTTCGAGCAGCTCAAGGAGAACATAGCGGTATACGAGGAAGCGAAGCCGCTTTCCGACAAGGAGATGACCGCGCTCGCCGCCGTCGCCGCGGAAATGATAAACGGCGGCACCGTTCCGTGTACGGCTTGTCATTACTGCACGTCGCACTGCCCGCAGGGATTGGATATACCGAATTTATTGGAGCTGTACAACGAGCACAAGCTTACGGGCGGAGGTTTTATCGCGCCTATGGCGCTCGGAGCTGTTCCTCGGGATAAGCAGCCCTCGGCGTGTATCGGCTGCCGCAGCTGTGAGGCTGTATGTCCGCAGCAGATAAAGATATCCGAGGCGCTTGCCGATTTCAACAAAATGCTGGGCGCTTAACTGACGGTTGGCAGCGCACAGATGCTCGGTCTGCACGGTGCGCAATTTGATTTTAAAATAAGGAGGCAATATTATGCATCAGGATCTTGAAAGAGCTAAAGAAGCAATGATTTTTGAGGGGTACACCTGCGTTATCACACTGGACAATATTATGTTCAAGAGCAAGGACAAGGGCTTGCAGCCGCTGCTGGACTGGCTGTACAGCGGAAATAAGTACACTGGCTGGAGGCTTTGCGATAAGGTGGTAGGCAGAGCGGCGGCGTTCCTGCATATCATTCTCGGAGTTCGCGAGATATATGCGGACGTTATCAGTCAGCCCGCTAAGGAGCTGCTTGAGGAGAACAACGTCACCGTAAACGCGGGCGAAGTCGTTCCCGAGATACTCAACGACGCTAAGGACGGTACGCATCCGCTTGAGACGGCAGTCGAGAATATCACCGACGTGAACGATTCCATTATGGCGATAGAGCTTGCAATCAAGCGAATGAACAAGTAAACATAACGATCCGCGGCTTTTCCTCCCCGGGAGAGCCGCTCGGCTTGTTTTTGCGCGCGGAAAAGCCGCGACAGTGCCGCGGCTCGTGATTATTCGTTTATGACGCGCAGATCTTTTACGCTGTCGCGGAGGACAAGCTTGCCCATTACAAGCGTTCTGCCGCGCTTGTAGCTGCCGTCGCGTATTTTGTGAAGAATTATGTCGACCGCCTCGGACGCCATCTGACGACTATTTACGTCCATGGTGGTGAGGTGCGGTCGGCACATGGTCGAGTAAACGTGATTGTCGTAGCCCGCCACGGAGATATCGTCGGGTATGCGCAGACCCATGTCACGAAGCTGACCTACGAGCTTGAACGCGCTCTCGTCGCAGTTGCATACGAACGCCGTCGGAAGATCTTTGGGAAGCTCGAACGACTTGTGTATCTCTCCCTCGTGAGAGCGGTCGCTTATTATCCAATCCTGACGGAGCGGCAGACGGTTCTCAAGGAGCGCCTTGTAATAGCCGAGGTATCTGTCCTGAATGCTCGACGTGCTGCCTATACTGCCGAGAAAGCCTATGCGGCGGTGTCCGTTGGCGATAAGGTGCGCGGTGAGGATATACGCACCGTAGAAGTTGTCGGAAAGTACGGTGTCCGCGTCGTCGCGGCTGCCGTAAAAATCGAGGAATACGGTAGGGATATAATACCGCATAAGCTTGTCAATGTATTCGTCGGAGAACTGACCGAGCAGGATAAGCCCGTCGACCTTGCGGTCGCGCACGGAATTCGGTATCTCACACGAGCCGTCCGCTCCGTCTTCGACTACCTCAAGCATTCCGTAGTAGTTCTGCTTTTGCAGCAGCTCGACAAGATATCTGTACATTATCCAATAGAACGCCGACGGTTCGCCGATAAAGCGTTTCGCGACGACAACGCCTATATTATAGGTAAGCCCGTCGTTCTGCGCGTGACCGCCCGTGTGAGTGCGGTAGCCCATTTCGGTGGCTTTCTGCTTGATACGTTCACGGAGCGCCTCAGACACGCCCTCGCGGTCGCCGAGCGCCTTTGAGACGGTAACGGTGCTGACGCCCATTGCTTTGGCGATGTCGCTCATGGTAACAGATTTTTTGATCATTGTGTGCAATTTCCTTTCAGCGGCATGGAAAACAAAAGTATCCTCTTACTATATTTTAAGTTATTATTCATTATTTGTAAAGTTCTTTTTTCAACAAAATATTAGCGGTTTTTTTGTGCACTTTTGTGGCTTTGGTCAAAATCGGCATCCGCATGCCGTTCAAACGCTATACTGCTTGGGCATAGGGCTTGATCCGTTAAAAGATTTACGGTTTTCGGTTGGTTGATAAAGTATTTGTAAATAATGTATTTTAACCAATCGTAAACCATATAAAAAACGACAGGAGTATTTTATGAAAAAGTACAGAATAATTTTAGCGCTGCTTCTCGCTGCGGTTCTTACGGGCTGCGCAAATGACGAACCGAGCTCGGACAGCTCGGTGTCAAGTATTACCGACAGCTCCGCGACGCGGAGCACGGATAACGGCGGCTCAATATCGGAAAGCACTCACGAGAGCAATTCCGAGAACAGCAGCAAAAGCTCGTCGGAGAGCGCTCCGCAGACCTCCGAACCCGAGAGCTCGAAGCAGACGGACGATCCCGATGAGACGTTCCTTGTGGGACCGGCGGGCGATGTTATCCGCCGCTCGGAGCTGACCATGATTTTCTCAAACGACGGCACGGACGGCGATCCCGAGACGTTCTCCGAGGATAATTTCTCGGGTGTCGTTTGCGATGGTTTTGTTTACCTCGCCGAGCCGTCTGGTATCTGCCGCACGAGCTATGACAACGAGGACGTTTTCGACGGCGAAACGGTACGGTTCACCGATATCTCCGAAGCGCCGAAAAAGGACTACAAGCGCGTTTCCGTCGGTGATACTTTCTGCGGGCTTACGCTGACCGAGGCGCAGGTGAATTTCGCGCACGGTCTTGACAGTACGGAGTATACCCTCGGCGACGGCTCCGTCAAGCTCGGCTCTGAGCTCGGGTTTCCCGAGATATATTTTATGGGCGGTATGGCGGTGTTCGAGGGCGAGGTCACTATGACGGGGTATATGTGTATCGCCGCGGAGGACGAGTACTCGATAATGACGGGCGATATCATCTTTGTTCCGAGCGGGTGCGAGTGTACTATGCCGGTTATGAGCTACCGTTTCGATCCCGACGTCGGCACTGCGCACTTTCCGCGCATAAACACTCGCGACGGTATGTATTGGGAGAATGAGTACGGTCATGTTTATCTGGGCAACATCTACGGAGACGTTACCGCGGATATGTCCGAGATCCCCGACGACGGGAGCTTTGTGAAGGTCAACGTCACTTTCGACAGCGTTACGCTTACCTGCGGCATAAATATGATGGATACCTGCTCGGCGAGGATCGTGGAGATGGAAACGGTGTAAAAAATTAAAACCGCCGCACGGAGATAGTCGCTCCGCGCGGCGGTTTCTTTATCTGCTTACGATCATCGACAATATCGAGAAATAATGGAACACGCTTCCCGCGATCGTGAAAATATGCCATATCGAATGGAAATACTTCTTTGACTTCATCGCGTAAAAGATTATTCCGACAGTATAGCACAGCCCTCCGATCAGTAAAAACCACAGCGAGAGCGACGTGCAGTTATCGAGCATGGGCTTTATCGCGAAGATGACCACCCATCCCATCGCGACATAACATATAACGGACGGCTTGCGGAACTTTTCAAGGTTGACCGAATTCATCACTATCCCGAGAATCGCCGCGCCCCACACAATGCCGAACAGCACCCACCCGAGCGCTCCGCGGAGCGGAATAAGCGTTATCGGCGTATACGTTCCCGCTATCAGGAAAAATATGGTATCGTGATCCATTATACGGAAAAATGTCTTTGCCCTGCGGTTCGTCAGCGCGTGATACAGCGTCGACATCGTATACAGAACGATCAGCGAAGCGCCGTATACCGCGGAGCTCACCACTCCCCACGCGTCGGAATAAACCGCCGCAAACACGATAAGAACTGCCGTTCCCGCTATCGCGAGCAGCCCGCCCACGCCGTGCGTTACCGAATTGAATATCTCCTCGCCGAGCGTATATCTCTTGGTTATATCGACCGCGGCTGTGTTGTTTTTCATATCTATCACTTCTTTCAAGTTTATAGTATCACCAAAAAAAGGTTTTGTCAAGCGTTATCACGCAATCTTCTTGCTGTTTCACATTTCTTTCCGAAATTTCACCAAACAGTCACTTTATCGTTATAATTACTTTTACGCTTGACATGAGGAAAATATTGTGATAAAATAAAAAGTGTTTTGATTTTATTATCCGAAGGGGTCAGATATATTATGAGAAAGTTCTTTACCATATTAGTGTGCAGGCTTGCGTATTTTGCGGGACATCTGATAGGGCGCGGCTCGAGCTTACCCGGAGAGATCGCGCTGAAAATGTATCCCGATATACTGTCCAAGATAAGGCTGCCTGATATGGTGATAGCCGTTACGGGCAGCAACGGCAAGACCTCTACCGTCGAGATGATCACGCATATTTTGCGTAAGCAGGGAAAACGCGTCATCTCTAACAAGGAGGGGTCAAATCTTGACTGCGGTATCGCTGCGGTCATACTGTCCAACTGTACGCTCGGCGGACGCTTCAAGGGTGACGTTCTCGTTCTGGAGACAGATGAGCGCTACGCAAAGCTCACATACAGATATTTCTCACCTACACACTATGTTATTACCAATCTGTACCGCGATCAGCTCACACGAAACGGTCATCCCGAATGGGTATACGAGGCGATCCGCGAGAGCGTTACCGACGACTGCACTCTTATCCTCAACGCCGACGATCCCCTGATCTCACAGCTCGGCAGCGATCACAAAAACGTCGTTTGGTTCGGTATGGACAAGCAGACATTTTCCACCGCCGAAAACACCTCGGTATACGACGACGGCGCGTTCTGCCCCGTCTGCAAGAGCCGTATGCGCTACAATTACCGTCACTATAACCATATAGGCGGCTATATCTGCGATAACTGCGGTCATTGTAAGCATGAGACCGAGTTCACGGTTACAAACGCCGATCTGGATAACGGCGTTATCACCATAAACGGCAAATATGATATAACACTGAGCTTTAAGAGCATTTACAACGTTTACAATATCCTCGCGTGCTTTGCGGCGTGCGCGCAGTCGGGGATCGCTCCCGAGAGCATTTCCGCGGATATCAGCGATTACGTATTGAAAAGCGGACGCGTCGTCGAGTACACTCTCGGCGAGAGCGAGGGCACGTTCCTCGTTTCCAAGCACGAGAATTCCGTCTCCTACGATCAGTCGATACGCTATATTATCGGACGGGACGAGCCGTGCGGGGTCATCATTATTGTTGACGCGGTGAGCCGCCGTTATTCCACGGGAGAGATAAGCTGGCTGTGGGATATAGATTTCGAGCTGCTGAACGCGCTTTGTGTGGAGCACATTTATCTGTTGGGTGCGCACGCTCACGATCTCGAAACGCGTTTCTCCTATACCGACATTCCGCCCGAAAAGATCACGGCAATGACCGATATCGAGGCGGCTGTGAACGAGATAGCCGCGAAAAAGCACACGCGGCTGTACACGGTTACCTGTTTTTCGGATAAGGCGAAGTTCCTGTCTAAGGTCACGGTAAAGTAAAGGAGTGGGCATATGAAAATCCTGCATTTGTTTCATGATCTTATGAACCTCTACGGCGACTACGCGAACGTTCTCGCGCTGGAACGCGCTCTCATGCAAAAGGGCGCGGAGGTCGAGATCGTTCGGCGTTCCGTCGGTGATAATCTGTACTTTTCGGAATTCGATTTCATCTATATCGGCTCGGGCACGGAGCGCAGCCAGAAAGCGGCGCTGGAGTATCTGCGTAATTACGGGGACGCGTTCAAGGGCGTTGTTGACGGCGGCGCGGTGATACTCGCGACGGGAAACTCGTTTGAGATGTTCGGCAGAAAGATCACCGACCGCGACAAAAAGGTACACGAGGGGCTCGGGCTGTTCGATTTCATCACCGAAGAGGGTTCGGAGCGTATCGTCACCGACAGCGTCGTCGGGTTTGAAGGGCGTGAGCTTATCGGCTTCGTCAACAAGGCAAGCGGCGTTTACGGCATTAAAAATCCTCTTTTCACGGTAAAGCAGGGCGCGGGCAACAGTCCAAAGGACGCGGCTGCCGAGGGAATTCATGTCGGTAATTTCTACGGTACGCATATCATAGGTCCGCTTCTGATCCGCAATCCGTATGCAGCGGAGTATTTCGCGGAGCTGTTGATCTCACGGAGTTAGTGTAAATCAGAATTTATATCGGTAAGGTGTTGCTCGGAGCGCGGATCAGTTTTTCCGCCACCGGCATAAAAAGTGATTTATCGGTGACTTTGTCTGTTGGCAAAATCACCGATTTGGATAAAACGCGGCATAGGTGCCCTTGTTTTTTCCAAGCACTTTTAGCGCATTTTTTGTTTCGCCGCTTTGCGGCGGTGCGCTGAACTTCGGAGAAGCCGAAGTTTTCGGCGTTTTTTGCTCGAATTGCTTTAATGGCAATTAGGTTTTGCATCGAAAAACAAGCAAAAAGCCGCGCATTATCACAACACTTAAGGAGTGCCTAAGCCTACGCGGAGGCGCTGCCTCTGCATTCCGCAAGCCTTTTTGTAAAAAGGCTTGCGGAAAAATTTTTATTCCTCGCTTCGCGCGGAGGCTGTCGCGGGTTTACTGCGCTTATTTTTGTTTTTTCGCAAAAAATATTTCAACAAACTCTTTACTTTTTGTTAAATATGTGGTATAATTGAATCAGCATAAAAATTTTTAGGTGAAAGGAAAAAAGCTATGTCCAAATCTATACTTATCACTGGCGGCGCGGCAAGCGGCAAGTCGCGTTACGCGGTCACGGGTTTCGCGGCTTTTGATTACGTCCTCTACCTTAGAATGGGGGAGGAGGTCGATGCGGATATCCGTAACCGAATTGAGTTCGACAATAACAAAAACGGCGTGGAGTGGGATATCTTAAGCTCTCACAGCTTGTCGCCCGTCGACGAGGTGAAGGATCATAAGTTCGTCATCTTCGACAGCGTTTCCTCGTATGTGCGAATGGTAATGAAGGACACGCTCCCCGATAGAAAAGCTCCCGATGACGCTGAAAAGAAAGCTGTCGAAAAACGCATTATTGACGATATCTCGGCGGTGCGCGGCAAGGTCGCCGAGAATCGCGGAAACGTGATGATCATCACCCTTGAGACGGGCTTCTCCGTTATCCCAGAAGACGGATACCTCGCGGCGTACAGGGAGATCGTAGGACGTGTTAATCAGCGTATCGCCAACTCCTCGGACGAGGTTTATTTTTCCGCGAGCGGAATTCAGTTCAAGATTAAGTAAGGACAGATAAGGAGTTTTGTTATGACGTTTGAAGAATTTATAATGCAGGCACGCTCCATGGGCGCTTCCGATATTCATCTGACGGTCGGAGCGCCTACCGTTATCCGCGTGAACGGCGAGCTTTGCAGATTTACCGAGCTCTCCGATCAGGTAGTTCACCGCACTATCGTTTCAATTCTTTCGGCAGAGCAGGAGAAGATGCTTGCCGAGGGCAAAGACATAGACTTTTCGTTCGAGCTTAAAAACGGCGCGAGACAGCGTGTAAATGTGTTCCATCAGAGCGGTAGGCTTGCATGCTCGATACGTTTGCTTAACGCGGAGATACCGACATTGGTTCAGCTCGGTATGCCGAACGTTCTTCTCGATCTCGCGAAAAAGCGCAGGGGGCTTGTACTTGTTACGGGTCCTACGGGCGCGGGTAAGTCCACCACCCTTGCGGCTATGATACAGCATATCAACGAGACCCGTGCGTGTCATATCATCACTATCGAGGATCCTATCGAGTACCGCTACGACCAGATGAAGGCGACTATTCACCAGCGCGAGATAGGACGCGACGTCCCGTCGTTCGATTACGCGCTGAGAAGCGCGCTGCGTGAGGATCCGGACGTTATACTTATCGGCGAAATGAGAGACTACGAGACCATTTCGCTCGCTATGACCGCCGCAGAGACAGGACACTTGGTATTCGGCACGCTGCATACAAGCTCCGCAGCGCAGACTATCGACCGTATCATCGACGTTTGTCCGTCGCACGCGCAGGAGCAGGTGCGCACTCAGCTCGCGAATATGATACAGGGTATCATCGCGCAGACGCTCGTTCCCGCTTCCGATAACAAGTCGCGCTGCGCGGCTGTCGAGGTAATGCTCGGCTCGGACGCTATCAAGAATCTTATCCGCTCCAATAAGATCGCGCAGATGGAGAGTACGATGCAAGGCAGTACCTTGCAGGGTATGCAGACGCTTATCGAGAGTCTCCACAGGCTGTATAAGTCAGGAAAGATCACTTATCAGACCGCTATGGAATATTCCAACAACCCCGTGGAAATGGAGAAGAAAATGCTGAACTGATAACTGTCTGCAACCGAAAAAAACGTATAAAAATCGCGGTGTCGGGTATGTGTCCGACACCGCGTACTACTTTATATTAAGTTCAGGTTATCAGTTTATCCAAGGTCGCCATAAGCTTGCCTACGTCGATCGGCTTGGCGATATGTCCGTCCATTCCGCTGTCTATCGCCAGCTGCTTATCCTCCTCAAACGCGTTTGCGGTCATCGCGAGTATCGGGATATTCGCGAGCTCTTTATTATCGAGCGCGCGTATCTTCTTTGTTGCCTCGTAGCCGTTCATTATGGGCATCTGTACGTCCATGAGTATCAGCTTGTAATAACCCGCTTCGGACTTCGAGAGCATATCAACGGCGACGCTGCCGTTTTCGGCCACCTCTACCTCAAATCCCGCTTCGGTCAGTATCGCCACCGCGATCTCCTGGTTGAGCTCGTTATCCTCGGCGAGCAGAATCCTTCCCGTGCGTATTCTGTCGGGGAGATTGTCGTTTTCCGCTGCCGCGCCGACAATCATGTTAAGGCAGTTCCTAAGCTCCGACAGGAACAGCGGTTTGCTGCAGAACGCTGAAACGCCCGCCTCGCGCGCCTCCTCCTCGAACTCCGTCCAGTCGTAAGCCGTAAGCACTATAATGGGAACGTTCGCGCTCGTTTCCTTGCGGATACGGCGGACTACCTCGATACCGTTCATATCGGGCAGGAAACAGTCGACGATGTAAACGCTGAAATTATCGCCGCGCGAGCAGGCCTGACGGGAGCGGAGAACAGCCTCCTTGCCCGAAAGCGTCCACTCGGCGCGAAGACCGAGCTGCTGGAGCATAAACGAAACGCTGTCGCAGGTGTTGAAGTCGTCGTCGATCACCAGCGCGCGGCAGTCCTTAAACTCGTCGATCACCTGCGGACGTTTTTCCTCGGCGTTAAGCTTAAACATAAACGATACCTTGCACTCCGTGCCGACGTTCTGCTCGCTCGTTACTTCGATAGTGCCGTTCATCATATCGACGATATTTTTAGTTATCGCCATGCCTAGACCCGTGCCCTGAATTCCGCTTATCGTGGAGTTGCGTTCGCGCTCAAACGGCTCGAAGATGTGCTCGACAAATTCCTTGCTCATTCCTATGCCCGTGTCCTTGATAGTGAATTCGTAATTCGCGAAGCCCTCGGGCGCTCCCGCTATTTCGGCTATGCGCACGGTGATCTTTCCGCCCGCGCCGGTGTACTTCACGGCGTTGCTGAGCAGATTTAACAGCACCTGATTAAGTCTCAGCTTGTCGCAGAAAATATCCTCGTCGTATACGTTTACGGTATCGATAAACAACTCGAGCTGCTTGTTGTGGATATCGGCCTGAAGAATATTGCGCAGTCCGTGGAGAATTTCGGGCAGACTGCACGGCTTTTCCTCAAGGCGCATTTTTCCGCTTTCAATACGGCTCATATCGAGTACGTCATTGATAAGGCTGAGCAGGTGACTTCCCGAGGTCGCGATCTTTTTGAGGTATTCCTCGACGCGTTCCTTCTGGTCGATATGGGAGATCGCGAGCGACGTGAACCCGACGATCGCGTTCATGGGTGTGCGGATATCGTGAGACATATTCGACAGGAAGACGCTTTTCGCCTTGTTTGCGCGGTTCGCCTGCATAAGCGCGTCCTCGAGAAGCTCCTTTTTCTCCATTTCGGCGCGTATCTCGTCGTCGACGCTGCGGAAACCGAGCACTATGCTCCTTCCGTCCGACGGCCATTCTCCCGCGCGCACCGCCTTCATCTGAAAGTAGCGCATGGTGTTCCCGCACATAGTACGGTAGTTGATGTGGAACGTTTCCTTTTCGGAAAGCTCCTTGATGAGATTTCCGCGCGAGACTGCGTTTCTGAGCAGTTCCTTGTCTTCTTCGAGAACGCACTCGCCGATATATCTTTCTATACACAGTGTAAGGTTGAGATTGCCGCTGAATACGCGGCTCAAAACGTGATACGCGCAGTCGTGAGCGCGCAGTGCCTGCCCCATACCCGTATCTATATTAAAGAAGCAGATAAGATTATAGTCAACGCCGAGCGCCTGAACGAGCTCCGCCTGTTTGCGTTCAAATTCGCGCTCGCGGTTCTTCTGCTCGGTGACGTCGAGCAAAAAGCGCTGATAGAACAGTTCGCCGTTCGCCTTGAGTATCTTGACGTTGCCCATTATGTGCAATACGTCTCCGTTTTTGTGACGAACGCCGTATTCGACGCTTATGCTGTCGCCCTCTTCCTTGAGAGCCATTATTCGTTCACGAAGCCGAGGCTTATCATCCTCGAGAACGGAATCCGCGACCATATCGAAGCCGCTTGACACAAGCTCGTCACGCGACTTGTAGCCCAGAATTTTAAGCGCCGCGTCGTTCACGCTGATTATGCGCTTTCCGTCGAGCGAATGGCACAGCACTCCGCAGTCGATCGAAGTGAACACCTTTTCAAGCGAGGCGTTCTTCCTGGTTATTTCCGCCTCGTAAGCGCGTTCCTTGGTAATGTCGACGGCAACGCCGACCGTTCCCATAACGGAACCGTCCAGATCGTACAGCGGCGACTTATAGGTAGTAAGCAGTCTGTCGCCGTCGCCCGTTTTTATCATCTCCTCGGAAACGCAGGTACGTCGGGTCTCCATGACGATGCGTTCGGATTCGATACACGCGGGGTCGTCCTCTTCCACGTCCCATATGTACGCGTGGCGCTGTCCCTCGACCTGCTCCCTCGTTTTGTTGACGGTCTTGCAGAAGCTGTCGTTCACCTTTTCGTGAACGCCGTCCTTGGTTTTGAACCACACGAGAATGGGGATATTATTGATAGTCCTGTCGAGGTACTGCTTTGTCTGCCAACAGTCCACCTCGTACTTGAAACGCTCCAGACAGCGCGAAAAGCGGAACTTTATCTCGTTCTCCGACAGCGGGAGCGTCCACACGTCCTTGACGAACGACAGATCCTCCGCGAAGATATTCTTTTCGGCAAGCACGATAAGCTCCGCGTTCCGATTTCTGTTCGCGAACGTGTTTTTCAGTTCCTCAACGGAGGAATAATCGGAGTAATTCGCGAAAATTACGTTAGCCTCCGCGACCTCGGCGGGATCGGGCTTTTCGCTCTCAATAAAATCATACGAGAAATTCTCGGGCGGAGCAAACCCCTTTATAATAGTATATATCTCGGGGTGCCTTCCGGTAAAATAAAATCGAATTCGGCAATGATACATGATGAAAACCTCTCAATAAATACACTGATCCTTTTGCTGATAAGGAATTAAATAATAATATATTATAATTATAGCACTTTGGGAAATATATGTCAACCCCGTTTAAGTGGAAATGCACAAAAAACGCGTATAATGCAAAAGAATTTATGTAAAAAATTTTTCTCCGTGTTGAAAATTTGTTAAATATCAACGAATGAAAATTTAAATACCTAGAAAACTTTGTAAAAAGTGCGGTGAAACTCTCGTTTTTTTTACCTGAAAATGCCTTAATTTTGCCCGAAAAAGGCTTTGTTTTTGAAGATTTAGGGTTAAATTTTTAAAAAAATATACAAAACGCACTTGACAAATTTACTTGTTTGGGCTATAATGTAAACAGACCGAAACAAGGTCTGCATACAAAGCTCCGGTATTGCAGAGTAAAGGGGGGGCTGAGGATAAGAACGATAACTTCAACTCGTTGGCTGTCGTTCTGTCGCGGTCTTTCTGTAAATGAAGGAGTTTAGTTAAAACGAGTAAGTAAATTTTGAACATTGGAGGAAATTTAGAATGTTAAAGAAAATTTTGGCAGCTTCTACTGCCGGTGTTCTCGCTCTCGCTGCTATGGCGTCTTCCGCTATGGCTGCTGATGACAACACTATCGTTTTTGAGAATGTTGTTGAGAACGAGACTGTTACACTTGAGTTGACCAACGAGTTGACAAAAGATGATATGATGGCTCTTCTCGATCAGGGCACCGGTGCTGATTGCGCAGATCCCGAGGGTGACAGCGGCAACTCTTACAGCAACATCGTTCTTTCCGCTTGGATCAAGCAGATGAATGGCGACGCTGGAACAGGCGTTATGGGCGTAGGCAAGGACGGTAAGACTACTGGCACATATTACAAGTTTAACGATTCCAAGAAGGATATCACTTTCGGCGGCGCTACAGTAAATGCTGTGCTCCAGGGCTCGATGAAAGAGTATGTTGTAATTGGCGCGGGCAAGACTATTCCTGCTGATGCTCCTCAGGAGTGGCTGGATGAATACGGCTTTGCAGCTGGTGATCAGCTTGCAGCTCCTATTCTGCTCCCCAAGGGCACTAAGGGCGGCGCGGCTGGTTTTAATACTACTTTCACTGCTGCGGACGCTGCTAATAAGGAAAAGGGCGAGGTAGCAAAGGAATGGAAGCAGGAAGTTGCTATTGCTAAGGATGTTTCTTGGCTGAACAGTACTGGAACTGCAGGCTATGCTACTTCTCCCGCAGGTCTTCAGGCATCTTTCGGCGCTTCTGCTACTAATGTACTGCAGAGCATCAACTACGATAAGTCCAGTGTAAAGATGAGCTTCACTGTAAGCATGCCCGCTGATATGTTCAGAGGTATGGTTACAACGGTTTCCGGCAACTCTTGGAACTGGGGCGGCGCTACATGGAATTCTGCTTTGATTAGCGAGATTCTTAATTCTCAGGCTGGTAAGGACACTATCAACAACTACTTCGGTATCGTTGGTGAGTCCGGCACCGTTTCTAACGGCAACTTCACTCATAAGGGCGGCGTAAGCTCCAACAACCAGACTAAGGTTGTTAAGGCTGATTATGAGACCAAGACTTCTAAGAAGGCACTTCCTAATCACGGTAAGGCTACCGTTGGTCTTGGTATCAACGCAACTCCTACCAGACTTAAGAACTTGAACAATGGCGGTACTATTACATTTGAGTTCAACAAGGATATGTGGAATGGCGTATTTGCTGACGTAGAGGTTATCTTCCGCGCAGCTAGCGGTCAGGTTAAGTATCCTCTTGCAACCGATTACAAGTGGTCTGAGGATGGCAAGTCTATCACAGTTCCGCTGCCCGCAGGTCTTACTTACAATGAGCAGCTCAACTCTTTCAACTCTTTCAGCTTTGAGTATAAGGTTGGCACAGCTCACACCGGTGACCTGGTTGATCTTGGTAACGGTGACAACATCGGTCAGTGGTGGGGCAACAATCCTACTTTCTGGGATGCAGTTGTTAATAAGATCACTATCACTGCTAACAAGGAAGCTCCCAAGCCCGATGACAGCAGCAACAGCGGCGGTCTCGTAAGCAGCGGCGATTCTACCAGCACTTCTACTCCTTCTTCCAACACCAACAGCGGTTCCAACAATGGTGAGAAGAACCCCGGTACCGGTGTTGCAGTAGCAGTAGCTCCTGTAGTACTGGCAGCAGCTGGCGCAGCAGTTGTAATCTCCAAGAAGAGAAAGTAATTGCTGACAAGCAAAATCTAAATTGTTCTGACGAATAATTATAACCCGTCGCGAAAGCGGCGGGTTTTTTCGTGCATAAATACACGACAAAAACAGTGCGGAGAGATGACCCTCCGCACGTCTTTTATTTATTGCTCGTCGAAATTAAACAACGCCCTGAGCCTTCATAGCCTCGGCAACCTTGAGGAAACCCGCGATATTTGCGCCCGCCATGTAGTTTCCGGGCATTCCGTACTCCTTGGAGGCATTGTCGCACTGCTTGAAGATCTCGATCATAATGTTGTGGAGCTTAGCGTCAACCTCCTCGAATGTCCAGCTGTAACGCATGGAGTTCTGGCTCATCTCGAGACCAGAGGTAGCTACGCCGCCCGCATTCGCCGCCTTAGCGGGACCGTACAGCATTTTGTTCGCGAAGTAAACCTCGATAGCCTCGGGAGTGGACGGCATATTCGCGCCCTCCGCAACGGCGTAGCAGCCGTTCTTCGCGAGAGCCTCGGCGCTCTCCTTGTCGATCTCGTTCTGCGTAGCGCAGGGGAGAGCGATGTCGCACTTGATAGTCCAGATACCCTTGCAGCCGTCGGTGTAGGTCGCGTTCTTGTGGGAGGTTCTGCCGACGTACTCCTTGATACGTCCGCGCTCAACTTCCTTGATCTGCTTTACAACGTCAAGCTCGATACCGTCGGGATCGTAAATGTAGCCGTTGGAGTCGGACAGAGCGACTACCTTGCCGCCAAGCTCGGTAGCCTTTTTGGTCGCGTAGATAGCAACGTTGCCCGAGCCCGAGATAACGACGGTCTGATCCTTGAAGCTCTTGCCGTTCGCCTTGAGCATTTCGTCGGTGAAGTAGCACAGACCGAAGCCGGTAGCCTCCGTTCTCGCGAGCGAGCCGCCGTAGGTCAAGCCCTTACCCGTGAGCACGCCCGTGAACTCGTCGCGGATACGCTTGTACTGACCGAACATATAGCCGATCTCGCGTCCGCCCGTGCCGATATCGCCCGCGGGAACGTCGCAGTCGGGACCGATATGTCTGCACAGCTCGGTCATAAAGCTCTGACAGAAGCGCATAACCTCGCCGTCGCTCTTGCCCTTGGGGTCGAAGTCCGAACCGCCCTTAGCGCCGCCCATGGGGAGCGTAGTCAGCGAGTTCTTGAAGATCTGCTCGAAGCCGAGGAACTTGATGATACCCATATAAACGGAGGGGTGCAGTCTGATACCGCCCTTGTACGGACCGATCGCGGAATTGAACTGGATACGGAAGCCGCGGTTCACCTGAACCTTGCCCTTGTCGTCCACCCACGGAACGCGGAAAATGATCTGTCTCTCGGGCTCGACTATACGGTCGAAAACGCCTGCCTCAACGAGATCGGGGCGCTTTTCAACTACGGGCTGAAGCGTCTCGAACACCTCGGTAACCGCCTGAATGAACTCGGGCTCGCCGGGATTTCTTTTCTTAACTGTTTCCAGCAGATCTGCCAGATACTGATTTTTTAACGCCATTGTTAAAAATCCTCCTCAAATATTAAATTCATAAGCAAAAAATTACCTACACTATTATTATACAATAGTGCAGGCGATTTTGCAAGAAAAATTTTTGTGATTTTCAAAAAGCACAGCGAATTTTGTTGTATTTTCATAATTTGTTGTCGGCAATTTATGGATTATTCACAAAAAACCGCAGCTGTTTGCATAATGTATTGCAACACAAAAAAATTTTTACTGCACTTTTGAGCGCGAAAATTCTTTCGGAAATTTCATTGCCGATAAGTTTTATGACTAATTATATTTGTGCAAAACGCACAAATTGCAGACAAGCCGAATTTGGCTTAACAAAGCCATTTTCCATTATGTGGGAGCAAATTGGGAATTACAGGAAATTATTTTTTTGACAACATTTCGGCTAATTTAAAGATAATTTCCTGTTGTTCGGCGTCAAGTGAACGCAGATTTGAGAGCAATCCGCGCTCGGCGTTGGACATAGGTATATTTTCGGGGGAGCTGTCGCAGCCGAGAAGATAGTCGGTCGTTACTCCGAAGAACTCCGCTATACGCACTATTTGCAGCATATCGGGCATTCTATCGTTATTTACATATCCGCTGAGCGTTGACGGACCAATATGCAGCAGAGGCGCTATGTCCTTTTGCTGCATTTCCTGCCGCTCAATCAAGTTTTTGAGACGTTCTCCAAAGGTCATTTTAAAAATCTCCTTTTGCGTATTTATGGATTGATTGTACGCGATTTGAGAATTATTTTAGCAGAAAATTTCTAAAATGCGATTTTATATATTGACAATTCCGAGATTGCGATTTATAATATATATTATAATCATTTTGGAGGTTTATTATGAATGTATTTTCTCACCCGCCGCTCCCCGATATCGAGGACAGAATTAAAAAGCTCGGAGACCCGAACGGTAAAACCATGAGGGAGATCGTCGGCGCGATAGGTTATCCGCAGAGCGAGCTGATGACCGTCTCGTGCGTGGTCGAGGACGAGCCTTTTATCTGCGGCTGGATAGTCGGCGGCAAGCCCTATGTTTTAATGTTCGACATGAATTTCCGATGTCTCGGTTATGATGAAGTTATGAACAGCTTTTTCGACGAATTTTCGTCTTCCCTGTATTCATAACCGTACCGCCGATTTCATATAATTTTCAGGAAATACCGCTTGACAAGACCTGTCGAAAGAGGTATAATAACAGTGTATAAGAAGTTTTGCGGGCGAACGTAAGGGGAAATTGAAATATTTTGCGTCGCCCGCGTAAAAAACGCGATTGGAGAAAGGCGGATTATGGGGATTAAAAAAATAAGCGGAAGAACTGCGGTCAAGCTATGCGCGGTATTTGCCGCGGCGGTCGTCGCCGTTTCCTTGACAGCCGACAGCGCCGTGCCCGTAAAAGCAAGCGGGAGCGATTCCATTGAGGATCTTCAGGAACAGATAAAACAGATACAGAAAGAAAATGAGGATCGCGAGCAGAAAATAAACGATCTCGAGGGCAATATTCAAGATAACGAGTACGCTATGGATCTCGTTTCGGAGCAGATAGACGGCGTTACCTCGGAGATCGCCAAAACAAGCGAGCTGGTCGCCGCCAAGATCGAGGCGATAGAGGAAAAACAGCGCGAGATCAAGGTCGTAGAGGGGAATATCGCGGACAAGGAGCTTGAGATCGAAAAGAAGAAAGGCGAGATAGCCGACCTTCAGGAGCAGAACAGACAGAACCTGAAAAAGTTCGCAAAGCTCGCTAGAGCGCTTTACATAAACGATACCTCGGGTACTATCCCGATACTCAACGGCTCCAACGACTGGTACGATTTCTTTATGTATTCCGACGTTGTGAAAAATATCGGCGGACAAAATCTGGAATTTATGAAGCGCCTTATGGACTCCATAAAGGAGCAGGAAAATCTTATCGAGGAACTTAACCGCGATATTGACAAGCTTGAAGCGGACAAAGCCGACCTTGCTCAAAAGCAGGCAAAGCTCGAGGTGGAAAAGAAGGATCTCGAGGATGAAAAGGCGGGTCTCGAGGCGGACGCCGCGGAAAAGCAGAATTATCTCTACGGTCTGTCGATAGACAACGAGGATATGCAGAACCGTATCGACGGGCTGTACATAGATATGGAGGCGGGCAACGCCGCTCTTGAGGAGCTGAACGCGCAGATCGAGGAGCTTATCCGTCAGGCGCAGGCGAACGATTCCGAGCATATCGAGTACGGCGACGGATTCAGGTGGCCGCTGGATTCGCAGTATCAGAGCATCACCACCTATTTCGGCTACGATTCGTGGCGCAACGGAAACCATAAGGGTATCGACATCAGCGGCGGCGGTATTTCGGGCTCGAATATCTACGCGGCGCAGTCGGGCACGGTCATCTCCGTTGTCAACTACTGCGGTCACAACTACGGCAAGAGCTGGAGCTGCGGCTGCGGCGGCGGATACGGAAATTATGTGATAGTCAATCACGGCGGCAATCTCGCGACGCTGTATGCTCACGCGGAGGATATAATCGTCAGCGAGGGTCAGCACGTAGAGATCGGCGACGTGCTGGGCTATGTTGGCTCGACGGGCTGGTCGACGGGCGCGCACCTGCATTTCGAGGTTCGCGTAAACGGTTCGTATGTCGATCCGTTCAATTACAGTTATCAGTAATAATTACAGATCTTTCGGAGCGCGGCGGTAATTGCCGCGCTCTGTTTTATGAAAAATAACCGAAAAAGCCCTTATTTTTTTCGTTACCGTGCTTGACAACGCCGCGCGGTTTTGGTATAATAGTAGGGTGGATATTTTTTATTTGCATATTTAGTGTATTACTCCCCGAAAGGAGTGCTTTGATTTGAGCAGCGAACGTATGACGGTCGCGCGCGCTATGACCGAGTGTCTGAAAGCGGAGGGCATTACCGAGCTTTTCGGTTACCCCGGCGCGGCGATCTGTCCTTTTTACGATGAATTATATAAGACGGGTATTCGTCATATTCTGGTGCGGCACGAGGTCAACGCGGGACACGCGGCTTCGGGCTACGCACGTATCACGGGAAAGCCCGCGGTGTGCGTCGCGACGAGCGGTCCCGGCGCGCTGAACCTTATCACCGCGATCGCCACGGCGTATATGGACAGCGTTCCCATGGTCATTATCACGGGTCAGGTGAACTCCGAGCAGATCGGTCGTGACGTGTTTCAGGAGGCGGATATCACGGGCTCCGCGGAGCCGTTCGTCAAGCACAGTTATCTGCTGAAAAGACCCGAGGACACCGCCGAGGTGTTCAAAAGGGCGTTCTATATCGCGGGGACGGGCAGACGCGGTCCCGTGCTTATCGACGTGCCGTTTGACGTTCAGCAGGCGGAGATAGATTTCGAGTACCCCGAAACGGTCGACATACGCTCGTATCGTCCGAGCACGCGCGGCAACGGCTATCAGATAAAGCGCGCGATAACCGCGATGAAGGAAGCGAGAAAGCCCCTTATCTGCGCGGGCGGAGGTCTTTTCACGGGCAATGGCGCGGAGCTTATGCGCCGTCTTGCCGAAAAAGCGGATATCCCCGTCGTTTCGACGATGATGGGTCTGGGCGCTATGCCGTCAGACAGTCCGCTGTATTACGGTATGCTCGGTATGCACGGAAAGAAAGCCGCGAATACCGCCGTCAACAGCTGCGACACGCTTTTCCTGCTCGGCGCGAGAGTCGGCGACCGCGCTATCGCGGCAATGGAACAGCGTCATGACTTCACGGTCGTGCATATTGATATCGACCCCGCCGAGATCGGCAAGAACATAGAGGCGAATATCCCTATCGTAGGCGATATCACGCTGGTTCTGGAGCAGCTTCTGGAGCAGGTGGACGCGTTCGAGCAGCCGCTTTCCCATAAGGAATGGCGCGAATACCTTGACGGTTATCGTTCGGATTCCGAGCCGCTGCCCGCCGAAAGTGGGTATGTCAACCCGAAATGGTTCATTCGGACGCTTGATAAGTATCTTCCCGAGCGGACGGTCATTGTTGCGGACGTTGGACAAAATCAGATATGGACGGCGGCTAATATCTCGCTCAGGCAGGGGAGGTTTCTCACCTCGGGCGGTATGGGGACCATGGGCTATTCGCTGCCCGCGGCTATCGGCGCGAAGTGCGCGGACAAGACTGCGGAGGTCATCGCGGTATGCGGCGACGGCTCTTTTCAGATGCAGCTTCCGGAGCTCGCTACGGCGATCCAGCACGGAATAAACGTAAAGGTTATCGTAATGCGCAATCGGTTTCTGGGAATGGTTCGCGAGGTTCAGGAGCGCAGCTACGAGAACAGGCTCGTGGGCGTGTCTCTTGACGGCAGTCCCGACTTTTGCAGGGTCGCCGAGGCTTACGGTATGGAGAATATGCTGGCGGACAGCGAGGAGAGCGCGGTCGAGGGCATCAAGAGGCTGATCTCCTCGGACAAGCCGTTTCTGCTTGAGGTGGCTGTTCCCGAGCTTGAAAAGACTATACTGTAACGGGAGGGACGGCTATGAAACATACGATTTCCGTTTTGGTAGAAAATCACGCGGGCGTACTGGCTCGTGTCGCGGGACTGTTCGCGCGGCGCGGGTTCAATATCGACAGCCTTGCGGTGGGCGTGACCGACGACGAGAACGTGTCGAGAATAACTATCGTCGCCGACGGCAGCGATTACACGCTCGAGCAGATTGAAAAGCAGCTCAACAAGCTGATAGACGTAATCAAGGTAAAGACATTGTCACCGGAAAATATGGTAAGCAGAGAGCTTGTGCTGATAAAGATAAGCTGTACCGCGAAGCAGCGTCCCGAGGTGCTGAGCATATGCGAGCTTTTCCGCGGGAAGATATCGGATATCTCGGCGAATTCCGTGACTATCGAGATGTCGGACAATACGCAGAATATCAATAATTTTGAGGAGCTTCTGCGTCCTTACGGGATAAAGGAGATCGTCCGCACGGGAACTATCGCCATTCAGAAGGGTGAGCAGGCGGTCACCGTTAAAAATTGATCACCTCGCCGGAAACGGCGTCGAAATAAAATTAAATTAAGGAGATAATTATTATGGCAAAGATGTATCATTCCGAGGACTGTAATCTGTCCGCGCTTGACGGCAAGACCGTTGCTATCATCGGCTACGGTTCTCAGGGTCACGCTCACGCGCTGAACCTCAAGGACAGCGGAGTTAAGGTAGTGGTTGGCTTGTATGAGGGCTCCAAGAGCTGGAAGAAAGCGGAGGAAGCGGGTCTTGAGGTAGCCGTGGCTGCGGACGCTGCCAAGAAGGCGGACATTATTATGATACTTATCAACGATGAGAAGCAGCAGGCTCTGTATCTGGAGAGCATTCTCCCGAACCTCACCGCGGGCAAGACGCTGATGTTCGCGCACGGCTTCAATATTCATTTCGGTCTGATCGTTCCTCCCGCGGACGTGGACGTTATCATGATCGCGCCCAAGGGTCCCGGCCACACCGTTCGCTCCGAGTATGTTGAGGGCAAGGGCGTTCCTTGTCTGGTCGCGGTACATCAGGACGCTACGGGCAGAGCGCTCGATACGGGTCTGGCTTACGCAGCGGGTATCGGTGGCGCGCGCGCGGGCGTTCTCGAGACCACTTTCAAGATGGAGACCGAGACCGACCTGTTCGGCGAGCAGGCTGTTCTCTGCGGCGGAGTTACCGCTCTTATGAAGGCGGGCTTTGAGACTCTCGTTGAGGCGGGCTACGATCCTCAGAACGCGTACTTCGAGTGTATTCACGAGATGAAGCTGATCGTTGACCTTATCTACAAGGGCGGCTTCTCGATGATGAGATACTCCATTTCAGACACCGCGGAGTTCGGCGACTACGAGACTGGCAAGCGCCTGATCACCGAAGAGACCAAGAAGGAAATGAAGAAGATACTCACCGAGATACAGGACGGAACGTTCGCTTCCAAGTGGATCAACGAGAACAAGACGGGAAGACTGCACTTTAACGCTTGCCGCCGTATCGAGGCTGAACATCAGCTCGAGCAGGTGGGCGCGGAAATCCGCAAGCTGTACGACTGGAATAAGTAATTCGGTAAATATGCATAATAAAATCCCCTGTTTCGGCAGGGGATTTTTTTCAGTTTAAACGTTCGGTTTTGTACGTTTTTTCGTCCTTTTCGTTTTTCTCGATTTTGTTGATCTGCGGAACGATATACTTCTTCTGAAATACGGGTATGTCAAGCTCGAGAACGGTACACAGCTTCAGCCATATTATCCATGTCGCGGTGTAGTTTCCGTTTTCGAGGTCGCGCAGGTAGACCACCGTTATTCCCGTCAGCTCCGACAGACGTTCCTGAGTGATCTGCTTTTTCAGCCGTCTGTTTCGGATAATTGTGCCGAATTCCCTTTTCAGAGCGTCATCGTCATACTTCTTTGTCATTGTTTTGTCCTCCTTTTTTATTTTTCATATGCTCCAAGGGATGGTGAATTAAATGGGAATGCTTGGGGTCAACGAAAAAATCCGCGCCGAGATATACCTCGTTTGCGCATAATCATTTTAACATAATATGCGGGATTTTTTCAATTGATGGAAAAGCAGAAAATTTATTCGACATTTTTCGACAATGAAATCGGGTCGTTCTGATTTTGTTGAATATGCACATATATTTTTCTTCGTATGTCGTGCAGATGAAAATATTCGCGAAAAGTTGCGCAAAATATATTTTATCCCTTGATTTTTTCTACAATATGTAGTATAATAAATATGATTGTTTAATGCGGAGAATGTTTCGGGAGGACAAAATGGACAGTTTTATTCAGATCGACATATACACCTCGTCGCAGGCGATCGACGGGATAACGGGCGCGCTTACGGAATACGGGATAACGGGCTTTATTATTCAGGACAGCGCGGACTTCGAGGACTTCCTCGCGGACAAGAACGCTAACTGGGATTACGTCGACGACGAACTTATGGGATTAAAAACCGTCGAACCTCACATCACGCTGTACGTTCACGAGAACGCGCAAGGCGCGGAGACACTCGCCGCGATACGCGGACTGGTCGACGGCTACAAGGCGAACAACACCGACGGCTACTACGGGAATATCCGCTTGGCGCTTGCCAACGTCAAGGAGGAGGACTGGGCGAACAACTGGAAGAAGTACTACAAGCCGTTCAGGGTAGGAAAGAGCCTTATCATAAAGCCGTCGTGGGAGGACGTTGAGCCCAAGAACGGCGACAGGATACTCGAAATAGATCCGGCGTCGACGTTCGGTACCGGTCAGCATCATACAACCAAAATGGTTATGGAAACGCTGGAGGAGGTCGTAAGCGGCGGAGAACGTGTGCTAGATCTCGGGTGCGGCAGCGGAATACTGTCGATAGCGGCGCTGCTGCTCGGCGCAAAGGACGCGACTGTTTGCGATATCTTTGAGAACGCCGTAAAGACCGCCTCGGAGAACATCGAAAAGAACGGGTTCACGAACTTTACCGCGTACTGCGGAAACATTATCGAGGACAAGGCGCTCCGCGAAAGGATAGGCGGCGGATTCGGCATTATCTGCGCGAATATCGTCGCGGACGTTATAATCGCGATGAGCCCGCTGTTTGAGGGATTTCTCGGAGGCGGCGGAAAATTGATAGTCTCGGGGATAATCGACGAGCGTGCCGACGAGGTAAAGGCGGCGCTTTCCGAGAACGGCTGGAAGGTCGTCTCCGCGAAAAACGAAGAAGGCTGGAACTGCGTTCTTCTTGAACGGTAAAGCTGCGGACACATCGCGGTCAAAGCGCATATAATGCTCAGAGAGGGGGCATTTGTATGCAGTTTTTATACGTGTTCGGACTTATGTTCATTTCCATTTTCGGGCTTGCGGCGCTGCTGCACCTGCTGGCAAAGGCGCTGCTGGACGGCGCGTCCCGCGAGTTCGACGTTTACGTAAAAAATGATGAAAATATAGAAGAATTTATCGAAAACGCCAAAAAATCTCCGTTTATCGGAAAAATATATATTATCGCCGATGGAACGGAGCTTTCGGGAAGCAACGCCGTCGGTACGGGTCGGTGAAAGAATGACACTCGAAAATGATCGGGACAATCTAATATGCGTAACGGGCGACGTTGAGGACGTGGTGTATTTCAACGAGGAGACGGGATATATCGTGCTGGATATGAACGTCGAAAACTCGCTGATCACCGCGGTCGGCAATATGGGCGACGTGCGCGAGGGCGAGCGGCTCACGCTGTACGGCGAGTATGTCTCGAACGTGAAGTACGGCAGACAGTTCAAGGTGGATATTTTCGAGCGCTCGCTGCCGCAGGACGTCGACGCTATACGGAAGTATCTCGGCTCGGGAGTTATCCGCGGTCTGGGTCCGTCCGCGGCAAAGCGTATCGTCGACGCTTTCGGCGAGAGGACTATGGATATTCTCGAAAACGACCCGGGGCAGCTCTCCGTTATCAAGACCATTACTCCCGAGCGCGCGAAAATTATCGGGCAGGAGTTTCACAATATTACAGGACTGCGCAAGGTAATGACGTTTTTTTCAAAATATTCGATACCGCAGTACGTTATTTCGGCGGCTTGGAAGGCATACGGCACCGATCTGATACGCGCGGTAAAGGATAATCCGTACTGCCTTTGTATGAACGGCATTGAGCTGCGCTTCGCCGACGCGGAGCGCATAGCGCAGGACATAGATTTTCCGCCCGACAGCGAGGAGAGAGTACTCGCCGGTATTCTATGGGCTCTCAGAATGAACACCGACGAGGGCAACTGCTGTATGCGTGAGAGCGATCTGTGCAGCGTCGTGACTCAGCAGCTTATCGTAAGCGATAAGCTGTATGCCGCGGCGCTGCAATTCGCCGAAAAGCAGGGAGATATCGTGGACTCAAACATCTACGATACGCGGTATATCTACCTTGCGGAGTATTTCAGAGCCGAGACCTACATAGCCGAGCGCATAGCGGAGATGGTAAAGCACTCCGCCGACGATAATACAGACTGCACGACCGAGATAGCGGGCATTGCCGCCGAGCAGGGTATCGAGTATGAAAACAAGCAGCTTGAGGCGATAAACGCCTGTATGAACAACCGTGTGTTTATTCTCACAGGCGGTCCCGGCACGGGCAAGACCACCACGCTCAACGGCGTTATCGCGCTGTTCAAGAAGCGCAGAATGAGGATAAAGCTCGCCGCGCCCACGGGCAGAGCCGCAAAGCGAATGGCGGACCTTACGGGAGCGCAGGCGCAGACTATCCACAGGCTGCTCGAGGTGGACTTCTCGGGCGGGAATACGTTCAAGCGCAACGAGGAGAACCCGCTGCAATGCGACGCGGTCATAATCGACGAGATGTCGATGGTGGACACTATGCTGTTCGCGTCGCTGTTAAAGGCTGTCAGGGGCGGCACACGGCTTATCATGGTCGGCGACAGCAATCAGCTGCCGTCGGTGGGCGCGGGGAATATCCTGCGCGATCTTATCGACAGCGGACAAGTTCCCATGGTCGAGCTTACCGAGATATTCCGACAGGCTGCAAAGAGCCTTATCGTCACGAACGCGCACAGCATTATCCACGGCGAAGTCCCCGAGCTGAACGACCGCGCCAACGACTTCTTTTTTATGCGCTCTGACAGCGAGGAGAACACGCTGCGGCTCGTTATCGAGCTGTGCAAAACGCGGCTTCCGAAGGCTTACGGCTACGATCCGCTGGACGATATTCAGGTGCTGTGTCTGTCGCGAATGGGAACGGTCGGGACGGGCGCGGTCAACAAGGAACTGCAACTGGCGCTCAATCCGCCGTCCAAGTCAAAGCGCGAGATGAATTTTATTGGCACGCTTTTCCGCGACGGCGACAAGATAATGCAGACAAAAAACGACTACGACGTCGAATGGCGGCGCGGTGCGGAAAAATCGCACGGGATATTCAACGGCGACATCGGGAAGATAATCGACACCGACAGGGTAAATCAGAAGTGCGAGATAGATTTCGAGGGCAGGAAAGCTTTTTATGACGGCGATATGCTGAAAAAGATCGAGCATGCCTACGCCATTACCGTTCACAAAAGCCAAGGCAGCGAGTACCCTGCGGTGATACTGCCGCTGCCAAACCGTATGGACAGGCTGTCGTACAGAAATCTGCTGTACACGGCGGTGACGCGCGCGAAGAAAACGCTTATCGTCATCGGCACGGAGGTCAAGGTAAGCTCCATGGTGTACAACGACCGCAGGACAGAGCGGTTTTCGTGCCTCAGACCAATGCTGGAGGATCATTTTGTTTAAGTCGCTTAAAAGCTACGAGCGGTTTCGGCGGATCGTTTCGCTGGTCGCGCCGAACCGCTGTCCGTTCTGCGGAGAGTTGCTCGATAATGAAGACTACTGGTGCGGCGAGTGCTATCGGTATCTGCCGTTCGTTCACGGGTTAGTTACGCCGCCCGACAATATATCGGCGCTTTATGTGTGCTGCTTCTATACGGGGAGAGCGCGTGACGCGGTGCTTATGCTGAAATACGGAGGTCTCGTTTATCCCGCGGACGCGTTTGCGATAATGATGAGCGACAGACTGTACGGCGTCGGGGCGGATATGCTCGTGCCCGTTCCGAACGGCAGAATGGGCGTGCTCAAGCGCGGGTTCTCGTCTTCGGAGCTGATAGCGGAGCGGCTCGCAATGCGCGTCGGCATACCGGCGGTGAACGCGCTGAAAGCCGTTTCGGGCAAGCGTGAGCAGAAGTCGCTCAACGCGGAGGCGCGGCGCAAAAATGCTCTGCGCAGCTTTTACGCCGACAAGCGCGTTGATGTAAAGGGAAAACGGATAATTCTTATCGACGAGGTGACCACTACGGGAAGTACGCTTTCCGCCGTCGGCGAGCTGCTGCGGGGCGTGGGAGCGGAAGACGTTTCGGCGGCGGTGTTCGCGAAGACCGTCGAGTTTACGCACGGTCAAAGAAATCGGTATAAAATACGGAAAAGGTGAACAAAATGCTTGATTGTATTGCTGTCGGCGCGGGCGGATTTATCGGCGCTGTGCTGCGCTGGCTTATCGGGCTGATACCCGCTGAGCTGAAGTCGGGGTTCCCGATAAAAACGTTAGCGATAAACGTTGTCGGCTGCTTTGTTATCGGTATAGTGACCGCGCTTGCGGCAAAGTATTTCCCCGATAATCCTCGGCTCACGCTGTTTTTAAAGGCGGGTATCTGCGGAGGGTTTACGACGTTTTCAACGTTCGCTCTCGAAACGGAGGGACTTATCGAAAGCGGCGGAAAAACCGCAGCCGCGGCGTATATGCTGATTAGCCTTGCGTTTGGGATAGCCGCCGTATTTTTGGGTCAAAAAATAATAAAATAAAGAGGATATATGACTGTAAATATTACTGCCGAGGAAATGGCAAAACAGCGCGGATATATGATTAAATGCGCGGAGATAAACGCGCGGCGCGAAACGCCGCCGACGGCTCACGTACACATGTTCGGGTGTCAGCAGAACGTCAGCGACGGCGAGAAGATAAAGGGTATGCTCGGCTGTATGGGCTACGGATTTTCCGATACTCCCGAGGGCGCGGATATTATCATATTCAATACGTGCGCGGTGCGTGAGAACGCCGAGGACAGGGTCTTCGGAAATCTCGGAGCGCTGAAACACGAGAAGCGGCGCAATCCCGACGTTATTATCGGGGTGTGCGGCTGTATGGTCCAGCAGGAGCATATCGTCGGGAGAATAAAGCGGAGCTTTCCGCACGTCGATCTGGTGTTCGGGACTAACGCGCTGCACACGCTGCCCGAGCTTGTTTACAGGCAGCTTACCGAGCGAAAGCGCGAATTTTACGTCCCCGAGGGCGACGGGGTTATCGCCGAGGGGCTGCCGCTTCGCCGTGAGAGCGCGTTGAAAGCGAGTATTCCGATAATGTACGGCTGCAATAACTTCTGTACGTACTGCATCGTACCGTATGTCCGCGGACGGGAGCGTTCGCGGAAAACGGAGGATATCCTCGCCGAGGCAAGGACGGCGGTCAGTGGAGGCGCTAAGGAGCTGCTGCTGCTCGGTCAGAACGTCAACTCCTACGGCAAGGAACTCGGGACGAGCTTTCCCGAGCTGCTGAGAGCGGTGAACGCGATAGACGGCGAGTTCCGTATCTGCTATATGTCCAGCCACCCCAAGGACGCGACCAAAGAGCTTATCGACACGATAGCCGAGTACGGAAAGGTTACAAGGCATTTTCATCTTCCCGTGCAGTCGGGGAGCAGCCGCGTTCTCGGGTTGATGAACAGGCATTACACGCGGGAGGACTATCTGAAAATAGTGGAATATATCCGTGAGCGTATTCCCGACGCGGCGCTCACCTCGGATATTATCGTGGGCTTTCCCGGGGAGACGCGGGAGGACTTCGAGGAAACGCTTTCTCTGATACGCGAGGTGAGGTTCGACTCGCTGTATACGTTTATTTACAGCCCGCGAAAGGGAACGAAGGCAGCCGAAATGTCCGATCCCGTATCCGCGGAGGAAAAGGGCAGGTGGTTCGGGGAGCTGCTTGAGGTTCAGGGCGAGATAGGGCGCGGTATGTACGAAAAGTACGTCGGGCAGACGCTCCGCGTATTGTGCGAGGGCGAGGGGAGAACAGACCCGAATCTGCTCACGGGCAGGACACCGCAGGACGTAATTGTGGATTTTGACGGCGGCAGGGAGCTTATCGGCGAATTTGTCAACGTTAAGATAGAACGGGCGTATCAATGGGCGCTCGTGGGAAAGATAGTATAGAATGTTTTCTCGGCGGAGGAAACACGGAAAAATTTGTAAGGAGAATTTATTATGACTGTTATCGAAGCGGCAAGAGAGCTTGGAAAGGTAGTTCAGGCTGACGAAAGATATATCGAGTATATCAACACGAAAAACGCGAACGACGCGGACGAGGAGCTGCAAAATCTTATCGGCGAGTTCAATCTCATCAGACAGAATCTGGCGATGGAATCGGACAAGCCCGAGGGCGAGATCAACAATGAAAAGGTAAAGGAGCTTACCGCGAAAATGCACTCGGCATATGACGCGGTAATGTCCAACGAGAATATGGCGGCGTTCACCATGGCTAAGCAGGGAATGGACAAGCTGATGAGCGAGATAAACACTATACTCACTTATTCCGTGGAGGGCGCCGACCCCGAGACCTGCCCGTCCGAGCCGCCCGCGGCGGAGTGCTCGGGCAGCTGCTCGACCTGCGGAGGCTGCGGCTGACAGGCGGGCTGTTGAAGTTTTTTTGATTTGAGGTGATTTTTGTGGCGGACAACGAGCAGCGGAGCGAAAAGGTCTCTCCTATGCTGAAGCAGTATCTTGACATAAAGTCGAAATACGGCGACTATATCTTATTTTTCCGTCTGGGGGACTTCTACGAGATGTTCTTCGAGGACGCGACGACAGTCTCGAGAGAGCTAGAGCTTACGCTCACCGCGCGCGCGGGCTCGCCGATGTGCGGAGTGCCGTTTCACAGCGCGGAGCAGTATATAAAGCGGCTTATCGACAGGGGTTTTAAGGTCGCTATCTGCGAGCAGCTTACCGACCCGCACGCCTCAAAGGGTCTTGTGGAGCGCGGAGTTATCCGTCTTGTGACGGCGGGTACAGTTACCGAGGCTTCAATGCTTACCGACGACAGCAACAACTATATCACTTCGATATACGCGGAGGACGGGGCAGTCGGTATGGCATTCGCGGATATTTCAACGGGCGAGATACACGTCTTTGAAAAAGGCGGAAAAAATCTCGAGCAGGAGATGATCGCCGAGCTTTCGCGGTTCAATCCCGTCGAGCTGTTGATAAACAAGGGATTTCTCGATCTGAAGGAAGTCCATTCGTTCGTTACGGACAGGCTGAGGAGCTGCGTTTGCGAAATGCCCGACGAGAGCACGTTCGACAACTCGGACTTGTCGGTCATCACGGCGCAGTTTGAGAACAAAAGCGACGTCGGACAGCTCGGGATATCGTCCATGCATATGGCGCAGAGGGCGCTGTGCGCGCTGTTCCGCTATGTTGGCGAGGCGCATAAGGCTACCGTAAAGCGCTTTATCGAGCTCACTGTGCACAGCGGAAACGAATATATGGATCTTGGTCTTTCCGCGCAGCGCAATCTCGAGATAACCGAAACGATGCGCACGAAGGAAAAGCGCGGCTCGCTGCTGTGGGTGCTGGACAAGACCGTCACCGCTATGGGCAGGCGGAGACTTCGCGCGTGGATAGAGCGCCCGCTTATCTCGCATACGGCGATCCTTTCACGGCTGAACGCGGTGGAGGAGCTTATGCAGAGCTCTGCGGCGCTCGGCGACGTCCGCGCGGCGCTTAAAGGGGTATTCGACCTCGAGCGGCTTATGTCGCGCGTTATGTACAAGTCCGCTTCGCCGCGCGATATCTACGCGCTCGGGCAGACCTGTATGCGGCTTCCGCTGCTGAAAAAGGAGCTTTCGGGTCTGAGATCGAAGCTGCTTGTCGAGCTGAACGGCGGCATTGACGAGCTTGCGGAGATAGCTCAGCTCGTCGAGAACGCTATCGTCGACGAGCCGCCCGCAAGCTTAAAGGACGGCGGCGTTATCAAGGGCGGGTTCAACGAGGAGATCGACCGCCTGCGCGACATCACGGGCGGCGGCGAGAGCATACTTCGCGATATGGAGCAGCGCGAGCGCGAGGCGACGGGTATACGCACACTGAAGGTCGGATATAACCGCGTTTTCGGCTACTATATCGAGGTATCGAAGAGCTTCGTGGGGCAGGTGCCGCCGCATTATCACCGCAAGCAGACGCTCACGAACGGCGAACGCTACATAACCGATGAGCTGAAAAAGATCGAGGGCGAGATACTCGGCGCGAACGACAGGATACTCGGTCTCGAGCAGGCGGTGTTCAACGAGATACGCGGCTTTATCGCGACAAAGCTCGAGCTTATACAGCGGACCGCCGCCGCTGTTTCGGAGGTAGATACGCTGTGCTCGTTCGCGCAGGTGTCTCTCGAGAACAACTACGTCAAGCCCGAGATAACCATGGACAGCGTTGTCGACATTAAGGACGGGAGGCACCCCGTTATCGAGCAGATACTTCTCGATCATCCGTTCACGCCCAACGACGTTTATCTCGACAGATCCGACAATCGGCTGCTTATCATCACGGGTCCGAATATGTCGGGTAAATCCACGTTTATGCGGCAGACCGCGATAATCGTGCTTATGGCGCAGATAGGGTGCTTTGTTCCCGCGCGGTACGCGAAGATCGGCGTTGTAGACAGGATATTCACGCGTGTCGGAGCGTCGGACGATCTCACTGCGGGGCAGTCGACGTTTATGGTGGAGATGAACGAGGTCGCGGAGATATTGCAGAACGCGACAAAGAGCAGTCTCGTTATCCTTGACGAGATAGGGCGCGGCACCTCGACGTTCGACGGGATATCCATAGCTAAGTCCGTCGCGGAGCATATCTCGCAGAAGATAGGCTGTAAGACGCTTTTCGCGACGCATTATCACGAGCTTATCACCATGGAGAAGGACTGCAGGGGCGTGAAGAATTTCAGCGTTGCGGTATCAAAGCGCGGCGACGATATCAAGTTCCTGCACAAGATAGTTCCCGGCGGCACGGACGACAGCTACGGGATCGAGGTCGCGAAGCTCGCGGGACTGCCAAATAAGGTGATAGAGCGCGCCAAAGAGGAGCTGAAAGACCTTGAGGTGAGCGGCAAGGTGCGGCTTGCGGAGGCTATCGAGCGGAGCCGCGACGAGCAGTTCAGCTTCACCGCCGTAAGCGAGCAGAACGCCATAGCAAGGCTCCGCGCGGCGGACATCAATTCTTTAAGCCCAATGGACGCGCTGATGTTCGTCAAGGAATTAAAGGAGTCTCTGGATTAGAAAGGGTAATTATCCTAAAATGCCAAAAATAAATCAGCTTGACAAGAGCGTATATGAGTTGATCGCGGCGGGCGAGGTGATAGAGCGCCCGTCGTCGGTTATAAAGGAGCTCGCGGAGAACGCGATAGACGCGGGCGCGCGGAATATTTCCGTGGAAATAAAGCGCGGCGGCATAGCGTATATGCGCGTGACGGACGACGGGTGCGGGATATCGTATGAGGATATGCCGCTTGCTTTTCTGCGTCACGCGACGAGCAAGGTGTACACGCAGGAGGATCTCGAGAATATAAACACGCTCGGTTTCCGCGGCGAGGCGCTTGCTTCGGTGGCGGCGGTGTCGCGTATCGAGGCGATAAGCAAGCGCCCCGTGGACAAGCTCGGCACGTCGTACAAGATCGAGGGCGTTACCCCGTCGGAGTACGATAGAATAGGCTGCGCGGACGGCACTACGATAATAATACGCGATCTGTTTTACAATACCCCCGCGCGTCTGAAATTTCTTAAAAAGGACGTCACCGAGGGAAATTACTGCGCGAACGTTATCGAAAAGTTAGCCTTATCTCACCCTAATATCTCGTTCCGTTTTATCCGCGACGGAAAGCAGACCATGCTCACGTCGGGCGACGGGGAGTATTACAGCGCCATTTACGCGGTGTTCGGCAAGCAGTTCGCGGCGGGAATGATACCCGTCGACAACATCTACCGCGATATCGGCGTCACGGGCTATGTCAGCTCGCCGCTGTTCACAAGGGCGAACCGCACCATGCAGCACTTTTTCGTCAACGGGCGGAGCGTGAAAAGTCCGCTCTGCTGCGCGGCGCTCGAGGAGGCGTTCCGCAACGGCATAATGGTCGGGAAGTTTCCGTCGTGCGTGCTGTGTATCAATCTCGACCCCGCGCTGCTTGACGCGAATATCTCCCCCGCAAAGACCGAGGTGCGGTTCTCGAACGAAAAATCGGTGTTTGACGCGATCTATTTCGCGGTTAAAAACGGTCTGCTCGGCTACGACCGAAGCCGCGAGATACAGCTCCCGAACGTTTCGGAGACCGGCGCTCACGACAGCGTTGACGAGCCTGTTTCCACCGTTCCGGTACCGTCGGGCAATGTTTCCGCCATTCCCGAAAAAATGTCCGACCCCGAGAGCTTCTACCGCAGAGTGGTGCCGTTCGAGTTTCCAAAGCCCGAGAGCGCCGAGCCCGCCGAGCAGGAGGTTCTGCCCGAGGCGCTGCCGCCGCTTATGCGGAGCGAATTGAAGCCGAATATCCCCGAGGAAAAGGTTCAGGAGGAGCTGCCGGGGTTCGCGTTTCTGTCGAGCAAATCGTTTGAGAAGCGCGAACAGCCCGTGCGGCAGGCGCAGCCGTTCCAAGCCGCGCCGCAAGCTCCCGTTGATGAGAATATTCCCGTTGAAAACATCCGCGTTATCGGCGAATTATTCAAGACATATATCCTTTGCGAGAGCGGCGAGAGCCTGATACTTATCGACAAGCACGCCGCCCACGAGCGTATTAACTTCGAGCGCTTCAAAAAGGGCGTGAATATCCACGGACAGCTTCTGATAGAGCCGTGTGCGGTCACTCTGTCGCCCGAGGAATACGAGGCGGTCAGCAGCTTCAGGCAGCGTCTGGAGAACACGGGAATTCTGCTGAAGCTCGGGGAGGACGGAAAAGTCCTTGTCGAGGGAATGCCGCAGTCGCTTGAAAGCGCCGATCCCGCGGAGCTGCTTCAAAGCATAGCGGACATACTTGTGCAGGGCAACGACAACGCCGAGGGCGCTCTGTTCGACGACGTTCTGCACACAATGGCGTGCAAGGCGAGCATCCGCGCGAACGAGGATCAGGACGTGTCGGAGCTTGCATATCTTGCGAATATAGTTTTAAAGAATAACAATATCCGCTACTGTCCGCACGGACGCCCGGTAATGACGCAGATATCCAAGCGGCAGATCGAAAAGTATTTCGGGAGAATAGTATAATGCATTCACTTACAAAAAAGTATAAGCCGATATTATGCACCCCGTTCGGTCGGGATGGTTATCGCGAGGCAGCGCCGTGCGCGGCGCTATCGCCGTATATACGCTGTTTCTGGGCGGAGCGGCAGACCGAGCGCGATCTGTTGGTCATTCCCGATACCTGTATGGACGTCATTTTCAAGATAGACGGCACGGAGAACAGCGGATTTTTCTGCACGATCGACGAGAACTCGTTCTATTCGGTGAACGGCGGAGCGGAGCTTTTCGGGATGCGCTTCTACGCGTGGACGGCGCATTTGTTCACCGAGCGAGACTTTACGGGCAGCAAGAACCTAGCGTTCCCGACGGAGGAGTTTTTCGGAGACCTAGGCGCGGAGTTGGCGCCCTATATAGCAAGCGCCAAAACGTTCGAGGAACGCGCCGAAGCCGTCGAAAACGCACTTATAAAGCGCCTTGACGGCATACGCGCGGACAATAATTTATTAAACGCGGTAGACTTCATAATTGACAGTCACGGCTCGCTTGAAATATCCGAATTATGCGCTCATACAACGCTTTCGGCGCGGACGCTCGAGCGTCTGTTCGCCGCCGCTATGGGGATATCCCCGAAAGCGTTCTCGTCGCTGGTGAGGTATCAGCTCTTGTGGCAGGAGATGATTGCGCGTCCCGATCTCAATATTCTCGACGCGGTGGAGAAGTACGGCTATGTCGATCAGCCGCACTTGCTCAACGACTTCCGCCGCCGCCATCTTATGAATCCGAAGCAGGCGATTGATTACGCGAAAAGTCGCGGATAATGTCGTTTTTTTACAAGAAATTTTTCAATATCCGAGGTATACTAATACTAGCCCTACGGCTAATTTCAGTATAAAGGAGACTTATCGATGAGTAATTTCGGAGAATTTCTTGAAACGGTTGAGGAAAGCAATCGCGGCTTTGTTTCGGAGCTTAACGAGTTCCTTTCGGAAAACGGCTGCGAGTGTAAGATCAAAACTGCGAAAAGCGGCTTTGTCGTGTCCTATCTGCGCGGCGACAGCAAGAAAACGCTGCTTAATTTCGTTATGCGCAAAAGCGGAACACAGGCGAGAATTTACGCGGCACATTCGGGGGAGTACGGAGATTTCCTCGGTACCCTTCCCGAGAAAGTGAAGAGCAAGACGAAAAAGTCCACCGACTGCCGTAAGCTCAACGGCACGGGCGACGATCCGCACTGTACGGGCGGCTACGAGTTCACAATGGACGGCGAGGTTTACAGGAAATGCCGCAACAACGCGTTTCTGATACCGCTGTCGGAGGAGAATAATCCTTATATTCGGAAATTTTTGGAATTGGAGCTGAGCGCATGAGCGAGATACAGTCAAGGTGCGGAATATTATGCGAGAGCTGCGAGTTCGCACAGTCAATGGGCTGCAAGGGCTGCGTCAACGTTGAAAATCCGTTTCACGGCGAATGTTCCGTCAAAAACTGCTGCGAGGGCAAGGAGAACGTTCACTGCGGAGAGTGTAAGGGGTTCCCGTGCGAGGCGCTGAAAAAGATGGCGTTCGACACTCAATACGGCGACGGAGACGACAGACGGCTGCGCGTATGCGCGAATTGGGCGGGTATCGATTACCCGAAAAAATGACGGTGCAAAGGAGAATGTGTTATGGTACAATCGAGATGCGGAATTTTGTGCGGTGAATGCGAGTATAGGGAGAGCATGGGCTGCAAGGGCTGTACGAACATTGATAACCCGTTCTGGGGCGAATGTCCCGTAAAGGCAAGCTGCGAGAGCAAGGGTCACGAGCATTGCGGACAATGCGCGGAGTTCCCGTGCAAGCTGGCGAACGATATGGCTTACGACAAGGAGCAGGGAGACGAGGGCAAGCGCCTCGAGCAGTGCAAAAAGTGGGCGAGCCTGTGAAATACGTAAGCACGCTTCTGGCGGTCGGGGATATGGCGGCGAGCAAGCGCTTTTATCACGGCGTTCTCGGCTTGGACGTTATCTCGGATTTTGGCGCTAACATTACGCTTACGGGCGGGATATCGCTTCAGACTCTGGACACGTGGAAAGAGTTTATCGGCGGCAAAGATGTTAAGCTGCGCAGCAACGCGGTCGAGCTGTATTTTGAGGAAACGGATTTCGACACTTTTACGGAGCGTTTGAGGAGCTTCAATATAGAATACGTTCATGATGTCAAAGAGCACGGCTGGGGGCAGCGGGTGGTAAGATTTTATGACCCCGACGGTCATATTATCGAGGTCGGAGAGGCTATGGAAACGGTCGTAAAGAGGTTTCGGGACGCGGGTTTGACCGACGATCAGGTAGCGGTAAGAATGGACGTGCCGTTGGAATACGTCCGCGGATTTCCGAATTGACGGCAAGGAGGACATATGTCATCTAAGATAGAATTTGTTGAATACGTCGCGGAGCAGTGCCGCGGCGCGGGCGAGATAACCTATAAGAAGATGTTCGGCGAGTACGGGCTGTACTGCAATGGAAAGATTTTCGCGCTGGTGTGCGACGATCAATTTTTCGTGAAGATCGCCGACGAGGTAAAGGCGCTCTATCCCAAGCTCCCCGAAAAGCCGCCATACGAGGGTACGAAGAATTATTTTCTCGTGGAGGACGTGGACGACCGCGAGTTCTTAACGGAGCTTGTCACGGCGACTTACAACGCGCTCCCCGAGCCAAAGCCGAAGAAACCGAAAACGCCGAAAAATAACCCCCGTTCTTGACAAAATTTGTAAAATATATTATAATCTAATTATAAATTTCGCTTTCGTTTTTGTATGAATCGGAGGACATCATGAAAAAGCTTTTAGTTATCATTTCGGTTATGGTCTGCGTTTTTTGCGCCGCGGGCGTAACGGCGTTCGCGGATTGCGGACCGAAGGCTTCACTGACGATAAACGTTAAAGGCATGGAGGACGGCAGGGAATATTATCTCACGCTTCTTGAGGCTTTTAATTCGAGATTTTCGGACGAGTACATTTCCAAGCAAAATTCCGAATGGCGGGCGCTTTATGAAATTTCGCTGAAGGATGAATATTTTCTTTATGAGTCTCCGGTCGATGAAACGTATTATAAGCTCAATCACAGCGGCAGTCGGACGTGGGGATATATGCCGCCCGATAAGTTCAAGATATTGCTGTATTTCCCCGATGACGGGAGCTATATAATCAGTGAAAAGCTTGAGAGATACGCATTCAACTCGTACTTTACGGTCAGCGTGAACGGCGGAGAAATGACCGTCGAAAAAAACGGCGGAGTTGGCGGCGTTTACGTCGAGATCGGCGGTCTGCTGGTGCGGATCGTGATAACCGTCCTGCTGGAGCTGGGTGTGGCGCGGCTGTTCGGATACCGCGGCAAAAAGGAGTATAAACTTATCATAATAATGAACGTTTGTACGCAGATTTTCTTGAATATTATGATAGCCGTCGGAGATGTAAATCTCGGAGGATTGGGCGCGGCAGCCGCGTACATTTTTGCCGAGATCGTAATTTTTACGGTGGAGGCGTCGGTGTACGCGGTATTTCTTCCTCGCTTCACGGAGCGAAGAACACGCGAGGGCAGAGCGGTGGGATACGCATTTGCCGCGAACGCCGTTTCGCTCTTTATCGGCGGTTTTCTTCTGATTATGGGAGAAGTATTTTTTAAAGAGGTTGTCAATCACTAGAGCACGTTTAAGGAGGGCTTAATTATGCCATACGATTTCAAAAAGGAATTCAAAACGCTTTATCAGCCAAAAACCGTCTCCGAAATAATCACCGTGCCGCCGATAACCTACGCGGCTGTGCGCGGCGAGGGCGACCCAAACGAGGAGGGCGGCGCGTACAAGAACGCCGTTTCGGTGCTGTACGGGATATTGTATACCATTAAGATGAGCAAGCGCGGCGATCACGTTATCGACGGGTATTTTGACTTCGTTGTACCGCCGCTTGAGGGCTTCTGGTACAGCGCCGAATACGAAAACAAGGAGCGCTTTCGGTGGATATCCGTGCTGCGGTTGCCCGATTTCGTTACCCAGGAGGTATTCGAGTGGGCAAGGACGGAGGCGTCGCGGAAAAAGAAGCTCGACTGCTCAGCCGTCGAAATGCTTGCGGTCGACGAGGGGCTGTGCGTTCAGTGTATGCACGTTGGCAGCTACGACGACGAGCCGCGAACCGTCGCCGCAATGGACGGGTTTCTCGCCGAAAACGGTTATGTAAACGATATCACCGAGGAGAGGCTACACCACGAAATATACATCAGCGACCCGAACAAATGTGATCCCGAAAAGCGCAAGACGGTCATACGCCACCCGATACGCATTGTAAAGCGGTAAAGGAGATTTTAATATGAAAAAGGAATTCGATAAGTTTCCCGAAGCGTTCGGGGGACAGGAGTTTTTCGGCTTTTCGTGGCTCGAGTATACGGCGGCGGTGCCGTCGCCGCTCGTGGCGGTCACGGGCTATAAATCCAACGGCAAAACAAACGCGACAATGATGTCGTGGTGCACCTTCACGGGCGCGGAGGGCGGATATCACTGCATATTTTCGAGCGTTCACAAGTCGGGGCATATGTACCGTTCGCTAAAGGAAACGGGCTGCTGCGTGGTGAACTTCCCGTCCGCGGATATTCTCGATAAGTGTATGGACACGATAAAGAACAACGGCTTCGACACGGACGAGATAACCGCTTCGGGGCTGACCGTCGAGCCATCCCCGAGGGTAAACGCGCCGCGGATAAAGGAGTGTTTCCTGAATATGGACTGCGAGCTTGAGTGGGAGCGCGACCTCACCGAGGAGGGAACTCACGCGGTCGTCTGCTTAAAGGTCACCGGGATATGCATGGACGACCGCCGTTATAATAATAACGACCTCGGCAGATACGGCGAAACGGGCTATCTGTACAATATCCGCGCCCAGAGAAATCCCGAAACGGGAGAGAAATCACCGATGTGCGCGGGTGTTTTAAACAAAATTACGGAGCTTTCATAAAGGAAATTTGGCGATATGAACAAAGTTGTCGTGGTTTGCGGACCTACCGCCTCGGGCAAGACCGCGCTTGCCGTGGAGCTTGCCAAGCGATACGACGGGGAGGTTATCTCCGCGGACAGTATGCAGATATACACCGATATGGACGTAGCGAGCGCAAAGGCGACCCCCGAGGAGCAGCAGGGGATACCTCATCACCTGCTCGGCTTCCTCGAGCCGACGGAGAGCTTTTCCGTCGCGGATTATGTCGGGCTGTGCGGCGAGTGCGTCCGCGATATTTTCGGGCGCGGGAAGACCCCGATAATTTGCGGCGGCACGGGTCTGTATATCAGCTCGTTTGTCGATAATCTCACGTTCGACGACAGCGAGCGTGATCTCGCTTTCCGCGGGGAGATGCGGAAATTCGCCGAGGAAAACGGCAACGCGGCGCTGCTGGAAAGGCTCCGCGAGATCGATCCCGAGACCGCCGCGACGCTTCACGAGAACAACGTCGGGCGCATTATCCGCGCGCTGGAGGTCTATAAGACCACGGGGCACACGATCTCGCAGGCTAAAGCGGAGTCGCGCCGAAACCCGTCGCCGTATGAATTCATAATGCTGACTATCGACTTCGAGGATCGCGAAAAGCTTCGCGAGCGCATAAACAGGCGCGTTGACATAATGCTGGAGAACGGATTGGTCGAGGAGGCGCGGCAGTGCTTCGAGCAGCCCGACCGTCCGACCGCGGCGCAGGCGATAGGCTGTAAGGAGCTGTACCCGTACTTCCTCGGAGAACGGTCTCTGGAGGATTGCGTGGAGGAACTGAAGCTCCGAACCCGTCAGTACGCAAAGCGTCAGATGACGTGGTTTCGTCGTGATGAACGAATTCAACATATAATTGTTGGTAAAAATGACGATCTATTGAGTATAGTAGATAAAGCAGTAAAGATCATTGATGGTGAAAATTATTGATAATAACTTACATATTATGGAAATAATAGCATATTATGGAATATAAATGGACTTTTTCTTAAATTTTTTTTGATTTTTTTAAAAAAAATACTTAAAACAGTAGCTTTTTTTAAAAAAGTATGTTATACTAGAACTATATAGTTGGGGCATTAGGAAAAAGCTGGAAATTCCGGACGGATTCTTTGCTTTTTAATACAGAGAGAAAAGGTGATCAAAATGGCTAAAGACATCAATTTACAGGACGTTTTCCTCAATCAGGCGAGGAAGGACAAGATACCCGTAACGATCTACATTACCAACGGATTTCAGTTCAAGGGTATCGTAAAGGGGTTTGATAATTACATCGTCATACTGGATACGGACGGCAAACAGAATATGATCTATAAACACGCGATCTCCACGATCACGCCGTTTAAGCCCGTGTCCATACTCGACGCTTACGAGAAGTCCGAGGAGGAATAAATGAACTCGGGCTGGACGACCGTCATTATCGTGACATTGTCCGTGTTTGTCATACTGGTCGCCGTGGGGCAGATCTTCTTTGCGGGCGGCGAGAATATTACCACCGAAACGGCGTTTTTCTACGGCGTTGAGGAGGAGGTTCCGTTCGACGGCGTATATCTGCGCGATGAAACGCTTATCTACGACGGCGGTACGGGCATACTGAGCTACGAGCAGGTAAACGGCTCAAAGGTTGGCAAGAGCTCCGTTGTGGCAAGGCGATACAAAAGCGATAACGACGCGGCTTATCTGAGAGAGATCGGTCTGCTCCAAAGACAGATCGCGGTGCTCGAGAGCGCCGAAAGACTTGTCGGCACCGATAATTCTCAGCTTGAGGCTATTTCCATACAGATAAACGAGAGCCACTCGGATATCATATCGAGTATAATAGACGGCGATCTTGCCGCTGCGGGCGACAAGCAGAGTTATCTGCTGGAGGCTATGTGCAAGCGCGAGATCACGCTTAAGGCAGCCGACGGCTACGGTACTAAGAAAAAGCAGCTGAACGACGAGATCAACAGGCTGAACACGCTTATTTCGGGCGGCGTCCGCGAGGTCATCGCGGGCGGCGCGGGTTATTTCGTCAGCGAAGTCGACGGCTACGAGGGCGAGCTCGGTTACGCGAGCGCGGAGGATATCACCGAGGATAAGATAAACGAGGTGGTAGCGTCTCCCGTAAAAACGCGGAGCTCAAACGCTATCGGAAAGCTTATCGGCGATTATCACTGGCGCGTCGCGGCGATCATAGATACCGAGAAGATGTTCGGACTTTACGAGGGCAGCGAGGTCACGCTGCGCGTCGGCTCGGGTACATACCTTATTGACGCGGATATCATTTCGGCGAAAAACTGCGGCGATAACAAAGCGCTGTATATTTTCGAATGCGATAAGCTGAATTCTGCCGTCGCGTCGGGAAGAACCGCGCGCTTCAAGCTGCTTGTCAACAGCTACGGAGGACTTCGCGTATCAAGAAAGGCGCTGCGCTACAACGAAAATGACGAGCGCGGAGTGTTCATCGTGCGCGGAGACAGTCTGGTGTTCAAGAAGGTGAACGTTGTCTACTGGGGCGAGGGGTATGTCATCTGCTCGCAGGAGACCGACGATGATTACCTTAAGCTGTATGATGAAATAGTTACCGAGGGTAAAGATTTGTACGATGGAAAAGTTATCCGATAATACGCAGACTACCTTTGAGGATATTCGCGTGAATTACCTCGGTATCTGTGAGAATATAGCGAGATCGGGTCGCGACGTCCGTATTATGGCTGTTACCAAGACAGTCAGTCCCGAACGGATAAATTACGCGATAGGTCTGGGGATTTCACTGCTGGGCGAGAACAGGGTGCAGGAGTACCTTGAAAAGCGGGAAAGCTACAAGCCCGCTGAGGTTCACTTCATAGGAGGACTTCAGACCAACAAGGTGAAGTACATTATTGATAAGGTATCAATGATTCATTCCGTGGATAGTCTGCGGTTAGCGGAGGAGATCGACCGCCGCGCGGCTCAGCACGGGATAATTATGGATATACTCACCGAAATAAATATAGGTGAGGAGCAGACAAAGGGCGGCATAACGGCCGAAAGCGCGGGCGAATTCTGCGCGGAGATAGCCGGTCTGCCGAATATCAGGCTGAGAGGTCTGATGACGATACCGCCCGCGGGCTGTTCGGAGAGCGTTTTTGCGAGAATGCAGGAGCTGTTCGAGCGCTTGAAGGTCGATAACGCGCATAACAGAGAGAATGCGGTGTTTGACACACTTTCGATGGGAATGTCGGGAGACTATGAGGCGGCTGTAAAATATGGGGCCACAATTGTCCGTATAGGCTCAGGTCTGTTCGGATACAGGAAATATTTATAATTGGGAGGAAATTAACAATGGCGAACTTTTTAAAGAGCATTTTCGGCACGGGGGACGAGAACGAGGGATTTGTGGATTACGACGATGGATACGATACCTCTTCCAATGCTGTAACGAACGAGGAGGCAGGCTATTCTTCGGGTTATTCCGATTTTTCGAGCTCTTACGGCAGTAATTCAAACAGCTCTAAGATCATCAATATGCACAGCGGTTCGGGCAGTCCGAGACTGTTCATCATGAAGCCGTCGGGATATGACGAGGTAATGAACGGCGCGGTAGATAAGCTGCGCGAGGGCACTATCATCTTCCTGAACCTTAACGGTATCGATCAGGAGATCGGCACTCGTATCGTTGATTTTATGACCGGAGTTGCCGCCGCTTTCGAGGGCAGGATCAAGAAGGTAGATACCTGCACCTACGCGGTAGCGCCCAAGAATGTTGAATGGATCAACAATATCGACGAGTAATACGGCATAAAGTGAATTTCGAGCTTTCAAACGATGAGGAACGTTTTCTGTTTGCGCATATTTCCGATCTGGCTGAACTCAGCCAAAGAACCGGAATTCCGCGTTTCTCCCGCTTTCTGAATGAGCGGGAGGCGGTAGTGGCAGGTTACGGCGCGGCGCAAACGGGTGCGGTCCCGATATTTTACGGGGGATATGACGGCGCGGCAAGGACTGTCTGCGGCTTTCTCAAAGGCACTTACGCCGAGGAGACGCCCGCGGACGAGCTTTTCCCCGTGCGCGCCGTCACGTTTTCGTTTCGCGGGAGAGATAAGCTTTCACACCGCGATTTTCTCGGGGCGGTTCTTTCGGCGGGCTTACAGCGCAGCGCCGTGGGGGATATCTTAGCCGCCGAGGAGTATGCGATCGTGTTTTGTCTCGATACGGCGGAGGAGCTGATCGCCGATATCACAAAGATCGGGAGGGTCGGCGTAAAAGTTGAAAGAGGCATTGTCCGAGAGCTTCCGAGTGCGAAGTTTGAGAGGATAGATGCGGCGGTATCATCGCTGCGGCTTGATTGTATCGTGGGCGCTTGTACAAATATTTCAAGAGAGAAATCCGCGTCGCTCATAAAATCGGGGCAGGTAAGTGCGGATTTTTCGGTGTGTCTTAATATAAGCGGCACGGTAAAGGAAAAAACCGTAATTTCAATTCGCGGTTACGGAAGGTTTCGTCTGGCGGAGATCGTTGGGCAGACCAAAAAGGGTAGGCTGCGCGTTGTTATAGAAAAATATGCATAGGACCGGTTGCTTGACGGTTTTGAACACTGTATTTATAGGAATGGCGTGCCGATACGCCGCTATTCCTATAAAAGCAGTTTATGCTTTTTCGTTAATGGTAAGAGCAGGATATCCTGCGGAATTTCGGAGGGAAGAGAGATCAGATGAACGCAAAGGAAATTGTAACAAAAAAATTTGAGAAGGCGGCTTTTAACGGATATAAGCCTGATGACGTAGATGAATACCTTAAAGAGGTCTCCGACGAGTTTGCGCAGCTCCAGAAGGAAAAGGGCGAGCTTGAGAGAAAGCTTGAGGTATTGGCCGATAAGATACGCGAGTACCGCGACGACGAGGACGCCCTCAGAGACGCGCTGCTCGTAGCGCAGAAGCAGGGTAACGCGATCGTTGCCGAGTCCAAGGCTTCGGCGGAAAAGCTCACTAAGGAGACCAACGAGACTGTTACCAAGCAGCTTGCCGACGCAAAGACGAAGTCCGAGAGACTGGTCAACGACGCGGACGAATACTCCAAGAAAACGCGCGCGGAAGCGGACGCTACCGCGGCGAAGATCGTCAGCGACGCTAACAACAAGGCTGCCGAGATCAAGGCGGCGATGGACAGACAGCAGGAAATTCAGGAGAATATTCTCCAGCAGACTCGCAAGGAAGTTCTCGAATACAGGGCTAAGATACTCGCGGGTTATAAGGAGCATATCGCGTTTATCGAGGCGCTGCCCGAGAAATGCGAGAACGACTATATAAGGAGAACAGCCGAGGAAGTGGAGAAGCGCGAGGCGGAGCGTAAAAAGCAGGCGGCTCAGGCTGCACAGGCTAACGCCGCAAAGGCTGCTCAGCAGAAGGTCAAGCCTGCGCCCAAGCCCGCTCCCAAGCCTGCGGACAAGCCCAAGGATAAAAAGGACGAGCCCGTAAAGGAAGAGAACAGCGTGGCGGATAAGACCGCAGAGCACGATCTGCCGTTCTTCAAGAAGTCCGAGGAGGGTACCTCCCGTCACGACAAACTTCAGTTCGGCAAAAACAATAAATAAATATCAGTCTGTCGAGAAGCCCCATATGTTGGAGAACAGCTTGTCGACAGCTTGAATATAAACAAAATTTAGGAGAAACATTATGTCAGTGGATCTTAACAGTACGGTAAATCTGCCGCAGACCGATTTTCCGATGCGCGGCAATTTGCCCAAGAGAGAGCCGGAAATGCTGGAAAGGTGGGAGCGCGAGCGTATGTACTACGCGCTTGCCGAGAAAAACAAGGGCAAGCCCTCGTATACGCTGCACGACGGTCCTCCTTACGCGAACGGAAACATTCATCTCGGTACCGCGCTAAACAAGGTGCTTAAGGATATTATTGTAAAATACAAGTCGATGACCGGTTACAACGCGAATTATGTACCCGGCTGGGACTGCCATGGTCTGCCTATCGAGCTTAAGGCGATAAAGCAGCTCGGCGTTGACAGCGGCGCGGTCGATCCCGTGGAGTTGCGCAAGAGCTGCCGTCAGTTCGCGCTGTCCTGTCTTGACGACCAGAAAGCTCAGTTCAAGAGATTGGGCGTGTGGGGCGATTTCGACGACCCGTATCTCACCATAAAGCCCGCGTTTGAGGCTAAGCAGGTCGAGGTATTCGGCGAGATGTACAAGAAAGGCTACATCTACAAGGGACTGAAGCCCGTATACTGGTGCGCGGACTGCAATACCGCGCTTGCCGAGGCGGAGATCGAGTATCAGGACGACCCGTGCTATTCCATTTACGTTAAGTTCCCGCTGGTCGACGATAAGGGCAAGCTCGGCAGTCTGGGAATTGACCTCAAAAAGGCGTATGTCGTTATCTGGACGACCACAACATGGACGCTCCCCGGCAACCTCGCTATCTGTTTAGGTCCGAATTACGAGTACACGTTCGTTAAGGTCGAGGACGAGGAATCCAAGTCCAACGGCGAGTATCTGCTTATGGCGAGAGAGCTTGTCGATACCGTTATGAGCGCCGTCGGGATAAAGAAGTACAGCACGGTCGGCAGCTTTAAGGGCAGCGAGCTGGAGCTTATTGAGACCGATCACCCGTTTTTGCCGAGACGTTCACCCGTTATCGTGGGCAATCACGTAACGCTCGACAGCGGCACGGGCTGCGTTCATACCGCACCGGGCTTCGGCGTGGAGGACTTCGAGGTATGCATGAAGCCCGAGTACAAGGGAATGTTCAGTATTATCGTTCCCGTTGACGCAAAGGGTGTACTCACCGAGGAGGCGGGCGAATTCAAGGGCTTAAAGACCGCAGACGCCAACAAGGCTATCGCTCAGCGTCTGGAGAACGACAACACACTGCTCGCGATGCAGAAGATCGTCCATCCGTATCCGCACTGCTGGCGCTGTCATGAGCCTATAATCTACCGCGCTACCGATCAGTGGTTCTGCAATGTTGATATGTTCAAGCCTGAGACCATTAAGGCTATCGAGGGCGTGAAGTGGATACCCGAGTGGGGCGAGGAGCGTATCAAGAATATGGTGAATATGCGCTCCGACTGGTGCATTTCCCGTCAGAGAAGATGGGGAGTTCCCATTCCCATGCTCTATTGTGAGGACTGCGGAAAGACGGTAATCAACGACACGACTATAAAGGCTATCTCCGACCTGTTCAGGGCGGAAAGCTCCGACGCTTGGTACGCAAAGGACGCAAGCGAGTTTATTCCCGCGGACGTGAAGTGCGAGTGCGGGTGCAATAAATTCCGCAAGGAAATGGATATTTTCGACGTATGGTTCGACTCGGGCTGCACACACGCGGCCGTTCTGAAAGAGCGCCCCGAGCTTTCGTGGCCCGCGGATATGTATCTGGAGGGATGCGATCAATACCGCGGCTGGTTCCAGTCGAGTCTGCTCACCTCCGTCGCGACGACGGGTCAGGCGCCGTACAAGGCGGTCTGCACTCACGGCTGGGTAGTCGACGGAAACGGTCAGCAGATGCACAAGTCCAAGGGCAATCAGATATTCCCCGAGGAGGTCATCAAGGACTTCGGCGCGGACGTTCTGCGTCTGTGGGTAGCTTCGCTCGACTATCACGCGGATATACGCGTTTCCAAGGATATGCTCAAGCAGCTCTCCGAGAGCTACCGCAAGATACGCAACACCGCGCGCTATATCCTCGGCAACCTTAACGACACCAAGGGCTTCGACCCGAACACCGAAGCGGCTCCGTTCGATAAGCTCCGCGAGCTTGATAAGTGGGCGCTCGCGCGGCTTGACGAGGTGATCGACAAGGTAAAGGCTTCCTATGAGGCGTTCGACTATTATCTCGCGTATCACGCGCTGATAAGCTTCTGCGTTGTGGATATGTCGAATTTTTATCTTGATATTGTTAAGGATACGCTGTACTGCGAGGCTGCGGACTCTCCCGCGAGAAAGTCCGTCCAGACCGCTATGTACGTTATTCTTGATGCTCTGGTTCGCATGATAGCGCCTATTTTGTGCTACACTGCCGACGAGATCTGGCAGTTTATGCCGCATAAAAAGGACGACGATACGCGTTCCGTTATCTTCAATCAGATGCCCGAAAGAACGGGCGTGACCGCCGACGAGGAGAAGTGGGCGAAGATACACGCTGTCCGCGACGACGTTCTGGCGGCTCTTGAGCTCAAGCGCGCCGACAAGGTTATCGGAAAGTCGCTGGAGGCTATGGTGGAGATATTCACCGCGGACGAGGCTGTAAAGGCTCTCGAGAGCGAGCTTGCCGACGCTTGTATCGTATCGGGCGTTAAGGTGAATGCGAGCGGCGAGGGCGAATACAAGGGCGCAGTGTGCTCGGTAACGGTAACGAAGAAGGCGGGCTGCGCGTGCGAGCGCTGCTGGAAGTTCGACGATACCGTCGGCAGCGACAGCAAATACCCGAACCTTTGCAGACGCTGCGCGGACGTAATCAAGACGCATTTTGAATAAGCGATAACCGATCGGGGAGGGGGTATTTCCCCTTCCCGAATTCTGCGTTATAAAATAGGAATAATCTGATTTGACCTACGAAAAGAGGAATTTTAATTGCTGCAATATATCTGGCTGCTGATAGCGGCTCTGTTGGTCGGAGTGGACAGACTGACGAAATATATCGTCTCCGCGAACATGGAGCTGCAGGATACTATTCATATCATCAAAATTGGCGATACCGAGGTGCTGAACGTCTATTATTGTCTGAACAGCGGCGCGGCGTTCAGTAAGCTGCAGGGACATAAGCTGTTCCTTATAATCATGACATCAGCGGTCATTGTGGTTTTGCTGTACGCTATGATCTTCAAGAAGGTAAAGCGTCCCGTTTACGTCGCGTCCGTGGGACTTATTCTGAGCGGCGGCATTGGAAATCTGATCGACAGGATATTTAACGATGGTCTTGTCGTGGATTTTATTGACTTTCGACTGATAAATTTCCCGATATTCAACGTCGCGGACATTTGCGCGGTATGCGGTGCGGTGCTGCTGTTTATCGTTGTGCTTACCGACGAGATCAAGGCTCATAAAAAGAAAAAGGCGCGGATAGCCGATGGCGCGGACGGTGAAAGCGACGGAGAAAATGGAGACGAGGAAAAGAATTGATTTCACGGCGGCGGGCGGCTGCCGATTGGACAAGCTGATATCCGACAGTACAGAGCTGTCGCGGAGCGCGGCGGTCAAGTTGATAGAGCAAGGGCGTGTCACCGTGGACGGTAAGCCGTGCGGAAAAAAAGACGTGCCGACCGAGGGGGCGCTTGTCGCGGTGGAGCTGCCCGAGCCCGAAAGCGCCGATATCCTCCCCGAGGATATCCCGCTCGAGATAGTCTACGATGACGAGGACTTATTGGTCGTGAATAAGCCCAAGGGTATGGTAGTCCACCCTGCGGCGGGGCATTATTCGGGAACGCTCGTCAATGCGCTGATGTATCGGTGCGGCGATAGTCTGTCGGGAATAAACGGCGAGATACGCCCCGGGATAGTTCACCGTATCGACAAGGACACGAGCGGGCTGCTTATGGTCGCGAAGAACGACTTCGCTCATCTCGGGTTGTCCGAGCAGATAAAGGCGCACACGTTTACGAGAGAGTACAGCGCGGTCGTGACGGGCTCGATAAAGGAGAGCGGCACGGTCAACGCGCCTATCGGTCGTCATAAGACCGACCGCAAGCGAATGTGCGTGACTTCCGATAACTCGCGCGAGGCGGTAACTCATTACAGCGTGATACGCAATTACGCGGGATATACTCACATCGCGGTTCAACTCGAAACGGGAAGAACGCACCAGATACGCGTGCATATGAGCTACATCGGACACCCCGTCGCGGGCGACGAGGTCTATGGAAACGGCAAGCCGAAATGGCTTGGCGGACAGTGCCTTCACGCGAAAAAGATAGGGTTCGTTCACCCGAGGACGGGCGAGTATATGGAGTTTGATTCGGAGCTTCCCGAATACTTTGTGAAATTTCTGAAAAGTATAGAATAGAGGACTGATATGGATTTCGGCAAGGTAATTTATATGACCGACCTCGACGGCACGCTGCTGACGGACGACAAGCGCATACTCGACCGCGATATGGCGGCGATAGAGCGTTTCCGCGCGGGCGGCGGGCTGTTCACGACGGCGACGGGGCGCGGCTGGGCTATGGCCAGGCGCATAGTCGAGGACGAGCTGCACTTGGATATACCGTCGGTGCTGTTCAACGGCGCGGGCGTGTTCGACTTCAAGCAGGACAGGTTCCTGTGGCAGTGCGAGATCGGCACTCAGGCGCGCGAGTATATCCGCAGGATAAACGATATGTTCCCGGGAAAGCTCGGGTTTGAGGTGCTGCATAAGCACACGGTATTCGTGCCGTTTTTGAACGAAACGGAGCGCGAGCACCTTGAAATGGAGAGCGTTACCCCCGACCGCAGACCTCTCGGCGAGATACCCGAGGGCGGCTGGCTGAAATTCGTTATTGCCGCGCCCCCTGACGAGCTTGACGAGGTGGAAAGGACGGTACGGGCGGGTGGATTTGAGGACGCTCAGTGGGTGCGTTCCGCGCCGTATTATTTCGAGTGCCTGCCGAGCGGCGTAGACAAGTCGCGCGGCTTTGCGGAGCTGATACGTCTGCTTCGCGCGGAGGATAGGTTCTCGGTAGCGTCGGGCGACTATATGAACGACACGGCGATGATACAAAAGGCGGACTTGGGCGTTGCGGTCGCGAGTGCTCAGGAGAGCGTGAAGGCGGCGGCGGATATTGTCGTCTGCGACAACAACAGCGGCGCGATAGCCGAGGTCATAGATTATATTGAGAAATTATGAGGTAACTATGTTTGACTTTATAAAGTCGCTCGGCAAGGCGGTTGCGGACGGAATGGGGCTTAACGCCCAGTCGAACAGCGCGGGTACGGCTAATACGGCGCACAGCGTGAATATCGCTCCGCCACGGGCAAACAAACCTACTGTGCAGACTGTTCCCGACAAGCCCGCGCCGTTCGGTTACAAGAATTCGTGGCTGTGTATCAGGGCGAGCTCGCCCGAAGAGGTCATAGAGAAAATGGGACTGAAAAACCCGCGCGTCAGCAACTGGAACTACGGAATTTGCGGCGAACACGGCGTGTTTGTCTCACCCGTGCTGGACGGTTATGTTCTCGTCGTCAATTGGGGTATGGATGTTCTCGATACCGACCCCGAAAGCCTTGACGAGTTGGCGAAGAAGTTCTCGGAGCTTCAGTTTTTCAGCACTCACCGCGTCGCGGAGTATCACGCGTGGGTGAAGTACGTCGGCGGCGAGATGATGCGCGGATACGGCTGGTGCGGCGATATCGGCGAGGTGTTGTTGAATAAAGGAGAAGTCACTCCCGAGGAAACGGAGCTTGGGCTTACAAATCTGTTGCCCGATAACGATGCGGATTGGGATAGCTGCGACTTTCCCGACGAACAGAACGTTCTTGACATTGCCGCGGCTTGGGGAATAGACACAAGCTTTTCACGGAAGACATATCCCGAATCGACGGGATTTCTTTGCGATATAAAATAAATTTACGGAGGGAAACACCATGGGATTTTTAGACGATCTTTTCAGCGAAAGCAAGTACCTCAACAAGAATAAGCAGCCAAAGGCGGAGTCGTCGGCGCCCAAGTCCGCAAGGTCCGCCGAGCCGACGGTAAAGCCGCTGGCGCACGCGGCGACGGGCACCGAGCCCGATCTTCCCGTGCCGTTTGGATATAAGTGCAATTGGCTGTGCGTTAAATCGGATTCCCCGACGGACGTTATTCAAAAGCTCGGCTTGAAGAACTTCGAGCCGTCGAACTGGGACAAGGGAATTGAAATGGCGTATAACGGTTATCGGTTTATTTCGCCGGTGCTGGACGGGTATGTTCTGGTAGTGAATTACGGAATGGATCTGCTCACGCTCGCGCCCGAGCTGCTCGACGAGAGCGCGAAAAAGTTCCCCGAGCTGCAATATTTCTCCACTCACCGCGTTTCGGAGTATCACGCGTGGGTGAAGTACGTTGACGGCGAGCTTGTCCGCGGTTACGGCTGGTGCGGCTGCGACGGCGAGGTGCTGCTGAATAAGGGCGGGCTTACTCCCGAGGAGGAACGTCTTGGATTTACAAACCTGATAAAAAGCAGCGCCGACGATTGGGACAAGGTCGAGTTCCCCAACGAGGATCATGTCCTCGAGATCGCCGCGGCATGGGGCATAGACCCGGGCTTTTCGGGAAGCAATTATCCGAAATCGCTTGGCTATATTTGCAGATAAACAGGAGGATCATTAAATGGATAACAAACTGATAAGGCAGCTTGAAATAACTGCAACAAAGATCAGAATGGGCGTAATCGAGGGCACGCATTCCGCGAAGGCGGGACACCCGGGCGGTTCGCTGTCGATAGCGGACGTGCTGGCGTATCTTTATATGCACCGCCTGCACGTAGACCCCGCGGAGCCCGATATGCCGACCCGCGACCGCCTTGTGCTGTCAAAGGGACATTCCGCGCCTGGACTGTATTCGGCGCTGGCGCAGCGCGGCTTTTTCCCCGTTGAGGAGCTGAAAACGCTCCGTCACCTCGGCGCGCGCTTGCAGGGGCACCCCGTAAGAGGGAAGATACCAGGCGTCGATATGAGCACGGGCTCGCTCGGTCAGGGCATTTCCGCTGCTTGCGGAATGGCGCTTTCGGGGAAGATATCCTGCGATGCCTACAAGGTGTACGCTATTCTCGGCGACGGCGAGCTTGAGGAGGGCGAGGTATGGGAGGCGGCGATGTTCGCGGCTCACTATAAGCTCGACAATCTTGTCGCTATTGTCGACAACAACGGCTTGCAGATTGACGGCAAGATCGGCGACGTAATGTCGCCGTACCCTATCGACGAGAAGTTCACGGCGTTCGGCTGGCACGTCATCACCATAAACGCTCACGATTTCAACGAAATGGAAAAGGCTTTCAACGAAGCCGAAACGGTAATGCTGAAGCCCACCGTTATCATTATGCGCTCCACAAAGGGCAAGGGCGTTGACTATATGGAAAACTCTATCGGATGGCACGGAAAAGCGCCCAACGACGAGGAATACGAGCGCGCTATGAAGCAGCTCAGAGATCACCTCGCCGAGCTTGAAGCATGAAAGGAGCGTAAGAGATATGGAAAATAAAGCAACACGCGACGCATACGGCGACGGACTTGTAGCGCTCGCCGAAAAGCGCGATGACTTGATAGTATTGGAGGCGGATCTGGCTGCCGCGACAAAAACGGGTATATTCAGGAAGGCGTATCCCGAAAAGCACTTCAACTGCGGCATTGCCGAGGCGAATATGATGGGCGTAGCCGCGGGTATCGCGACTACGGGAAAGCTCGTTTTCGCAAGCTCGTTCGCGATGTTCGCGGCGGGCAGAGCGTTTGAGATCGTAAGGAATTCGATAGGCTATCCGCACCTCAACGTTAAAATAGGAGCTACCCACGCGGGAATTTCCGTCGGCGAGGACGGCGCTACTCATCAGTGCAACGAGGATATAGCGCTTATGCGGACTATCCCCGGAATGACTATAATCAACCCGTCCGATTACGTTGAGGCAAAGGCGGCGGTTCTCGCAATGGCGGAGTACGAGGGTCCGACGTATCTGCGTTTCGGTCGTCTCGCGGTGCCCGTATTCAACGACGAAGCAACCTACAAATTCGAGGTCGGCAAGGGCGTAACGATGAAGGACGGAAAGGACGTCACGATAATCGCGTCGGGGCTTATGGTCGCCGAGGCTGTCGAGGCGGGCAGGGCGCTCGCGGAGCAGGGCATAGACGCGCGTATCATCAATATCCATACGATAAAGCCGATCGACCGCGACATTATCATAAAGGCGGCAAAGGAAACGGGGAAGATCGTCACGGTCGAGGAACACAGCGTTATCGGCGGCTTGGGCTCGGCGGTCGGAGACGTGATTCTCGAGGAGTGTCCCGTTCCCGTTATCAAGATCGGCATGAACGATAAATTCGGCGAGAGCGGCGCGGCTAAAGAGCTGCTGAAGAAGTACGGTCTCTGCGCGGAGAATATCGTCGCCGTTACAAAGGCGGCGCTGGGTAAATAACATCGGAAAAAGGAGAATACTATGAAATTTAAGAGGATTATGAGCTTGGTTATGTCAGCGGTGCTTGCCGTTACGTTATGCGGCTGTAACAACAATTCGTCGTCGGACGGAAGCGGTTCGCAGAGTGTTTCCGATAACTCTGAGGTGCAGTCCTCGGAGGGAAATTCCGAAAGCGTTCCCGAAAACGAACAGCGTAACGATCCTATGAACATCACCTCCGCAAAGGAGCTTGTGGCGCAGATGAAGGTCGGCTGGAATCTCGGCAATACGCTGGACTCCACGGGCGGCGAGGGTGTCGGCGCGGAGACCTCGTGGGGCAATCTGCTTACTACCAAGCCTATGATAGATATGGTAAAAAAAGCGGGCTTTAACGTATTGCGCGTACCCGTTTCGTGGGGTACGCATATGGACGAGAATTACGCCGTTGACGAGGCGTGGATGGACAGAGTCCAGGAGGTAGTCGATTACGGTTACGACAACGGAATGTACGTTATCCTGAACACTCATCACGAAGAGTGGTATATGCCGAAAGAAGAGTTTGCCGAGGAGAATCTGAAACAGCTCGGAAAGCTTTGGGAGCAGATATCCGAGCGCTTTAAGGGCTACGGCGAGCGCCTGATTTTCGAGGGAGTGAACGAGCCGCGTCTGCGCGGAGAGGGTGCGGAATGGGTCGGCGACGCCGCTTCAAGAGATATCGTAAATCAATATGCCGAAACGTTCGTAAAGACCGTAAGGGCGAGCGGCGGCAACAACGCCGAAAGAGCGCTTATGCTCACTCCCTACGCCGCTTCGTCAATGCCCGAAAATCTGAAAGCGCTGAAGATACCGGAGAACGCGGGCAATATCATAGTTTCCGTTCACGCGTATCTGCCGTATTCGTTCGCGCTTGATACCAAGGGTACGGACGTTTACGATCCGAACAACGGCGAAATACCGAATTTGTTCAGAAATATCAAATCTATATTCCTTGATAACGATATTCCCGTTATTATCGGCGAATTCGGCTCTGTCAACAAGAATAACACCGAGGGCAGAGTGCAGTGCGTTACCGATTATCTTACCGCCGCTAAGGAAGCGGGTGTGCCGTGTGTCTGGTGGGATAACGGCGCCTTAGTAGGCAACGGCGAGAATTTCGGTTTGCTCAACAGACGCGATCTTATGTGGTTCAATAACGACGTAGTTGACGCTATTATGAACGCAGCGGGATAAAAATAAGCGCTGTCCGTGATTTATCGGACAGCGCTTTTTATTTATTCCGTTACTTCCTCGTACCAAGTAAACCATACGACGTTGATGCCCGCATATACGTTTGATACCCGTCCGCGCAGGGTAACGGTTTCGCCGAATGAGTGGCTGTCGGCAAATTCGTCTCCCATCACGCTGTCGTACGCGACGAAATGCACTTTCCCTCTGCCCTCGTTTTCTTCGGTAGCGAGTATCTCCATATCGTTTGACATTACGCTTTGATTGCGCGTGATAATCTTTCCCGTCACCTCGACGTAATCCCCGACCTTGACATATCCCGCGTTGTCCGCAAGCTCCTGCGCCGTGTATTTGGTGTATTCGGCGGTCTTGGCAAGCTCCGCCCATTCCGCCTCCTGCCGCGACTCCGATTCAGAGCGCTCCGCGTAGGACGACCGCCTTGCCTCCTCGCTTTCGCGCGTGACGCGCTCGTCGTGAAGTATCACCGCGAAAATTATCGCGACCCCGATAAAGACGATACCCATGACCGAAAGCGTTATCGCGGTCACGCGTCTCCGCCGCTGTTTATCCTTCAGTTCGGCGTGTTGCTGTTCCCCGAACGCCGTGCGCGCGCCGCACATTCCGCAGAACGCCGCCTCGGGAGCGGTCTTTTCGCCGCAGCTGCCGCAGGTGCTCATCTTATCCGTGAACGTTATCAGGTCGAACGCCAGCTTTGCTCCGCAGGAGGGGCAGGTGTTGCTTTTGAGGTCAACGGCGACGCTGCCGCAGTAGTCGCATTTAAGCGGCTTGCGGTTTTGTATCTGTTCGCCGCACGCGGAGCAGTAACGCTCGTTATCAAAGCATTGATTTCCGCATTTATCGCAAATCTGCATGGCAGCCTCCGATCTTGTCTATACTCCGATTTTAAATATTAGTATTAAAGCGTGCTCACACCGTCGCCCGATTTTCACGAAGTGTGAACACGTTTTGCTTTTACGTTGTAAATTATTGCTCCTTACCGCGCACCTGAACAAAATGCCAAGCGTCGCGGCACATATCCTCGATACCCAGCTCCGCCTTCCAGCCAAGCTCCTTTTCGGCGAGCGACGGGTCGGAGAAGCAGGAAGCCGCGTCACCGGGACGTCTCGGACCCACGGTGTAGCCGAGATCGATATTGTTGACTTTCTGGAACGTATTCAGCACCTCGAATACCGAGTAGCCCTTGCCCGTGCCAAGATTGTACGCGGGGCAGCCGTTCTCCAGCTCGCGAGCCTTTCTGACCGCCGCGACGTGACCCTTGGCAAGATCGACGACGTGAATATAGTCGCGTATGCATGAGCCGTCGGGCGTGGGATAATCGTCGCCCGCGACCTGCAAGGTATCGCGCTTGCCGACCGCCTTATCGAGCACTATCGGCATAAGGTTGTTGGGAATGCCGTTGGGATCCTCGCCGATAAGCCCGCTCTTGTGAGCGCCCACGGGATTGAAGTAGCGCAGAAGTATCATAGTCCACGAGTTGTCCGCCTGATACATTTCGCGGCAGAGGTTCTCGATTATCAGCTTGGTGGAGCCGTAGGGATTTATCGCCGACAGCGGGAAGTCCTCGTACACGGGAACACTTTCGGGAATACCGTAAACGGTCGCCGAGGAGCTGAACACGAACTTCGTGCAGCCGTATTTCTTCATCGTCTCGAGAATGTTAAACGTTCCGCGCAGGTTGTTCGAGTAATATACCAGCGGCTTCTTAACGCTCTCGGGAACGCACTTGTAGCCCGCGAAATGGATTACCTGCTCAATATTGTTTTCGTCAAAAATTCTGTCTACGGCGGGCATATCCAGCATATCCGCCTCGTAGAACTTAAAATCCTTGCCGGTGATCTTTTTAATTCCGTCCAGCGCCTTGGAGTTGGAGTTGTAGAAATTATCCATAACGACGATCTCTTCGCCCTCGTTCAGCAGCTCAACGCACGTATGGGAGCCGATAAATCCGGCTCCGCCGGTAACTAAAATAGCCATTATTAAATCCTCCCAAATGATCCGATTTTAAGAAATTATATAATTATTATAACATATTTCAAAGTAAATGTCAATTGGTTTTCGGCATTTTTCACAAATTACTTCTTTTTTATGATATAATTGTGAATTTACCGCGACCGTTTGAGCAATTGCGCGGTATTATATTAAAGAGAGTACTGTATCGGCAAAATACCCCCTTGAAATTCGAGGAAGATTGTGGTATAATGTAATTTGAGTTATTGTGCGGAATATTATTTTATGAGCATTTTGCGTAATAAATTTTCATAAAATGGCATAAAGAAAGGACGCGAGCAACAGATAAGCGGTTCGCGAGGGTATATTGAAATGGCAAAGCAGAAGGTTGCCGTGCTGTTCGGCGGTGCGTCGAGCGAGCACGAGATATCGCTACTCTCGGCATATTCGGTGCTGACGAACATTCCCGCCGAGAAATACGACGTTTTGTGCGTCGGGATAACAAAAAAAGGTCATTGGATGTATTATCCGGGCGAGTATGAGTACATTAAGACTGGGGAGTGGGAGAACAATCCCGACTGCTGTACGGCGGTGCTGAGCCCCGACGCGGTGCATAAGGGGATAATCGTTATCGGCGACAGCGACGTGTATCTGCGCAAGGTGGACGTGGTGTTCCCCGTGCTTCACGGCGCGAACGGCGAGGACGGCACGGTTCAGGGAATGTGCCAGCTCGCGGGACTGCCGTGCGTGGGCTGCGATATGACAAGCTCGGCGGTGTGCATGGATAAGTCGATAACGCATACGGTGCTCGAGGCGGCGGGGATAAAGACCGCTGATTACAGGCTTATCTGCCGCGAATCCCTCGGCGATATGGACAAAGCGTGCGAGGATATCGAGAAAGCACTCGGTTATCCCGTTTATGTAAAGCCGTCGAGCGCAGGCTCGTCGGTGGGCGTTTCGAGAGCGGAGAACCGCGATGCGCTCAAGGAGGGATTGAAGGTGGCGTTCGCGCACGGTCACAAGGTGCTTGTGGAGCGCGAGGTCATAGGCAAGGAGGTCGAGTGCGCGGTACTCGGAAACGGTATCGACCTGATAGCGTCCGTACCGGGGCAGATAACGCCCGCGGAGAAGTTCTACGACTACGACGCGAAGTACAAGCTCGGCACGTCGGTGCTTGATATCCCCGCGAAGATAACGGACGAGGAAATGCACCGTCTGCGCGATATCGCGAAGAGGGCGTACAGAGCCTGCGGCTGCGGAGGACTGGCAAGAGTTGATTTCTTCGTCACGGAGAAAGATATAATACTTAACGAGATCAACACCATGCCCGGCTTTACGCCGATAAGTATGTACCCCAAGCTCATGGAGAATATGGGCGTACCGTACCCCGCGCTGCTGGATAGACTTATTCAGCTGGCGGCGGAGAATAATTAAAAATTTAGGGAGATTTTAATAACATTATGGATAATTGTTCGATTTTTCTGAACATAAAACAGACCTCGGACGGGATAACGGACGAGTCGGAGCTGTTCACGCGCGGCGAGTTCAGATATCATAACGGGTCGTATTTTATCGATTACGACGAGAGCGAGGCGACGGGCTACGAGGGAAGTCACGCGCAGTTGAAGATAGACGAGAAGATGATGACGATGACGAGGACGGGAACAACGTTTTCGGGCCTGGTCTTCGAGGACGGCGTTCGGCATTTCTGTCATTACGGCACGGAGTACGGCGAGTGTATGGTGGGAATCACTACTCACGAGCTGCATAACAGCCTTAACGAGAACGGCGGCAATATTCATCTGAGATATTCGATAGACGTGAATTCGGGGTTGATGACGGAGAACGAGATCAGTATACGGGTCAAGATGTAAACAATTCGGGAGATGACAAAATTATGTACTACAACGCAGTTAAGGACGCCAAAAACGGCGTAAAGGAGATAATAATGGACGCTATGGGCAGGCTTGTCGGCGCGGAAAAGATACCCGCGGAGCCGCTGCCCGCGTTTCAGGTGACGGTGCCGCAGGACAGCGCTCACGGCGACTTCTCGGCGAACGCGGCGCTCGTTTCGGCAAAGGCGCTGAAAACCAATCCGAGAGCGCTCGCGCAGATGATAGCCGACGAGGCTATGCTCGACGGCACGGGTTTTGATAAAATAGAGGTCGCGGGTCCGGGATTTCTGAATTTCCACCTCGGCGGGAGCTGGTTCTCGGGCGTGGTCACGAATACGCTGAAGCTTGGCGGCGATTACGGAAAGACCGATCTCGGCGCGGGAAAGCGCGTGCTGGTCGAGTTCGTCTCGGCGAATCCCACGGGTCCCATGCATATCGGCAACGCGCGCGGTGGCGCTATCGGCGACTGCCTGGCTTCTCTGTTACAGGAGGCGGGCTATACCGCCGACCGCGAGTTCTACATCAACGATGCGGGCAATCAGATAAACAAGTTCGGGAAGTCGCTCTCGCTGCGCTATACGCAGATATGCGGCGCGGACGGTCAAAGGATCGCGGGAGAGTGCGGAAATGATATGGAGAAGTTCACCGCCGCGATCTACGGCGATACGGAGACGTTTCCCATGCCCGAGGACGTATACCTCGGAATGGATATAATCGAACACGCCAAGAATTTTTATGACAAAAACGGCGATAAATTCGCGGATTGCTCCGAGGAGGACAGACAGAAGGCATTGGTCGATTACGCTCTGCCGATAAACGAGGCGCGTCTCGAGACCGATCTGCTCAAGTACCGTATCAAGTACGACAACTGGTTCAAGGAGAGCAGTCTGCATAACAGCGGCGCGGTAAAGGAGGTCATAGAGCACCTCAAGGCGGGCGGTCACACCTACGAGCAGGACGGCGCGCTGTGGCTGAGGGCGACCGATTTCGGCGGCGAGCAGGATTTCGTGCTTGTTCGCTCAAACGGCTTTCCGACGTATATCGTGCCCGATATCGCGTACCACTACAATAAGCTTGTGACGCGCGGCTATGATAAGGCTATCGACGTTCTCGGCGCGGATCATCACGGTTATGTAAAGCGTATGAGAATATGCTTACAGGCAATGCGTCTCGACGAGAAGCGTCTCGACGTGGTTATGTGTCAGATGGTCAATCTTGTCCGCGACGGCGAGGTTGTAAAGCTCTCAAAGCGCTCGGGCAAGGCGATTACGCTCTCGACGCTGCTCGACGAGGTACCGATAGACAACGCGAGATTTTTCTTTAATCTCCGCGATACGAACACGCATCTTGATTTCGACCTTGACTTAGCGGTCGAGGAAAGCTCCAAGAACCCCGTGTTCTATGTGCAGTATGCCCACGCGAGGATCTGCCGCGTGCTCGAGAAAATGGCGGACGACGGCGCTAGGTACGAGGGCGGCGCGGTGAAGTTCACCGAGGAAGCCGAGCTTGCGCTCATCCGTAAAATTGCGGCGCTCCCCGAGCTGATAAATGAAGCCGCGGAGGAATACAGCCCGTTTAAATTGACAAAATATGTTTACGAGCTCGCGCAGATATTCCACAAGTTCTACGACAGCTGTCCGATAAAGGACGCGGAGACGGACGTAAAGCTGTCGCGCCTTGCCTTGTGCGGGGCGGTAAAGACCGTTATAAATAATGTTCTGACGCTGTTAAAAATTGAGGCGCCCGAAAAGATGTAAATAATTCATAATAAACAAATCAAATGTAGTTCATAAATATCGGAGGAACAAAATATTATGTTTAAGCAGGAGAAAAAGTACTATCAAAAAGCCTTTTTGGTTGCGCTGGCAATGGCGGCGGTAATGTTTCTGCCCCTTGTTATAATCGACGGCGGATACTTCATTTTCTACGGCGACTACAACGCGCAGCAGATACCGTTCTTCAAGCTGTGCGTGCAGAAGGTTCATGAGGGCTTGACAGCCTGGGACTGGCAGACCGATCTGGGCGCGAACTTCGTCGGCAGCTATACGTATTACACGCTCGGCAGTCCGTTCTTCTGGTTTATGTGCCTGTTCCCCGCGTCGATATCGGAGTACCTTATGGCTCCGCTGCTGTGCGTGAAGATCGCGCTGTTTTCACTGTTTGCGTATATGTATATACGGCGTTTCGTCACGAAGCCGCAGACCGCGCTTATCGGCGGCATACTGTACGCGTTTTCGAGCTTTAACCTCTACAATATCTTCTTTCAGTTTCAGGACGCTATCATATGGTTCCCGCTGCTGCTTATCGGTCTCGAAGAGGCTGTTATAAACAAGCGTCACGCGGTGTTCGCGCTTACCGTTGCGATAAACTGTCTCGCCAACTATTTCTTCTTTATCGGCGAGTGCGTGTTCCTTGTGATATACTTTTTAGTACGATACGGTATGGATAAGCGGTTTGTTCTGAATCTCAAGGGCTTTTTGTGTCTTGCGTTTGAAAGTATCGTCGGCGTGATGATAGCGGGAGTGCTGTTTATCCCGTCGATATATCAGGTGCTGGACGTGCCGCGTACGACGAATATGCTCACCGACTGGGACTTCCTGTTTTACGGCAGCGAACAGCGTTACGGTCTTATTTTGGAAAGTATGTTCTTCCCGCCCGAGGTCGCGGCGAGAAACGCGATGTTCTCCAATGCGAACGCAAAGTGGTCAAGCGTGGCGCTGTACCTGCCGCTGTTCGGAATGGCGGGCGTGTTCGCGTTCGTAAAGGGCGCTAAGGGACATTGGGCGAGAGTGCTTCTCCCGATATGTCTGCTGTTCGCTATGGTGCCGGGACTTAACGCGTCGTTCACTATGTTCAACAACAATTTCTACACGCGCTGGTTTTATATGCCCGAGCTGATATGCTGCCTTGCGACGGTGTATACTCTCGAGCACGAGGAGCTTGATCTCAAGCTCGGTATGAGAGCGTGCGCGGTATGCGCGGCGGTAATGGGCACGCTGGCGGTACTCGCGCCGTTCAGCAAGAGTATCACCAATTCCGAGGGAGAGGATGAGACCATTCTCGTGCTGAGATTGATGACGGATATGAGCCCCGCGGTCTGGGTCGCGCTGTTTATCGCGACGGCGTTCCTTGTGATGGTGTGGCTGGTTATCCGTATGCGCAAAAAGGTCTCCGCGGACGTGTTCCTGTATAGAGTTACCTCGCTGACGATATTCTGCTCGATGATACTGGGATATTACTTTTTGAGCTACGGCAGGATCATCGGTCCGAAGGTCGGGCGGTTCAACCAAATGGTGGACGCGGAGTTCAATATCGACGACCCCGAGTTCTACCGTATAGAGGGCGTAGACGAGACAAACAACGTTAATATGTTCTGGAATATGAGCTCGCTCAAGAGCTTTACAAGTATAGTTCCCGGTTCGACGTTCGACCTGTACGATCTGATAAGACCCCATAAGGACAACGGCGCGCGTTCGGTAAATTCCGCTCCCGAAACGGATCGTTACGGCTTCAGAGCGTTTGCCCGCGTGAAATATATAATGATACCTCAGGATATGACCGATTCAAGACGCGAAACGGTTCTGGACGATATGGCTATCTACGAGTATATGGATACTCAGGGCTTTTACGACGTATACAAGACCGACTACGCTCTGCCTATGGGATTTGCTTACGACAGCTATTTTCTCAGATCCGAGGCAAAGGGAAACAGAAAGGTGGACAACCTTATGGTGCGCTGCGCTATTCTTACGGATGAGCAGGCGGAGAAGTATTCGGATATACTCACCCACGACAACGATACCGCGTGGGATATTTCGCTCGATCGGTTCAAGATCGACGCGCAGAAGCGCATTGACAGCGGCGTAAAGCAGTTCAGTATAAATAAAAATGGTTTTACGGCAATGAGCGATTACGACGGCGAAAAGCTGGTGGTGTTCAGCGTGCCGTGGTGCAAGGGTTGGTCTGCGACCGTGAACGGCAGTCCCGTCGAGGTCGACAAGATCAACGGCGGCTTGTGCGGGATCCGCGTTCCCGAGGGTATCTGCGAGATATCGTTCGAGTATGAGACCCCGGGACTTAAGTACGGCGTTATCGCGACGATCGTCGGAATTCTGCTTCTGGCGGCGTATTACGTGTTCTTTGCGATATTCAGGCGTGAGAAGGGATTATCGTATGTTCACCTCTACGATCAGGATCAGGTCGACGGCGTAAAGGCGCACAAGTCTTATATCGGTACGCTTACGCGGCAGATATACGACTGTCCCGAGCGCGGCGAAAAGGCGGGCGATGTGGAGATAAGCTTCCCCGAAAAGGAGGAGCGCTTTATGAATACGGAGCGCTGTGATTTTAACAGTATCCGTCCGGGCGAGATATCCAAGGACGGCGAGGCGGATCGTGTTATGGAGGAGCTTGACAGCGAGAAAAATGACGACAAATAACGCATTGTTAATCGCGTTATAATCAGAAGCGGCATGACGGGCGGCGCTGTAAAGGCGCGCTGTAAAAATAATAAGCCTTACGGTGTTTATGGAAAATCCGAAAAGTGTCCGAAGGGTCGGTAAATCGACCCGCCTGCGGCGGGATTACGATTTTTCAAATTTAGATCAGGAGACTAAAGTTATGCACTTGAATGAGAAAACCATTGAGAGCGAGCAGAAGTTTGACGGAAAAATAGTCAAGCTTTTTGTGGACAAGGCGGAGGTCGAGAACGGCGATACGGTAACGCGCGAGGTGATAAAGCACCCGGGCGGAGTGTGCGTCGTGGCGCTCGACGAAGAGGATAACGTGCTGTTCGTTCGGCAGTTCCGCTATCCGCATCAAAAGGTGCTGCCGGAGATACCCGCGGGCAAGCTGGAGTTCGGCGAGGATCACCGCGCGTGCGGACTTCGCGAGCTTAAAGAGGAGACGGGCTGCACCTGCGACAAGTTCGACTATCTGGGCTGCCTTATCCCCACCCCCGCTTATGACACGGAGGTGATACATATGTACTTAGCGCGCGGACTGAACTACGGTACGCAAAAGCTCGACGCGGACGAGTTCCTCGACGTAGAAAAAATACCGCTTGAAAAAGCGGCGGAAATGATAATGAATAATGAGATCGAAGACGCAAAAACGCAGATAGCCATTCTGAAAACCAAGCTGTTATTGGCTAAGTGAAAGCTACTGGATATAGTCATTGTAGGCGGTGAGAATTTTATTCTCGATCTCCTCGCGGATATTCGAGGAGATAGGGTGAATGATGTCGCGGAAGACACCGCTGTCCTCGCGGCGGCTGGGCATTGCCACGAACATACGCTCGTCGCCCTGAACGAGCTTGATGTCGTGTATGGCGATGGCGTTGTCGATGGTTATCGAGACCACCGCGCGGAGCCTGCCCTCGTGCATTGTCTTTCTGATTTTGATGTCGCTGATTTCCATTTTTTCCTCCGTTTTCAAGGAGACCTCGGTCAAAACAGCCGGATTCGGCTGCGTTTGACCTCCGTATCCTTTAAAAGAATTTTGACAATACTATTTTTGGAAATTACGCGGCGGATTATTCATAAATTTTCCGGGCGCGGCATATATTTTTTGGATATCATTTTTAGGAGGAATTTGCTGTGGAAAATTTCCTTACGGGCAAAAAGCATATACACTTTATAGGTATCGGCGGCAGCGGTATGTATCCGTTGGCGCAGATACTGCATACAAAGGGGTATTACCTTACAGGCTCGGACAATAACGAGACCGCGACGCTCGAGGCTGTGCGGGGAATGGGCATTCCCGTGACGCTCGGTCAGCGAGCGGAGAATATCGAGGGCGCTGATCTGATTGTGTTCTCGGCGGCGATAATGGAGGATAATCCCGAGCTTATCGCGGCGCGCAGGGCTGCGGAAAACGGCGTTCGGCTCGCGGAAAGGGCGGAGCTGCTGGGACTGGTGACGGAGCAGTTCTCGAAAGCGTTCTGTGTTTCGGGAACGCACGGCAAGACCACGACCTCGTCAATGCTTACGTCGATACTGCTTGCGGCGGACGTCGACCCGTCGGCGGTCATAGGCGGAAAACTCCGCGCTATCGGCGGCAGCGGACGAGCGGGGAAGTCGGAGTATATGGTGTGCGAGGCGTGCGAGTTCAAGGACACGTTTCTGCATCTGTTCCCGAATATCTCCGTTATCCTCAATATCGACGAGGATCATATGGATTATTTCAAGACCATGGATAATCTCAAGGCTTCGTTCGCGAAGTTCTGCGGCATTACGACCGATCTGATAATCGCGAACGGCGACGATGAGAACACCATGGAGGTCGTCAGAAGGTGCAATACCGCCGCGGCGCTTGTGACCTACGGAGCAAGCGAGACCAACGATTTCTATGCCGCGGATATACGGCAGATATCCGACTTCAGGCGCGAGTTTACGCTTGTGAAAAAGGGAGAGGAGCTGTGCCGTATCGAGGTCAACGTCCCGGGGCTTCATAATGTGTATAACGCGGTCGCGGCTTGCGCGGCGGCGTATTCCGCGGGGATTCCGCTCGACGCTTTGCAGCGCGGTATGGAGAGTTTCACGGGCGCTATGCGGCGGTTTGAGAAGCTGGCGGAGGTCAAAGGGGTCGTGTTCGTGGACGACTACGGACATCACCCCGCGGAGATCGCCGCGACGCTCAAAACCGCAAAGGAGATGTCGTTTAAACGCGTGTGGTGCGTTCATCAGCCGTTTACCTATTCGAGAACGGCGACGCTGCTCGACGAGTTTGCCGAGGCGCTGTCTGTCGCGGATAAGGTAGTGCTCACCGAGATAATGGGCAGCCGCGAGAAGAACACGTATAACATTTATTCCAAGGACTTAGCTGCTAAGATAGACGGCTGCGTGTGGTTTCCGACGTTCGAGGAGGTCGCGCGGTACGTCGTGGATAATGTTCAAGAGGGCGATCTGGTAATTACTACGAGCTGCGGCGACGTGTACAAGGTCGCCGATATGATGATCGAGATGATGAAAAAATAAACAGCATAGCGGATTGAAGCGAGCGGAGCACGGCTCGCCGAAATTGCGCGGCTATTAAATCAGGAGGAAATATGGACGAGAAAATACGGGAGTTTATTTATTCGCACAAGGACGAGATCGTTAAGGATCTGGCGGAGCTTGTCGCTATACCGAGCGTAAAGGACGAGCCCGAGCGCGGCGCGCCGTTCGGAGCCGAGGCTAAGAGGGCGCTGCTGAAAGCGGAGGAGTACTGCCAAAAAATGGGGTTTGCGACGTCGGTGATAGGCGACGCCGTGCTGTGCGCGGATTACGGTCAAGATCCCGAGCTGGGTATTCTGGCGCATCTGGACGTCGTTCCCGCGCTTGAGGACAGCTGGAATACCGATCCGTTCACGCTTACAGAGAAGAACGGCGTGCTGTTTGGGCGCGGCGCTGTCGACGACAAGGGTCCCGCGCTGGCGGCGCTGTGGGCTATGAACGCGGTGAAATCGCTCGGCATACCGCTTAAAAAGGGCGTTCGGCTGATACTCGGCACGGACGAGGAGAACGGCTCGAAGGATTTGGAGCTGTACAAGGAGCACGCGAAGTTCCCTCCCAAGGTGTTCACGCCCGACGGCAGCTTTCCCGTTATCAACATCGAAAAGGGAATGTTGGGCGTGCGGTTCAGCGGGAACACGGGCGGCAACTATATGGAGTTCCGCGGCGGAGTTACTCCGAACGCTGTCGCCGACAAGGCAAAGGCGATAATGCGCCGCGTTACTGCCGATAAAGTCAAGGCGGCTATTCCCGAGGAGTCTGAGGCGAAATTCACCGTGACCGAACGCGGCGACAACGTTTTTATATCCTGCGACGGCAGGGCGGCTCACGCTTCAACCCCCGAAAAGGGCGTGAACGCGGTGACGGCGCTGCTTTCGCTTATGAACCGCGTGACAGACGAGCCGGGACTTCGGGGTATCGAAAAGCTGTTCCCGTTCGGTGAAACGGACGGTGCTTCCCTCGGCTTAAAGTGCTCCGACGAAAGCGGCGCGCTCACCTGTGTTTTGAGCACTCTGGCTATTATGCCGTCGGGCGAGTGCGAGGGCACGGTGGACATACGTTTCCCGACCTGTGTCGATCTTCAGACGGTCAAGGATAAGGTATGCTCCGCGTTGGAAAGCCATAAATTGAAGTATGAGATAGTTTTGGGCAACGAGCCGCACGTCGTTCCCGAGGACAGCGAGTTCGTAAAGCAGCTGCTGTCGGTATACGAGCGCGTTGAGGGTGAAAAGGGCGCTTGTATCGCCATAGGCGGCGGCACTTACGTACATAATATCGAGGGCGGCGTTGCGTTCGGCGCGGAGCGGCACAACACGGATGTTGTGGAGCCGTCACCAAAGCCTGACACGGATGCCGGGCAACCGAGTGACGGCAGTGGAGATACGGATTATCATATGCACGGCGCGAATGAGTTCATCACCGTTGAGGAACTGCTTAAGGACGCGGTATTGTTCGCGCATGCGATTATTGAGGTCTGTGGCTGATTTCACAAAATCGTAAGGTTTTCGTCAGATATCGCTATTGCTTTTTTCGGATAATGGTGTTATAATGTAGAAAACAGGGGAATAAAAAGGGGGAAACGCAATGAAAAGATATTTGAAAATATGCGCTTTGCTGTCGGCTTTAACGGTTACCGTATGCGGCTGTGACGCGCAGCCGACGAATTCGCGTCCTACGAGCGGCGTTTCGTCGTTGATAGTGATAAACACGGTAAGCGAGCCGAGCAGCAGTTCCTCGGACGTTCAGGCTAACGCTCCCGTCCGCAGCGACAAGATAGTCTCCGAGGATATGACTATCGCGGCAGCGGAAACGCTTACGGTAAAGAGCGGCGAGACGCTGTACATACGGGACGGCGCGGAGTTTACGGTCGACGGCACGGTCAACTGCGAGAGGGGCGGCTCGATAAAGATACAGAGCGGCGGAAATCTCCTGCTGAACGGAAAGCTGATACTGGACGGAAGTCTCGAGCTCGGCGGTTTTCTCGGTATCCGCGAGAAGGGTGAGATATACGGCGCGGGTCTGCTTACGGTGCTGAATTCCTTTGAGGATATCAACTGCGAGGGTACGTGCCTGGCGAAGATAAAAGCGCCCGCTCCCGTCGAAAAGGACGGCGTGACCTACGTCGGGGGAGTGCTGATCGTCAATAAAAAGTATTCCGTTCCCGAGGATTACGGCGCGGAGCTTGGACTGGTCATAGACGACGCGTACAATGCGCTGCTGCAAATGCGCGAGGACACCGGGTATTCTCTGCCGCTGGTTTCGGGTTACCGCAGCTACGAGCTTCAGACGGAGCTTTTCGACTACTACTGCGAGATAGACGATTACGACAAAGTGATCATGTACTCGGCGCAGCCCGGTCACAGCGAGCATCAGACGGGACTGGCAATGGATATCGGCGAGCTCAGCGAGGATTACGTCAATACCGAGGAGGGCAGATGGCTGACCGATAACTGCTGCAAGTACGGTTTCGTTATCCGTTTTCCAAAGGGCTGCGAGCACAAAACGGGCTACGATTACGAGCCGTGGCATATCCGCTGGCTCGGCAAGAGCACGGCTAAGCTGGTTTACGACAGCGGTCTTACTCTCGAGGAGTTCCTCGGCGTGGAACCGATGTAATAATATTGACCGCCGCACAGTTTGGTGCGGCGGTTTTTTAGTCGGTGTAAATCGGAATTTATATCAGTAAGGTGTTGCATAGAGCGCGGATCACTTTTTTCTGCCAACGGCAGAAAAAAGTGATTTATCGGTGATTTTGCCTGTTGGCAAAATCACCGATTTGGGGAAAAACTCTTGTTTTTCCCCAAGCCCTTTTAGCGCTCTTTATTTTTGCCGCTACGCGGCATTTCGGGCTCCGCCCGAACCCGGCAAGGGCTCTGCCCTTGCATCCCGCCAAAGGGACCAGTCCCTTTGGAATCCCGATTTTTGGGTCATAGTGTTACTGCGCTAAATTCTGATATACAAAACTAATAACCTAATTTGCTTTACCAAAAAATCCCGTAATACCCATTCCACGCCATTTCCGTCAATATTTACTCCGTAAACGAAAACATTTCACAAAATATTGTACAAAGTTAATAAAATCTATTGACACGCGCGTTTTTTTTAGGTATAATTATTACATAGGCATGGTTTTGACCGTGATACACGCGCTTGTATCATCGAAGCCCAGAAGGAGAAAAAATATGGCAGATTTAGTAAACGAAATGCTTGGCAAGTTTATGGCGCTCGCTCAGGAGGAAAAGCAGATATCCTCGGAGATGGACGCCGCTTTCAAGGAATACAACGATTATTGCAGCTCCTCCGACGAGGATCTGAACAAAAAAATAGGCGAGATACACGAGAAAATGCATAAGCTCGATTATCTTCTCGATTATGCTAAGGAGCACGCTCAGCCCGACGGTCTCGAGGAAGCACCCGCTCCTTTCGAGACCTCGGCGGGTCAGCTCGAGAGCATACGTCAGACCATAAAGCTCGATTCTCATAACGACCCCAACGCCGAGACCCTGTATACAAAGGTCACGGGTCAGATAAAGTTTTACGAGCAGAAGATCGAACAGACCAAGCACCTTATCGATGGCAGCAAGGTGCAGGCAAAGCGTCAGTACGACAGCGACGTTGCCGCGCTCAATGACCGCAAGGAACAGCACGACGAGAAGGTCAAGGCTTACATACAGTCGGACGATTTCAAGGAGTACCTCAAGCTGCTGGTATTCGATAAGTCCGCGTTCAACAGTCCCGGGACGGTTGAGCTGCCGTCAAAGGATTTTATAAGTATCGGTCAGCGCCGTGTGAAGCTGTCGGTACCTATGGAGGTGGAAATTGAGCTTTCCGCGTCCTCTAACGGCGAGTATAACGCGGCGGCGCGTACTATCGGCGCACCTTATCAGGTGCCGACCGATAAGGGCGGCGTGCTGTTCCTCGACTATGACGAGCGCAATCAGACGTATCTTATGGGCGGCATTCAGCGTCTGCTGATCAATCTTATAAAGTATATCGGGCAGGATATCACCGATATGATGTTCTGCGACCCGTCTACATTCACCGCGGACGGTCTCGGTCATATAGCGGCGCTCGGCAAGGGCGTAAATCCGTTTATCACCGTTCCGCAGTCAATATCCGACGCGGAGGCTAAGCTCGGCGAGTTTGTGTCGGCTGCGCAGTCCTCGCCTACTCCGGACAAGGTGTCGCGCGTGCTCGTGCTGAACGGCTTCCCCGAGAATTATATGGACGATATGCTCGACAAGGCTGTTTCCGTGTGCAGAAGCGCGCGGCAGAACGGCGTGCTTGTCGTGCTCACTCACGGCGCTTCGTCGGACGAAACTCCCGTCGAGAAGGAGGTTCGCACGCTCGCGACCTCTATCCGCAGCAGAAACGGCGGCTTCTGGATCGAGGACGCGCGCGAAAGCCTGTTCTGGTACTCCGCGCCCTCAGATATTCCCGAGGATATCCGCCGCGTTTACGTTGATCAGCGCCGTCAGCAGGCGGCTCACGCGGAGCATACCCCCGAGCCGGAGGCGGTTCACCCGACGCCAGTTGCGGTGGGCACATATGCCGAGCCCGTAAGACCCGCGGTTCAGCATGGATATGAAACGCGTCCCGACGAGGAGATACCCGACGAGGTTCGTCTTATGGAAAACGGCGAGCCTGTTCCAGCGCATATTCTGTTCAATCTTCCGCGGCCCACTCCCGAGGAGAAGGAGGTCAGCGTTTCGGTGGTATCGGAGCTTTCTTCCGTGATATCCGAGCCCGAAACGCCCGAAGTTCACGAGCACGTCAGCCCCGTTCCCGAACCTGTTCGGACGGTGCAGGCGGCTCCCGAGTCTAAGCCCGTAGAGCAGCGCGTTGAGCCTGCGCACGTGCCCGAGCATATCACCGAGCCCGTGAAAACTGAGCCCGAAAAGCCTGTTGCTCAGCCGAAGCCTGCTGCCGAAGCGCCAAAGCCCGCGCCGAGACCCGTATCTCAGCCTGCTGACGGCAGACCGCGCAAGGGCAGCCGCAAGCTGCCCGAGGTAAAGATCGGCGTGAGCGTCGACAGCAGTCCCGTGAATATGGACGTCGGCGGCGGGATAACCTTTATCTGCGGCAAGAGCGGCGGCGACAGACAAATGCTCGCCGACAGGATAATCACGCAGATAATCGAGCGTGCTCATCCCGACGATGCGGAGCTGTGGCTGTACGACTGCGGCGACGGCGGACTGATGAAGTACTCGGAGAAGCCCGCGGCTCACATCAGATACGCAGTTTCCGACTTCGACGGCGAAACGGCGTTCGACTTTATTGACGTTATATCCGCCGAGCTTGAAAAACGCACTGTTGCGTTCAACAAGAACGGTTGGGAAAACTATTCCGCCGTACCCGAAAATGTGTATATGCCGAGAGTGTTCGTCGTTATCAATGAATTTTCGGGGCTGCTTGAAATTCTGGGCGGCGCTCCGAGATATTTCGGAAGAAGCTTTACCGTAAAGCTCGCGGGCATTTTCAGAAGATGTGCCGACTGCGGAATTCACTTCGTGCTGACCTCGGAGGCGTTCCTTGAGAACGGAAAGCGTCCCGCGTGCTTTGAGAACGTTACAGTACACTGCGCGGCGGCTGTTGCGGGCTGTGACAGCGGCGTCCGTGAGATGTTCGGTCATATCAAGCTGTATGAGAACGAGATCGAGTCCCTCAAGAAGGTTCCCGACGGCTGCGCGTTCACCGCGTCCGAGGGTAATGAGGACGGTCTGGTAATGGTGCGTATGCTTGTCGCTCAGGCGGTTATGGAAAACAGATTTATCGCGGTTACCGAGTACAGGACAGGCTATGACGAATATGTCAACAAGCACCCGATACTTGCCAACAGAAAGCTCCGCGCGGTTCACCGCGACCACGCGGCGGCACAGGGCGAAATGATCGCGGCTAAGGGCGCGGACGAGACCCTGCTGTTCCTCGGCGAGCCGTGCCGTTTCAGAGCGGAATACCCGATACGTCTGTACGAGGAGTTCGGCGAGAACCTGCTGGCGGTCGCTCCGGAGCGCGAAAAGACAAGCGCTGCGCTTACGGTGAAGGCGGCGCTGCATTCGCTGGCAGCGCAGAACAAGCCCGTGGAGGTGCTCACATGGCGCGGCGACCCCGTGTATGCGGAGCTGATGAGCGCGGGCGTTCTCGAGGGCGTGAACGTGCTTACGGGCGACGAGGCTGTATCGCGCATTAGGGCGATGGCGGCTGATATTGCGGCGGGCAAGCGCATATCGTCGTTCGAGATAGTGCTGGGCGGAGATCATTTGCTCGCGGCAATGCATGCCGAGGACTGTCTCGGTGATATGAAGCGCGTACTGGTAAAGGGCTCGCGGCTCGGAGCGCACTTTATGTTCGTGTCGGGAAGCGCGGCTCAGCTCGCGACGGGCTTTATTTCGCTGTTCAGACATAAGATCGTGTTCCCGTGCCCGTTCGCCGAGGCGGAGAAGGTACTCCGCGACTCGAACTGCGAGCTCCCCGAGAACGCGTTCAGGCTGTCCGATGATTATGACGAGCTTACATTGCTCACGTATTCGGTTTGATTATTTTTGGAGGTCGGTAATATGGGACTGATAGAAGATCTGAAGTCGCTCGGTGTGGACACCGATGACGCTCTTGTAAGATTTATGAATAACTCGGCGCTGTATGAGCGTATGCTCAAAAAGCTGCCGAAGGTGGTAGAGGACGCGCCCGTTATGCCCTATGTGGAGTCGGGCGACCTCGATACGGCGCTGTCGAACGCGCATACCTTAAAGGGCGTGGTAGGCAATCTTTCACTTACGCCGCTGTACAACAATTACACCGAAATGGTGAACCTTTTCCGCGATGATAAGCCCGAAAAGGCTAAGGAGCTGTTGGAAAAGACGCTTGAGATCCAGCGTGACCTTATCGACTGTATTAAAAAGTATATGTGAGTGAGGGGTGATTTCTTGTGAAGAATTCAATTTTGGTCGTTGACGATCAGGAGATCAACCGCGTTTTGCTTGCGGAGCTTTTTAAGGACGAGTACAACATCATTGAGGCGGAAAACGGGCAGCAGGCTCTCGACATCATAAATGAGGACAACAGTATAATCGCCGTTATGCTCGACCTGATAATGCCCGTCATGGACGGAATGGGCGTGCTGTCGGAGCTTAACAGGACGGGAAAAATTTACAATATTCCCGTGTTCATCATCACCGCCGCGGACAATATGCAGATGCTTACGGGCGCGTACAATCTCGGCGCGGTGGATATAATCTCCAAGCCGTTCCGTATGTGCTTTATCAAGGCGCGTATCGGCAACATTATTGAGCTTTACCGTCACAGGAACGAGCTTGTTGATATGGTCAACGAGAGCGTTGAAAAAATGTCCAAGATCAACGACCAAATGGTTGAGACGCTGGCTACGCTTATCGAGTTCCGCGACTGCGAGTCGGGCGAGCACGTAAAGCGCATAAAGAGCGTCACTATAAAGCTGATGACCAAGGTGAGCGAGATGTTCCCCGAGTATCATCTGGATAAGTCCACCATAGTGAAGATAGGCACCGCGTCGATACTTCACGACGTAGGAAAGGTCGCGATACCCGACAGCATACTGAAAAAGCCCGGACGGCTCACTCCCGAGGAGTTCGAGATAATGAAGATACATACCGTCAAGGGCTGCGATATCCTTGCGGAGATGCCCGAGGATATTATGGATCACGAGGTGTACCGTTACAGCTACGATATCTGCCGTCATCACCATGAGCGCTGGGACGGGCGCGGTTATCCCGACGGCCTCAAGGGCGACGAGGTATCGATATGGGCGCAGGTCGTTGCCGTCGCGGACGTGTTCGACGCTTTGACCTCGCCGAGAGTGTATAAGGCGGCGTTTGACGCCGACACCGCGATACAAATGATAAACGAGGGGCAGTGCGGAATGTTCAATCCCAAGGTGCTCGAAGCGTTCAACAGTATCGTAAACGATATCGTGAAAAAGCGCCGCGAGGATGCGGATAACGAATTAACGACATAATGAAAACGCCGTATCGAAACCGATACGGCGATATTTTTTATGCGTTATCCGCGAAGTCAAAGTCGATAAAGCCGCCGTTTACGTTGACGGAAACACACTTGACCTTGATCTTGTCGCCGACGGTGAACACCTTGCCGTTCGCCGCGCCCGTGAGGATAACGCTGTGCTGCACCTCGTACTCGCCGAGCGGCATACGCGTCACGGAGATCATTCCCTCGACGGTGTTGTCAAGCGCCACGAAGATACCGCTCGGTGAAACGCCCGAGATAAAGCCTTCGTACTCCTCGCCGATATGGTTCTTCATATACTCCGCCATATACAGGTTCTCGCACTCGCGCTCGCACCGCACCGCGGAAAGCTCGGTATTGCTCGCCTGCATTGCCGCTTCGGCAGCGAATTTCTTGTATTTTTTCGTGAGCTTTTCCGTCGACAGCGCGTAGACGTAATCGGTGAGTATGCGGTGTATCGCGAGGTCGGCGTATCGGCGTATCGGAGAGGTGAAATGCGCGTATTCGGGCATCACAAGACCGTAGTGACCGAGAGGCTCGTCGGAGTACTTCGCTTTCATCATAGTGCGCAGAACTATGCGGTTTATGACGATATACTTATCGCTGTCCTTACTGTCGCTGATGACCCTTGCTAGGTCCGCGGCTGTGGAGCGCTCGGAAATGCCCTCGGGGTTCACGCCGAGCGCCGTCAGTGTATCGCCCAGCGCGAGCAGCTTTTCGATTGCGGGCGCTTCGTGAATACGGTACACGAACGGGAACTTCTCTTTCATTGCGAGAGACGCCGCCGCGTTGTTTGCCATAAGCATAAACTCCTCGATGATGCGCTCGGCGACCCCGCGCTCACGCGGCTTTACGTCCACGCAAATTCCGTTCTCGTCGGTGACTATTTTAGCCTCGACGGTATCTATCTCGGGAGCGCCGCGGTTTACGCGGTTCTTTTCGAGTATCTCCGCAAGCTCGCGCATTATCGGTATGCGGTCGATAACGCGGTCGTATTTCGCCTTTATCCCGTCGTCGGCGGTATCGTCGAGAATACGGTTGACTTCGGCGTAAACGCCCTTGACGCGGCTGCGGATAACGGTTTTCTCAAAGCGGTAATTCAGCAGCTTTCCGTCCGCAGAAACGTTCATAAGGCAGGAGAACGCGAGTCTGTCCACATTCGGATTGAGCGAGCAGATGCCGTTGGAAAGCTCCTTCGGGAGCATGGGAACGACCCTGTCCGCGTAGTATATCGACGTTCCGCGCGTGAACGCTTCCCCGTCGAGCGCCGAACCTTTCTTGACGTAATGCGAAACGTCCGCGATATGCACTCCGAGCTTGTAGCCGCCCTCAATACGCGCAATGGATACCGCGTCGTCGATATCCTTGGTGTCAGCGCCATCTATCGTGAAGATAGGTTCGCCGCGCAGATCGAGCCGCCTTGCGACCTCGTCCGCGTCGGGCTCGTCGATATCGAGCTTTGCCGCCTCATGAAGCACCTCGTCGGGGAACTCGATATGCAGATTATTCACGAGCATATACGCCTCCGCGCCCGCTTTCGCGTTATCAGCCGAGCCGAAGCTGTCCGCTATCGCTACGGTATGGTCGAAGTGCCGTTCGCCGCGCTTTTTTATCGAGAACGCCACCTTATCGCCGACGTGAAGCGGGTTCTGTCCCGATTTGGCGATATACAGCGGCTCGTCGCAGAGCTTGTCGGGGAGCACCATAAGGCGGTTGCCCTCCGCGACGATAACGCCCGTGAGCAGCATATCGCTTTCCTCGAGCACCGCGAGCACGGAGGCCTCGGGATCTCTGTCCTCGACCGCTGCGAGTATCCTCTTCGCCAATACCACGTCTCCGGGGATAGCGCCGCACATATCGCGCCCGCGAACGAAGTACTCCACGGGCATTTCTCCCTGCTCGGTCATAAATCCCGACCGCGGTGTAACGCGCGTGATAACGGCGGTGAAGTAGTCGTCGGCGTTCTTCAGCCGCCATGTGCCCTTTTTATTTGTGACGTCGCCGAATTTCTTCATGCCCGCAAGGTCGTCCGAGAGCTTCTTGGCAAGCTTTTTCGGCAGGTCGAGGAGCTTTATCAGCTCCTTTTCGGTCAGCCCGTCCTCCGACTTGTACAGGGCGGTGAGTATGTTGGTTTTAAGCCTGTTCATAAGCAATTCCTCTCTTTATATAATATGTTTCGTATTTTATCCGTAATTATTCAAAAGGGCAGCCTTAAAGGACTGCCCCGTCGTTTGTTATTATTATCATTCGTTATCCGTTGTCGCACTGCTGTTATCCGAACTGTCGGAGCCGCTTGACGAGCTGCTGTCGCCGGAATTGCTGTCTGTCGAGCTTTCGGAGCTTGTATTGCTGTCCGAGCTGTCGCTGCCCGTCGAGCTGTCCGAGGAAACGGAGCTGGTCGGTGTTGACGAGGTGCCGTTATCCTTTCCCGCGCCCCAATAAACGTTGATGATATTTACTCCGAGAGCGAGCGCGAAGAACACGATAGCCGCCGCGATAGTCGCCTTATTGAGCATAGCCTCCTTGGTGCGTCCCGCGTTTTTCTGGAAGTAGCTGTCCGAGGTCGAGCCCGAGATAGTCTGCGACATCTGCGTTTTGGTATCCTTCATAAGAACCACGACGACTATAAATACACATGCGACGATCAGAATGATCGCGCTGATAATTTCAAATATTCCCATTTTAAGAACTTCCTCCAAATATATAATAAATGTTTATAATACCATACCTGACAATTATAACACAATAATACGGAAATTTCAAGTATTTTTGCAAATTTTTTTATATATTTTTTTCGCAAGTGAAATTGTGTATAAAATATAGCCAAAAATTATTGACATTTTTATGCAAGTGTGATATAATAAAATAGAATAGTAGTTTGTTGTTGAGGGTAGTGTATGGTCAAGGCTGTTATCTTTGATATGGACGGGCTTCTGCTCGATACCGAAAAACTGCTGGTGCGGTTCTGGGTGCGGGCGGCGAACGAGGCGGGGTTCCCGATGGAGAGAGAGCACGCGCTCGCGATACGGTCGCTGCACAGAAAATTCGCGATACCGTATTTGCGGGGACTATTCGGCGAGGAGTTCGATTACGTGAAGATACGTTCGCGCAGAATGGAGCTTATGAACGAATATCTTTCGCAAAACCCTCTCAAGCTGAAACGCGGTGCAAAGGAGCTGCTGGCGTTTCTGAACGGGAACGGAATACCCGCCGCGATAGCTACGGCGACCGATCTCGAGCGCACAAGGGATTATCTTACGCGAGTGGGAATTTTCGGGTGCTTTGATAAGATAGTGTGCGCGACAATGGTCGGGGAGGGCAAGCCCAAGCCCGATATTTATTTGTATGCTGCAAGTCAGCTCGGACTCGAGCCGCGGGAATGTATGGCTCTCGAGGATTCGCCGAACGGGGTGCGTTCCGCGGCGTCGGCGGGGTGCGTCACGGTAATGGTGCCCGATCTTACGCCGCCCGACGGGGAACTGTCGGATCTCGCTTATGCGTGCGCGGGCTCTTTGGAGGACGTTATCGGGCTGATAAATGAGGTCGATTCCGAGGTTGGAAATCCGGGCTGAAATTTACTGTGAAATAAGGGCGGAAAATTCGCCGAAATAAATGACGAAAATCACCTGAAAAGCACAGGCGGAAAATGTCTGCGAAAATAGCGCGAAAATCGCTTTAAAACGGGATAAAACAGCATTGAAAAGGCGAGGGAGAACGTCTGTGAAATCAAGGTAAAAAACGGTCTCCTAAAAACAGCGAAAATTGCTTAGAAAATAAGGGGTGGAACTATGGCGGATAAGGATCAGTTTGTAAAGCTTGACGGATGGGTTGAGATAAGCTGTGAAAGCGACGGCAGGGTCGCGAATATGATACTCCATGCTCCACAGAACGGCGGAGCGGAGGTAAATTACGATCAGGTCTGCGGCGAGATAGCGCGGCTCGGTATAACGACGAATATCGACGAGAGCAATATAAAGCGCGTCATAAAGGAGCGCTTGTATGACCTGCAGGTGTGCGTTGCCGTGGCTACGTCGCCGAAAAAGGGCAAGAACGGGTATATCAGCTTCAGGTTCGACAAGGATCATAAGCTCAAGCCGCACCAGAACGAGTTCGGTATCGCGGACTACCGCGAGCTGAACGCGATCGTGCCTATCCATAAGAGTGAGATTATAGCCGATATCGTGCAGCCCGAGGAGGGCGTGCCGGGCGTGGATATATTCGGCAAGGTAATCCCCGCAGAGCCGGGAGATCCCGCAAAGGTCTCGCTCGGCAAGAATACGCTCGTTACGACTGACGGATTGAAGGTAGTGGCGGCGTGCGACGGTCATATCGTTTTCGGCAACGGATGCTTTCAGGTCGAGAATGCGGTGACGATAAAGACCGACCTGGATATATCGGTCGGAAATATCAGCTTTTTCGGCGACGTTCATATTAAGGGCAACGTTATGGAGGGCTTCTCGGTCAACGCGGGAAAGAACGTGAAGATCGACGGCTCGGTGTTCGGCGGCGAGATAACCGCGGGCGGCAACGTGACTATCGTCGGCGGCTGTATCAACTCAAAGCTGAACTGCGACGGTAACGCCGACGTGGGCTTCTGCGAGAACGCGGAGATATTCGTGAAGGGCGATATAGTGTCCAAGCAGTTCGCGTTCTGCAACGTGTTCTGCTATGGCGCGCTAACCGCAAAGGGAAACCACGGAGTTATCTCGGGCGGAAGGGTAACGTCTATGCACGACGTGAACGCGGGCATTATCGGCTCGGAGAAGTACACCGCGACAGAGGTGTATATCGGCGACGGCTCGGTGCTGTACACGAGAAAGCGCGAGGCGGAAGCGGATCTCAAGGAGTCGATACGCATATTTGACGCGGCGATCAAAAATCTTACATTTCTCAAACAGCGCAAGCTTGCGCAGGGCGGCGAAATGACCGAGGTACAGCAAAGAGCGTACCGCACTGAAACGCAGAACAAGCTGTTCCACGCTATGCGCAAGAATGAATTGCAGGCTCTCATAGATCAGCTCGAAGAGGACATCAAGAACAAGGACACGCTGAGCGCCAAGGTGACGGGGGTCATCTACCCCGGGGTCAAGTTCTGTGTCAATTTTTTGACGCTGGACGTTACCGAGACGACGCCGAGGGCAAAGGTAACGATAATCGACGATAAGCTTATGGCGGTGCCGTTGTAAGAGTTTAGTACACATTTCCGAAAAAATTCGCGGAGTATTGATAAAATGCGGCGGAAAAAACGTCCGGATACGTCGGGAAACCGCGTAAACGCTCGTTTTATGCAGTTGATATACCGTTGCATTTTCTTCATAGATAATGTATAATTATAGTATTGGCAGTTTAAATACAGGTTTTTCAATACCGCCGGAGGATAATATTTGATGAAGAATAACATATTGATAATCGCGGGCGTGACGGTCGTCGCGCTTGGAGTTATAGTCGCAGTGATCTTAGCAAGCGTTCTTAACAGCGGTGACGAGCCGCCCGACGTCAGCTCGGACGATTACAGCCACTCGGTAATGATACCGCAGACCTCGGAGCCGTCGGATACCTCGGAGGACAGCGCGTCGTCCACGGACAGCACGGTCATCTCCGACCCGTCCGACAGTTCTTCGGATAACAGCTCGGATACAAGTATCGGAAACGAGGCGCAGGGGATAGTCGCGGCGGCGAATTCGCTTATCGGAGTGCCGTTTCTTGAGAACGGCAGCGACCCCGATGGGTTTGACAATTCCGGATTTATTTACTACGTTCTTCGTGAAAACGGTTACATCACTTGCCCGAGACAGACCGAGGCGCAGTCGCGTATGGGTTCGCGTCTTGATTACGACAGCATCAAAGAGGGCGATCTGGTGTTCTTCAGCAACGAGGGCAGCGACGAGGCGAACTTCGGCGGCATCTACGTCGGCGACGGCAAAATGATTGCCTGCCTTATGCCCGGAACTTTCGTCAAAGAGGTCGACATCACCACCGATTACTACCGTACCAACTTCTTCGGAGGAGTAAGCTTGACATAAAAAACGCCGTCCCGATATGGACGGCGTTTTTTGGGAATAATTTTTATTATTACCTGTTGAAAAATCAGAAATAATATGATATAATATCCTATGTATAAATTTCATTAAGCTTTGTTATGTAATTAAGTCCGAAAGGAACGCCATGAAAACAGTTTTGACCGATAACAGCTTGTGCGCGTATACTATGTTTGACGACGCGTCGCCCGAGTATATTTATAAGTATATACAGTCGCTCGCGAACGCGGGGGTGAGATATGTCGAGCTGGATTTCCGCACGCTGATGAAGCTGCGGGAGCTGCCGAAAGGAATAGGCTGCATTTTCAGACTGGTCGACCCCATGTTTCTGAGACTGGCGGAACTGTTCGATTTTGATTATATCCTTGTGACGTTCGCGGACGTCCGAAGGAGGATAAAGACCTCCGTGCCGATAATGCTGGAGCTTCCCGTTATCGAGAGATATTCGCGGAGGGTATTGCAGTACGCGGAGCAGACAATGGACGGGCGGGTCACGGCTGTGCGCATACGCGGAAGTCATCCGCTTATGACCGCCGAGGAGGCGCGGATGTATGTGAACGGACTCAAGAATGAGTTCCCCGTACCGCTGGATTTCTGTCCGATGAACGACAACAGGACGGCGCTCGACAGCGCTATGAAGTTTACGGCGGCGGGAGCGGACAGCGTTACGCTCACAATGGGTTTGACCGAGCGGTATTGCTCGCTCGAGGAGTATTTTTTCACGCTGATGTCTGTATACGATACGCTGCCCGCGGAGCTGAGAATAAGTCCGCTGTGCTCGGCGACTGTGTATCACCGCTATTTGTTCCGCAACAGGAACGGCGACGGTATAATGCGTTATATGGATATTCTCGATCATGATATCCATTTTCTGCAAAACGCCGACACGGGCGAGCGCGTCCGCATGAGAATGAGCCTTAGGGATACGGAATATCTTCATAAAACGTTTGTCACGGCGCTTGAGAAAATGGCTCGCGACGAGGAAATTCCCGGTGACGTCTTTGAGGATCTTAACAACGCGATCCGGCATTACGATACGGATTTTTACAATTCGGAGCTGTTCGGCCGAAAGCGGAGAGGGCTGTTGAACTGACAGGAGGTCAATAATACTGTGATAAAACTGATTGCAAGCGATATGGACGGCACTTTACTTGATGATGATAAACGCCTGCCGCCCGATTTCTTTGAGGTGCTCGGCAGGCTTATCGATCGGGATATTATATTCACCGTTGCGAGCGGGCGTACATACAGCGCTCTCGATCATCTGTTTCCCGAGCCGTATCGGGATAGGGTGGCGTATATCTGCGATAACGGCGCGTGTACGGTGCTGAACGGAAAGCCCGTGAACGTCACGCCTCTTGACGGGGAGACGTACCGCGAGCTGCTGGAGGCTTGCGGGGATATCGGCGATCTGCGCGTTGTGGTGTGCGCCGAGAGCGGAGTGTATCATATAAATTCGGGCGACAGGTTTTACAGCGAGGTCGGACGGTTCTACAAAAAGCACAGCGCGGTAGAGGACTTGTTCGCCGTCAACGAGACGATATACAAGGTCGCCGTATGCGACGAGACGGGCGCGATGACCCACGGAAAGCCCAAGCTCGACGGGATATTCGGCACGCGGCTGAACGTACAGGTCTCGGGCGAGGTGTGGATGGACGTAATGGCGGCGGGAGTAAGCAAGGGCAGCGCGCTGAAGGCATTACAGGAAAAGCTGGGTGTGTCAAGAGCGGAGACCATGGTTTTCGGCGACTACTTCAACGACGTGGAGATGCTGCGGCTCGCGGAGGAGAGCTTCTGTATGGAGAACGGTCACGAGGACGTAAAAAAGATGTGCGCGCATATAGCGCCCGACAATAATCACGGCGGAGTTACAAAGTGTATAAGGCGGTTCGCGCTGGGTGAGGGTATTGGCGTATGAATGGTATGAATATCGCGTTAATTATTATATTGCTCGCGATGTCGGCGTTTTTTTCGGCTTCGGAGACGGCGATATCGAGCGTTAACAGGATCCGCCTCAAAAGTATGGCGGAGAACGGCTCGCGGAGCGCGGCGCGGGCGCTCGGGATACTGAAAAAATACGACAAGGCGCTGACCACCATTCTTATCGGCAACAATATCGTGAATATCGCCATGTCGTCTATTGCGACCATTATGGCGATAGCGATAGTCGGCGAGCAGTACGGCTCGCTCGTCTCGACGGTCGCGACTACGGTGGTGGTGCTGATATTCGGCGAGGTAATGCCGAAGGCGATCGCTAAGGATCATGCGGAGGGCGTTTGTATCGGCGTTTCGGCGGTGATAGCGTTTCTGACGTTTATCTTCACGCCGTTTTCGGCGTTCTTTATCCTTCTGAAAAAAGGCGTGGCTAAGCTGTTCAATACCAAGCAGTCGGTGAGCGTTACCGAAGAGGAGCTTATGGCGATCATCGACGAGATCGAGGACGAGGGCGTTCTCGAGCAGCAGGAGAGCAATCTCGTGCGGAGCGCGCTGATGTTCGACGAGATAACGGTCGACGAGATAATCACGCCGAGAGTGCGCATAGTCGCCGTCGACGTGACCGACAGCGCCGAGGAGGTGCGCGAAAAATTTCTGCGCGAGGAATATTCGCGTATGCCCGTGGTCGAGAAAACTCTCGATAATATCATAGGTATAATCAACGAAAAGGATTTTATCAAGGCTTACGAGGAAAAAGGCGCGGAGCTTATGATACGCGAGCTGATACAAGAAACGGTGTATCTGCCGAGCATGGTCAAGATTTCCGAGGTTTTGCGGACTATGCAGAAGAAAAAGTGCCATATGAGCGTGGTGCTCGATCAGCACGGCGGAACGCTCGGTATAGTCACAATGGAGGACTTGCTCGAGGAGCTTGTCGGCGAGATATGGGACGAGAGCGACGAGGTGAAAAGCCCCGTGACCGCGCTCTCCGACAGGGTGTTCTCGGTGTACGGAGACGTTTCGCTGAACAGTCTGCGGAGGTATCTCTCGGGACGCGATATCGAGGTGGATATCGACAGCGAGGCGCATACCGTTGCGGGGTGGGTGCTTGAGCTGTTCGGCAGCATTCCCAAGAGCGGAGATGTTTCCGAGACGGAGGAGCTCACGGTGACGGTGCTCGATGCGGAGGAGCTTCGCGTGAACAAGGTTAAGCTCGAGCTTAAGGAAAAGCTTGACGAGGACGGATAAATGCAGGGCTTTTATATCTTGATAATAGTGCTGTCGGGAGCGTATCTCACGGCACAGCTTATCGCGTGGCTGTTTTACGGGAAGGTGTTTTTTCCCGACGCTGGTGAGCTGTTCGCGGACAAGAACGATAAAAACCTCTGGCAGACGGTGTTCCCGAAGAACATGCTGAGGCTGATAATCGTGATATTTGCCGCGGCTGTCGCGGGCTTGCTTATGGACGCGGCGGGCATGGAGGGCTGGATATCGCTGCCGCTCGGCGCTATGGCGGGCATAACCGTGAATTTTATAATCAGTACGATGTTCGCGCCTATGTATGATAAGGTCCACAAGAGCGGCGAGCCTAAGGACGGGGAGCTCGAGGGGCTTGACGGAAAGGTCGTCGAGTATATCGACAAGGATAATTTCGGCGTTATCACGGTTAAGCACGGTTCGAAGAGCTATCTGATGAGGGCGGTCTCGGCGAACGGGCGGAGGCTAGTCAAGGGCACGGCGGTGGTCGTCATTTACGCGCAGGACGGCTGTTGCTTTGTGGAGAGCGCTGAAAGGCTGTATGATGTGCTTTTTGAAGATAACGGCGGCGGGGAATGATTTTTTGATAGCTGTAAATCAGAATTTAACGCAGTAAGTCCGAGCTCCCTCCGCGCGAAGCGCGGAATAAAAGTTTTTCGCCAAGCCTTTTTTCAAAAAGGCTTGCGAAGTGCAGAGGCAGAGCCTCTGCGCAGGTTTGGGCAGCAGCCCAAAACGCCGTGCGAAGCACGGCAGTTGCGCACTGCGTGCGCAACATAGGCGCGGAGCGCCGCACCGCCGCAAAGCGGCGGAACAAAAAAG
>CANDVA010000001.1 GCA_947389015.1 uncultured Clostridia bacterium | reverse complement strand
TTGCGGAAATGGGGTTTTTCTACAGTCTGATGCTCCCGTTATACGGGAGCATTTTTTTATCTTCTTTTGATACAAAGTATATTTCCCGCAAACCACAGCACCGAGGTCACGCAGATGAATATCAGCACGAATACGTTGACCTCCTCGTGCCAGCGCAGGACGAGCACCGTGAAATCGCCGAAGAGCGCGACCATAAACGGCAGGATGGAGAAATCGCTTTCGCCGTCGCCGTCGTAGAAGCGTGAAAGCATTATAGTAAACAGAGCCACCATGCCTGCGGAGACCACGGCCTCTATCGGTATGAACAGGTACGCGAGTTCTATCGAGGTATGATATACGACGGGGATCGACATCGAATACGCTACTATATACGCGAACGACAGCCATTTTTTGTCCGCGCTCTTGTGGAGCTTTATATTCTGCACGGTGTGTAATGCCATGGAGATAAGTATCATTCCGTAGGAGATGAACTGCATAACGGGAATAGAGCCGCGTGTGTGCACCATTCCGCCAAGCAGGAGTATTCCCGCCGCGATAGCGAGGTTGCCGAAAACGTCCTCGTTAGGCTTGAAATCCTCGTTGTCCTGACGTTTTGCCGCGTCGGTACACTTCATTACCGCCATTACATACGCGCCGAAGATCGCGAAGATCGTAAGCGCTATCATATAATAGTCGAGCGTGTCGAGAGTGGACATATCCGAGGTAAAGCACACCACGAGACTTATCACTCTTTCGATCGTCAGAATCGCAAAATACAGCGCCAGAAACAGGAATTTCAGCCCGTTGAACCGCGCCTGATTTATTGTCTTACCCAAATTATCACCGCCTTAAATCGCTATGTATTCGCCCGTTGTCTGCACAGGTGCGACGTTGAGCGTGAAATCGCGCTCCTCCGACAGTCCGCGTTCCTCGAGAAATCTTTTGGTGTACGATCTCGCGGTCTGTGGGGTGTTGTTTTCACGTGAAAGATGTCCCAGTATCAGATGACGAGTTCCTCCGCGTACTAATTTTTCCGCGAACTCCGCGCACAGGACGTTGGACAGGTGTCCTTGTTCTCCGAGTATGCGCGACTTTAAAAGCGGAGGATAATTCGGATTTCTCCGTAGCATATTCTCGTCGTAGTTGCTCTCGAGCAGTACGGCAAGGCAGCCTTTCAGTGCCTGCTCCGCCTCCTCGGTAACATATCCCGTGTCGGTGCATACGCCGTAGTATTCGCCGCCGCAGCGTATTTTGTAGCCGACGCTGTCAGCCGCGTCGTGCGAGGTCTTGAAGCAGCTCACATCGAATGAGGCGCTTTGGTAGCCGTCATAAACGTCGTAAATCACCGCGTTTTCGGGTATTTTTTTGTTTTCGCGCAGAGCGTCGGCGGTCGCGGGGGTCGCGAATACGGGAACGCTCGTATGCTTGATTATCTGATCGAGACCTTTTACGTGGTCAATATGCTCATGCGTTATAAAGACGGCTTCAATGCCGCTCATATCGGTGTCTGTCAGACCGAGCGAGTTGTTCAGCGCGCGAAACGAACAGCCCGCGTCCACGAGAATTCCGTGACCGCGGGTTCCGATAAACGTTGAGTTTCCCTCGCTTGAGGAACAGATCGGGTAAATTCTTGCCATTTCAGATCGCCTTTTTCACAACGGGATCGGATACGGGATCGGGCTCGTTTATCTTGCGGATATCCGCGCCAAGCCCGCGCAGTTTGATCTCCATATTTTCATAGCCGCGTTCAACGTGGAAGATATCGTAGATCTCGGAGGTGCCCTCCGCGCTCAGCGCCGCAACGATAAGCGCCGCGCCCGCTCTCAGATCTGTGGATTTTACGGGTGCGCCCTTTAAGCGCTCTACGCCCTCGATAACGGCAACTCTGCCCTCTACCGAGATATTCGCGCCCATTCTGCGCAGCTCGTCAACGTAGCGGAAGCGGTTGTCAAAAATGCTCTCCGTAACCATAGACGCGCCCTTTGCGCAGGTCAGCACCGCCGACATCTGCGGCTGCATATCGGTCGGGAAACCGGGGTGCGGCTGGGTCTTTATTGTCGTACCGACATAATTATCGCCGCCGATAACTCTTACGGCGTCGTCGTACTGCTCCACCTGAACGCCTATCTTCAGCAGCTTGTTTGTAATAGGCTCAAGATGCTTGGGAATAACGTTCCTTATCAATATATTGCTGCGTGTAGCCGCGGCGGCAGCCATAAACGTCCCCGCTTCGATCTGGTCGGGTATAACGCTGTACGTCGTGCCGTGAAGCTCGCGCACTCCGCGTATTTTTATAACGTCCGTGCCCGCGCCGATAATATCCGCGCCCATGGAGTTCAGACAGTTCGCGAGATCGACGACGTGAGGTTCCTTTGCAGCGTTCTCGATAACGGTAAGACCCTCTGCCTTTACCGCAGCCATAATGCCGTTTATTGTCGCTCCGACGGAGTTCTTGTCAAAGAATATCTGATTTCCCACAAGCTTATCCGCGCGGAGGTTTATCATACCGCCGTCTATCTCGCATTGTGCTCCCAACGCCGAAAAGCATTTGAGGTGCTGATCTATCGGACGGTCGCCGAGATTGCAGCCGCCCGGCATGGAAACGTGCGCCGAGTGAAATCTTCCGAGCAGTGTGCCGAGGAAATAAGTCGTCGCCCGCATAAGCTTTGCTTTTTCATACGGGATAGACATATTCATCAGCGAACGGGGATCGATCTCCACCGTCGTTTTATTCAGCATACGTATTTTCGCGCCCATTTCCTGCATTATCTGTAAGGTAATGGTAACGTCGCTGATATTAGGTATATTTTCAATAACGCAGGGCTCGTCTGAGAGGATAGTCGCGGGAATGATCGCCACAACGGCATTTTTTGCGCCGCTGACTACGACCTCGCCCGAGAGCTTCGCTCCGCCCCGGATAACATATTTCTCCAAAAAAACACTTCCCCCTGTCTTGATCGGGAGTATTCGCCTTCGGGCAACGCGCACAGCTATTGCTGCGGCAAACCGACGGGCTTCCCTATGTTAAGACATTCAATAAAATTTATATATGTATCAAACTAAATCAGTATTGTTTATTCAATATCATACGGTGAACACACGTAATCACAAGCAAGCGCACACTCGCACTTTTATATTATAGCATACTTTACCTTATTTTTAAAGCCCCAAATCGAAAAAAAGCTATTCTTTTGATTTTTTTGTGATATTTAACTAAAAAATGCTTAAAAATTTAAAATTTTTCCGATATATGGTAATATAATACAAACACCTCAGTTCATATTATATACCTATACGGAAACTTTCATGGCGCAAACTCAGGCAGGAAAATATACATATATTATTCTCGGAAAATCCGTTTTTAATCTTGACAAATGAAGAAAATTATGATTTAATTATAGTGTATGGTTATTTTTATCTGAAAGGAAAATCCGAAAATGGCAAAATTAAATGAAAATTTTTCAAAGCTAAAAAAGAACTACCTCTTTATTGAGATAGCAAAGCGTATCCGCGCGTACTCAGAAGAGCACCCCGAGGAGGCCGGACGCCTTATCAGAATGGGTATCGGCGATGTTACGCGTCCGCTCGCTCCCGTTGTTGTCGAGGCTATGAAGAAGGCTGCCGACGAAATGTGCATCCGCGAGACGTTCCGCGGCTATGAGGATTCGGGCGCGGGCTATGAATTCCTGCGTGAGGCTGTCTCCGATTATTATAAGAGCTTCGGTGCGGACGTTTCCGCGGACGAGATACGTATTTCCGACGGCGCGAAATCCGACTGCGGGAATATTATCGACATATTCGGCAGCGGCAACGTCGTGCTCGTTACCGATCCCGCTTATCCCGTTTATGTCGATTCCAACGTCATGAACGGCAATGACGTTATCTACGCCGATTCCACCGAGGAGAACGGCTTCGCGGCTATGCCCGACAAGTCGGTCAAGGCAGATCTTATCTACCTCTGCTCGCCGAACAATCCTACGGGCTCGGTCTACAATACGGCTCAGCTTAAGGAATGGGTGGACTACGCGCTGGCTAACGACGCTGTTATCATTTATGACGCGGCTTATGAGGCGTTCATCACCGAGGACGATATCCCGCGTTCTATCTACTGCATTGAGGGCGCTAAGAGGTGCGCTATCGAGATATGCTCGCTTTCAAAGACCGCGGGATTTACGGGTACGCGCTGCGGCTACACGGTAGTTCCGAACGACCTTGTTCAGAAGGACAGCGCGGGTAATGGCGTAAAGCTCTGCGAGATATGGGCGCGACGTCAGGGCAGTAAGTTCAACGGCGTTTCTTATCCCGTTCAGCGCGGCGCGGAGGCGGTGTTTACTCCCGAGGGACAGAAGCAGTGCAGGGAGAATATCGCGTATTATCAGGAGAACGCGCGCGTTATCGCCAAGACCTGCGACGAGTTGGGTATCAAGTACACGGGCGGAGTGAACTCGCCGTACATCTGGCTGAAATGTCCGAACGGTATGGGCTCGTGGGATTTCTTTGATATGCTGCTGACGAAAATTCAGGTGGTCGGCACTCCCGGAGCGGGCTTCGGTAAGAACGGCGACGGTTGGTTCAGACTGACGGCGTTCGGCACTCACGAGGCTACCAAAGAGGCTATGGAGAGACTTATAGCGCTTTTGAAGTAAATATAATTGAGCCTGTTCAAGTGAACAGGCTCTTTTTTTATTGCTTTATATTTTTTGGAACATACTCATAGTGGAGATTATTTCCTCCTCGTTCGCACCCGTAAAGGTGACTATCCCCATATACGTTCCATTGCTCAGCGGGATCATCTTCTGAACCGCTTCCTGACCCTCGTTTGTGAGCTTTGTGTTTATGCACGCCATTTCGCTGCCCAAAAAGCTTACTGTGGACTTTTCCGCTTCTACGCTCTCAAAGCCCGCGGCCTTGAACTGAGCTTCGACATTGGGGAAAGCAAGCTCGATATACTCCGCGCCGGTTAGCTGTTTTCCTTTATTTGTAACGTTTAGGTTTTCAATAACGATATTCATATTGGTGTTGGTTTCCGTACCCGCGATCAGCTCATAGAGAATGGCATTTGTATTCAGCGCCTTATTTACGTTTTCGTCGGACATATCGGTAATTCCGTTGTTCTGTGCGAGAATGTCATCGGTGACTGTGATCCAGCCTTCCGCGAAATCCGCCTTGATCCCGAGGAATTCGGAGTTGTATGAATTTGCGGTAACCGTTCCGTGGGTAAATCCGCCTTCGGTATCGCCGCCCGAGGTAGCGGAAGAGCTTTCGGGGGTACTCTCGGATGGTGCAGATGAGCTTTCGGGGGAGCTTTCGCTTTCCTTGGACGAGTTTTCCTCCGAGGACGTGGACGAGCTCTCCTTTGAAGATGTGGACGAGCTTTCGTTTGAGCTGTCCGTCGGCGTGGAGCTTATACCGCTTTTGTCGCACGCGGTGGTAAGCATTACCGCCGCGCATACCAGAACCGTCAATATTTTCTTTTTCATAATAATTTCCTTTCACCTGTGTTTTTTAGTGTTTATAGGTGTTTATACCCTACATATACAGTATAAGCCTTTATACTTGATTTGTCAAGTACTTTTTTAAAAAATTTTGCAGAGCATTCATTTTAAACGCTTCGTCAAAAATCGCTGTCAGTAAGCAATTCGCTGATTTCCTTTGCCGAAAAGCTGCTGCCTTTAAAGATTATCCGAACCTTGTCGCAGCCCTCGAACGCCTTCGGGTGGATATATCGTATACTGTTCGGGAGCACAATCTCCTCAAGGCTGCTGCAGTTCTCGAACGCTCCTTTATTGATATCCTCGAGGGAATCGGGCAGCGTTACGCTTTTAAGGCTCGTGCAGCGCATAAACGCCTGATCGTACAGCTCGTCCACGCCGTCGGGAATCGTTATGCTTTCAAGAGACGAGCAGTCCTTGAACGCGAAAAGTCCTATCTCCGTAAGATCGCCGTCTTCCGCGAACGTCACGTTTTTCAGCGCGGAACAGCCGTCGAAGGTGTAATCCAGCGTTTTCGCGCTCGCGGGTATCGTGATGCTTTCAAGCGACGTACAACCGGAAAAGGTATTGAAAAAATCCGACGCGCCCTCCGTCAGCACGACCTCTTTAAGGCTCGTGCAGCCGTCAAACATGGAATCGTAATCTATCTCGCAGTCGGGAAGCTCAATCCTTTCAAGGCTCGTGCAGCTTAAAAACGCGTGCGGTCCTATGCTCTCAAGACTTTCGGGAAAGCGGACCGCCTCAAGCTCCGAGAGATATGAAAACACGGAGAAGCCGATACGCTCCAGACCCTCGGGAAGCGTTATCTCCTTTATACCCGACCACGCTTCAAAATCGTAAAAGACAAAAAGACCGTCCTCTCCGTCGTCTATTTCCAGCACCTTTTTTCCGTCTATCTCGGCGGGTATGGTCAGATACTCCTCTTTTCCGAGATATTTGGTTATCCTTATTCCGCCGGGGATATCCTCGTAAATGTAATCTCCCGTCAACGGCTCGCCGCTGTCCTCGGAGCTGTTGCTTGGCACGGATACGGGGGAATCGTCAGAAAAATATTTGTCGTCCGTATTATCGTAGCCGTTTTTCGCAGAGGAAACGGAAAGATCATTGTCTATGTTATCGGAAAGTTCGGGTCTGCTGACTGTTACCGCAATGGCAGTTGCCGCGCCGCAGACAACTGCCGCTGCCGCCGCGCCTGCTATGAGCTTTCCCTTTAATGTGCCAAGAAACGCTTTTGCTCCGAGTTTTACGGTGGTAGTTCCCGCTGCGGGAAGCAGATCCGCCATATTCACTAAAGGAACGGCAATCTCGGTGCTCTCGGCAGTCAGCAGACGCGCGAGGAACGGTGCGCCGACAAACGCGTACAGCTTGTCGTCGGTGCGGTGCTCGTAGTCCAGTACGCCCTTTTTGATTTTTGAACGCGCGGCGTTGAGACGGTATTTTACGGTCCCCTCGGGGCAGTTCATGACCTCGGCGATCTCCGCGACACTCATATCGTCGAAGTAGAACATTATCACCGTCCGATACTGTGCGTCGGAAAGACTTTTTCGCATTATCTCCGTTACAATGCGGCGTTTTTCCTTGTTTTCAACGTACTCCTCCGGGAGAATATTCTCGTCGACCGGCTCTTCGACGGTATCCTCGTCAAGCGAACGTTCCGGGTGAGCGCCTTTTTTCGTGAGGAAGTCCTTGCATTTGTTCACGGCTATCCGCTTGATCCATGCAGTGAATTTCTCCGGCTCCGAAAGGGACGACAGCTTCTCAAACGCTGCGATATAGACCTCCTGCGTAAGATCCTCGGCGTCGGTCTCATTTTTTAAAAGGCTCAGGCAGGTGAAAAAAACCGCCCGCGAGGTCGCCCGGTATAATCCCTCAAAGCCCTCTTGATCGCCGTTCAGTGCGGCATGTACGTTTTTTGTTATTTCAGGCATAGATGTTCTCCTTTAAAAAAGTTTAGTATAATGTATTGACGGTTTTCGTGGAGAAAAGGTTGGCTTTTTTCAAAAAAAATCTCCCGCCGAAACGGCGGGAGATACTATCGCTGCATTGACCTCTTACTTAATAACGCGAACGCCCACAACGTTCTCGACAGCCTTGAGCTTATCCTCGATACCTGCGGGATCGCCCTTAACGTCAAGGCAGGTGTACGCATAGTCCTTCTTGGACTTGCTCTGCATATTCTCGATGTTCATGCCAGCCGCGGAGATGGGCGCGGTAATGTTATTGATAACGCCCTCCACGTTCTTGTGGATAACGCAGATCTTCGCGCTGCCCGTAATTGCCATTTCCATATTCGGCAGATTTACGGAGTTCATAATGTTGCCGTTCTCAATATAATCGACAACTTCCTTGACCGCCATAACAGCGCAGTTGTCTTCGCTCTCGGGAGTGGACGCGCCAAGGTGCGGGAGAGTGATAACGTTCTCGTGACCGATAAGAGCGTCGGTCGCGAAATCGGTAACGTAGCAAGCCATTCCGCCGTTTTCCAGCGCGTTGATAACAGCTGCCTCGTCGACCAGAGCGTCACGCGAGAAGTTCAGCAGACGAACCGACTTCTTCATGGAAGCGATAGCCTCTGCGTTGATCATGCCCTTTGTCTCCGCGGTCGCGGGAACGTGAAGCGTGATATAATCGCACTGCTCGAAAATCTCCTTGTTTGACTTTACATAGTGGACCTTGCCCGAAAGCTTCAGCGCGTGCTCAACGTTCAGGAATGGGTCTGCGCCATACACTTCCATGCCGAGAGCAGCGGCAGCGTTCGCAACGAGAACGCCGATAGCGCCCAGACCGATAACTCCGAGCTTTTTGCCCATTATCTCGGGACCTACGAACTGGCTCTTGCCTTTCTCGACAAGCTTGCCTACCTCATCGCCCTTACCCTTGAGGGTCTTGATCCACTCCATGGACGCGGGTATCTTACGCGAGCTTAACAGCAATGCGCAGATAATCAATTCCTTTACCGCGTTGGCGTTTGCGCCGGGGGTGTTGAATACCACAACACCCTTTTCGCTGCACTTATCGATCGGGATATTGTTTACGCCTGCTCCTGCTCTTGCGATAGCGAGCAGATTGGAGCCGAGCTCCATATCGTGCATAGCCGCCGAGCGCACGAGAATCGCGTCGGGGTTTGCGATATCGTCGCCAAAGGTGTATTTGCTCTTGTCGAGCAAGTCCGTACCGCAAGCGGCGATCTTGTTCAAAGTCTGAATATTGTACATTATGATTATCTCCTTATTTATTTTCTATCAGGGTAACGACAGGCTTTCCGTCCTTGTCGAGCAGCGGGGAAAGTCCGCCCGCGTAGCCGGCACAATGAAACAGATAGTTCACGCCCGTTACCTTATCAACAAATACAGTGATCTGGCTTGAAGTAAGACCGTTCCCCTGTGAGTAAATCTTTACAAATCTATCGTCAGCCATTTGTTACCTCCGAAAAATCAGCCGTTGTTCTTCTCGAATTCCTTCATAAATTCAACCAGCTTCTCAACGCCCTCAACAGGCATAGCGTTGTAGATAGAGGCTCTCATGCCGCCGACGGTTCTGTGCCCCTTGAGGTTCTCAAGACCCGCAGCCTTGCTCTCCTTGACAAATTTCGCGTCAAGCTCCTCGCTGCCGGTAACGAAAGGCACGTTCATCAGCGAACGATCCTCGGGACGTACCGTACCCTTGAACAGCTTGGACTGATCAAGGAAATCGTACAGTATCTTCGCCTTTTTCTCGTTGTGAGCCTTCATAGCCTCGAGGCCGCCCATCTTCTTTATCCACTTGAACACCTTGCCGCATATATAGATAGCGTAGCAGTTGGGAGTGTTGTAAAGCGAATCATTGTCCGCCTGCGTTTTCCATTTAAGCATGGTGGGAGTGCCGGGGAGAACGTCGTCGGTGATGAGGTCCTCGCGGATAATAGAGATCACCAGACCCGCGGGACCTACGTTCTTCTGAACGCCGCCGTAGATAACGCCGTACTTTGTAACGTCAACGGGCTCGCTCAGGAAACAGGAGGAAACGTCGGCAACGAGAATCTTGCCCTTGGTGTTGGGGAGCGTCTTGAACTTGGTCCCGTAAATGGTATTGTTCTCACAGATATATACGTAGTCCGCGTCCTCGGGGATATCCAGATCGGAGCAGTCGGGGATATACGAGAAGGTCTTGTCCGCGGAGGACGCAACGTCAACAGCCTCGCCGTAAAGCTTGGCTTCTTGATATGCCTTCTTAGCCCACTGACCCGTAATAATATACGCAGCCTTCTTGTTCTTCATCAGATTCATCGGAACAGCCGCGAACTGCTGCGACGCGCCGCCCTGCAGGAACAGCACCTTGTAGTTGTCGGGAATGTTCATAAGCTCGCGGATATCCTTTTCCGCAGTCTTGATGATATCGTCATATGCCTTGGAACGGTGGGACATCTCCATAACGGACATACCAGTGCCGTTGTAATCAAGCATTTCGTCCGCCGCTTCTTTCAATACTTCCTCGGGCAGGACAGCGGGTCCCGCGCTGAAATTGTAAACTCTCATTGGATCTCCTCCTGTAAATTTTTACCAATTTGTATCAGGGCGTAATAGCCCACTGTTTCTATTATATGACATTTTGCGCGATATGTCAAGATATAAATAGAGGTTATGCAAAAAAAATTGTGATTTTTTTGGCAATCAAAAACGCGCTTCGGTTGCTTGAAGCGCGTTAAAAATATTATTCGTAGAGCAGATCGTCAATCCGGGAGGTCAGATCATCAAAGCTCGGGTTTTCGGAGAGCCTTTGAGTGTACTCGGCGATATTCGCGTCATACGATTTTATCATCTCCGTGTCAAGCTCCGAGGGATTTCTTTTTGATGCGAGCTTATCTCTTTGCTTTTGGAGCTCCTCAAGTATCATCGTATCAAGAACTATACCGTTCCTCTCATTTTCCAATTCCTCGTAGAGTCGGTGCTCCTCGTCGGTCAGCAAGCGCGGGGTTTTCGTTTCCTTGGGAACACCTATCCCGTCCTTACCCTGAAAATAAGCTATCCCCATACAAATTCCGATAAAAGCGAGCAGTGATACTCCTGTGATAATTGCCCTTTTAATTTTTCTCATAATATCCCCCTTTAACGATATTAATTTAAAAAACTTGCGCGGGATATGACGGACAAATAGGCGATAAAGTAGTCACTTTTTGTCCCTCCAAACCATATATTAACATAATCAACATAGGGCAGGACAGCGGGTCTCACGCTGAAATTGTAAACTCTCATTAGATGTCCTTATGTAAATTTTTATCAATCTGTATCAGAGCGTAACATCCTACTATATTTTATTATATGACATCTTGTTCAATATGTCAAGAAAAAATTTTGTTAATTTTTTATAAAGTCGGCAAAGGATAACGCGCCTAGTTGCCCAAGGCGCGTTAGAAAGTGTTGGAGAAATTTACTTTTTCTTCTTGGAAATGATAACTACCGCGCCAACAATGGCGGCTATCGGAAGAACCGATACGGCTGCAACACCTGTCGAGGGATTGGGTGTTTCGGGGGCGACGGTACTGCTCTCGGGAGGATTGTTGGCTGTGAGATCATCAGGCGATATTACATAAGTACTGAAATGCGTTGTATCAAAGGTAACCGTGCCGTTCTTTACGGTTGCTTCAATCTTTGTGTATTTACCGTTGAGGTAGTGAAAAACCTTTAACAGGTCTTCGTTAACGTCCTTGAACTTGGGCGGCACGGGAATGGATACCGTAACCGTCGTGCCGTCTTTGGGCTGAACAGCCGTACCATTGAGCATAAAAATAATGTCAAGCGCAAATGCGTTCTCGCCGCCGACGGAATCGATCTTTTTAACGGTGAGCGTAGTGCTCGCTTCAAACGCTGCCTCCGGAGCGGAAACCTTTATCTCGGCAATAACCTTTGCGGTTTCTTCGTCAGCAGCTTCATCAACACCGGGTATTGGAACGAATTCTATTACCTTATCGGGATCCTCGCTCGTATTATCCAAAGCGGACGATGTATCCGGGGTGGACGGCGTGCTGCTTGGATCATTGCTCGTGTCGGGTATAGACGTGTCCGGTACGCTTGTGTCGGGAATTGAAGTATCGGGGATCGTAGCCTTGCCGTTTGCGTCATAGCTCAAAAGGACGTTTCCTGAGTTATCCATAACGTCAAGCTGCAAGACTTTTATTTTTGCCTTATTGCTGCCCCATTCCTGAACGCCGAACATCATATGGTCGAGCTTTGTCGTATCGCCGTTTGCAAGCGGGTTGTCAAGCACCCTTGTCGTGATCCTGTACGTATAGTCGCCAATCTTTTCGGCAATCATGTCCTTATCAGCAGCTTTGAATCCGAGAGCGTCGTCATTTACTCCCCACCATTCGTACCCCTGCCAGATATATTTATCCCATAGTTCTTTGTTTTGGGGAGCGATATCTCCGCCAGATATTGAAAGCGACAGACCTCCGCCGCATTGACCGTCAAAAATATCTCTGTCCTCTTCAACAACCGCAAAAGCGACGGACAGCTTTGCGACTTTTGAGTAATCAATATCAAATTCAAGCGAAGGATACGGCTCGTTCGTTTCTCCGTTCATAGCTTTTCCCTCGCTGTAACCCAAAGCATACCACGCTGTGGGGGTGGTGACTACCAACGGGAGTTCGGGGTTTTCAACCACCGCAAATGCTCCGTTTGGTTCCGGCGCGGGCGCGTTTCCGCCGATAACTTTTCCGTTTCCGTCAAAGCTGATAAGCACGTTGTCGTCGCTGTCCATAACGTCTACGTTCGTAATACATATATGAGTCTCGGTCTCGCTGAAGCCCCACTCACAAAATGCCAGCTGCATATATGCAATGCTTTGTGCGTCGCCTGCGGCAATGGGATTGGCAAAATCATCGGAAGTTAATTTGTATGTATAATCCCCTGTCTTTTCAGCGTAAATGTGGTCTCCGTCCTCCCGTGATGTATCGATCCCGAGTTCCTCGTCCTTCACTCCATGATAACTGGTAGCTTGCGAACAATATTTGGCATGCAACGGGTGCTCCTTTTTCTTCGGAACTTTATTGCCCTCTTCATCGGTAACAAATTCTGTAATAATATTACCGTTTTCGTCTAAAACATCACGAGTTTCGTAAACTATATCGCCGTTCTCGTCCGTTTCGTACACGGGGCTGCCGTTTTCGTCGGTCACATAATCGGGAATGTCATCGCTCTTCAGCCACTGGAAGATGGTGCCGCTGATGTCTCCGTTCCAAAGCTCGCGGTCTTCTTCCAGAACCGTAAAGGTAACGGAGTATTTCGCGACCTTTGAATAATCAATATCATATCTGATACTCGGTTGAACCGTCTGGCGAAGCGTTAAGAACCACATGCGCTCTTCACTGAAAAGACCCGGGTCGGGATTCTCGGACGGAACAAGCTTTGCGCTTGACGTTGCCGCCGCGCTCACCGCAGTGACAAACGCCATTGCCGCCGACACAAGCGCGGCGGTCATTTTTTTAATGTTCATAATTTACCTCCATATTTTATTGATAAGAGTTATCTCTATCACGATAATATTATATCATAATAAGAATAAATTGTCAAGTGTATAAGAGTAATTTATTATCACAATATCATTTATAATATATTGTAAAGGGGGCTTTAAATTTATGAATGTTGCAAAAAGACTTATTTACCTGCGGGAGAAGCGCGGGATAACCACAAACAAGCTCGCCAACCTTGCGGGCATTTCGCAAAGCCACCTGCGCGAGATCGAGCTTGGTCAGCGCAACCCTACCGTAGAAACCCTTTCGTTCTTTTGCGACGCACTGGGCGTGAGCCTCGAAGAGTTTTTCAGCGATGGCAAAGAGATAAACCCGTTCCTGAAAAGCGCCGTCAAGCGCCTGTCGGACGATCAGCAATCCGCGCTCGCGGACTTTATCAATAAAATATTGTAAAAACAGAGAGCCTTTCACACAAGGCTCTTTTTGCAATGTCCGCATTTTACCGCCGTTTACCGTTTTATGCTATTGACAATACAAGCCGCCGTATGTTAAAATAAGTATATAAAATGAGAATTATTAAAGTGGGGATATATTATGACGGCCTTTATTCTGCTTGTGGCGGTTGTGCTGATATTATGCGTGTTTTCCGACAGGCTGTCGGGAAAGATCGGCGTGCCCGCCCTGCTGATCTTTATCGGTATAGGCATATTCTTCGGGTGCGACGGTCCCGTTAAAATTCCTTTCGAGAATTACGAATTTGCCTCGTATGTCTGCGATACCGCGCTGATCGTCATTATGTTCACGGGCGGCTTTTCGATGAGCTGGAAGTCCGCAAAGCCCGTGATGATAAAGGCGGGGCTGCTGTCGACTCTGGGAGTGGCGGTCACGGCGGGGGTCACTTGTCTGTTCTGCCGATTTGTGCTGAATTTCGGGTTCGCGGAGAGCCTGCTGATCGGCTCGGTGATAAGCTCTACGGACGCAGCTTCGGTGTTCTCGGTGCTTCGTTCAAAAAAGCTGAACCTCAAGAATGGGCTAGCGCCGCTGCTGGAGGCGGAGAGCGGCAGTAACGACCCGTTTTCGTATATGCTGACGGTCATTTCGCTGTCTCTTTTATCGGACGACAGCTCGAAGCCTATTTTGCTGCTTATCCTTTCGCAGCTGGCTTTCGGCGTGATCATCGGCGGGCTGACGGGAATTTTCGGCGCGTTTATCTCCAAGAGATACAAGGCGCAGACGGAGGGTTTTGAATGTATACTGTTCCTCGCGTTCGCGCTGTTCGCTTACGGGCTGTCGTCAATGCTCGGCGGTAACGGCTACCTGAGCGTGTACATAGCGGGTATCATTATCGGTAACGCGAAGTCGCCCAAGCAGGACTATAACGGAAAGTCGCCGATACTGAAGTTTTTTAACAACGTCCTCGGCATTACGCTGAACGGCAAGGGAAAAGGGATAGCCCCCTCGGAGGCGGTCGTGTTTCTGAACGGCGTGACGGGTATATGTCAGATCGCGGTATTCTTTTTGCTGGGTCTGCTCTCTACGCCCTCGCAGTTCGGGGAGAGTATTATGTTCGCCGTGCCGATCTATCTTTGTCTGACCCTGCTGTCGCGTCCTGTTGCCGTGGCAATATTCGGAGGTAAGTCGCCCGTTGCCGACAGGCTGTTCATCTCGCTTGCGGGACTGCGCGGCGCGTCGTCGATCGTTTTCGCTATTCTCGCTATCGTGAGCGGCGTACAGACCGAGCACAATATCTTCAATATAGTGTTCTGCATATGCCTGCTGTCTATGCTGATACAAGGCTCGCTGCTCCCCGCGGCGGCTAAAAAGCTAGACCTGATCGACGATGAGAGCGACGTCCTCAAAACGTTCAACGACTACCGCGAGGACGATCTTATGACGATGATGCGAATGTTTATTCCCGAAAAACACAGCTGGGAGGGCAAAAAGCTGAGCGAGATCACGCTTCCCACGGGCTCGCTCGCGGTTATGATACGCCGCGGAAAGGAAACAATAATCCCGCGCGGTGACACGGTCATCGAGGTGAACGACAGCGTTATTCTCTCCGTTCCGCCGTACAAGAGCGATCGTATCGACAAGAGCCTCAAGCTTCGAGAGATACCGATAAATTCGCGTCACATCTGGAGCAACTCGCAGATACGCGACCTCAACCTTCCCAAGCGCCTGCTTATCGTGATGATAAAGCGCGGCGAGGAGAGCATTATCCCCTCGGGCGCGACTACGATACTAACTGGAGATATCGTGGTGGTGACGGATACCGAGGAGGCTGTTCAGAAGGCGTAAACATAAAAAATCCCGCTGCTCTCACAGCGGGATTTTTGTTTATTATATTATGCCTGAGACTGAACTGCCTTTTCAAATTTCTCAACCGCAACGGCATACGCCTTTACGGATTTTCTGAAATTTCTCAGGATGGCAACGTTATATAAACCGTCGGAGGTGTATGTGTCGAGAAGCTGACCGAAGTCGTCATACGCTTTGTCGTATGCGGTCTCACAGGCATTGTACAGCGCGTTGACAGCAGGATCGCTCTCCACCTTGGCATATACCTCGTCGTTATAGATCAGCGTAAGATAACGCTCGTCATACTCTGTAAGAACCTCTATAAGATCGTCGTCCGACATATTGTCGTAATTCAAGCTCTCCGCTGTTGAGCCGCCCGAAGGATCTGCGGGGTTTGTCGGCGTCGTAGAAGTCGTAGAGGAGGACTGCGCCTTTGCCTCGTAATCCCTTTTCAGAGCGTCTGCCTGAGAACGGAGCGTCTCATAGCGCTTGGTAAACGCCGCGAATTCCTCAGTACCCATATCCGAGAGTTTTGCTCCTATCTCGCCGGACAGTTTGTCGAGGTCGTTCATAAGCGTGTTTGCGCGGCTTTCGAGCGCGGCGTCGCTTGTTCCGTAGGTTGACCTGCACATTGCTATTTCGGTCTTAACCTCGACGATATCTTGTGTGAGGTCGAGAATATCGTCAAGGGAAACTTTGTTTGCGGAGCCCACGCCAAGCATTTCTATTTCGTCAAGGATACCGCTTTCCCTGATGATATCGCCGAAAGGTCCGTCTGCAAGCTCCGTGAGCTTTTCGCACGCGGTCTTTATATACTCCTCGAGCTTTTTCATTGTAGCGTCGTCGGGCTGCTCCTGCATATCGCCAAGGTCGATAACGTCGGACGGAACAGCGAGACCCGCGTCGCTGTTCTCGGCGGTCACCGTCGAATTAAAGGTTATGCTTCCGAGATTACCGAGCTCACAGCCAATGGAGCTTTCCATTGTGTTCTGACCGTCAACCGCGTTGCTGAACGAGAATGTTATGTTGGAGAGACTGCCTATCTCCGCGGGAATCTCGTCGGTAAAGTCAGAGGGTAGCTCAAAGCCGAACGTGTACTTGCCGACAAAAGTATCGTTGCCGCAGAATTTAGCGGTCTCCGCGTCGGCGTAGGTCATCTTTACCGTGAACGAACCGTCGCCGCCGTCGGTGCACTTAACGGTGATCGTGCCCTCTTTCTCGCTTGTGATATCGCAGACCATGGAAATTACGGTCTTGTCGTCCTCTGATATTTCAAGAGTGAACTGTTCCTTGCCGTCTACGTAGGTGAGCTTAACGTTCTCATTGTTATCGACAGCCTTGAAGGACTTTGCAAGAACGTTGCCGTTGTTGTCGATTATCGTGCTGATTATCAGCTTGTCGGAATCGTCCATATCAAAGTCGGCGTCTTCAAGGAGAGACTTTCTGTACTCCTCCGCGGTGGTGTCCGCGCCGCACTCGTTTGCGAAATCAACAAGCTTTTCGGTAAAATACTCGTCGTTTGCAAAGTGCTCGACAAGCTTGGCGAAGAGATCGGACAGGTCGTCGCCGCTGAATTCCGCGGTTATGAGCTTGCCCGTAGCGGTGAGACCCGCCGCGGAAAGTTCGCCGTTTTCCATTTCGATCGCGCTTTCCTTATACTCGGCAAGGTATATATCAACCAACTCGCCGATAATGCGCTCAATCTCCTTTTCGTCAAGCTCAAGCGGCTTGATCTCTTCTCTGGGAGCGGAGACCGTCGTTGTCGGGAGCTTTACTTTAAAGCCCTGCTCGGAAATGAACGGGAGCACAAGGTAAACGTCGCCGTCCTTGGTAAACACGGTTTTTGCGTTTATAACGGACGAGCCGCTTTCAGCGCCCATAGAAGCCGCAAGCTTATCCTCGGAGGAGGTCACGCTTGTCGTGAACGTCATGCCGTTGACAAGCTTGAGAATTTCGTCGGTCTCCGAGCCGAGCATATTCTTTACGCTGTCGGAGAGATCGATATTCATACCGAGCGTCGCGTTTACGGAATTTACACCGTATGTATTCATCATCAGCTCATAGTACGAGGTAATGATCGCCTCGAGATCGACCGCACCGTCCGCCGAAGTGATCGACATCATGGGAGAAGCGGCGTGATACATCCGCGCGGATGTTGTGCTGTTCATGCCCAAAGCGCCGAAAGTATCATCAAGTGTGTCGTAGTCGCCGCTGACAGCCGCCATTGCGGAAATAACGCTCGAGGCGGATTTTATGCCGTTGGAAACGGCGGGAAGATCAAGCTTTTCGGTCGCCGCCTTTATCGAGCTGCCCTCGACCATCGTCGCGTAGCCGGGCTTGCCCATTATAAGGCTGAGCGCCGTCGCCTTGTTGGTGAAGAAGAATATCGCCGCCGCAGCAACAAGGACCGCGACGACCGCCGCGATTATGATGCCGACCTTCGCGCCCGACTTCTTCTTGATAGGCGCAGCTACGACCGCCGCCGCGCCCATATCGCCGAACGGGTTATAGTTCGCATTGCCGAATGAAGTCGCGGGCGTTACGGGAGACTCGGGGATAAACGCGGGCGATGCTGAGGAATAACCCGAGCCGCCAAATCCCGACGAAAAGCCCGGACCCGTATCGTTGGAGGGAGTGGGGACAAATGTGGAAGGGGTAGGTGCGGACGCGGCATTCATCGCTGCTACAAGGTTATCGGAAGCGTTCGGCTTATCGAGCGATACCGTAGACATTGAACCGCCGCCGAACGTAGCGCCGTCGTTCTGATTGGGTCTGATATCTCCAACGCCTGCCGCCGGAGCGCCGCAGACTGCGCAGAACTTCGCGCCCTGTCTGAGCTCAAGACCGCACTTGCCGCAGAAGTTCTTCTTTTCGGGCTCGGGCGGAGCGGCAGCGGGTTTCACATCCGAAGCGGTGCCGCAAGCGTTTCCGCATACGGGGCAGAACTTTGCGCCGTTTGGTACTTCGCTGTTACATTTTGTACAATTCATATTCTGATCCTTTCGTAATTGGGCACACAGCCCGACCAAGCAAACCCGTAAATATGGTTAGCTATTTTTATTATATATTTTTTTGACCGTTTCGTCAATATCGCGCGTAACAAATTTAGACCTTAAAAAAAGGTTGTTTTGTGCAATTTGCAACAAACGGGTATTATCTTTATATTATTAACACGATTTATCATGGGAAAAGGTTGCATTTATGAGATAAATCAGAATTTAGCGCAGTAACACTATGACCCAAAAATCTGGATTCCAAAGGGACTGGTCCCTTTGGCGGGATGCAAGGGCAGAGCCCTTGCCGGGTTCGGGCGGAGCCCGAAATGCCGCGTAGCGGCAAAAATAAAGAGCGCTAAAAGGGCTTGGGGAAAAACAAGAGTTTTTCCCCAAATCGGTGATTTTGCCAACAGGCAAAATCGCCGATAAATCACTTTTTTCTGCCGGTGGCAGAAAAAAGTGATCCGCGCTCTATGCAACACCTTACTGATATAAATTCTGATTTACCTATTTAATAATAACAGAAATAAGAGCTTTTTTCAACCCCTTTTAGTGTTCGCAGATTTTTTTATATGATTTTTTCGGAAATATATGTTAGAATTAAGTCACAGCCAAAAACGAAAGGGGCGAATGAAAATGTTTATACATAAGCTCGACGACGGCGCGCCGATAAAAATATGGCAGTCGGAACCGGGAACAGTAGAGGACGGCTGCCTTGCACAGGCGGAGAACCTCTCGCGCTTGCCGTTCGTATATAAATGGGTTTCGCTTATGCCAGACACGCATAAGGGCAAGGGTATGCCGATAGGCGGCGTAATTGCCTGTGACGGGGTTGTTATCCCGAACGCGGTGGGCGTGGATATCGGCTGCGGAATGGCGTTTGTACAGACGAACGTTCCCGCGTCGCTGCTACGCGAGACAGTCACGGGCAGCGGAGATCTTGTCCGCGCGATATGCGGCGATATCCTCCGTAATATCCCGACGGGGTTCAATCACTACAAAAAGCCTCAGCCCTCAGCGGTACTCGACAAGGCTAAGGAGCAGGGCGAGAAATACGAATTCGACAAGGAGTTATTACCGCAGATCGACGAGGGATATTTTCAGGTCGGCACACTCGGCGGCGGAAATCACTTCATCGAATTGCAGGAGGACGAGAATGGCATGTGCTGCATAATGCTGCACTCGGGAAGCCGTCACTTCGGAAATATCGTCGGGCAGTACTTCAACAAGATAGCTCACGCGCTCAACGAGAAGTGGCACTCCAAGGTGCCGCCCGAGTGGAATTTGCCGTTCCTGCCCGCCGATACCGACGAGGGAAAACGCTATCTCGAGTGGATGCAGCTCTCGATGGATTTCGCCTACGAGAACCGGTCGGTAATGCTTGATAAGATAAAGGAGACGTTCACGAAATACGCGGTCAAGTATCTTAATATTGAACCCGAGTACTCCTGCGAAATCAACTGCCACCACAACTACGCCGCGCTTGAAAACCATTACGGGAAGAACGTTTACGTTCACCGCAAGGGTGCGATACGGGCGCGCGAGGGCGAGCTTGCGATTATCCCGGGCGCTATGGGGTCGTTCAGCTACATAGTACGCGGAAAAGGCGAGCCGATGAGCTTTATGTCCAGCTCGCACGGCGCGGGGAGGGCGTATTCGAGAACGGCTGCGGTCGCGAATTTCTCCGTCGAGAGCGTTATGTGCGACCTCAAGGCGCAGAACGTCGTTCTCGCAAAGCACAACAAATCCGACGTCGCCGAGGAATCGCGGTTCGCCTACAAGGACATAGATCAGGTGATGGCTAATCAAACCGATCTTACCGAGGCGGTAAAGAAACTGTTCACGATAGGAGTGATCAAGGGTTAAAGATACGGCTCGAACAGCAAATTATCCTCCACACAAGGAGAAGGTTGGATACCCTCCGCGAGCCGTGAAAGGAGATCCTGATGGAAAACATATGTCTTACATCGCATGATCAGCACCTGCGGATGCTTAACATTCTCGAAAATAGAACACGGACTATCGAGATAGTTCAGATATGCGGCGAAGACCTGACCGAGCCTCTTATCAAGGCGGCCATACCGTTCCTTATAAATAAGGAGCTCGTCAACAAATGGCACGGCACAAGGCGGGGCGGTCGCGGTTCTCCAAAATTCACAGTACGCGCGGATAAGACGTTCTTTAAGCATCTGCGAAGTTACGAATGTTTCTTTCTCAGCACGACTGACGAAAACGGTATTGACAGCGTCCTCGAAACGGGTTTCGGGCTTGACGATATCGCGTTCCTCGACAGCAGCGGCGCGGCGCTTTTCTACACCACCACTCACGAGGGGGACGCGTACATAACGGCCGGGCTTCTGAAGGAGCTAGACGGCTGAAAATAACGGCTCGTACAGCAGCAAATCAATTTCCTGTCACGAAATATCGGGTCTCCCGACGAGCCGTGTACAAACCCGGCAATACGGTGCGTACAGCATCAGAGGAAACGCGGACGGCTTCGAAACGGAAACTCCTTCGGTTCGTTACCGAGGGGCTGTCCGCGGCACCGTGTATCCGTACGAAATATTAAGGCACAAGCAGCAGCGAGTTTAAATTTCATAACCATAATGATTTAAAGGTGCCTTGAAATCAAAAAATAAACCGCGGTTCGGCTCGCGCAGCATTTTTGTGACGCGGGGCGCCCGTCTGCTCTTCGCGGTCGGGTCCCGTATGAAAAACGAGCCGAGGAAGCGGCTCCGACAGCCGCACATCCGCGGTAAGGACAACGGCGCACACAGCAATTCTTACAGAGTGTCGCGGGTTCGACTCCCGCCGGGCGTTCGCCCCGTAGCTCAGTCGGTAGAGCATCGCCAAGCGCGCCGTGTACAAGCTGATACAAGCTTTTTTTCGGCATTAACAGCATCGCTTCAGGGGAACGGAGACGGGGCTTCGGCTTACCGCCGTTAAAAATATGCCGAGTTTAAGACCGCAGCAGCAATAAATAAGATTGGTTACTGCGGGTTCGAATCCCGCCGCTCCGGGGCTTCCGCTTCGGTGAGGATAATGCGGTCTTGTAAAGTCTAAGTTCACTGCATGAAAGACAGCAACAGCAGCTATGACGGCTAATGCGGGTTCGAATCCACGCCCTGCGCCATGGCGTTTTGCCGCGGCGCTTGCAAAAAACGCTGTCTTGAAAGGAGAATTGAAATGATAAACCACATCAACAACCAAATGAATATGACCTTTACCGAGAACGGCGCGCTCACCAACCGCACCTCCGGTTCATTCTGTCTCGACCTGTTCTTCCGCGCGGGCGCAATGCGTTCCGCGTCCGAGGAGGAGATCGCGGCGGCGGTTACCCGCGCCTATGCGGAGGATCCCGTAAAGACTATGAAGATAGTGTTCTTCGCGCGCGACGCGAGGGGCGGTCTCGGCGAGCGCCGTTTCTTCCGCGCGGCGGTAAAGGCTCTGGCGGCTTACGCTCCCGCGGCGGTTGAGAGAAATATTCCCCTGTTTGCGGAATACGGCAGATACGACGATCTTATCTCCCTGTTCGGAACTCAATGCGAGAATAAGGCTGTCGAGGTCATACGCGGTCAGCTCGCCGCCGACGCTGCGGCAATGGAATCCGGAGCTCGGGTATCGCTGCTCGCGAAGTGGCTGCCCTCGGTGAACACCTCCTCCGCTGCAGCGAGAGCGAACGCGAGAACGCTCGCAAAGCGTCTCGGCTTCACCGAAAAGCAGTACCGTCAGACCCTGTCCAAGCTGCGCAGATACTCGGACATTCTCGAGAACCGTCTGCGCGAGCGCGACTACACATTCGACTACGGCAAGCAGCCCTCCTGCGCGATGTTCAAGTACAGACAAGCGTTCCTGCGCAACGACAACGAGCGCTATACCGAGTACCTCAACGCCGTAAACAGCGGCGAAGCAAAGCTGAACGCGGGCGTGCTTTTCCCCTACGACATAGTACGCGCCTGCCTTGGTTCGGAGATATCCGAGCAGGAGAAGCTCGCGCTCGATACCACTTGGCGCAATCTCCCCGCTTACGGCGAGGGCGGCAACGCTATCGCGGTAGTGGACGGCTCGGGCTCGATGACCTGGGCTCCCGGCGCGAGCGTTCGTCCTCTTGACGCGGCGCTCTCGCTCGGTATCTACTTCGCGGAGCACAACAAGGGTGCGTTCGCAAACCACTTCATCACGTTCTCGGCAACTCCCAGACTGGTGGAGATAAAGGGCGCGGATATCGTTGAAAAGACCCGTTTCTGCGCGACGTTCAACGAGGTGGCGAATACCAACCTCGAGGCGACGTTCTGCCTGATACTCTCGGCGGCGGTCAACAATAACGTAAAGCAGAGCGAGATGCCCGAGCGTATGTATATAATCTCCGATATGGAGTTTGATTACTGCGTTACGGGCGGCAGCGACAGAACGCTTTTCGACACGATGAAGGCGCTTTACGCCGAGCACGGCTACAAGCTGCCCGAGGTGGTTTTCTGGAACGTCAACAGCATACAAGAGAACTTCCCCGTAAAGCTGTCCGACACGGGCGCGGCGCTGGTATCGGGCTTTTCTCCCGCGATCTTCGATATGGTGATAGGCGGCGAAATATCGCCCGAGATCGTCATGAACAGCGTGATAGAGAGCGAGCGCTACGCGGCGGTCGGTTAATTGCAAAAATAACCGGCTGTGCGGTTTTCTGCAAACCGCACAGCCGGTTTTTTCATATTTGATAATTATTTGCAAAAGGTGTAGATTTATATAAAAAAATATGTTATAATAGATATAGTGTTAAATGTTTTTAGAAGAACGGATAAAAATGAAATTATATACAAAATTATTAAGGTCGGAGCTTTCCGCCATAAGTAAAATATCGGATATATGTCCGCTTGACAAGAGCCGTATCGCTATGAATAAAATGGGCAAGGCGCTGACGTTCCGTCACAGGAAATGCGTAAGCTATAAGGACGTCTGCTTGGCGGAGCTTCGTGCGGAGTACATTATCCCGCGCAGTCTGCGGCATGACGCGCTGATATTGTATCTGCACGGCGGAGGTTACGTTTTGGGGAGCATGGATTACGCAAGGGGCTTCGGTACGCTTATAGCCGCGGAAACGAGTGTTAAGGTGTGCTGTCTCGAATACCGTCTCGCGCCAGAACACAGAGTTCCCGCCGCACTTGACGACGCGTATTATACATACCGTTTCCTTATCAAAAGCGGCTTTCCGCCCGAAAGAATAGTTCTTTGCGGAGAGTCCGCGGGAGGCGGTCTTATATACGCGCTGTCATTAAAGCTGAAAGCGGAGGGTTGTCCTATGCCGCGCGGAATTATCGCGCTGTCGCCGTGGAGCGACCTTACGCTGTCGGGGAGCTCGTATGAATTCAACCGTGCAAACGACCCGTCGATGACCGAAAAACGCCTGCGCTTTTACGCGGAGAGCTACTCGGGACAGCTCAAAGACCCGTATGTCTCGCCGCTGTTCGGCGATTTGACGAAACTGCCGCCGTCGCTGATACTGGCGGGAGGGCATGAGATAATGCTCAGCGATTCCATGTCGCTGCATGAAAAGCTGCTTTCGTGCGGGTGCGTCTCGACGCTGCATATTGCGCCCGAGATGTGGCATGTTTACCTTATGTACAATATTGCCGAGGCAAAGGACGGCTTCAAAAAAATAAACGACTTTATGGGGGAACTTTTCAATGAGCGATAAACGCTTCCGTCTGCCGCTTGACAATGCGGCAAAAATTTATCCCGCGGTGCGCAACAGAAAATGGAGCAACGTTTTCAGATTATCGGTAACGCTTAAGGACGCGGTCGACCCGATAATTTTGCAGTCGGCGCTTGCGGTAACGATAAAGCGGTTTCCGTCGATGGCGATGAAGCTCGACAAAAATTTCTTCTGGTATTATCTGGAGGAGATAAGCGTTGTTCCGAAGGTTCGCCCCGATACTCCGTCGCCGTGCAGCATAATGCCGCTGTCCGAGATAAAGACCTGCGCTTTCCGCGTTCTTTACGGCAAAAACCGAATTGCCGCGGAATTTTTCCATTCCATTACCGATGGTAATGGCGGACTTATCTTCCTAAAAACCTTGACCGCCGAGTATCTTCTTCAAAAGGAAAATGTCGAAATACCGTTTATCGAAGGCGTTCTTGACAGAGCGGGCAAGCCCGACAAAAACGAGTCAGAGGACAGCTTTCTTAAATACCACGGCAAGGTCGCGGGTTCTAGACAGGAGGAGACCGCGTACCGTATACAAGGCACGAAGGAGCCCGACGGTCTGCGAAATATTATTACGGGCGTGGCCGATCTGAACAGCGCGCTTACCGCGTCAAAGGTGCGCAGCGTAAGTTTAACTACGCTCTTGGTTTCGGTGATGATATATTCTATTATGGAGATACAAAACAAAAACGTTCCCGATAAATCGAAGCAAAAGCCGATAAAGGTGCTGGTCCCAGTAAATCTGCGCAAGTACTTCAAAAGCTCCTCATTTAGAAATTTCGTGCTTTACGTGACCCCCGGGATAAACGCGAGTATGGGCGACTATACTCTCGAGGAGATAATACAGATAATCCACCACCAAATGAAGATACAGGTGACGGAAAAGCAGATGAAAGCGCGCGTAACCGCCAACGTCAAGGCGGAGCAGAACAAGTTTCTGAGAATTATGCCGCTGTTCATGAAAAATCTCGGCATGAAAGCGGCATACTCGATGATAGGCGAAAAGAAGTCTTGTATCACCATGTCAAATCTAGGCAGGGTAACGCTCCCCGAGGAAATGGACAGATTTATTGAGCGCTTTGACTTCACGCTGGGAGTGCAGTCGCGCTCGCATAACAACTGCGGGATCATCTCCTACCATAACCGCCTGTATATCAATATGATAAGAAATATCAAGGAAAGCGAGCTTGAGCGCCTGTTCTTTGAGAACCTGAAATCGCTCGGCATTGACGCGGATATCGAGGATAACCGCGAGGAGCTTGGCGTATAAAAAATTCCCCCGAAGTTATCTTCGGGGGAATTCGTTACGGGAATGTTCCCTTTTATAATTTATATTAAATCATATGCCTTGTCAAAGGACATAATATCAACGTCCTCGCCAAGCACCTGCGCATAGTTGATATCGTCGCCGGCAATTATCCCCGCCTCGCCGTCTTCATCAATGAAGATAGCCATGTTGTCGCCAACCGCGCCCTCGGGCAGTTCGACCTCAACTCTTTTAGCTTCCCCGTCGTCGCCGACGGAATATTCGGTTATCGTTCCCTCGACCTCCTCGCCGTTCAAAATGAGTGTGAACGTTCTTACCATCTTGTCAACTACCGCGCCGTCGGTAGCCGCGTTTGCGGTCGCGAGAGTAACAGCGCCGGTTGCGGTGATAGCCGCGGCGATAAGCAAGGGCTTTATAGTAAAGTGTTTCATAGGTTTTTCCTCCTCTATTCGCGACAAAACGGCGGTCTTGATATTTTCGACGCTTTTATCCGCAGACATTTCCTCGTCAAAGCATTTTTTCAGCAATTCTTCAAGCATGATCAAAACCCCTTTTCGTCAAATATTCTTTAAGTTTCGTTCTTGTTCGGGAGAGACCGGAGCGGACGGTGCTTTCGGAAACGTTCATCTTCCGCGCTATTTCGGGAGTGCTTTCGCCGTAGAAGTAGTACCTCGCGAAAATCTCGCTTTCCTTTTCGGGCAGCGTTGAAAGTCCCTTGTCAAGGCATCGCAGCATTTCGCGCATATCGGCGGCGTTCTCGACGGAAAAATCGCTCGGTATCTCAAGCTCCGAGATGTCGTCGCACGGCGGCTTTGCGGACTTGAACCTATCCTTGACCGCGTTCCTTGCCGCCGCAGAAAGGTAGGAGCGAAAGCCGACGTTCGCGTCCAGAGTTTCCCGATGCTGCCACAGCGAAAAGAACACATCGGAGCAAATCTCGTCAATGTCCTGTTCGGATAACGTTCCGCGGGAGAAGTTGCGGATAACGGTGCGAACGTATCCCGTGTAGCAGTCGATCATCTCTTTAAGCGCCGCCGTATCACTCTTTTTAAGCTTTGCGGCGAGCTGTTTTTCCTTTGTTTGCATGTCTGTCCTCCAAGCGAAATGCTGCGCAGCAATCGTTTTTTGCCCTCTCATCCATATATACGACGAAAAATTAAAAACGCTGCAAAAAATTTCAAATATTAAAAAATTTTAAGCAAAAATCCCCGCCGCGTTATTCACGGCAGGGATATTTTTATTTATCAATTGAAATACTCAACGCCGCTCTTGAACAGCAGCTGCTCCTTGTTACCGTCGACGTTCTTTGCAACGCTGTCGGTAAGTCTCTCGGTGTGACCCATTTTTCCGAGAACGCGTCCGTCGGGGGAGATTATACCCTCGACCGCGCACATGGAGCCGTTCGGATTGAACATCGCGTCCATGGTGGGATTGCCCTTGAGGTCGACGTACTGCGTGAGCACCTGACCGCTATCAATCAGTTTGCGGAGAACGTCGCCGTGCGCGGCAAATCTGCCCTCGCCGTGCGAAATAGGTATCGCGTGAATATCGCCGACCTTGCAGTTCGCGAGCCACGGGGATTTGTCCGTGCATATCTTAGTGTAAACGAGCTGCGACTGGTGACGTCCTATCTCGTTGTAGGTGAGCGTGGGGCTGTCCTCGGTGAGTGGAACGATATGTCCGAACGGCACGAGACCCAGCTTTATCAGCGCCTGGAAGCCGTTGCAGATACCTATCATCAAGCCGTCGCGCTTGTGGAGCATATTCTCGACTTCCTCGGTGATCTTCGGATTGCGGAAGAATGCGTTGATAAACTTTGCCGAGCCCTCCGGTTCGTCGCCGCCGCTGAAGCCACCGGGAAGAGCAATCATCTGCGTCTGCTCGATCAGCTTTGCGAACGCGTTCACGCTCTCCTCGATATCGGCGGCGGAAAGGTTCTTGATTACGAATATCTCAGCCCTTGCGCCGTATTTCTCAAACGCCTTCGCCGTGTCATACTCGCAGTTAGTGCCGGGGAATACCGGGATAAGCACGCGCGGCTTTGCTATCTTCGGGGAAACGTGATTTAACAGCAGCTCGCACCCGCCCGTATACTCAACCTTTTCGGGAGCGGGCTTGAAGCTCGTTTTCTGCTTGAATACGGGCTCAAGAACACCGTCCCACTTCTCCTCGAGCTTGGAAATATCGAGCTTGGTATTGCCGCAGATTATCTCGTATTCGGGGATAGTCTCGCCGATCATGCGAACGTCGTCACACCCGCCCTCAAGCTCCAAGACAAACGCGCCGTAAACGGGAGTGAACAGCTCGTCGTCGGAGAGCCCGTCCAGCTTAGCGCCGACGTGATTACCGAGCGCCATTTTGAACACGCCCTCGGCAACGCCTCCGTTAGCGACGCTCCATACGGAGATAGCTTTCTTATCCGCGATAAGCTTCTCCACCATCCCGAATACCGCCCTTACGCTCTCGAAATCGGGCAGACCGTTTTCATCGTACCTGGGCGCGATGTAGCCGATCCTGCTGTACGGGCACTTAAACTCCGCGGAGATGATGTTGTCGGTTTTAGCCGTCGATACCGCGAACGAAACGAGCGTCGGCGGCACATCGATATGCTCGAACGTTCCGCTCATGCTGTCCTTGCCGCCGATAGCGCCGCAGCCAAGCTCAAGCTGAGCCTTGTACGCGCCCAGCAATGCCGAGAACGGCTTGCCCCAGCGCTCCGCCTTGCCCTGCGTGCGCTCAAAGTACTCCTGGAACGTCAGCCAACACTTCTCATAGGTACCGCCCGCCGCGACTATCTTTGCTATACTCTCAACAACCGCGCAGACCGCTCCGTGATACGGCGACTGCTCGGAAACTTTCGGATTGAAGCCCCAACCCATTATCGAAGCCGTAGTGGTATTGCCGCCGAGTACGGGGATCTTCGCCGCCATAGCCTGAACGGGGGTCTGCTGTGTTCTGCCGCTGAACGGCATAAGCACCGTGCTGCCGCCGATAGTGCTGTCAAAACGCTGGACCAATCCCCTCTGCGAGCATACGTTAAGGTCGGTGACGAGCTTTTCCCAATCCTCGGGGGTGTTTCTTCTGCCCGTGGAGTAGCTTACATTGACCCCGGGAACGGCAACGTCGGTGTGCTTTTCCGCTCCGTTTGAATTAAGGAACTCGCGTGAGACGTCGACTATCGTCTTTCCGTTCCAGTTCATCTTCAGCCTCGGCTCAGCCTTGACTACCGCAACGGGAGTGCTCTCCAGATTTTCCTTGGAAGCCAGCGCGCGGAATTTGTCAACGTCCTCCGCCGCAACTACGACCGCCATTCTCTCCTGGCTCTCGGAAATGGCAAGCTCCGTGCCGTCAAGTCCGTCGTATTTCTTGGGAACGGCATTGAGGTCTATTTCAAGACCGTCCGCAAGCTCGCCGATAGCGACGGAAACGCCGCCCGCGCCGAAGTCGTTGCAGCGCTTGATAAGACGAGTAGCCTCGGGGTCGCGGAACAGCCTTTGCAGCTTGCGCTCCTCGGGAGCGTTGCCCTTTTGGACCTCAGCGCCGCAGCTGTCGAGCGACTGAACGCTGTGCGCCTTGGACGAGCCCGTAGCGCCTCCGCAGCCATCGCGTCCCGTTCTGCCGCCGAGGAGGATTATAACGTCGCCGGGTGCGGGGCGCTCGCGGCGGACGTTTTCGACGGGCGCAGCGCCGACTACCGCGCCGATCTCCATTCTCTTAGCCATATAGCCCGGGTGGTATATCTCCGCGACGTGACCCGTCGCAAGACCTATCTGATTGCCGTAGGACGAATAACCCGCGGCCGCCGTAGTCGTTATCTTGCGCGGCGGCAACTTGCCCGCGAGAGTTTTCTCGACAGGGAGAAGCGGGTCGGACGCGCCCGTCACGCGCATCGCCTGATAAACGTAGGAACGCCCCGAGAGCGGGTCGCGGATAGCGCCGCCCAGACAAGTCGCCGCGCCGCCGAACGGCTCTATCTCAGTGGGATGATTGTGGGTCTCGTTCTTGAACATCAGAAGCCATTCCTCGTCCTTGCCGTCAACGTCGACGGTTATCTTGACGGAGCAGGCGTTTATTTCCTCGCTCTCGTCGAGATCGGGGAGCAGACCGTCCTTTTTGAGCTTCTTCGCCGCCAATGTCGCGATATCCATAAGACAGATCGGCTTATTTCCGCGCCCAAGCTCCTCGCGGGCGGCTTTGTACTCGGCGTAGGTTTTCGCGATATATTCGGGCTTAATGTCCACATTGTCGATTATCGTGCCAAACGTCGTATGACGGCAGTGGTCGCTCCAATAGGTGTCGATCATACGTATTTCGGTTATGGTCGGGTCGCGGCGTTCGCTCTTAAAATAGTCTTGGCAGAACTTGATATCGTCATTGTCCATTGCGAGACCGTACTTCGTCACGAAATCCGCCAGCTCCGAGTCGGACTTATCGATAAATCCGTTCAAGGTCTCGACCTCGGTCGGCATCGTATAGCTTACCTTGAGCGTGTCCTTTTTCTCGAAGCCGCACTCGCGCGACTCCACCGCGTTTATCAGATAATGCTTGATACGCGTGAACTCATCGTCGGTGAGCTTACCTTTTATAATGTATATCTTGGCGTACTTCACGTCGGGGCGGTCGCCCTTGCAGAGCATTTGTATACACTGCGCCGCCGAGTCCGCACGCTGGTCGAACTGCCCGGGCAGGAACTCCACCGCGAACATACGTTCGTTCTCCGAAAGCGCGGGCAACTCCTCGAACACCTCGTCAACGGGCGGCTCGGAGAATACCGTCGGCACCGCCTTTTTGAAATTCTCCTCCGTCAAGCCCTCGACGTCGTAGCGGTTGATAACGCGCACGCCCTCCACCGCTTTCATGCCCAGAGCGACGGTCAGGTCCTCCAGCACCGCCGCGCCGTCAACGGCGAACAGCTTCTTCTTTTCCACATAAATTCGATAAACCATTTTTTAGTCCTCCTCTTTGGTTCTTCATTAATTTTATATTAACTGCCAAACGTTATAGATAAACAAACGAATCGCAGACTTTTTTCATTTTATCCGATAACGATGATTTCAGACCCATTATAACAACGTGTATTCCCATATCCGAAACTTCTTTAACAACAGGTACAAAATCAGCGTCGTTCGTAGCGATAACTATCGTTTCGGCATGATCTTTCTTTTTTGCTTCGTTAAATATCTCCTCAAACATCTTCTTGTCGACCTTGTTCTTTTTGCTGCCGCCGGCAAGACGAATATGCTTGATGTTCAGCTCGCCCGAAGTCTTTATCCAGCACTTGTCGGAATTGTTGTTCTGCACTCCATAAACGCGCGCAAACTCGATTTGTCCGCGATTTGCCGACTTTTCCATAATTTTTTCCGCCTTTTTATGGCTTATATTCTCGCCGTCAATAAACACAGCGACCTGTTTTCCCTTGGCTGTGCTTTTTGTCTGAGGCTCGGATTTATCACTTTTCTGAACGGCAGAGTTTCCGCCGATATCCTCAACGCCGCTTGACTCGGAAATGTCTGCCGTCCGCTCAATAAGTATGTCAAGCTTTTTATCCAACGCGTCCGATCTTGATATAAGCTCCTTGAGCAGATCGTCACCGCTTTCGGCGGGACTTGCCGATTTTTTTCAAGCAGCTCGATACGCTTTTCCAGCGCCGCGATCCTGCCGATAAGATACTCCGTCAGCCTCAGCGAATACGGATCGTTCGGCGTTTCTGAGAACGCTTTTTCTTCATCGTCCATAATAAAATCTCCTTATTCGCCGAACGCCCGCCCAAGACAGTACCCGTCGCGGCTCGCGAATATCTCAGTCCTCACCGGCGTATGCCGCTCAAACTCCGCGCCGTAAAGCCTTACGGGAGTGTAGTTCTCGGTGAACCCGTGCGAATATTGCGCAGACTGCGGCTTCTCAATAAGCACGGTCTGAACCGTGCCGCGCTGCTTATCACAGAATTTCACCTCAAGCTCCTTTGCGACGGCATTCAGCATCTTTGCCCTGTCCGTTCTCACAGAAGGCGGAACCTGATTCATGACCGCCGCTATCGTTCCCTTTCTCAGCGAATATGGGAACACATGCACCTTCGCGAACCCAATTTCCCGCACGAAATCGACGGTCTGCAAAAACTCCTCGTCCGTCTCATCGGGAAATCCCACGATAATATCCGTAGTGATCGAGCAATTGGGGAACGTTTCGCGTAGCCTGTCCGCGACGTGCCTGTACCTTTCGGTGTCATACTTACGGTTCATACGCTTGAGCACCGTATCGCTGCCCGATTGCAGCGACAAATGGAAATGCGGACAAAGCGTCCCGACCGTTTTCAGCTTTTCGATCTCCTCGTCGGTGATCATTTCGGGTTCGAGCGAGCTCAGCCGTATGCGTTCAACGCCCGATCTCTCAACGGCTTTTACCGCGTCCGACAGCGTAAGTCCAAGCTCCTGACCGTAGCAGCCGAGATTTATACCCGTCAGCACTATCTCCCTGTGACCGTGCCGAACGCACCGCACAGCCTGCTCGGTTATTTTCTCGGGAGCGAGCGAGCGTACTCTTCCCCTTGCCGTCGGGATAATGCAGTACGAACAGAATCTGTCGCAGCCGTCCTCTGCCTTGATAAAAGCGCGCGTTCTATCCTCGTCGGGGACGGAGGAGCTTTCGTCGAATTCACGACCCAAAGGCGTTATCTTGACCGTCTTCACTCTGTCGCGCATAAACGCCCTGACGGTTTCGGCAAGTCTGCCCTTGCCCGCGTTGCCCGTAACGATATCCGCGCCCGAATTCAGCGCCGCCTCCTCGGGATAGCTCTGCGGATAGCAACCGCACAGCACCGCCACGCCGTCGGGATTATCACGTCTGCATTTTGACAGCTCGTGACGAACCTTTGCAACGGCAGTCCCCGTGACCGCGCAGGAGTTTATTATGCACACGTCCGCGCGTTCGCCGTCGGGAACGCGCTCAAAACCGTCGGCGAGAAATCCCTCGGCGATAGCCGCGCTTTCGCAGTAATTCAGCTTGCAGCCGAGCGTAATTATTTTAAAAGTCACCTTATCACTCCTTGTTTTCACGGACCGACGCCCGTTTCGGGCACATCCTTGTTGAATATGACTATATATACGATCATCTCATTGTCGGCGAGGAATTCGTTTGCGGTATCCACAGCGACCTTAAGCGCCTTGTCCTTGGGATAGCCGAATATCCCCGACGAGATCAGCGGAAACGCGACGGTTTTACAGCCGTGCTTTTTCGCCAGTTCCAGCGAGCTGCGGTAGCACGAAATCAGCAGCTCCTCTTCGCCGTTCTCTCCGCCTCGCCACACCGGACCCACCGTGTGGATAACGTACCTGCACGGCAGCTTATATCCCCCGGTTATCTTTGCCTGCCCCGTTTTACAGCCGCCGAGCAGACGGCACTCGCCGAGTAGTTCGGGACCCGCCGCGCGGTGTATGGCACCGTCGACTCCTCCTCCGCCCAGAAGCGAGGAATTTGCGGCGTTGACTATCGCGTCGACCGCCATTTTGGTTATGTCGTTTCTCACTATTTCAACGGGCATTTGGATCTATCCTTTCATTTATATCGCATATGGTGTTTTTGTAGGGCTCGGTGAAAACGCTTTTTGCCCGATATCGTTATAGGTATGGCAATGTGCCAAAAAGTTTCAAACAAAATTTATGCAAAACCACCAAACAAAATTTCCCCTACTATTATATTATACTTGAAACTTACGAATTTTGCAATAAGCTATTGACTATTTTTGCGTTTATTGCTATATTATTTTACAGAGGGAGCAAAAGGCTCGCCTCGGGCACGCATAATACAAATACACGCAAACAAAGAAAGGCGGCGATTTTATGAAAGAAAGCAAGGTTATTTTGAATTCGATCGATGATGTGAAGGAATTTGTGGCGCAGGCGAACAAGTGCGTTTTCGACATCGATCTTCTTTCGGGAAGATACGCGGTGGACGCGAAGTCGATTATGGGCATATTCAGCCTTGACCTTACAAAAACGCTGACGCTCGTAATTCACGATGACGGCGAAAAGGCTGACGAGTTCCTCGACGACATCAAACAATTTATCGCGGAATAAGCATATAATCGGCGTTTTGTACCGATAATCGTTCTGCGCCGCTCCCAAATTCGTCAAAAATCCTCTTGACAAAACGGGAGAGTTTATGCTATAGTAGTATTAGACCACAGGTAATTATTGGGATTTCCCCAAATGACGAAAGGAAGTAATTGTTATGACAACTGCAAAGATCCGCATAAATACGATCGACGACGTAAAGAATTTCGTTTCCATCGTTACAAGATGCGATTATGATGTAGACATTATCAGCGGCAGATACGCAATCGACGCAAAATCCATCATGGGTATTTTCAGCCTTGACCTCTCCAAGGATCTCGAGCTGAAGATCCACAGCGACGACTGCGGCGATTTCCTCGACGAGGTCAAGGACTACGTTGTAGGCTGATGTAATTCACATTTGACAAGCAAGAAAGCGCTGCCCGTGGGGGCGGCGCTTTTTTATACAATATATTTTGGTATAAAAAATCGGATACACAATCCGCTGTAACAACTGCACAATTCAATTGATCAAATGAAAAGATTTTTTGTTGCATTTAACCAAAACTCCGTAAGTGCCGCTTTTTAGTTAATATTACAAGAAGATTTTTAGGAATTTACAAAAATTGGGATTTTTTGCTCAAATTTTCAAAAGGTTACAAAATGGTTACAAATCAATTTTGTGAAATATGCATAAAATCAACCGCCTGTTTATGTTTGACATTTACGAAAAAAAACGCTATAATGGCGTTAACCTTGGCAAAGGGCATGGATAGGTACGGCAATTTGTAAAGAAATTGTTACAATTTTGTAACCTTTCGGTAACCTGTCCACGGCTGTTACAGGAGGTAATTATGAAACCACAGATAGTTAATGCAAAAATGAACAGGTTGCTTTTCAGGAGCAAGCTCGTCAAGCTCGGGATATTATCCGCAATACTCGTGTCGCTCGTGTTTATGACAGGTTCTGTCGACCCTAAAAACAGCGTTCACATTACCGACGAGGGTCAGACAAGAACGGTGCAGACCAACGAGTCGGACGCATATTCCATTCTCCGCACGGAGAATTATGAACTCGGCGCAAATGACCGCGTAAGCTATACAAGAGGTACAAACAACGAGGGACATATCACGATATACCGCGCGTTTGAGGTCAGCGTGACCGCCGATGGCGAAACGCAGTCCTACGCGACGGTCGGCGGCGACGTATCCGACGCGCTCAGCGCCCTTGATGTGAGCCTTGGCGAGGACGATATCATAGACCGCGAATTCTCCGAGGAGCTGTTCCCCGATATGGAGATCAACATCACCCGTTACGATTACGAGGAACGGCAGGAGGAGACCGAGATCGAATACGAGGTCGAGTACGTTGATACGACCGAGCACACTCTTGGATACGAGAACGTGCTGGTATACGGCGAGAACGGCGTAAGAACTACTTATTACCGCGATACTTACATTGACGGTGAGTATGTAGAGACCGAGGAGCTCGGCGAGGAAATCACCAAGGAGCCCGTCACAATGGTTATTGAGCGCGGCGCAGTGACGGCTCACCCCACGTCGGAAATATACAGCCCGAGCGACGTCGCGTTAGTCAACGGCATTCCCACAAATTACACAAGAGTGCTTTCCGGCAGATCAACCGCCTACACCGCCTATGAAGGCGCGGGCACTGCCAGCGGACGGCGCGCGCAGGTCGGCGTGGTAGCTGTTAATCCCAACGTTATCCCTTACGGGAGCGAGCTTTACATAGTATCGCAGGACGGAAGTATGGTATACGGCTACGCGGTAGCGGGCGACACCGGTTCTGCGCTTATGAACGGACACGCGCTTGTAGACCTTTATATGAACACGTATGAAGATTGCTGCAATTGGGGCGCTGTGTATGTTGACGTTTATGTGCTCTCCGAGGGCAACGGATAAAAAGTTATCAAGCCTCCCGTTTTGGGGGCTTGATTTTGTTTAGGAGATAGTGCAAATCAGAATTTAGCACAGTAATGTTATGACTAAAAAATCGGGATTCCAAAGGGACTGGTCCCTTTGGCGGGATGCAAGGGCAGAGCCCTTGCCGGGTTCGGGCGGCAGCCCAAAACGCCGCGTAGCGGCATATGAAAAAGCGCTAAAAAGGTTTGGGGAAAAACAAGGACACCTGTGCCACGTTTTTTCCCAAATCGGTGATTTTGCCTGTTGGCAAAATCACCGATAAATCACTTTTTCTACCGGTGGCAGAAAAAGTGATCCGCGCTCTATGCAACACCTTACTGATTTACAATGGCAGAAGGAGGAATATCAATGGGCGGCTTTTCCGAGCTTATTAAAAATTTTGAAAAAACCCGTGACTATGTCAGCGACTTTTTTATCTACGGCTTTAAAGTCCGCGGCGACTTTGACCGCAAGAGCGCCCGCACCTACGACGACGAAAAACGCCGCGTCGAGAGCTGGCTCGGCGAGTTCCTGCGCTATGATGATTCCGTGCGCGGACGGCAGATATCCATTTCGGTGGACAGCGGTCATGTTTCTGAGAACCCGCTTTACAAGGCGTTCTACTCCAAGAGCTTCACCGACAACGATATTCGGCTGCATTTTTTGATACAGGACGTGCTGTGTGACGGGAGGGCACTTTCCCTGCGCGAGCTTGTGGACGAGATCGACAGCCGTTACGGTATCTTCTTCGACGATCAGACCGTCCGCAACAAGTTAAAGGAATACGTCGCCGAGGGTCTGATAATTACCGAAAAACGCGGTAAAACAGCTTTTTTTTCATTATCTTCCGATAGAATTGACAAGTATTTCCGCGAATATGAGGGACTTGCTGACGCTGTGAAATTCTTCTCAGAGGCAGGCGAATTCGGTGTTGTAGGCAACAGCGTTCTAAAGTCTGTCGGTATGGAGAACGACCTCTTTTTCATGAAGCATAATTATATCGTCCACACGCTCGAGGACGCGATACTGCCCGAAATTCTTGAGGCTATCGAGCAAAAATGCACGCTCCTGCTGTATACATTCTCGGCGAAAAGCCGATCCAAAAAGGAGAGCGAAAACCTTGTCGTGCCTATGCGTATCTCCGCGTCGGTGCAGACGGGGCGGCGATATCTGGTCGCATATATTCCGCTGTACAATCGCTTTAATGCGTTCCGTCTCGACTATATACGCACGGTGAAAACAGGGGCTGCGTTTGCCGAGTTCGACGTTATATATGAAAAGTACCTCAAAAACGAGAGTCGCTGCTTCGGCGTCTCATTTGGCGAGCGCCGCGAAACGGGAAACGTAATGCCGCTTGAGGTCACGATACGTATAGGCGAGGGAGAGGAGTTCATAATCAACCGTATTGAACGTGAAAAGCGGAACGGCACGCTCGAAAAGCTCTCCGATGAGCTGTATAAGCTCACGATAGACGCGTTTGATCCCGTTGAGCCCATGCATTGGATCAAGACCTTTATCGGCAGAATAGTCAGGCTCGAGGGCGGAAACGCCGCCGCGCGCGAGCTTTTTGAGAATGATATTCGGCGAATGAACGAAATGTACAACGGAAACGGCGGTGAACAAAATGACGATATTCAGTGAGATCTACGGCGCGTATTATCGGATAGCCGCGCGGGCAATGCGGGAAAAAGACGTGACCGACGACGAAGTTTACGAGCTAATCCGTTCGCTTGGATTCCGTGATTCGGCGCTGTTTCTTCCGCAGAAGCTCCTCCCGCAAAAGGACGGCTCGGATTGGGGGCTTCTGCGACGAAACGTAGACGGCACGCTTTCGCGGATAATCGAAAGCTCTCCGCCCGCGGTGCTCACTTTATTGCAGAAACGCTGGCTCAGCTCCAAACTCGCCGATCCCCGATCTCGGCTGTTTTTCGACGATGAAACGCTCCGCCGCCTGGAGGAACAGCTTGCCGATATAAAACCGCTGTACCGACGTGAGCATTTTCGTTACTTTGATAAATTCACCGACGGCGACGATTACGCCGACGCGCGGTATCGTGAGAATTTCCGCGTTATACTCTTGGCGATAAAGTCGCGCGAGCTGCTGAAAATATCATATACCTCGGGGCATGATAAGCGGATATGCTTCACTTGTCTGCCGCTGAATATCGAGTACTCCGAGAAAAACGACAAGCTCCGCGTACTTGCCCGTAAGCACCGAAACGGCAGGATATCGAGCGGCGGTGTGATAAATCTCGGCAGGATAGACACGATTGAGCGCACGGGGAGATTTTTCACGGGCAGTCTGAACGCACCGTTCACCAAGCCGCGGAACAGCGTGACGGTGTACGTTGCGCCCGAGCGCAACGCCGTGGAGCGATTTCTAATGGCGTTCGCGAGCTACGAAAAACGAGCCGAGCGCGATCTTGAAAGCGGCGGCTGTGTCGTAACACTGCACTATGATAAGTCCGACGAGACCGAGCTGCTGATACGTCTGCTGAGCTTTGGCGCGGCTGTCGAGATACTCTCTCCCGAGGGATTTCGCCGTCAAGCCGCCGAACGCGTCGCGCGGCAGGCGGAGTTTACCTTTAATGACAGCGAGCAAAAAGAAACGCCGTGAACCTCACGGCGTTTCGCTGTATTTACTTTTTCTTATGCGACGCGATAAACAGTGCCGCGCCGACTGCTATAAGAGGCAGAAACGCTGCCGTAATACCCGTTGCGGGGTTCTTGGCAGGGGTCATGGTCACATAGCTGTTTACGCTTTCCTTGACCGCCTCGCTCTCGGCGTTGTTTTCGCTTTCGGGCTTGCTTGCGCTGCTGTCGGATATATCGCCTTCGGAGCTTACGGTGTTATCCGAGCTTTCGGGTATGTCCTCATCGGGAACGGAGCTGTCGGTCGGCGCACTTTCGGTATCGTCAACACCGCTTACGTTTCCGATAATATCGGGTACGGTCACTGTCGGAGCGGTCGGTGTTGAGGGCGATGTCGGGGCTGTGTCGTCATCGGGTGTTTTTTCCTCTTCGGGCTCGCCTGCTTCGGTAAGCCTTTCGCTCGATATCACATATGGGCTGAAGCTGTCCGCGCGGAACGATACGCAGCCGTTGCTTATTGAGGAATTCACGAAATTATACGAGTTATCCCGAATGTGATAAACATACAGATTTGAACAGCTCACGAACTGTACGGGTACGGGAATTCTCACGTTTACCCCGCACGTCGGCTGATATGTCCGACCGCCGCAGATAAACGAAAGGTCGCAGGTGTAGCGTGTGAGTGTACAGCCGCTTTCAACGGGTTCTGCTTTGAGCGTTGTATTTACGGGGAACGTTCCTGCTTCGGCGGTGATCTCGATTCCCGTCGCTTCGTCAATGTAATCCTTGCTCTCGGGTTCGTAGACGATATCCGAGCCGTCGTCGGGAGTGCTTGAATCGTCGGGCGCGTCCGTATCGTTATTGCTTTCGTCGTCGGAAAATATGCTGTCGTCGCCGTCGAGACCGAAGAAGCTTACGTTATATGATACGGGAGTATTCAGACCCGTTATTTTTACCGAGTATACGTCGCCGTGGCTGAATTTTTCCACTCCGTCGGGACGGAAGATAATACAGCCCGTCTGTCCGTATTCCTCGTTGTTTACGTTGAAATAGCCGTCAGCGCTCTCGCTTGAGAACGTCCAGACCTCGCCGTCGGACTTCCTTGTAAGCGTTACCTTAACGTCTGCGGCGTTTACGTTATAACCCATTGATATGCTCCACGCGGTGTCCGCGGGGAAGTATTCGAGCGGCATATTCTGCGCGGGCCAGCATACGCCGTAGTTGTCAGCGTTTTTATAACCGTTGGCGAGAGCGTACATGGCGCTGAAATTGTTGACCTGTCCGAAGCCCGTAACGTCCATCGGAGGATTCAGGCACCACCGTCTGTGACCCAGCGCGGAGATATTCTTCTTGTTGGTGTCGTACAAGTACCCGAGCACTACCGAATGAGCAACATTTTTGAATCCGCTCGCCAGATTGGACTGCTGACAGCCAAACTTAGCGTACGTCCACAGCGTGCTGTCCATACCTTGGATATAGCCGGGATTATGTGAAAGCGAGCCGTTAATACAGCACGCCAGTGCGCCCGCTTGCGCATAATCGTTGCCGTAATGGCAGAGTATTACGTCCTTTACTCCGACCCCCGCGATATAGCGCATGGAGTTGAGAGCGTTCAGACCCTCTTTCAGATCGGTATCGCTGAGTTTGCCCTCCCGATACGGTTTCCATGTAACAGGAGTTTGCGCGTATTCCGCCTGTCTGTTCATGTCAAACGGGTGTTTTTTCAGGTAATTGCGTATTTCGTCGCGCGTGTGATACGCGACCTTGATACCCTCGGCGCACGAAACGTCCGCCGCCGAAGCGCCGACGCTCCCGAAAGAACCGATAGCAACAGACGCCCCCATAACCGCTGCCAATACCTGTCTCAGTTTCATAAATATTCCCCCTTTTAGCTTGCCTTGGTTTGTTTTATTTCCGGACATAAGCGAGACCTTGTCCGTTTATCTCTTTTGCTACATTTTACCACAAGACTTGGTCCGAGGTCAATAGACATTTTCAACCAAAATATGCCTACCGAATAGGTCAGTTTTCATAACTTATCCGTGAAAATCATGTAAAAAATTTTAAAAAGTACTTAACAACAGCGGGAAAATATGTTATAATAAAGAAGTATGTATTATAGCAAGGGGCAAAATATGGATTGGAAATTTGTATCGGACGATATAGACAGCATTTCGCTGCACGATTGCGATATATCGGAGTTTATTTTCGACGGGGATATCTCGCTTATCTTTGAGTACGGCTTCGACGTTACCGCGTCTAATCCGCTGAACGGAACGGGGCGGCACAAACGCACGGGCAAGGCGGCGGTCATCTTGAAAAACGGGCGTTTTATCTCGGCGGAATACCCGTCCTACGAGGAAAATGGGAATACCGTTCCCGCCGAGAGCATAGCTCTGAACGAGCTTTCGCGGCTTGAATTGGAGGTCTACGACATTGACGGGTACGAAAACGGAGTTCTGACGCTGGCGTGTAGTGCTTGGAATACGGATAACGATTCGGCGTTTTGTACGGTAACCATATCCTGTGAGAAAATATTGTTCTGTTGGAGCGAATTTACCGATGACGCTTGGTTTCAGAAAGATTAGAGGAAGATATGACAAAGGAAAAGATAAAGAACGCGTTTCTGAAATGCCTGCCGATGCTTATCGTACTGGTATCGACGGGACTGTTTATGTTCGCGATAAAGCTTGTTATCGGCATTTTCTACGAGCCAAAGGACACGGTTTACGTCAAGGAGCACGGCGGGGAAAAGTTCACCGTGATACAGTGCTATCAGACCCCGGCAAGCCATTACTATCTGCTTCCGGGCGACTTCTCCTATGACCAAAGCAAATACAAAAAGGTAGCCTCGGAGCACGACCGCGTGCATATGACGGACGAGCCGCTCGCGATATTTACGCTGAACGAAACTCCGCTCAACATGGATAACACCACCGTTAAAACGCTCTTTACGGGAAACGGACTGAACGCGTATCAGTTCGGCGAATTCGTGATATACAGGCTGGAGGGCGAGTACGGAGTGTTCGCGCCGCTGCGCGAGTACAAGGAGAGCGCTACCAAGCGGAAGAACGATCTCTACGTTATCCGTCAGATGATGAAAAACGACCGCTGGAAAGAGTTCGATCTCCCGACATGGGAGACCAGGGAAGAGTTTTACGAAAAGCTGGAGCATATAGAGTGGTATCTCGACGCGGAATATGAGGATTAGAGATGAGAATAATTAACGATATTACCGACTTCATTTTTGTTTCGGACGAGCCTTGCAAAGTCGATCTGATAGTCGTGGTCGGCGGCAGTTATCCGCAGGTGCCAGAAAAGGCGGCGGAGCTGTATCGCAAGGGCTTTGCGCCGTATGTGCTGACTACGGGGCGGTATTCGTGCAAGCTCGGGCGCTTTCGCGGGGCGGGCGACAAGACCGATAAAAGCGCTTCGGAGAACAGATCAGCGCGAACGATATACAACGTTTAGCCGGGAAATAAGGAGGTTTATGGCTTGGAAGAAAAATATCTGGATAAAATACGCAATTTCTGTATAATAGCGCATATCGACCACGGAAAATCCACGCTCGCGGACAGAATTCTCGAGCAGACGGAGACCGTAGCCAAGCGCGATATGGAGGAGCAGCTGCTCGACAATATGGATATCGAGCGCGAGCGCGGCATTACGATAAAAGCGCGCGCGGTGCGGCTTAAATACAAGGCGGACGACGGTGAGGAATACATCTTCAATCTTATAGACACGCCCGGTCACGTCGACTTTAACTATGAGGTCTCGCGCTCGCTTGTCGCGTGCGAGGGCGCTATTCTGATAGTCGACTCGTCGCAGGGTATCGAGGCGCAGACCCTCGCGAACACCTACCTTGCGGTGGAGAACGATCTGGAGGTCGTTCCCGTCGTCAACAAGATCGACCTGCCGAGCGCTCACCCCGAGGAGGTCAAGGAGGAGATAGAAAACGTTATCGGCATCGAGGCGATGGACGCGCCCGAGATATCCGCAAAAATGGGCACCAACATTCACGCGGTAATGGAGGAGATAGTCCGTAGGATCCCCGCCCCCAAGGGCGGCGCGGACGCGCCGTTAAAGGCGCTGATATTCGACAGCTACTACGACAGCTATAAAGGCGTTATCGTGTATGTCCGCGTAAAAGAGGGAACGGTAAAGGCGGGCGACAGGATACGTATGATGGCGTCGAACGCGGAATTTACCACGGTCGAGGTCGGCTATATGGGCGCGACCGAGCTTGTCCCGTGCTCCGAGCTGAAGGCGGGCGAGGTCGGGTATATCGCCGCTTCGATAAAGTCTATCGGCGATACCAAGGTCGGCGATACCGTCACCAACGCGGCAAAGCCCGCCGCCGAGCCGCTTTCGGGCTACCGCGAGGTGAACCCGATGGTGTTCAGCGGTATCTATCCCGCGGACGGCGCGAAATATCCCGATCTCCGCGACGCTCTGGACAAGCTGCAATTGAACGACGCGTCTCTGTCGTTCGAGCCCGAAAGCTCCGTCGCGCTAGGCTTCGGTTTCCGCTGCGGATTTCTGGGGCTGCTCCATATGGACGTAGTGCAGGAACGTATCGAGCGCGAGTACAATCTCGATATAATCACCACCGCGCCCTCGGTCGTCTACAAGATAGAGATGACGGACGGTACGGTCAAGATGATAGACAACCCCACCAATTTTCCCGACACAACGCTTATCGCTCAGGCAATGGAGCCTATGGTCAACGCGCACGTGTACGCGCCGTCGGATTACGTCGGCAACATTATGGAGCTTTGCCAGAACAGGCGCGGCGTGTTCAAGGATATGCAATATATTGACGCAAAGCGCGTTGACCTGCATTATGAATTGCCGCTCAACGAGATAGTCTACGACTTCTTCGACGCGCTGAAATCGCGCACTCGCGGCTACGCGAGCTACGATTACGAGATGATGGGCTTTGCGCCGTCAAAGCTTGTCAAGCTTGATATAATGTTGAACGGCGAGGTTATCGACGCGCTGTCGTTTATCGTCCACGCGGACAAGGCTTACGAGCGTGCGAGAAAAATGGCGGAGAAGCTCAAGGAGCATATCCCGCGGCAGCTCTTCGAGATACCGATACAGGCGTGCGTCGGCGGCAAGATAATAGCCCGCGAGACGATAAAGGCGCTTCGCAAGGACGTATTGGCGAAGTGCTACGGCGGCGATATCACGCGCAAGAAAAAGCTGCTTGAAAAGCAGAAGGAGGGCAAAAAGCGTATGCGTCAATTCGGTACGGTAGAGGTGCCGCAGGAGGCGTTTATGGCGGTGCTCAAGCTTGACGACGAATAGGAGGATTATTTAGCTGTGGATATGGAAAAATGGTGCAAAGCCTACCTTGCCGCGTTGGAAGAAACGTTCGGGGAGCGCGTGTGGTTCGCGGGAATACAGGGCAGCCGAGCGCGCGGAGAAGCGACGGAATCAAGCGATATAGATACCGTCGCGGTCTTGGACGAGCTCTCCGCGGAGGACGTCCGCGCTTATGACAAAATGTTGGACGCGCTCCCGAACCGAGAGCTGACGTGCGGATTTCTTTCGGGGAAAGACGAGCTTTTAAACTGGGAACCGTCCGACCTGTTTCAGTTTTACTTTGACACAAGGCCGCTCAAGGGCAGCCTTGACGACCTGATCCCTCTGATAGACAAGCAATCCGTAAGCCGCGCTGTAAAACTCGGGCTGTGCAATATCTACCACGGTTGCGTGCATAATATGTTGTATGAAAAAAGCGGGGAAATTCTTGTCGGACTGTACAAAACCGCGTGCTTTGTGCTTCGGGCAGTCCACTTCGAGAAGACGGGAAGATACGTTTCAAAGCTGAGCGATTTGTGCGATGCCGCAGGCGGCGAGGACGGCGATATCGCGCGAGCTTATGCGGCGCTGAAAAACGGAGGCTGGATCGATTTCAACGCGTTATCCGATAAGCTCCTTGAGTGGACGCAAACGCGTTTGAAACAGCAACGTTGAAAAGGTGATCGCTTTGATCGGTCTGTATGTACACGTTCCGTTCTGCCGAAAAAAATGTCCCTACTGCGACTTCTATTCCGTTGGTTTCCGCGAGGACTTGGCAGAACAATACGCGGACGCGGTGATACGAAATCTGCGTTTCTATAACGAGGCTTACGATACCGTCTATTTCGGCGGCGGCACCCCGATACTGCTTGCGCGGCATATCCCGCGGATACTTGCCGAGTGCCGTATATCTGCAAGAGCCGAGATAACGGTCGAGTGCAATCCTTTTGAAATGGACGCGGAAACGCTGAATGTCTTACGCGCAGCAGGTGTGAACCGTCTCTCGGTCGGCGTACAGGCGGCGGTCGATACCGAACTGAAAACTCTCGGCAGAACGCATACCTTCAAGCAGGCGGAGCGGGCGGTCATTACCGCTCACGAGGTCGGCTTCGACGATATTTCCGTTGACATTATGCTCGGTATTCCCGAACAGGACTTGAACTCGCTGATCTATACGACAGAGCGCTTGTGTGCGTTGCCGATAACTCACATTTCGGCGTATCTGCTTAAAATAGAGCCGAACACCGTTTTCGGGAAAAAGCCGCCCGTGCTCCCTGACGATGATGAAAGCGCAGAGTTATATCTGGCAGCGGTGAAACTGCTTAAGGATAACGCCTTTGAGCAATACGAGATAAGCAATTTCGCGAGAGATGGAATGGCGAGCCGCCACAATCTCAAATACTGGCGGCGTGAGGAGTACCTTGGAATAGGCGCGGCGGCGCATTCTTTCTACAAGGGAAAGCGCTTTGCTATTGCGCGAGATCTGCGCGAATTTATTGAAAGTCCGCGTCAGATTGAAGCCGTTACCGACGATTACCCCGACGAAACGGAAGAGAAGATAATGCTCGGTCTGCGGCTGTCGGAGGGTATTCCCAAAGAGCTTTGGGAGCGCGTTCAAGGCGGATTGCCGCTTATTCCCGAGCAGTATTACAAAATTGAAAACGAGCGGCTGTCGCTGACCGCGGAGGGCTTTCTCGTATCAAATGGGATAATCTCAACGCTTCTGGCGCATTTGGAGGATATATGAATACATTATGTGAAATTATCAAGGCGCAGGTTTCGGCAAATTATCTCAATCTTGAGACCGCGATAAAGACCTACGACCGCAACGCGCTTGTGTGCGGAGCGCCCGCGTGGCGGTATGTTTATCACACGATCCACTCCGCGGACAAGTGGTTCTTTAACCCGTTCGCATTTGACGAGCCGCCGTTTCACGAAGACGGAATGGACAATCCCGACAATCCGTGCGCGAAAGAGCTTTCCGATACCGAGCTGCTGGATTACCTCGAAAGAGTCAAGAAGAAAACGTTCGGCTATCTTGACGAACTGACGGATAAGGAGCTGTATGAGTGTCCTCCCGACTGCGATTTTACGCGAATGGACTTAGTTCTTATACAGTTTAGACATATGAGTATCCACACGGGAATGCTTAACGGTCAAACGATCGAGCGCACCGGAAAATTTCCCGTTTATGTAAGCCCGCATACTGCCGACAGGCTGAAAAACGGTTTATATGATGAGTAAAGGAGAACTAACAATGAGCTACGAATTACCCGCGAACAAAAAGCTGATACCACCCGAGGATCCCGCCCTCGAATATATGGGCAGAATTGATTTCGACGATCCGTCGCGCCCCGTTCTGGTGTGGCCGGGCACAATGATCGACGTGAACTTTACAGGCACTTCCTGCGCGCTTGTCATCAAGAATATAAATCACCAGGAGCTTACGCATTTCGGCGCTCTGGTGGACGGCGTAATGCAGAAATTCTTCCTCAAAAACAGCGGAGAAGACGAGCTGTATACGCTCGCCGAAAATCTCGAAAATAAACGGCACACGCTAAAGCTCGTCAAGACTATGGCGTCGCATAACTACGTTGTGTTTGCAGGTATCGTTATCGACGAAAACGCCGAAGTGTCCTGCCCGAACCACAAGTACGACCTTAAGCTCGAGGTCTACGGCGACAGCGTTTCCGCGGGCGAGGTCGTAGAGGATATTTACTACGAGGGGCAGTGCGACCCTGAGGATCATCACTGCAACAATGCCGCGGATAACTCCTATTTTTCATACCCGTTAATGCTGGCTCGGCGGCTCAACGCCGAAGTTCACGATGTTGCGCAGGGCGGCATCGCGCTGCTTGACGGCACGGGCTACTTCACCTCCGATCACCTTTGGGGAATGACGCGCGTTTACGACAAAATTCAGTACTCCCCATACGATGAGCTGAAGCAGTGGGACTTCTCGAAGTATATTCCCAATTACGTTATTATCGCGATAGGACAAAACGACCACAACCCTGACCCCGAGGCGATAAAGCGCCCCGACTACCGCAGAATGTGGAAGGACAAGTATATCGAAATGCTGCGCGACCTTATGGTCAAGTACCCGAACGCGACGTTTATTCTGCTGCTCACCGTACTCAAGCACGACCCGACATGGGAGGACGCTGTTCGCGAGGTCGCCGAGGAGGTAAACGAAAAGCGAGTTCGATACTTTAAATTTGAGCGCGGAGGCGCGGCTACCGACGGACACCCCCGCGCTACCGAGCAGGCGGAAATGGCGGCGGAGCTGTACGCGTATATAAAGGGAATTCAAAATGAAAAATAAAAAGGAAATTCTCCAAACGCGAGAAGAGAAGCTTGCCAATCTTTTTGTTGAGATGAATGCCGAGAAGCACCCCGACAACGGAAAGCTTATCGTTGAAACGGAATGTACGATGGCGAGGATACGCGCGTACTCTGATTTTCTGTACGCGCTGAAGATAAAGCCGCTTCAGACGGTGTGCTATTACGCGGCGGGGTTCTTTTTCCTGCTCACGGGCTCGGCGATATGGACGCGCGAGTGGGTGCTGACGATAATTTTCGGGGTGATTTTTCTCGTTCTGGCGACACTTCCTCACAATATGAAGATATGGTACTTCAACAAAAACGCCGATTCGCTGGAGCAGTCCTACGGGAAGATACAGAACGTGGAGTTCGCGGACGACAAGATCATACTGCGCGAGCTGCCGCCCAAGGATCCCGACAGCAATGTTCCACGCGAGGCGGAAAAGGTGACCGAGTTTCCGTACAAGAAAATTACGCTCGCGGTGGAGTGCGCTCACAGCTTTTATCTGTTTCCCGAAAAAGCCGAGACTGTAATCTGCGATAAAACGCTCTTCCTTGCGGGAACACCTATGGGTCTGCGCGACCATCTTGCCCGAAAAATCGGCAAAAAGTTCAAGATAAAAACCAAGATCAGGTCGTGACAATAGCGGTGGTTTTATAAGAAATGAGAACAATAAATATCGTTATCACCGCCGCGTCGTTTTGCGGGAACAAGGGCGCGGCGGCTATGCTGCAATCGGGAATAAAGCAGCTCAGGGAGCGTTACGGCGGGAGCCTGCGGATAACGCTGATGTCGACCTATCCAGAGCGTGACCGCGAAATAATCGCGGCTATGCCCGAGCGGTACGATTTTATAAGCTTTGTGAACGCCAAGCCCGAAAAGCTCCTTTTTCTCGCGTTTCCGCTCGCGGTATTATATGGATTTTTCGGGCGTGTTCCGCTGCTCCGCAAGCCGTTTCTGCGCAACGAAATTATCCGCGCGTATTCGGAATGTACAATGGTCGTCGATATGGCGGGGGTGTCGTTCGTGGACAGCCGCGGCTTTGTGATGAACACCTACGCGTTCGTCTGCGCCGCAGTTCCCGTACTGTGCGGCGCGCCCGTCTGCAAGTATTCACAGGCGCTCGGGAGCTTTAAAAATCCATACAACCGATTTCTTGCGAGGCGGATACTGCCGAAAATGCGCCTTATCTGTGCGCGCGGCGAGATAACGAAAAACAATCTTGCCGAGATCGGGATAACCGAGAACGTCCGCCTTTGCGCGGACGGCGCGTTTTCCATGCCCGAGAAAGAGGAGTACGCCGAAAACGTGAACAAGCTCTGTGAAAACGACGGCTTTTTCAACGGATATGTAGTAGGAGTTTCAATATCGAGCGTTGTTGAAAAACGCTGCCGAAAGCTCGGTATCGACTACAAAAGGATCATGACGGAGTTTATCGAGCGGCTGACCGCGGAGGGATATTTGGCGCTTATTATCGCCAACGCCGCGCGCGGGGACAGCGCCAAGCCGCGCAATAACGATCTGCCGGTCTGTGGCGAGGTGTACGCGGAAATTCAAGATAAGACCAACGTCCGATATTATCCGCGCGAGATGTTCCCCGAGGAGCTGCGGCTGCTTATATCGCGCTGTAAGGTGCTTGTCGCGAGCCGTTTTCACGCGATGATAGGAGCGCTTGAAAAGGGCGTTCCCGTGCTGCTGGTCGGTTGGAGCCACAAGTATAAAGAGGTTCTGGATATGTTCGGGCTGGGCGACTACGCGGCGGACTATTCGGAACTGACCTCGGATAAGCTATGGTCGGAATTCCATAGACTGCTCGAAAACTCCGAGGGGATACGCGCTAAGATAGTCGAAAATCTTCCGCGCGTCAAGGAAAGCTCGCGTCGAAATATCAAGCTTATTTCCGAGGAAATCGACAAGCGGAACGCAAGGTGAAATTATGACAAAGAAGATCGACAAAGGCACCGTCCTGAAAATCGTAAAGACCGCATTCGGAGTGCTGGCAGTGATCTTTATCGCGTGGTATTTTTATCGGAATTGGAGCGAGTTTTCCGAAAAAATAACGAGCGTGGACTTGGGCGTTTTTGCGGCGGCGCTGCTGTTTTATTTTGCATACAAGCTTTCGCTAGCGTCGCTGTTTCATTACATTACAAAGATAAACGGCTGCGCGATACCTTACGGCAAGGCGCTTACGGCGTACCTGCTCTCGATATTCGGGAAGTATATCCCGGGCAAGGTGTTTATGCTCGCCGCACGGCTTACCTACTACAAGGAAGAAAACGCGCCGCTGTCGAAGGTCACGGTCTGCTTTTTTATCGAGAACGTCTGCACCTTGCTCGGTGCGGCAATGCTGTTTATCCTGTCGCTGTTATTTTTCCCGAACGAGCTGCTCGACAATTACCGTTGGCTGACAATATTGCTTATCACGATTTTTTTCATCTGTATTCACCCGAAAATAATCAACGCGGTGTTGAAAGTGATAGGTAAAATTTTCAAAAAAGAGCTTGAGATACCGATGAAGTATCCGCAGATATTAAAGGTCGTGCTGATGTTTATCGGTAATTGGCTGATAGTCGGGTTCGGTTTTTTTATACTTGTCAGGTCGGTGAATCCCGCGGTGGGGTGGAATGAAATGCTGTTCTGCGCGGGCGTTTTCGGCATATCGGCGATAATGGGCATACTGGCGATATTCGCGCCGTCGGGTCTGGGAGTGCGCGAGGGGATAATCTTAGCGGGACTTATGCTTATAATGCCGGAAAGCGACGCGGCGGTGATCTCGGTTATCTCTCGTATGTGGCAGACCATAGCCGAGTTGATGCTTGCGGGAGGAGCCTTCGCGATAACCGTTATTATGAAAAGAAGCAAGAGCCGTTCACGATAACGGCTCTTGTTTGATAAAGGGTCTCTTACTGAAAAAATTTTTCCCCTTGACAAACAACCGAAATTGTGCTATAATAATTAGGTACGATTTCGGACGATTTGAGAGGGCTTATGAAAAATTTATTAAACGAGCAGCTCCGGCAATTCAATTATATGATCGGAGAAATAGACAGACTTTACTGCGACGCTGCGCTCAAGATGGGGCTTACCGACAGCGCCCTGTCGGTGCTGTACACGCTCTCCGCCGAGGGAGCGCCCTGTCGGATAAGCGATATTTGCCGCCTTACGGGAGTGAGCAAGCAGACGATAAATTCGGCGCTGCGCAGACTGGAGGGCGACGGCGTGATATTGCTGCGGGCGGTCAACGGAAAACAAAAAGCGGTCGAACTTACGGAAAAGGGAGAGCGTCTTGCAAAAGAGACCGCCGAGCGGCTGATAGAGGCGGAAAACCGTCTGTTCGAGGCGTGGACAGACGAAGAACGCGCGGAGTATCTGCGGTTGACAAGCGTCTACCGCGACGGGCTGAAAAAAGCGATAGACGAGCTTTGACCCGTTTGTTGAGGTGAAATATGAAAAAAGAGATAGCATTATCGGAGCATTTCGACTACGGCAAGCTTTTTCGCTTTACGCTGCCGTCGATAGCGATGATGATATTTACGTCGATATACGGTGTTGTCGACGGGCTTTTCGTATCGAATATCGTCGGGAAAGCCGAATTCACCGCCGTTAACTTTATAATGCCCGTGCTTATGATAACGGGGTCTGTGGGATTTATGTTCGGTGCGGGAGGCAGTGCGCTGGTGTCCAAGACCCTCGGAGAGGGCAAGCGCGAAAAGGCAAACAGCCTGTTTTCACTGTTGGTCTACGTTTCGGCGGGTCTGGGCGTTGTGCTCGCCGCGGCGGGATTTGTGCTTATGCCCGTCATTGCCGCGGCGCTCGGAGCAGACGGCGAGCTGCTGAAAAACTGTGTGATATATGGCCGCATAGTTGTTTCGGCAATGCCTATGTTTATGCTTCAAATGGAGTTTCAAAGCCTGTTTATCACCGCCGAAAAGCCAAAGTTCGGGCTTTTCGTGACGGTCGCGTCGGGCGTGATGAATATGATACTGGACGCGTTGTTTATGTGGGTATTTAATTGGGGTATCGCGGGTGCGGCTTTGGCGACGGCGCTCAGTCAGGCGGTCGGCGGTATTGTTCCGATCATTTATTTTTTGCGCCCGAATACGAGCCTGCTCCGCCTCGGCAAGGCGGAATTCGATCTGCGCGCTATCGGCAAGACTTGCTCGAACGGTTCTTCCGAATTTGTCTCACAAAGCTCAATGTCCATTGTCAATATGCTGTACAACTCTCAGCTGAAGCACTTCGCGGGAGACGACGGCGTGGCGGCATACGGCGTTATGATGTATGTGAATTTGGTATTTCTCGCGATATTTATCGGATACAGCGTGGGCACCGCGCCCGTTATCGGATTTCATTTCGGCGCGAAGAATACCGAAGAGCTGAAAAGTCTGCGCAAAAAGAGCTTTGTAATAATCGGCTGTGCCTCGCTGGCGATGCTTTTCGCCTCGCAGCTTCTTGCCGCGCCGCTCGCGGGAATATTCGTCGGCTACGACGCGGAGCTGTTCGATCTGACGGTGCACGGTTTCAGGATATTCTCGTTTTTGTTCCTGTTTGCGGGGGTGAATATTTTCGGCTCGTCGATGTTCACCGCGCTCAACAACGGACTTATATCCGCGCTGATATCGTTTCTTCGGACGCTGGTTTTTCAGATATTGGCGGTGCTGTTTCTGCCGATCATATTCAAAGTTGACGGCATTTGGGCTTCCGTCGTTGTCGCCGAGTTCGTCTCCTTTGTCATCACGATAATTTTTATCGCCGCAAAAAGGAAAAAGTACGGTTATTAAAACAAGAGCGGACATTGATCCGCTCTTGTTTTAATTATTTATATGACTTCTGCGCTATAGAAAGGCAATCATTGATAAGCTCTTTGGTCATTTTCTTATTCGCGAACGCCTCCGAGATATCGTTTTCACGCGCATCCCTCATTTCATCGAGGAGCTTGTTGAGCCTTTTGTTGTCGCGGAAATAATGACGTATCTTGGAGGATTTTCCGCAGTACAGCGCGATCGTCAGCGCCGCTATCGCGATAAGCAGCAGACCCGCGGCGATCAACCAGCACGAGGTCATATCCGCGCCGATTTTTTTCTCGACTATTGACATCAATATTCCCAGCCCCACCGTATAGCCTATGCTCAAAGCCACTATACCGCCGAAATATCCGCCGGAAAAGCAGTCTCTCGCGACGCTGTTCGCGATACCCGCGATAAGCGCAGACACGAACGGAGAAGCTAGCGCGATAAGCGACAGAACTAAATTATCGGAGGTGCGCTCCGCTAAAAGTGCGCATATACCGAACGCGATAAGCCCGATACCGAGCGGTATCAGCCACACGTTCAGCAGCGTGGGTCTCCACGGCTGCGGCACCTCGTCGCCGCTGAAATTCGGGTAGGTCTTCTTTATGCCCTCCGACGCGTCAAGAACTTTGTTGAGCGCCATTGCGTTCGTGCGCTCCGTTGACGCGTCGTAGCTCCTGAATATATCGCGGAAGCTCTCGGTGAGTTCGTCGGCCTCGGCAAGCTTTTCGGCGCACTCTTCAAGTTTTTCGGTGCTGTCACCGTAACGGGCTACGCGTTCAAAATACTTTTTCGCTTGCGCAAGGCTCTCGTAGCTGCCGCATTCTGCGAGCAGTTTGCAGGCACTGTTGTAGACGGCTTTGGTTCCCTGCTCCTCAAGGTCGATACCGAAATGTACGGCGTTTTTGTAGTTGGAAGAGGCTGTTATATCTATGCTTAAATTGCCGAGCTCCTCCTCGCGGCGGCAGTTGAACTCCGAGAGCAGCTTTCCGAGATATGCCCTGCCGCATTTGGGATCAAGATCGAGAACCTTTTCGCAGTACTGATCGGCATTTTCCCATTCGTTGCTGCCCAGGAACATAAACGCGCGCTCAAGCAGCGGTCCGACGGCCTGCCTGCCGCTGACCTGCACGACGGTCGGAGCGCCGCCCTGCGCGCTACCTTTCGGAATGATCTTTCCTATACCGCGCACCAGATCCTGCAAAAACCCGACCTTGCTCATATCCTGTCCTTGGAGGTGCTTGAATTCGGCCGGCATGTCGTAGGGATCGATGTCGCAGTAGCATGGTATCAGCGTTCTGCTCCTGTCGTTTTTCATCAGCGCGAGAAATCTGCTCCATTCGTTCTTGACCCATACCGCGTTAAAATGTTCAAAGCTCGTTCCGACGGCGAGCATGATCTTTGCGGAATTCAGCGCGGCAAATATGTACGGCTCGTAATCCTTGCCGAGAATATCCTCAAGCGTTATCCTTGAAAAAAAGACTTTGTAGCCCTTTGCGGTCAGCTCGTCGTAGATATCCTGCGCCAGTACGGAGTCCTTGGTGCGCTGACCGTCCTCTGAGGTCTCCTTGTAGCTTATGAAGATATCGAACGGCTCCTCGTTCCGCGCTATTTCAAGAATACCCTTTTGCAGACGGTCTATCTCCTTTGCCTCGGCACGGTAGACTGTGAGCGCGGTGCTGTCTGCGCAGGAGCAGGCGCGTTCAAAATCGGCGTCGTCAAATATGCTGTCGAACGCCGTTCTGCGGCAGGTCGGAACCTTTTTGCCCGTTGCGGGGTCGTCGACGTATTCAATGCCGAATTTGCACAGACACAGTCCCCAGAACGCCTCTGCTTCCTCTGGGAATTCGGCGACTATATTCTCGTAAATGCCCGCCGCCTTGTCGAATTCGCAGTCGCTCCTCAGACGGTTCGCGCGGTTGAAAAGGTTGACCTTTTTTTCTCCGCTGTCCGACGGCACAGTCTGTTGTGTTCCGCAGTAATCGCACTCGCAGACGGTATTGCCTTCGATAACGTTAAGGTTGCCGTTGCACATTTTGCATTTGAAAATTGCCATATCTACCTCCGAGTTGTTTATATATCAATTATACCATATATTCAAATATCTTGTCAATACGTTTTTTCTCACATACCCCTTGACAAGCAAGGTAAAATATGCTATAATATACGCGATAAAAAAGTTGCCACCGGGTAACGGCGAAATTGCGCCATACGCACATCGTTAGGTCTTTGAAGATGTGCGTATGGCGCTTTGCTTTTGGAGGTCGTATATGAAAAAGCATTATTTTACAAAAGCGGAGACGGTGTTGTGGTGCGTATCGGTCTTGCTGATAACCGCGGCGTTCTTGCTGTTCGACAGGGGAAATTATCTCACGCTTGCTGCGTCGCTGGTGGGAGTGACGTCGCTGATATTCAACGCCAAGGGCAATCCGATAGGACAAGCGCTGATAGTAGTTTTCAGCGTGCTGTACGGGATAATTTCGTTCAATTTCGCGTACTACGGAGAGATGATAACATACCTCGGAATGACTGCGCCGATGTCGGTTTTCGCGCTGATATCGTGGCTGAGAAATCCCTACGGAGGGGATCGCTCGGAGGTAAAGGTGAACCGTATCCGCCGCCGCGAGGCCGTTTTGATGTTCGCGCTGTCGGCAGTTGTGACGGTGGGGTTTTACTTTATTCTGAAAGCGTTCGGTACGGCAAATCTGCTTCCGAGCACGATCTCCGTCACGACGAGTTTTCTCGCCGTGTACCTGACGTTCCGCCGGTGCGCGTTCTTCGCGCTTGCATACGCCGCCAACGATCTTGTGCTGATAGTGCTGTGGACGCTCGCGGCAGCGGAGAACATCTCGTACATCTCCGTAATAGTATGCTTTGTTATCTTTTTGGTTAATGACCTATACGGCTATGTGAATTGGTCAAGAATATACAAACGGCAGAACAAAGAGGATAGTGGCGATGCAGCGTATTAACCTTTAAGTGCAGAGCTATTAACTAAAAGTTTCTTCCAAAAAAATCCTGTTTCCATTATAATAAGTATTATAAAGTCATTATCGAAATGGGGGAGAGCAAGAAAAAAATATCGGTACTGCTTACGGCGATAATACTGCTAACGGACAGAGCGGCAGCTCGATAACGATTTCGGGCGGCGGGCAAGTAAACACGTCAAGCCGTTCCGAAAGTTCCTCCGCGTCCGAAACGGCGGCTCGTTTGTCAAACGCATAGAATCGCGCAATGGACTGCACGCTCTCGAGCACGTCGCCGGGATAGGGCTCGGCGGCAGACAATACAGCCCGGTATCGGTGGATCAATAAGGAGAGATATAAATGAACAAAATGGATAAAACGGATAAGATAACAAAAATAAGGCCCGTGCTGAATTTGACGCTTGCGGCAATGTTCCTTGCAGTGGGTTTGCTGCTGCCGTTTCTGACGGGACAGATACAGCAGATAGGAAATATGCTGCTGCTAATGCACATTCCGGTCATAATGTGCGGACTGATCTGCGGCTGGAAGTACGGACTGGGTGTGGGATTTGTAATGCCGCTGCTGCGTTCTCTTATGTTCACCAGACCCGCGATGTATCCCGACGCTATCGCTATGGCGTTTGAGTTGGCGACCTATGGGCTGGTGGTCGGGCTGTTGTATTCGCGGTCACGCTGGAAGTGCATTATCTCGCTGTACCGCAGTATGTTGATTGCGATGATCGCGGGACGGATCGTTTGGGGTGTCGCGGAGATTTTCCTGCTCGGTCTCGGTGAAAATGGCTTCACATGGGAGATATTTTTTACAGGTGCGTTTTTAAACGCGTTCCCGGGAATAATTTTGCAGCTCGTTTTTATTCCCGCGATGATGCTTGTTCTCAATAAAACGGGGCTTGTTAAATTCTCGAAGCACCATAAAAAGACCGCCGACAACACGGAGGGCTGATTATGAACAATGCCTTTTCCGTTATCACGGAACTGATAAAGCTTCGCGAAAAGCCGCTGATCGTTGCGATAGACGGGCGCTGTGCCGCGGGGAAGACAACTCTCGCGGAACGTCTGAGAGGGCTTACGGGCTGTAATCTGATACACGCCGACAGTTTCTTTTTACGCCCAGAACAGCGTACCGAGGAGCGGCTGAACACTGCGGGCGGAAATATTGATTACGAGCGGCTTGCCAATGAAGTGCTGCTGCCGTTAAAGAACGGCGAAGCGTTCTTTTATCGTCCTTTCAACTGCAAAACTATGGGATTTTCCGACGGTATACGCGTAGAGCCAAATGCTCTTACGATAGTGGAGGGCTCGTACAGCTGTCACCCCGCACTGTGGGAATTCTACGGACTGCGCGTTTTCGTCACGGTCGACCCCGAGGAGCAACTTAAACGGATAGAGCGGCGTAACGGCGCGGACGCGCTGACCGTGTTCCGCGAGCGTTGGATACCGCTGGAGGAAAAATACTTTGCCGCGCTGAATATCGCGGAGAGATGCGACTGTTTACTGGACACCGGAAATTAACAAAAAACGCGGAGGAAGTTCCTTCGCGTTTTGTCTTTTTATTGTCCGAGCGACGAGCGGTCTCCGAAAAAACCGGCGACTTCAACGGCTCTCCAACCGTTTTCCATCATCACAAATCGGTTGCGAAGTCTTTTTTGAATGTATTCATTCTTTTTTGTTTCGTCGTATTCCGCCGCCGTATCGTTTTCTCCGAGACAGTAATGCACGGTGTCGAATTCTACCGCGGAAGGAGTATTTTCGATTATCTCATACTCGGTGTGGATTATAGAGGTATCTATTGAGATACCGATGCTTTGGAGCCATACTCCGCCGTTATACGAGAGGAAAAAAGGATATACCGTCATTTGAGGAACGTACTTCTCGGCAAATACTCCGCACAGCGCGTTGCAAAAGCTGTCGTAAGTTACGCTCTTTTCGTAGAATGTTCCGTTGTCGGTCTTGATCTGCGCGGGTCCGTCGATATCCCATTCGGTGAGATTGCGGTTTACAAAGGCGTTTGTCAGAGAAACGGCTCTGTAAAACGTTTCGGAGATATCATCGTTTCCGATCTCGTTCAATGTTTCCATTAGCGCCGCGTCCGCGTTAAGATTGTCTTTTATCCTTTTGTAAAGGCTGTCGTAGGTGAATTCGATAAGCGTATCCGAGGAGCGCGGCATTCCGAAAAGCTTGCCGCCCTTCCCGTTAAGATCTATTATTGACGGTTCGGATATCTCGGGAACGTTTTCCGTACTGCTTTCGCCGGATGTTTCCGAGGAAACGGGCGCGCTTTCCGACATGCTTTGCACGCTCCCGATGTTCGCACCGTCGGGAGAACTCGTATCGGAACCTTTATCGTCTGCCGGACTGCATGCGGTGAGCGCCGTCAAAAGAAGCATTGCCGAGACTGCTGCTGTGTTTTTTTTAAACATAATCGTTGCCTTTCATATTTGTAAGATTTCGGCAGGCATAATCCATTGTTTGTCTGCGACCGTATTTAATTGATACTTTTATTATAAACTTTTTGGCAATATTTGTCAATATTATTCAACGCATAATGTTATAATTCTTTTTCGTGTGCAGGTTTTTACCTTATTATACAAACAATGTTTTGATTTTTTATTCATTTCGCCAAAAATGAAAAAATCTTGTCAGAAAATCCTCGAAACGGAAACTTAATATATAGGAGCGCAAAAGGTGTGAGGGCGGAAGAATAGTGTTGTTCCTTTTCTCCTTTTGTATATTTCTCCCGATAGCGCCGCCCTCAGACCTTTGCGCTTTGCCAAAAAGGAGATTTTTATATGAAAAAATACATAGCGCTCACCGTTTTCTGTCTGATCACCGCCGTCGCCGCCGTCTGTATGGGACGGGCAACGCCCGAAATTCCCGAGGAGACCGCGGACGTTTCATACTCTCAAACGGCAATATAAAGCTATTCCACACTATTTAAAACGATTTCAGGAGGACAATACTATGAAAAAGATCACATCTGTTATTATCATCACCGCACTTTTGACAACGCTCACCGCTTGCGGCGATACGAACAATTCAAGCTCGACGATTATCCTGCCGACGAGTACGCCGTCAACACCCGAGAGCTCGGACAGCACACCAAGATCGGATAACGAAAGCGCTCCGCAGAGCTCAGAGGAGAATTCTCCCGCTGACCGTACACCTACCGCCCCGCAGGGCGAGCCCAAGTTCTTGATATCGTGTGGAAACGGCGGTATCTCGGCGACGCTTGAAAACGTTGAGAGGATATCAGATATCCTTATACACGACGAGGACGAGACCGAGACACATCAGCCCGCGCCCGTTTTATGACGATATCCGCCGTGGACAAACACCCCTCCTGCACAAACACAAGAGGGGTGTTTTGTTGAACTGTGATATCGTGAGCAATATAATTTTAGCAATAACTTTATAGCGAGAACTGAAAATTCCCAATGAACGTTTCATTGGGAATTTTTTCATAGTTTTACTTGTCCTTGTCGTCTTTTTCAAGCAGAATAAGTGCGCTGAAACTCTCTTTGCGTGACGGGTCGTTGGCATTTTCAATCGCGACTGTATTGGGCGTGATATGTGATACTTTCCACCCATGTTCAAGCATCTCATTAAGTCGAACGAAGTACTTGTTTTCGTTAACATCGCCCTTTTCGGTATAATCTCTGCTGTTACTCAGATAAACCATTTTCTGCATTTTGTACATCTCCCGCGGTCGAAAAAAGCGATTCACTGCTAAAAGATTTATATATCAATCTTACAGTGAAAACAAAGAATTCCTAATAGTATTTCATTGGGAATTGTGAGCGGCAACTTGCCGTTGGCGGAGAACGAGGGATTTGAACCCTCGCGCCGGTCACCCGACCTACTCCCTTAGCAGGGGAGCCCCTTCACCACTTGGGTAGTTCTCCAAATGCTGCCTTGAAATATCAATCGCATATAATATTATATCATACCGCTTTAAATTTGTCAAGCACTTTTTGAATTTTTTTCACATGGATAAATATTGTTCAGCCCATTGTGAATGAAAGCCGAAAATTGTCAAAAAACGGCGATAACACCTTGACAAGGCTTTTGCGTTTTAGTATAATGTATCTATAAACAGTTAATTATTTGCAACAGCAAATATTCGTTGGGAAAAGACTTTGAAGAGAGAAGCCTGTTGTCGTTTGCCTTACGATACGGCTTATAACTCCGCGAAGTCAAGCGGGTGGTTTAACGCTCGGACAGCCAAACCGAAAAACAATTTTGAATTTTACAGACAGCGCAGCGTTCGGCGTATTTTGCTTATAAATGAAGGTGAGAAAATGGAATTTCCCGTTCAGCTCCGCAATAAAATAAACTCTCTTATGGAGAGCGAGGATATACGTGCGCTCGCAAAATCCGCGGAAACGCTTTCCGAACGTTACCGCGACGAACGCGGCGACGGCAAGCGTTCCGTTTCGGAGCGACGCGATATACTCGCATACGCGGCGGTGAGAATGCCCGCTACGTTCGCAGCCGTGAGCCGCGCGCTTGAGCTTGCTCTCGAGTGCTTTGACGGAGAAATACGATCGATACTTGATGTAGGCGCGGGCACAGGAGCGGGAGCTATCGCGGCGGTGCTGACGACTGACTGTGCCGATGTCAAATGTGTTGAGCGCGAGCCGAATATGATAGCGCTCGGACAAGATTTTTTCGCCTGTATGGACATTCAAGGCAAGTGGATAAGGCACGATATCTCGCAAGGCATACCCGAAAAAGCGGATCTGGTGATCTGCTCGTACTGTATGAACGAGCTCTCTGCGGCGCGGAGAGCGATTGCAGTCGCGGAGCTTGCCAACGCCGCAAATAAGCTGCTGCTTATCGTAGAGCCCGGCACTCCGAACGCGTTTTCAAATATTAAGCAAATGCGCGGGCAGCTTGCGGAGAGCGGACTGACTATCGCCGCACCCTGCCCGAATACGGGAGACTGTCCCTTGCCCGAAAGCGATTGGTGTCACTTTACGGCGCGGGCGGCGCGTTCTCGGATACATAAGCAGCTAAAGGGAGCGGACGTTCCATACGAGGACGAAAAATTCTGCTTTCTCGCCGCGGCAAGAGAGAACGCCCGACCCTGCACCGGCAGGATACTCCGCCGCCCGTTCATAGAAACCGGAAAGATCACGCTGACCGTATGCTCGGAAAGCGCGGTTTCAACACGATTGGTCACGAAAAAGGACCCGCGCTTCAAAGCGGCAAGAAAATCAAATACGGGTGATAAATTTTAACAATGGAGGCTATTATTTTGGATATTTTATTATTACAAGTCAACGAAAATTTAACATGGCGCGAGCTTGAGGGATACATGGGCTGTCTTTCGGGATCGCGGCAGCGCGGCATAATGAAGAAAAAGGGCGACGGCGTCAGAATAAACGCGCTGCTTTCGCAGCTGCTGATACTGTCGGAGCTGTCAAAGCGGACAAAGCTGCCGCTGAAAAAGCTCAAATTCGAGCTCGGAACTCACGGCAAGCCGTATCTCAAAACAGGCGGAGTGCAGTTTTCGTTATCGCACACTCACGGCGCGATTTGCGCGGCGTTCTCGGATAAGGAAGAGATCGGCGTTGATATCGAGCGCAAGGACAGGCGCGTAAACGAGGCAATGTACAAGCGCGTGCTGTCGGACGAGGAAACGTTTCACCTCACCTCAAACGGCGATTTCCTGCGGTTTTGGGTGCAGAAAGAAGCGTTCCTGAAGCGTCTCGGTATCGGCATAACGCGCGACCTTCGCGGCGTGAACTCGTTGGAGCTGCCTGACACCACCGCGATAGAATTCGGCGGCTACTTTGTCGGCGCGTCGGGCAAAGGCGCGCTTGACGCGGCGGTCAGCGAGGTCTCGCTCAAAGAGGTGTTGAGCAGATATGTGCTAGAGGTATGAATATTTATGATCCAGCCTCTTGACACTTGTATTGTAATATGATATAATGTAGTCAATAACGAAAGAGAGGTGAATGACATGAAGAAATATTTTCGTCCTGTTCGGGAATATCTGTCATTCACATCTGCGGCTTAATGCGGTCGGGTCTGCTGTGTGATACGGAAATTTTGGCGTTCTCGTTTGGGAGAACGCCATTTTTTGACCGCGTTGAGGAGAATTATATGCAGGAAATTATTTCGATCACAGTAAGCGACTATCTGGGTTTTGAGCTTGCCGAGAAGATCGCCGCGGCGCAGTGGCGCAGACCCGATCAGCGGGATAGGGTCATACGTATGATGTATGACTACAAGTCCCAAAGCGACTGCTTTAATGTTATCGCAAGCTCTGGAGATAGGGTTATAGGGCGTATTCAGTGCTTGCGCAGCGTGACAAACTCGAGAGTGTGGTATTACGGGGGTATGTTTGTCGCTCCCGAATACCGCCGCCGTCATATCGCGTCTCAAATGTTGAACGCGGCTTTCAAGGCGCTTTGCGACAGGGGCTGTCGTGTCGTCCGCGCCTATGTAGAACACGAAAATATTCCGTCGCTCGGTTTACAGAAAAAGTTTGGATTTAAGGAAGTCCCCTACGAGCAGTTTGACGATCTGTTGAATGAAGGAGAGCTTATGTTTGAAAGAGATCTGCAAGCGTATACGATCCTTCCCGCGTCGGAGGAAACAGCGCTCTATATCTGCGAACTATGCGAACAATGTTCCGAGCCTTTGCATATCGGGGAGATAGTATACTCCGACTTTTATAATGAGATTGTGCAAATGCTGAATGATACCGACGAGAAAAATTTCTTGATATACCGCGGAGCGTTCCCCTGCGCGTGGCTAAAGCTGAACGGCTTTGCCGATGACGCGGGCTGGCTGTCGATGCTTGCCGTTACACCGTCTTTCCGTCGGCGGGGTATTGGAGAATTTGCGGTCGATTTTGCCGAAAGGTATCTTTCGGACAAAGGGAAAAAACACATCAAAATTCACACGACCGAGGATAACGCTCCCGCGCGAATGTTGTACGAAAAATGCGGATACTCGCTCGTTGACAGACGCAGTAATTCTGAGCGCACTGACCTGACATTTGAAAAAGCGCTGACAAACTTATGGCAATAGCGTTAAAGAATATTGACAACCCCGCGCCGAATATGCTATAATATAAAAGTATGCAATTTATGAAAAGAGGCTTTGTTATGGCAAAATATTTCGGCACGGACGGTTTTCGCGGCGAGGCGAACGTCGGGCTTACCGTCGAGCACGCCTACAAGATAGGACGTTTTATAGGCTATTATTACGGCAGGGATCACCGCAGTCAGGTAGTTATCGGCAAGGACACGCGCCGCAGCTCGTATATGTTTGAGTACGCGCTTACCGCGGGGCTTACCGCTTCGGGAGCGGACGCGTATCTGCTCCATGTCACGACTACCCCGAGCGTTTCCTACGTAGTGCGCACGGACGATTTCGATTGCGGGATAATGATCTCCGCCTCGCACAACCCCTATTACGATAACGGTATCAAGCTGTTCAACTCCAAGGGCGAGAAAATGGACGAGGACTTCATTGACGAGATTGAAAAATACCTCGACGGCGAGCTTGGTGAGCTCCCCCTTTCGCAGGGCAGCGAGATAGGCAGAGCCTCCGACTATTCCGCAGGGCGCAACCGTTATATCGGCTACCTGATATCATTGGCGACACATTCGTTCAAGGGCAAGCGCATCGGTCTCGACTGCGCGAACGGCTCGGCGTTTACGATAGCGAAGAGCGTTTTCGACGCTCTCGGAGCGAAAACCTATGTCGTAAGCAATAAGCCCGACGGTTTCAATATAAACACGAACTGCGGCTCTACGCATATCGAGAACCTGATAAAGCTTGTCGAGGAGGAGCAGCTCGACTGCGGCTTCGCGTTCGACGGTGACGCCGACCGCTGCCTTGCGGTAGACGAAAAAGCGCAGCTTGTCGACGGCGATAAGATACTGTACATATACGGCAGTTACCTAAAGGAGCGCGGAAAGCTCGAGGGCAACACCGTAGTCACCACCGTAATGTCAAATCTCGGGCTGTACAAGGCGTTTGACGAGCTTGGTATCGCCTATGAAAAAACGGCGGTTGGTGATAAATACGTCTATGAGTGCATGAATGAAAAGGGCTATATTCTCGGCGGCGAGAACAGCGGACACATCATTTTCAGCAAGTACGCCAACACAGGCGACGGTATACTCACCGCGCTGAAAATTATGCAGGTCATATGCGCGAAAAAGACCACGTTATCCGAGCTTACCAAGGGAATGACGGTATATCCGCAGATATTGAAGAACGTACGTGTCACCGATAAGAACAGCGTGCTGAATGATCCCGACATACAGTCGGCGGTAAAGGCGGCGGAGGATGCCCTCGGCGCGGACGGCAGAGTGCTTGTCCGTCCCTCGGGAACAGAACCACTGCTCCGCATAATGACCGAGGCGAAGACTAAGGATATATGCGCAAAGCACATCGCTGATATAGAAAAGGTCGTCCGCGATAAAGGGTATGCGGTCGAGTAATTGGATAACGCTGCAATATAAAAATCCCGTTTCGTAAGGAACGGGATTTCATAATGCATAAAGAAATAATTAACGCTTCGAGAACTGCGGAGCACGACGTGCAGCCTTGAGACCGTACTTCTTTCTTTCCTTCATTCTCGGGTCACGAGTGAGGAATCCTGCTTTCTTGAGGACGGGACGGAGCTCGTCGGAGTACTGGAGCAACGCCCTTGACAGACCGTGACGGATAGCGCCCGCCTGACCCGTAACGCCGCCGCCTGCGACTGTGCAGATGATATCGAACTTGTCAACCAGATCGGTAAGCGCGAGGGGTTGACGCACGATAAGCTTCAGCGTATCGAGACCGAAATAATCGTCGATATTTCTTCCGTTAATGGTAATGGAACCGCTTCCGGGGTACACTCTTACGCGAGCGACGGAGTGCTTTCTTCTGCCTGTTCCATAGTAATAAGGTTTAGATTCGTACATAAAAAGCCCTCCTTAAAACTTGTAGTCAACGGGCTTCTGAGCCGCGTTTTTATGCTCTGCACCCGCATAGCAGCGAAGCCTTGTGAGAGCTTTTCTTCCGAGAGTGTTATTCGGCAGCATACCGTTTACAGCGAGGGTCATAGCCTTCTCAGGCTTCTCTGCCATCAGCTTGTCGTAGCCCACCTCTTTGAGGTGACCGATCCAACCGGTGTGCCATCTGTAAACCTTGTTCTCCAGCTTCTTGCCTGTGAGCACTGCCTTGGAGCAGTTGATGATGATCACGTGATCGCCGCAGTCCACATGAGGAGTGAACGTGGGCTTATGCTTGCCTCTGAGCAGGTGAGCCGCGGTTGCTGCTACACGACCGAGGGGCTTGTCTGCCGCGTCGATAACATACCATGTGCGCTCAACTTCTGCGGGCTTAGCCATATAAGTTGACATATCTTTTCCTCCTTAATTTCAGTAGATATAATTCACAACATTAGTTATTTTACCACGCTTTTCCGCTTTTGTCAAGACTTTTTCGGCTTAAATTTAAAATATATTCTGATTTCTTTCAATTTCTCTGCAAATCTCTCTGTTTTTCTCATTATCTTGAAGTTTGTTTCATTTTAATGTCAGGGGTTAAAATTGGGAGTATACGCGAGTTATAGATAAAATATTGGAGAATTTAAGGGTTATCTGTTTATTTCGGGGTTATCCGTCCTTCCGAACAGATAGTCAAGCGATACATTGAAGTAGTCCGCAATGGCGAGAAGCGTGCGATAATCCGCCTCGCGCGCTTCGCTTTCATAGCGTGAGACCGAGTTTTGGTTGAGGTCGAGTTCGATCGCCAGCCGCACCTGCGAGATCTTCCGTTTCTCGCGCAGCTCCTTTAATCTGAAAATTTTTATCACCCCCTTGACAAAAGTATACCAAAGTGGTATAATAAAAATATCCCAATTTGGTATTAAAAGTCCGATTTACCAGAAAAAAGCGAAATATAAAGCGTTTTTGAATAAATTAAGTCCGTTGTACGGGAACGCTGTAATAATATGATAGCGCAATTTTTACAAATAATTCCGCACGCCGTATAATGGGCTTAATTTATTCCAAAACGCAAAAAACCCGAAGGCAGGAGCTTTCGGGCTTTTTCTATTGACATCGTTAAAAAAATAGTGTAAAATATTAACAAACCGCAATCGAAAAACTGTATAAAGGAGCGGCAATGAAGTTTATAAAATTTCTCGCGGTATTTATTTCCGCGCTTGTAACCGTATCCCGCCTCACAACGAGCTTCACCGCAGCCGAAAGCGCGGAGACGATAACGATCTCGGCGCTGCCCGAGAAGTACCTTGACGGACAAGAAACGGAGCTGTACCGCCGAGTGCTGCAAAATGTTACCGCGATAGCCGAGGGCAGACAGAGCGCCGAGACGTTTTACATAGATATGCCGACGCCGTTCCCGAGCAAGAAAAAGTACGAGGACGCGGTCGAAAAGGTTATGTTTTTCATTCGGAACTACACTCCCGAGTATTTCTTCTGGGCGGACAGCAGCGGATATCTCGTATACAGCACGACAAGGTGCGGAATAATATACGGTATCTCCCCCGCATATCAGAAGCAGGGCGACGAAAACCGCATAGACCCCTCGCGACTTAACGACGTAAAATTGGCTCTCGCAAACGCTAAAACTATTGCCGACAAGTACAAAAGGAAAAGTGCCTATGAAAAAATTATCGGCTACGCGGACGAAATATGCGCCCTGAATGTCTACAATAAAGCCGCGGCAGCCGACCACAAAAATTATTTTCAGAAAAATATAGACCCTTGGGAGCTTGTATATGTGTTTGACAACGACCCCTCCACAAACGTCGTCTGTGCTGGATACGCCCACGCGTTTCAGTATCTTTGCGGACTGGGAGGGATAGAGTGCCATTATGTGACGGGCACGGTCAACGAGAGTCACGCGTGGAATATCGTTACGCTGGACGGCGCGAGCTATCTGGTCGACATTACATTCTGCGACGGTTTCCCCGAGGAGGATATCAAGAAACATCACCCGTATGTTCTTGATAATGTGGCGGCGAACGCGCAGGACGGCTTTTCCACATATTTCCCGTACAGCGGATATCTCTCGTCCGATATGGAGACCTATAAATACGGCAATGAGGAAATGAAGTACCTTCCCGAGGAGCTGCGCACGCTCAGCATAAAGGCGTATCACAAGCAGGGCTATCAATTTGAGCTTTGGCATTTGCTGCTGATACTGCTTGCTGCCGTAGGGATCGTCCGCTTTATCAAAAAGAAAAGAGCGGAAAGAGACAGTGATGATTACTGATACGGTTGCATAAAAAAGCGCCTGCCGCAGCAGGCGCTTTAATTATTATAATAGCTTGTCAAGCTCGGCAGCGAGCCGTTTTTTCATCTCCGCAAGCTCCTCTGCGGAGGGACACGTGGCGTCGTCGTACATTTCGTTCATGGGCAGCCACCAGACGGGACCCTTTCCGTGGTTTCCGTACTCTCCGATATCGCCCGTTCTGCGAGGATATAAGTGCCAGTGAAGATGAGCGTCCCCCATTCCCAGCAGCTCGTAATTCATTTTCTCCGCGCCGAACGCCTTTGCGGCAGCCTCGGCGACTATCGACATCTCCTCGAGGAACTTCATCTTGAACTCCTTGTCAAGGTGAAAAAGCTCCGTTTCGTGCCGCTTGCAGAGAAACAGCGTAAAGCCCTTGAAGTGCTGATGATCGCCGATAACGACATATCCCGTTTCAAGTTCTCTTACAAAATACGGATTTTCGCCGTTCTTTATCATTTCAATTCTGTCGCAGACGAGACACATTAAAACCTCTCCTTATACCTTACAGTAAACCACCGCGTAGTCAAAAGGCGCGACAGTTATCTTGTTGTCGCGTATGCCCTTGTTGTAGCGGTCGAACGCGGGAACGAAATCGTAGAACATATCGGTCTGCTCGTTCTTTATCTCGAAGGTTCTGCCCTTTGTGGACTTATTGAGGTAGATTATCGCCGCGTGACGAGTTATCTTATCCGAGCGTGAGAATACGCAGACGTTATCATCCACATGGATAAACCGCAGCTCGCCCTGCTCAAATGCGCGTGTTCCCTTGCGCACCTTGGAAAGCTGCTTGGTAAACTCGATAAGCTCCTGATTTTCCTGTCCCCACGGATAGCAGCGTCGGTTGAACGGATCGCGGTAGCCCTCCATTCCCGCCTCGTCGCCGTAGTACACGGACGGTATTCCGGGCAGAAAGAACTGTAAGACCATAGCGCATTTCAACAGTGAGATTCCGTACAGATACTGCGGTCCATTAAGGTAGCGCTCGCACTGCCAGTCCTTGTCGTGCCAGCCTACCTCCTCTCCGCCGAGACGCGTCAAAGCGCGCTCGGTGTCGTGAGTTGACAGAAAGTTCATCAGCATATCGATGGCGGGCTTGGGGTAGTGGTCGAGAATAGTCAGAATACTGTCGGTGAACGTCTTAGCGTCCGCGTACTTGACGTAGTTGAGGATAGCCTCCTTAAACGGGTAGTTCATAACGCTGTCGAGCTGTCCGCCGATAAGATAGCGGCGGCGGACGCCGTAACTCTCCTTGTTGGACGCGTCCTCCCATACCTCGCCGTAGATTATCTTGTCGTCGCCCATTTTCTTGACCGCCTTGTTGAGATTGTCAAGGAAGTCGTCGGGGAGCTCGTCGGCAACGTCCAATCGCCAGCCGCGCGCGCCCAGCTTTATCCACTTCTGCAAAATACCGCCGTCGCCGCAGATATATTCGGTATACGCGGGATTGTTCTCGTCGACGTTCGGCAGAGTGGTAATGCCCCACCAGCTGTCGTAACGATCGGGATAGCCGATAAACGAGTACCATGGGAAATAGGGGCTGTTTCTGTCTCGGTACGCGCCCGTGTTGTCGCCGTAGCGTCCGAACTTGTTGAAGTATATCGAGTCCGCGCCCGTATGCGAGAAAACGCCGTCCAGAATGATGTCGATACCCATTTCGTGAGCCTTGTCGCAAAGCTCGGCAAAATCATCCTCGGTACCCAGCAGCGGATCGATCTTCTCGTAATTCGCGGTGTTGTAGCGGTGGTTTTCGTGCGACTCAAAGATAGGGTTAAGGTAAATTATGGTAACGCCCAAGTCCTTGATATACGGCAGCTTTTCTATAATTCCGCGCAGATCGCCGCCAAAATAATCGTTGTTGCGGACTATACCCTTTTCGTCGGGACGGTAGTACGGAGTGCCGTACCAGTCGTCGCGCATTATCCTGTCCGTGGGCACGTTCTCGTGGATTTCTCCGCTCTTCGCGAAACGGTCGGGGAATATCTGATACATTATTCCGCCGCGGACGAACGCGGGAGTGTACAGGTTCTCGTCAAATACGGTAAGCTGAAACAGCTCCTCGCCCTCAAACACGCCGATGTTCGCGCCGCACCGCTTGATATAACGCCGCCGCCCGTCGAGTATACAGGTGAAGTAGTACTGATGCACCCCCACGTTATTCGGTGTAAACACACAGGAATATATGTTGTCCTCACCACTCTCGTCCTGTAATTCCAGCTCGATAAAACGCTCCTTGTAGCCCGGGCGGAACATTACCAGCGTAAGCCCCGAGATCTGCATATTTTTCGGGATACGGACGTTATACATAGACGGCTGACCGCGCCGCAGCGCCCCGAATGGGTGCTTATACTGCGTGTCAAAGCAATCGAAAATAGGCATACTCATTTATAATTCTCCCCGTTAAAACAGCGTTTCCGTCGGCATAACAGTATGTGCCGACGGAATGCCGAGTTATTTTAATTATTTTAAATTCCAGATATCACGCGCGTAATCCTGAACCGCCCTATCAGCGGAGAAACGTCCCGCGCCTGCGATATTCATCAGCGACTTCTTGTTCCAGTCAAGCTGATCCTTGTATACCTGGCTGATATAGTCCTGAGTGCCGCGGTAGCTGTCAAAGTCCGCGAGAGCCATATAGAAGTCCTTGTTCTTGATAGAGTCCGCAAGCTCGTTGAACGTCGCGCCGTTTATGCCGTTGTACATTCTCTGCATAACGTTCTGCAAGATCGGGCTCTGGTCGATAAAGGACTGCGGATTGTAGCCCCTCATGCGGAGGTCGTTCACCTCGGGAGTTCTCATGCCGAAGATGAAGATGTTGTCCGTGCCGACCGCCTCGTGAATCTCAACGTTAGCGCCGTCGTAGGTTCCGAGGGTGAGCGCGCCATTCAGCATAAGCTTCATATTGCCCGTACCCGAAGCTTCTGTACCCGCGAGCGATATCTGTTCGGATACCTCGGCGGCGGGCATAAGAATTTCGGAGAGTGTGACGCGGTAATCCTCAAGGAATACTACCGAGAGCTTTTCGCGGAGAACGGGATCGTGCTTGATCTCTTCGCCGATACACCAGATCATCTTGATGATCTGCTTCGCGATATAGTAGCCCGGCGCCGCCTTGGATGCGAAGATATAGGTTTTCGGAACGAACGGAGCGTTCGGGTTCTGCTTAAGGTAGTTGTAGTCCGCGAGAATGTTCATAGCGTTCAGCTGCTGACGCTTGTACTCGTGAAGGCGTTTTACCTGAACGTCAAAAATGCTGTCGAGATTGAGCTTAACGCCCGCCGACCTCTCAACGAACTGCGCAAAGCGCTCCTTGTTCTCGCGTTTGATCTTGCCCAATTTCTCGAGAACGGACTTGTCGTTCGCGAAAACCTGGAACTTGATAAGCTCCGAAGCGTCTTTCTTGAAGCCGTCGCCTATACACTCGGTGAGCAGGTCGGTAAGACCCTTGTTGCTCTGAAGCAGCCAGCGGCGGTACGCGATACCGTTGGTGACATTCTTGAACTGGTGGGGCTTGTCGAGGTACTGGAGACGGAAAACGTCGTCCTTTATGATCTGCGAGTGCAGTTTGGACACGCCGTTTACGCTGTGCGAAGCCGCGACGCAGAGGTTAGCCATGTGAATTTTGCCGTCCTGAACAATAGACATCTTAGCGACCTTGTCCTCGTCGCCCGTTCTGTTTCTGATGTCCTCGCAGTAGCGGCGGTTGATCTCGCATATGAGCTGATAAATTCTCGGAAGGATCCTCTCAACCAGACTCTGATCCCACTTTTCAAGCGCCTCGGCCATAACTGTGTGGTTTGTATACGCGAACGTATTCATAACGATATGCCATGCCTTATCCCAGCCGTAGCCGCACTCGTCAAGCAGTATTCTCATAAGCTCTGGAATAGCGAGCGTGGGGTGAGTATCGTTGATATGGATAGCCACCTTCTCGTGGAAGTTGTCGAGACTGCCGTAAACCTTCATATGGCGCATTACAATATCGCCTATCGAAGCCGCGCACATAAAGTACTGCTGCCTGAGACGGAGCGCCTTGCCCTCCGCGTGATTGTCGTTGGGGTAGAGCACCTTGGAAATGGAGTGCGCTATATTGTTCGCGCCGAGTGCGCTCGCGTAGTCGCCCGTGTTGAACGACGCCATGTCAAAAGACATACTCTCTGCGCTCCACAGACGGAGCTTGGAAACGCCCTTGCTGTCGTAGCCCGAAACGTACATATCATACGGAACGGCGCTTACGCTGTTGTAGTTAACATATTCAAGACTGTGATAGTTTTCGTCCCACTTCTCCTGTATCTGACCGTCAAAGCGAACCTCGACCGCCTGATCGGGAACGGGCACGAGCCACGCGCCGCCGCCGGGAAGCCAGTTGTCGGGGAACTCGGTCTGCCAGCCGTCGATTATCTTCTGCTTGAAGATGCCGTACTCGTAGCGGATAGAATAACCCGTCGCGGGGTAATCACAGGTCGCAAGACCGTCCATATAGCAAGCCGCCAGACGACCCAGACCGCCGTTTCCGAGACCCGCGTCGGGCTCTTCGTCGTATACCCTGTCGATCTTTATTCCAAGCTCCTCAAGAGCTTTTTCCGCTTCGTCCTGCATGCCGAGGTTATACAGCGAGGTCTTGAGCGAACGCCCCATAAGGAACTCCATCGACAGGTAGTAGACCTGCTTTCTGCCCTTGGAGTTGCAGTCGTGCATAAAATCGTGGCGCTTTTCTTTCATATGGTTTACCACGATAGTGGATAATGCGCGGTAGATCTGAGTGACCGAAGCCTCTTTCGCGTTTGTACGGTAGTCGTACTCCAGAATAGCTTTAAGCTGTTTGAGCAGCTCTTCCTTGGATAACGGTGATTTCATAAATATTTATACCCCTTTCTATGGCATCTTTTCATAACAATACACTTAGTATTATACACTTTTTCGGCAAAAATTTCAAGAGAAAACGGCGATTACTGTAAGATAAAACAAAAATCATGTTAAATATTTGTGACTTTGCACAACTGCTGTCGATTATTTTTCCCGTTTTGTGATTAACTTGCATAATTCTTACACAAAAACCGCGAAATTGTCTATTGTTTTTTCGCGAGAAAATAGTCGTCGTCGCGCTCGTAATACGGGCAGTCGTAGTTTGTGCCTTGCAGAAAGCGGTACATCTCGTCCTCGTCGAGATTGACAAGACAGATGTAATAGCCGCATTCCTCGTCGTATACGTAATTCACACATTCGTCGCAATTCGTTGCCAAAATATTCTCTCCTTTCGCGCCGTTAGTCGGCGTAACCCAATTCGCAGGTGTATATGAATTCCACCGTATCACCGTCCGAAAGTTCATACGCTCCTGCGGACATCTGCGGAACGGAGCCGTTTATGCGGTACGTCCAGCCGCTTTCGCTCCCAAAGCCAAACTCGTAAACGAACCCTATCCCGCACACATAGACGCCGTAGGACGAGCCGACGTAGTCAACGCGCACACGGCTTGCCCTCGCCGCCTCGATCAGCGCGTCGAACGCGGTCGCGTCCTCGGGGAGCGATATATCGTCAAGCGGCAGTATTATGCCGTCCTCGGGTATAACGGACAGCGGGTTTACGCTCTCGTCGATATCGCCCAGACGTTCCAGCACGCTCGTACATTCCGCGCCGACTCGCACGGTTATCCCGTTTTCTGGAGTTTCCGCGTAATATTCGTCGGGCGTTTTGATATTCAGAAGCCATACCGCTCCCGATAAGATAAGCAGTATTATTCCTGTCGCAGCGGCGCGTTTTCCGCGTCTTACAGCAGCTGCTATCAGCATAACAATACCGATAATTACAAGCGCCGACGAGATGGTAAGCTTTATATGAAATCCCGTAACGGTCGGCTTAGGTGTTTCCTTTATTTCAATTTCCGAAGTATTTTCTGAGCGTTCCGCGGACGTACCAACGGAAACGCTTTCGGAGACCTCGCTCGTATCGGGCTGCTCCGCGATATCATTCGGCTTTCCGAACAGCGGCTCGCCGCGCTCCTTGAGAGACAGCGCGGTAAACGCCTGCAATGCCTGTACGGTCGCCATTTTGTTGGGTTTTTCTCCAACATTGTGAGCGAAACCGCCGTCCTCACATCTGAATTTCATCAGCGCCGCGACCGCATTGTCAAGCCGTTCATCGTCAATTCCCGCTGCCGTGAACGCGATAACAGCCTGCGCGGCGCTCTCACTCGTTTCGCTGCCAAGCGAGAGAAATCCGCCGTTCTCCCGCTGTAATCCCGATAGTGCGGAAACGGCCTTATCAAACGCATTTCGGACATTTTCATCATCTCCGAGAGGAGCAAGCGCGGTTATTGCGGCGGCGGTCATATCCGCGTCCGCGGAGCTGCCGCGAAGAGCAAATCCGCCGTCGGAGAGCTGCCGCGAGATGATACCCTCCGCGAGCCGCAAGCGCGTATAAACCGCGTCGTTATCGGGCTCGAGACCGCTGCAATTTGCCGCCGTGAGCGCCCATATCCAAGCGTTCAGCCCCTGCCTGTCAAGGTCGATATTACAGTAAGCGGCGGCGTTGATCAGCTCGTGAGAGCACTCTCCGAACGCCGCAAGCACTATCGCCGTGCGCTGAAGCTCGGTCGGCGTTACAAAGCCGTCGGAATTGATGAGCTCATTCGCCGAATCAAGCGCTCTTTCCACGAACTCCGAGGAGTTCTCCGCGCCGTACAACCGAGCGCGGCAGATAACCGTCCAGTCGGCGCTGCCAAGCCGCAGACCGTCATAAAAAGCGTCAACGCCGCGCCCGCTCATATTCAGCGCGAAAAGCTCGCGGACGATCCCGGCGCTGTCAAAGTTATCGGCGGCATGCGCCGTTATGCAGAATACGGTTTGCACCGCGATAATTAACGCAATGCAAACCGCCTTGATCATTTTTTTCATTTGTTACTATTATCCGCGCTTGCGGGAAACCGCCAGCATACCCGTCGCGAGTACTGCCGCACCGAATACCGCCGCAACGCTTTCAACGCCCGTGTCTACATTTGAGGGCGCTTCGGGCGTAGTTGACGTCTCGGGAGCTTCGGGAGCACTCTGCGCGTTTTTAAGCGCGTTTGCCGTTTCGTCAAGTTCGCTCTGTGCCGCGCCGAACTTGCCGAGCGTTTCTACCGCCGCCGTGTATTCGGGAAGAGGCTTGTCCGCCTGCGCCGCGGTCTTTATCAGCTCCGTCGCGTTGACCGCGGGCACGAGAGCCGCTGCGCCGCCCCAGCTCGAGTTGTCCTGACCGAGATCCGCGCCGTAGCCGTATACCGTAAATCTGTACTCCAGAACGTCGCCGTCGGCGGGTTCGTAGCCGCTTATGCCGACCTGCGCGTACTCGCCGTTAAGGAAGTAGCTCCAACCGCTTTCGGGAGTGTAGTCGAGCGCCGTAAGCTGTCCATCGGTGCTCCTGCCCGTCATTTCGGGGCATACCGCCTTGATCTCCTCGGGAACGTCCGCGCCGTTGTCCGTGTCCTTGAACGCGGTGATATAGTCGCCGTATTCGCTCTCCGTGACCGTCACCTCGGCGGCGCGTTTTACCACGTCGATACCGCTTTCGCCTTCGTAGAACGGTACTGCCACGGGCTCGACGCAAACGCCCTGCCCGATCGTCGACTTTACTGCCGCAAAGTAGACCGTTCCCTTTTCCGCCGGCTGCGCGAACGCGCACAGCGAGGTTGCCGCAGCAGTCGCCGCGGCGGCAAGTACTGCAAGAATTTTTGCCTTTTTCATCATTATTCCTCCGATAATATATTTATTTGACGGTCTCGACTGACAGGTCTTCCGACTTACGGTTAGCGTGTCTGCGCTGTTGCCCTTAGTTGGGCGGCGTCCAGCCGCCCTTTTGGGGCAACTGCTCAAATTTCGTGTTTGCGCCAAGCCTTCCCACGGCTTTCGCCTCAGTGACCCAAGCTTTCGCCCTATGACACAAACACAACCGTTTCACGGCAGCGGGGACTGTCACGGATTTTCACCGTGTTCCGTGATATGATATATCACATTGCCGCGCCGAGTTTTCCGCCGAATATATTATAGTACTTTTTTCCGCGGTTGTCAATAGTTTAATTTTCGTCCGACGACTTCGGTATGCTGGCGTAGCCGTTGTCGAACGTTATTATACAGCGGCAGTTCGGGTGATTTATACGCAGAAAGCGCGTTATTTCCTCTGTGAGCGCCGCCTCCTCGAGACCGCTGTCGGGCGGAAGAACGCAGTCAAATATCACCTTTTCTCCATCGGGACAGCGCACCACGCGTATATCGTGGACTGAAACGCGCTCGTCAATCTTACCCGCTATCTCGTTAAGCTCGGCGTTTAGCTGTCCCGCAGAGCCGCCCGAGACTATCGGGTCAGGGTGGACAAGCATATTCATACCCTCGCGGAGGAAGTCGCGCTCTATTGCGTCAATTATCTCGTGGCAATCCACAAGCGGCATTTCAGCGGGCACCTCGACGTGTACGGAAGCAAACTGCCTCCCCGGACCGTAATCGTGTATCATCAGGTCGTGAGTTCCGAGTATACCCTCATAGGAGAGTATTTTTTCGCGTATTTTTTCGACCAGCTCCGCGCTCGGTGCTTTGCCCAGCAGCGGGTCGAGAGCGTCTCTTACCAGACCTATGCCGCTGTACAGGATAAACACAGCGACTGCCGCGCCCATAATGCCGTCCAGCTCGACGGAGCAGAAGTGCGAGATCACCAGCGCCGCGAGCACCGCCGATGTGGAGATAACGTCGTTGCGGCTGTCGGCAGCGGCGGCGGACAGGGTCTCGGAGCTTATAATTTTACCGATCTTTCGGTTGAAGAACATCATCCAGAGCTTTACCAATATCGAGACGGAAAGCACCGCGAGAGGCACTATGCCGAATTCGACCTCGGCGGGAGTGATGATCCTGATTATACTGTCGCGCAGCAGCTCCGCGCCGATGATCAGTATCAGCGCTGCGACAATAAAGCCCGCCAGGTATTCATATCGCCCGTGACCGTAGGGGTGCTCCGCGTCCGCGGACTTTTCGGAGAGCTTGAATCCGATAAGGCTTATCACTCCCGACGACGCGTCGGAGAGGTTGTTGACCGCGTCTGCGGTCACGGAGACGCTGCCTGAAACCATGCCCGCGAGGAACTTGCCGATACACAGCAGCATATTACAGACAATGCTCACCTTGCCCGCCATTTTCCCGTATGCCGAGCGGACGGCGGGAGTCTCTACGCTGCCGCCGTCCTTTATAAATAGTTTTATCAGTAATTCTGTCATAACACATTTTCCCTGAATCAGATTATCTCGGTAACCAACATCGGATACACACAAAATTATATATTCGCCCTAGCCTCATTGAGTATTCTCGCGTACTTCTCCATCTGCACGCGCGATACTATCACGTTGCGGTCATAGCTTTCGAGAAAGTGAAGCAGCTCCTTGCTGCCAAGACAAACGTAGTCGCTTTCGCGGAGATTGAGCTTGAGCTTGGCGTTGCTGCTAGAAAAATACAGTACCGTATCGATCCAAACGTCCTCGCCCGCCGCGTTAAGTATGCTTTTGACTATATCGCGCTGACGGCGCATCTGCTTTATCGGATTGTCCATTTCCTGCGAGGTATTCTTACCGCCGCGGTAGTACTTGCGCTGCTCCCACTTGTCGGCTTTCCAGCTGCCTTGGATCGTACCCGAGTGGTTCTTTACCTCAACGATTATCAATCCCTTGTGGCTGATTATCAGCATATCAAGCTCCGAGCGCCCGCGTTTGTACCGTACGGGGAGGTTGCAGAAAATGATATTATTTCCGCTCAGATGGCGGACGGTCTTGTACAGATCGCGCTCGCCGCGTCTGCCGCTGTTCAGGACGTTATACCGCCGCGCGAGCAGCATATACCCGACGTTGCACAAAAAGATAAGTCCTATCGCAATGATCGCCGTGATCTTCGTCTCGTACAGTCTGAGCAGCACGAACGCCGCGAGCAGCAGCACGGGCATTACGCCGCACAGTACCTGCGATACAAGCAGCCCCGCGATCTTTTTGTTATTGTTGTTTTTGCACCGAATAACCTTATTCATTACAACCCCTCTGTATACCGACCGAATAAAGCGCGGCTTTTTCGGCGTGAATTAACGTTGTGTCAAATACGGGCAGCGGCGAACAGTTCTCGTTTATCAGCAGTCCTATTTCCGTGCAGCCGAGGATAACGCCTTCCGCGCCCCTTTGCTTTAAGCCGTCGATTATCCGAATATATTCGTCCCTTGACGACTGCGAGATCACTCCGCGGCAAAGCTCGTCGTATATCACATTATTCACGATCTCAACATCGCTGTCGTCGGGAGTAAGAATCTTTATCCCCCGCGCGGTCAGGCGATCTTTGCAGAAGTCCTGCCGCATAGTGTATTTAGTGCCGAGCAGCGCCGCCGTTTTCACTCCCGCGGAGATAAGCGCGTCCGCAGTCGCGTCGGCTATATGCATTATCGGAATATCAATACGCTCGGATATCTCGGGGACGACCTTGTGCATCGTGTTGGTGCAGATAACGATAAAATCCGCGCCCGCTTTCTGCAAATTCAGCGCCGCCGTGCCGAGTATCTCCGCGCTTTTCGCCCAGTCGCCGTTTGATTGGCACTCCTCGATCTCCGCGAAGTCCACGCTGTACATAAGTATCTTAGCCGAATGCAGTCCGCCGAGCTCGCGGCCTACCGTCTCGTTAATGATCCGATAATACGTGACGGTGCTCTCCCAGCTCATTCCGCCTATCAAGCCTATCGTTTTCATCATACGTTGAACCTGAACAGTGTAACGTCGCCGTCCTGCATTACATATTCCTTGCCCTCGAGCCGCACCAAGCCCTTTTCCTTAGCCGCCGCCATAGAGCCGCAGTCCATGAGATCGTCAAAGGAAACTATTTCGGCGCGGATAAAGCCCTTTTCAAAGTCGGTGTGTATCTTGCCGGCCGCCTGAGGAGCCTTTGTGCCCTTTGTAATAGTCCACGCGCGTACCTCGGGAGTGCCTGCGGTGAGAAACGATATCAGTCCGAGCAGACGATAGCCCGTCTTGATTATGCGTGCCAATCCCGAGCTTTCGAGGTGCATATCCGCGAGGAACATCGCTTTGTCCTCGTCCGGCATATCGGCGATCTCCGCCTCTATCTGAGCGCAGATAGGCAGCACCTCGGCGTTCTCCTCATTGGCGACGGCGCAGACTGCCTTGTATTCCTCGTTGTTCTCGATATCGCCCGTGAAATCTGCCTCGGACAAATTCGCCGCGTAGATAACGGGCTTGTTGGAGAGCAGCGGAGTATCGCGGAGCATGGAGCGCTCCTCGTCGGAAAAGTCGTAGCTCCGAGCCGACTTGCCGTTTTCAAGATGTGCCTTTAAGCTCTCGAAGAAGTCGACCTCTGCCTGAACGGATTTGTCGCCCTTGAGCGCCTTTTTTGCGCGGTCGATACGGCGTTCGAGTATCTCAAGATCGGAGAAAATAAGCTCAAGATTTATCGTTTCAATATCGCGCGCCGCGCCTATCGACCCGTCGACATGGATAATATTGTCGTCCTTGAAGCAGCGGACGACGTGTACGATAGCGTCCACCTCGCGGATATTCGACAGGAATTTGTTGCCAAGTCCCTCGCCCTTTGAAGCTCCCTTGACAAGTCCCGCGATATCGACAAACTCCAGCGTTGCTGGGGTGAACTTTTCGGGGTTGTACATTTTCGCCAGAGCATCCAGACGCTCGTCGGGCACGGAAACGATGCCGACGTTCGGCTCGATAGTGCAGAACGGATAATTCGCGGATTCCGCTCCCGCGTTTGTAAGCGCGTTAAAAAGGGTGCTCTTACCGACGTTCGGCAGACCCACCATTCCAAGTTTCATATATATCAGCCTTTCTTCCTTTATTTTTAATCATACCTTATTATTATATCATACAGCTGCAGAAATTTCAAGGGGGTAGGCTCGGCATAATATGTAAAAATTAAAAAATGCGGTCGCTCGAAACGGGCGGCCGCACCGAATTTTATTTTCCGCCGCGTTCTTTAAGGCGTTTCTCCGCTATTCCGTAGCCGAACGCTATGCACAGCAGCGTAACGCCGAAGCCGATAAACAAAAGCGTTCTGCCCATATCGCTGATACCTTGGAAATCGAACAGAAAGAGCTTTGCCGACGACAGCAACGCAAGCGCCAGACCGAACCGCCTTAGCAGCGCGTTGAGCCGCTTGAAGCCGATAATTATCCACACCGCAGCCGTTGCGATATAAATTATGCTTATGATGAAGCTTGTGAACGTTACGTAATTGTTTGTGCCCAGTATAGCAGTAAGCGACATCAGCGCGTATGCCGAAACTATCAGTCCTACCGCCTTGGAGAATTTCGGCGCTTTTCCGCTGATTTGCAGCGACATATCCAGCACGGGAAGCACCGACGCGGCGTTGACTGCGATAGTCGCGATTATGCCCGCGATACCGAGCTCGTGGTTTCCGATATTGCGGTTGAGCGCGTCAATGCCGTTCGCGAACAGCAAATTCATCAGTCCGATTATATACAGGGTGAACGATGAAGCCATTCCCCACCCTTTCATATATTTCAGCTTGCCGACGACAAATCCGAGTATCAGCCACGGCACGGCGCACAGCAGCGCCGAAAACGCCGCTTTAGCCGCGGGATTTGCCCACATTTCGATCTCGTTGAACATATCCACGAGATAGCGCATTATCATATCCGAGCAGAGCAGTCCCGCGTTAAGAAACGCCGCGAAGGTATACATACGGAACATGGTGTTTTCGTGCTTCTTTTTGACGATATACACCGCCATAATGCCAAACCACAGTATAAGGTTGACAAATATCGCAAAAAGCCGCTGGCTCGTATCGTGGTTGAACAGCAGCACCCCGAAGAAGTGAAACTCGGCAAGCACGATCAGAGCACAGCCCCAACCGCGGAACAGTCTGCGGTCGAAAACCAGCCCCGCGACAAGCACCGCTGCGGCGAGGATGTGGAGCAGGGTATACCGCATAAACAGCGAGCTTGTGATATCTATCAGCGCCCATGTTACGGCTATGAGTATAAAGTTGGTCAGCACCGTCGTTGCTGCGCAGTCGTCGCCGAAATTCAGTGAGAATATCACCGCAACGACCGTAAAGATCACTGCTAGCACCAGCAGCGCGATACCCGCAGCCACCGCGTTTATTCCCCAACGGAGCCAAAAATCCGCATAGAGTATCACGGCGAAGAGTATTACGCAGAGCGCCGCGTTCTTGCCACTCGTCAGCTTTCCGAACTCCCGCGCCGCGTCGAGCAGCAGTCCTCCCGCGTAGCAGACCGCGCAGCAGACGATAAACAGCACTAAGATGACAGGACTGAACTTTTCATCATGTATACCCGTAACGGAGGCGGGGATATCCAGCAAAAGCGTTTCAAGCACCGCCGCGATAATTCCCGTGACGTATGCCCCCGTATATCCGCTCCTGCGGGCTATCACTGCGTTCGCCGCATGTACCGCAGTCAGATACACCGCCGCTCCGAAGAACGCTGCCGCGTCAAGACCGCCGAATATCGGCAGCGCTGAGAACAGCACGGTTACGATAAGCAGCCCCTGCGACTTGTACCTCGCCGACAGCAGAATTCCTACCGCCGCCGCTCCGAGCCCCACGCCTATCGAGCCGCCGCCGTTCAATATATGGAAACCGTAATGTCCGATAAGCGAGCAGATAAACAGTTCCGCAACACCCCCGAAAATAAGCGCGTTCGCGAATACGGGCGAGCCCTTGCGGTAGAACAGCTCCCCCGCGCCAAGCATTACCAGCCCCAGAGCTATCACCAGTGCCAGTCTTACTCCGACGTGCAGAAAGCCCTCCGAAGCCGCCGAAAACGCTATTATACCTATTATAATGAAAACCACGCCGATTTTGCTGAGCAGATTTATCCCGACAAACATCTCGCCGCCAGTTACAGCGCCCTTTGACTGCGGAGGAGACTGCCGATAGTTTTGTTGACCGTTGAGATTGTTATTTGGATCGTTCATATTAACTCCTTATTTAAAACGCAAGCGCCGCCCGCTGTGGAACCTGCGGGATCTAAAACTCCATACTTTACACTATAATTGTAACATAATTTACACAACAATTCAAGTGGAAAAGAGATTTTTTGCGGACATTTTCATAAAAAATACATATTGAAAATATAAATAGCCCTTGACTATTTCGTAATTTTGTATTATAATAGATAAATGTAGATTATAAAATGGCAGGGTATGCCTGTCTGAATTCAGAAAAACAGAACGGAGTGAAAAACATTTGAAGAGTAAAATTACAAAGCCCGTGTTTTTTATCGTTTTTTTCCTGATAGTCGTGTTCACGTTGCTTTCGACAATGGGTATACGCACCTATTACGGCGATATAAAAACCTCTTGGGTGTGGGGAATTGACGATATCAGATGGGGAATCGATATCCGAGGCGGCGTTAACGTAACGTTTAAGGCTCCAGAGGATTACGAAAGCGAAAACACCATCACCGAGGACGACCTCAACGGCGCGAAGTCTATGATAGAACAGCGCCTTGTCGGAAAGAATATAAACGACTACGAGGTATATGTAGACGCGGCAACCAAGGCAATAATCGTGCAGTTCCCGTGGCAGAGCGACGATACGTCGTTCGATCCCGAGCAGGCTGTGCGCGAGATCGGCGAGACCGCGCTGCTGACCTTCCGCGAAAAGCACGAGATCGACGCCGAGGGACTCCCTACGGGCGACACCAAGGATAAGATAGTCCTTACGGGCGCGGACGTTGAGAAGGCTTCCGTATGGTACAACAGCGAGGAAAAGCAGCAGGTAGTAAAGCTTGAGCTTAAGGAAAGCGGCAAAGAGGCGTTTGCCGAGGCTACCGAGCGCTTAAAGGGCGACGTTATTTCGATATGGATGGACGATACCTGTATCAGCTATCCGAAAGTAAATGAAAAGATCAATGACGGAGTTGCGTTTATTTCGGGCAACTTTACGGGCTCGGAGGCGTCCGAGCTCGCGAATAAGATCAACGGCGGCGCGCTGCCGTTCAAGCTTAAGATCGACACCTTGTCTACTATCTCGCCTATTCTCGGTACGGGCGCTCGCGACGCTATGGCGCTTGCGGGACTTATCGCGTTTATTATAATCGCGGTATTTATGATCGTTTATTACCGTCTGCCCGGCTTTGTCGCGGTAGTTGCGCTTACGGGTCAGGTCGCGGGTATGTTTGCGGCTATCACGGGCTTCTTCGGTTTCAACAACGCTTCGTCGCTCACGCTGCCCGGTATCGCAGGTATTATCCTGTCAATAGGTATGGGCGTTGACGCGAACGTTATCTCGGCGGAGCGTATAAAGGAAGAGCTTAAGGCGGGACGCACTATTGACGGCGCTGTAAAGAACGGTTTCCAGCGCGGCTTTACGGCTATCCTCGATTCAAATCTTACTGTCATCATCGTCGCGCTTATCCTTATGGCGGTGTTCGGCACATGGTTCGGCGCTACTACCGAGGGCACGGTCTATTCGTTTGGTTACACACTACTCGCGGGCGTTATCATGAACTTTATCATGGCTTGTTGGGCGACCCGTCTTATGACTGTTTCTCTCTCTAAATTCAAGTGTTTCAGAAAGCCCGGGCTGTTCGGCGTTTCCAAGGCGGAGCTTACCGGCGATGCCGAAACGGGCAAGGATACCGTTCAGAACATCAACGTAAAGGCAAAGACCAACGTAGACTTTGTAGGCAAGAGAAAGATATTCGTTATTATCTCTGCGGCGCTTATCGCTGTGACCGTGCTCTGCACGTTCATTATCGGAGTAAACGTAGATATCCGTTTCAAGGGCGGTACGATTTTGACTTACTCCTACTCGGGAACGATAGATACGAACGACGTAAAGTCGACCGTTGAGGCGCTCGGCACTCCCCGCGCTACTGTAACGACGGGAACGAGTTTTACGGGCGGTCTTAATACGATCGTTATATCGTTTGCTCAAGATGACAAAATGGACGACGGTATGCTGCAAAAGGTGAGCGAGGGACTTATCGCGGCTTATCCCGATAACACTATTGACAGCGTGGATACCACAAACGTTTCCGCGTCTTCGGGTTCGCAGTTCTTTATTTCCTGCCTGATCGCGGTAGTCGTAGCGTTTGTGCTGCTGGTCGTATATATCGCGTTCCGTTTCAAGAAGATAGGCGGTTGGAGCGCGGGTATTATCGCTATATGCTGTCTGCTCCACGACGTAATACTCACCTATGCTGTGTATGTGTTCACGGGCATGGCTCTCGACTCCAACTTTATGGCGGTTATCCTGACGCTGCTCGGCTACTCTATCAACAACACTATAATCATCTACGACAGACTTCGTGAAAACCGCGCAAAGCACGGCGGCAAGGTGTCCGACCGCGAGCTTGTAAATCTCTCGATCAATCAGACGCTTTCGCGCTCGATAATCACTACGGCGACTACCGTTACGGCAATGATCTCTATTGCGATCGTTTGTTCAGTACAGGGCGTTACCTCGATCCTGTCCTTTGCCGTGCCGCTTGCTATCGGTATGCTGGTGGGCTTCTATTCGTCACTCTGCATAGCCGGTCCGCTCTGGATCTGGTGGCAGGAGCGCAAAAACGCGAAGAAAGCTCCCGCGGCAAAGTCTGCTAAGGCGTAATCCGATTTAAAACCCGACCCGCTGTCCTTTCGGATAGCGGGTTTTCATATGCTGAAATGAAAAATTTGCATTTTGGTAAAAAATATGGTAAAATAAATTGTTAAGCGATTTTTCTTAACGCAATTACACATAAATGAGGTTTTAAAAATGATCAACGACATAATTTTTGATATGGACGGCACGCTCTGGGACAGCTCCGCAAACGTTGCCGCGTCGTGGAACGCGGCGGTCGGAGGGCTGTCCGATAAGCGGTTTACCGCCGAGGACATACAAAGCGTAATGGGTCTGCCTATGGACAAGATCGCCGAGAGGTTCTTCGGCACGGAGACGGAGGAGACGCGGCTGAAAATAATGGAACGCTGCTGCGAGGGGGAGAATGGCTATCTCCGCGAGCATGGCGGGGATATTTATCCCGATACCGTTCCCGTGTTCAGGGAACTGTGCGAGTACTGTCGGCTGTTTATCGTCAGTAATTGTCAGGTGGGATATATCGAGGCGTTCCTCGATTACTACGGGCTGTGGGAATATATAACCGACCACCTTTGCTGGGGCGACAACGAGCTGCCGAAATCGGAGAATATCCGTCTTATAATGCGGAAAAACGGCGTGGAAAACGCCCTTTACGTCGGCGATACGCAGACCGACTGCGACAGCGCGTATGCCGCGGGCGCGAGGTTCGCGTTCGCCGCTTACGGCTTCGGGAACGCCGACCGTTATGACATAAAGCTGAACAGACTTTCGGAGCTTCCCGGAATGTTGAAAAAAATGCAAGAATAACGTTGACAATCCGACGATAATAATGTATAATAAATATGTATGTGGCTGATTTTTCAAAATATCGGAGGTCAAAGTGAAAGTTTACATTTACTCGGAGTTGCAAAAAAAGATAGCCAAAAGCGGAGTCGGACGCGCGATATATCATCAGAAAAAGGCGCTTTCCGACTGCGGAGTAACGCTTGTCGACAGCGCGGAGGAAGCGGACGTCGTGCATATCAATACCGTGCTGCCGAATTCGTATCGGCTGGCGAAAAAGCTGCGCAGGGCGGGCAAGCCGCTGGTATATCACGCACATTCAACAAAAGAGGATTTCCGCAATTCCTATATCGGCTCAAATCTTGTCGCGGGGCTGTTCAAGCGCTGGATAATGAGCTGCTATACTAAGGGCGACGTTATAATCACGCCGAGCGAATATTCCAAGGGACTGCTCAAGGGCTACGGAATAAAAAAGGACATATTCGCCATTTCCAACGGCATCGACCTCGAGGATTACCAACGCGACGAAAAATCGGGCAGAGAGTTCCGCAAGAAATACGGCTTTTCCGACGAGGACAAGATAGTTATGTCGGTGGGGCTCCTAATAAAGCGCAAGGGCGTTCACGATTTTGTGGAAATCGCGCGCCGTCTGCCGCAGTACAAGTTTATATGGTTCGGTTCGGCAAATCTGAAGCTTGTAGGCCGCGAGGTAAGAAACGCCGTGAAAAACGCGCCGAAAAATCTTACGTTCGCGGGTTATGTGGACAAGCCCGCGTTACAGGCGGCTTTTTCGGGCAGCGATTTGTTTCTGTTTCCGACGTATGAGGAAAACGAAGGTATAGTTGTGCTGGAGGCGCTGGCGATGAAAATCCCCGCGCTGCTGAGAAATATTCCCGTATATAACGGCTGGATCTCGTCCGAAAGCGTGTATCTCGCAAATGATACGGACGATTTTGTACGTCTTACCGAGGATATTCTCGAGGAGCGCGTACCGTCGCTTGTCGAAAAAGGATATGAGGTCGTGCGTTCGCGCAGCTTTGCCCAAACGGGCAGACAATTAGCCGAGGCATATGAGCGGGCAATCGTGATATGCAAGGGACGTGCGAAATAAAAGCGAGGCATAAAATTGCAGGGCAGCATACGCAGCGCGGTGCGGACGCTGCTAAAATAAGGTGAGAAAATGGACGTTAAAGAGAACAAAATGGGCACGATGCCCGTTCCCAAGCTGCTGATAACGATGTCTCTGCCGATGGTCATTTCGATGTTTGTGCAGGCTATGTACAATCTTATCGACAGCATTTTCGTGGCGCAGATAAATCAGGACGCGCTGACGGCGGTGAATATGGCGTTCCCGATGCAGTCGCTGATGATCGCGTTTCAGACGGGTCTGGGCGTCGGAATGAACGCGATCGTTTCGCGGCTGCTCGGCGAGAAAAAGCCGCGTGAGGCGGGCAGGGCGGCAGTTCACGGGCTGCTTCTCACGCTGGTGAATTATTTGATATTCCTGACCGTCGGGCTCACGCTGCTGCCGCTTTTCTTTAACGCGCAGAGCAACGTCGCGGCGGTTGTGGATTACGGCGTCGAATATCTCTCGGTGATATGTTGCTTCTCGTTCGGACTGTTTTTTCAGATATGCTTTGAGAGATTTTTGCAGGCTACGGGCAAGACCGTATACTCCATGATAATGCAGGGGGTGGGCGCGTTTATAAATATTTTCCTCGATCCCGTGTTTATTTTCGGAGTGGATATGCTCGGCATACCCTCAATGGGCGTTCGCGGCGCGGCGATAGCTACTGTGTTCGGGCAGTGTATTTCCTGCGCTATCGGAGCGTTTCTGCATTTCAGACTCAATCATGACCTTAAGCTGGAATTCAAGGGTTTCAGACCCGAAAGGGCAATGATAAAGAAAATATACTCCGTCGGTGTTCCTTCTATCGTTATGAGCGCGCTGATGTCGGTAATGACATACTGTATGAATATGATACTTAAGGGCTACGAGGAAGCGGCGGCAACGGCATTCGGCGTTTACTTCAAGCTCCAGAGCTTTGTGGTAATGCCCGTTTTCGGTATGAATAACGGAATAGTGCCAATAATAGCATATAACTACGGAGCTCGCAAGGGTGAGCGCATAACCAAAACGATCAAGCTGGGTATCATCTACGCGACGGCGACTATGCTCGCGGGACTGTTGCTGTTCCAGCTTTTGCCCGAGTTCTTTCTGTCGTTCTTTAAACCCGATGAGGAGCTTGTAAGAGTGGGTATTCCCGCGCTGAGAACGCTGTCGCTCTCGTTCCTTTTCGTGGGCGCTTCGATAGTTATGACTTCGGCGTTTCAGGCGCTCGGAAACGGCGTGTGGAGCTTGTCGGTGTTTGTGGTGAGACTTCTTGTGCCCGCACTTCCGCTGGCGGCGCTGCTCGGAATGATTGGCGGAACTGTGGCGCTCTGGGCTGCGCTCCCGATAAGCGACCTGTGCGGAGTGATACTCTCAATTGTGCTGATGAGGAAAATGTACAAAAATACAATAGAACCGATGACGGAAAAATCGGTTGCAAACAACGTATAAGGAGGTTTTTATGGCAGTGTTAACGGTAACGGCGGAAAATTTCAAGGCGGAGGTATTGGGCAGCGCAAAGCCCGTGCTGCTGGATTTCTGGGCTACGTGGTGTCCGCCCTGCATGATGCAGTCTCCGATAGTTGACGAGCTCGCGGAGGAACGCTCCGACATAGTAGTCGGAAAGGTGAATACAGACGAGCAGCCCGAGCTCGCGGCGGCATTTGAGGTGGAAAATATTCCCACGCTTGTAATAATGCGCGGCGGAAAGGTAAGCGCGCGTCTGATCGGACTTCACACAAAAGAACAGATACTTGCGGAGATAAAGTAAATAAATACCCGGGAAACGTTGTTTCTCGGGTATTTATTTACGCTTTTTGACAGCATATGATCAATCGGTGCGAACTATATTCATTCTCGTTTCTATTTCGGTGATCGCCTGCTCGTAAAGTCTTGTCCAGCTGTCGTTTTCTACTGTTTTTTGTATTATCTCGACGTTCATAAGCCGAAGCAGATCGAGCTTCGCGGGGTTGCGGTGATTTGGCGGGTTAAGTTCGAAGAACACCGTATTTCCGACTTCGGAGGTCTCGCGCTTTTTTCGGTTTAGCAGCCACCACATATCGCTTTCCGCAAAGCCGAAGCCGTAGCCGAGAACGTAGACGTCGCCGAGTATGAAAGCCTCCGTCCAGCTTTTTATCTCTGGCGGCTCGCCGCTGCCCCGCGCTATGGAATAGTACACGCCGCGCTTTTTGTTGAACGCGAGCATTTTCCCGAGCAGCAGACCGTAATAGTAATGACCGAGCACCATGGAGTCGGGCTTACGCGCTTCGCCGTGGATATGCCATATTTTACGCTCTTTTCCGAGATATTCAACGCTGTTGTAGGTGTGGAGCATAAGACCCGCCTCGCAGCGGCTTACCTCGTCGGTATGACGCTGTATTTTTTTGAGAGCCCTCTCGCATATCTTGTCCTCGCCGAGAGCCGCGGTCTCAAGCTCATAGCTGTAATTGGTCGTTAAAATATGATCAAAATCCAACGCCAGCAGCCGCTTTAAAAGCTCCATCTGTTTCGGCGGCTTTTCCGTACCCAGATTGCCGAGACTGTCCTTTTTCCTGCTTAGCGCCTCGTCCACCCTGTCGCGCGTTACCAATATCGCCTTTAACGTTTCGGGGCATATGTACTCAATTGCGTTTTCAACGCCGTATTCCTCTGCCATGGAATTAAGGAGCTGATCCCATGAGTCGCTGTTGAACGCTCTGTTTATGCCGTTTCCGAGCAGAAGTATCTGCGGTTTTCCGTTTTTCATTATATCAACTCTTTTCAGATCACTATAAAATCGCGTATTCTTTCAAATACGCTGTCGCCTATACCGTCGACCTCGCGTATCTCGTAAATGCTTGTAAAGCCGCCGAATCTTTCGCGGAATTCGATGATCGCAAGAGCCTTGTCCTCGCCGATACCGTCAAGCCGTGTAAGCTCTTCGACTGTCGCGATGTTTATATTGACGATTACAGATTCGGAAAAATCGGGGACAACGGGCTCGGGCGGTTCAACGCTTGATGCGGTAGTTTCATCGCTTTGGATCGGAAGTTCAGTGCTTTGGATCGGAGGTTCGGAGCTTGACGCAACTGTCGGCTCACTTGCGGACATTTTCGATGTTGACGAGTCCGCCGACGTTGAGAAAGACGTAATTTCGGTTGGGGGCGAGATATCTTCCAAATCGGTTTGAAGAAACATAGACCAATCCACGTCGGTAAGTTCCCATGGATATTCCGACGACTGTACGGGAGCGGGGGTCGGCTCGGACGAGCTCTCCATAGTGGCGAACATATCAGCGGAGGAGTTGACGGACGCTTCCGTAGGTTCGGAGGTCACGGGAGACGACACGGAGGTGCTTGACTGCGCTGATGATAAAGGAGCAGAGGAGCTTGCCGTCGAAATCGAAGAAAATGACGGCGGTGACGACGTTGACACAAGCGTGTCCGTCACGTTGTGCTTCGTGGAGCTTGAAAATACCGTGCTGTTTGACGCGGCAAGCACGGGCACGTCGTTTTTGCCGCGTGAAGATATCGTTTCCGCGGCGGACACAGTGACTGCGCATCCCGCGAGAACGATACTTGTGTACTTTGCGGCAATTCCGATATTTTTGATTTTCATTGCCATACCTCCTAACATGACAAAATGCATATTATTGTACTTAAATTTTACCATATACCGCGGTGCTTGTCAAGTAACGGAAATATTCGTGCCGTTTCCCGAAAAAAATAATCCGACAAATTTCTTGCAGACACTTGACTTTTTACCTAAAATATGATAAAATTACCTTATAAGTATGGTTTGTTTTGTTGCGTAATTTAGGTAATTTTTCGCGGTTTGATGGCAACGGGATATTTTTTATAACAGGGGCTCTCTTTTAAGTACTGTAAGTTACAACTCAATTATGCAATTTGCTTAAAAAATACACTTTATTTTTAGTTAATGATAGCATTGATTTTTGTTAATATTTGTTGTATAATTAAACTGTATGAATATAAATTAGGGGAGGTTCGGACAATGCCGAAAAAACAGGTGACGATAGCCGATATCGCGAAGGCGTGCGGAACAAGCACGGTGACCGTATCCAAGGCGCTTTGCGGACGAAGCGGAGTAAGCGAGGAGGTTCGCGCGAAAATTCGCGAGACCGCCGACAAAATGGGCTATGTTTCCACAAAGTCCGTTTCCAATAAGTTTGACGGGGTGATCGGCGTTCTTATCCCCAACAAGTTCATCAATCCGAACGGCTCGTTTTACTGGGCGCTGTATAATGATATTCTAAAGCTCCTCAAAAGCTCTGGTATCTCCTGCATACAGGAGAATATCGTCGCGGAGGAGGAGAGCGCGCTTGTTGTGCCGAATTTGTTTTCAAATAATCGCATTACGGGAATTATCTCGCTCGGACAGCTTAGCGTTCCGTATCTGCATATGCTGATGAACCATACAAATAATTTGGTGTTGCTAGATTATTATGTTCCCGATATGGAGCTTGACTGCGTGGTGACAAACGGGTATTTTGGCGGTTATAAGCTCACCGATCATCTTATTTCGCTCGGTCACAAGGAGATAGGTTTTATCGGGACGCGCACCGCGACCTCAAGTATCTTTGACAGATTTATGGGCTATCTGAAAGCAATGCTGGAGAACGATCTTCCGATAAACCCCGATTGGCTGATACCCGACAGACCGTCGAGCGGAGAGCGGCTTGAACGTCTTGAGCTTCCCGAAAAGCTCCCTACCGCGTTTGTATGCAACTGTGACGAGACCGCGTTCGTGGCGATACGCGACCTGAAAGCGAGAGGTCTTTCTGTGCCGCAGGATATCTCCGTTGTCGGCTACGACAATTATCTGATATCCGAAATATCGGATCCATCTATCACAACGATACAGGTAAATTCGGAGGAAATGGCGAGAGAAGCGCTGAATGCGTTGTTCGAGCGTGTTGAGAATCCATCGAAGCCCAAGAAAACGCGTATTCTTACAGGGAAGATTGTTGTCAAGGAGTCCACGCGTTCCATCAAATAATCAAAACGGCTTGTCCCATATCGGAGCAAGCCGTTTTTTATTCAAAGCTCGCCGTAAAACCAAAGCTCTCCCTCATAAGTATAGTCCTCGTCAACGATGACCTCTCGATAGCCGCGCTCGGACAGCGCCGAAACGATATTTCGTTCCGCAAGCAGGGAACGTCCCTCTTGAATAGGAGTCCACGTCTGATACGAATTATGTCTGTCGAAAAACGTGCTGTAATAATTTTCGTCATAGAATATCGTTATTTCCGAGCACCACAAATTCGGCATACATATCACTGCGACGACCTTGCAGAAACCGATATCTTCAGGTCTCTGCTCGATAAATCTTTCGGCGGCTTTCAGCCATTTTCGACAGAATTCTGTCTTGATTTCAGAGGAAGTCTTCGGATACTCTATAAACATATCGCTTGGTACTTTAAAGCACTCGTACTCCCTGCCCGTATTTCTGTGCTCATAGGGAACAAAGCTCTCAATATTCCGAAGCATTGCGGCAAGCTTCCTCCGCTGTCCGCGTTGTTTCTTCTTGAAAAAATAAAAATACGTCATAAGCCTTGCGCCGCTTTGCGCATAGTCCTCGCCGCGGCTGTAATATCGCTTTGCGCGACTACCGCCGAGACCACCGCCGCGCCGTTTATCCCGAGACCGTACAATTGTTTGATATTCTCCGAGTTTATGCCGCCGATAACGACGAAAGGGATAGTTACCGCCGCGCGTATCTCGCGGATGATCTCGGGCGTGACGGGTCGCGTGTCGGATTTTGTTCCCGTCGCAAATACCGCGCCTATGCCGAGATAGTCCGCGCCGTCTGCCTGCGCTTGACGAGCCTCCTCGGGGAGAGCCGCCGACACGCCGATTATCTTGTCGCTGCCCAGGATTTTACGCGCCTCCCTGCACGGGAGGTCTTTCTGCCCGAGGTGAACGCCGTCCGCGTCCGCGGCGAGGCAGATGTCTATACGGTCGTTGATTATAAGCGGAATGCCCCGCGGCGCGGTGATACTCTTCACGCGCAGCGCAAGCTCATAGAACTCGCGCGAGATACAGTCCTTTTCGCGGAGCTGCACCACCGACGCACCGCCCTCTATCGCAAGCCCGACCGATTTTTCCACGGTCTCACTGCTCATCTGCCTTCTGTCCGTTACCAGATACAGCGTATAGTCAATGCATTTCTTGTCCATTTTATTCACCTCGTATACGCACCGAAATTTCTTCCGCGCTCCTCCCCGCGTTATCGAAAAGCCCCGAGCGGAAGCTACCCATATAACGGCACGAAGGGGTATACTCCGAAAGTTCGCCGCATATCCCCATGAAAGCCGTGCCGTAAACCGCCGCCGAAAACGGATCGCAGACCGCCGAAAACGCCGCGATAAGAGCGGTCGTCATACAGCCCGCGCCCGTCACACGTTTAAGCGCGGTGCAGCCGTTGAGCAGCCTCGCCGCTCTGTCGCCGTCGGTTACGTAATCGGATGCTCCCGTTACGCAGCATACGCAGTTGTATCTCAGCGCCGCATCGGAAGCCGCGGCAAGCGACGTTCCCTCGTCGTTCGGGTCGCAGTCGACGCCGTGGGCGCCGACCGCGGAGTACCCTCCCAGAAACGTAAGCTCGGAGACGTTTCCGCGCACCGCCGATATCCTCACCTCGGAAAATATTTTCCGAGCCGCCGTTCTGCGGAATTCCGAAAGCTGTATGCCCACGGGGTCGAGCACTACGGGAATTCCCTTTTTATTCGCCGCCGAGCCTGCCTTGAGCATTGCCGATATGTGATGTTCGGAGAGCGTTCCCATATTCAGTAGGAGCGCGTCTGCCTGCGCGGTGATCTCAGCTGCTTCGGCGGGGTCGTCTGCCATTATCGGCGACGCTCCCGCGGCGAGCAGCATATTCGCGGTATCGCCCGCGGTGACGTAGTTGGTTATGCAGTGAACCAGCGGGCGTTTTTCCCTCAGCGCGGTTATCACGTCCGAAAAATCCTGTTGCAGTGACATTTTTTCACCGTCCGTTTATACTTAATTTTTGACCGCATTGTCCTCGCCGAAAATCCTGTCTATCGCCTTGACGCGTTTCAGAGCGGTAACCAGCACAGCCGCGATAACGGTGCCGACCGAGCAGGACACGAAGAACGGTATAACGTAAGTAAACAGCGCCGCCTCCTTGTTGCCCATAACGAACGCTGCGACGGGATACGCGAGCATACCGCCTATCACCGACGTGCCGACAAGCTCTCCGAGATACGCTGCGGGAAGTTTGAAATAAAGCGGCTTTTTCTTGAATACCCAATGATACATAGCGCCGCACAGGAACGACCCGACCATAGACCCCGGGAACGCGAGCGGCGAGCCGAGCGCCGTGAAGTTGCGTATAAGCGCCGCGCAGAAGCCCGCGCCCATAGCCCACCACGGTCCTAAGTACACGCCCGCAATAATGTTTACCATATGCTGTATCGGCGAGCATTTTGATACGCCGATAGGGAATGAGAACATCGATCCCGCGACCGCCAGCGCCGTCAGAAACGCCGCCATACAGAGCTTTCTTACATTTGTGTTTTTCATAATGATACCTCTTTCCGCGCGGCGTTATTTTCAGCCGCGCAATGCGTTACAAGCAGAGTTATCCCACTTGTCGGTCGATACTCAAAAGTATCCTCTCACCGCGAAACACGCGTTCCCTCGCTGAAAATATCGCCGCCGCGGCGCTCCCCGCGCGGCGTGTATCATATCGGAGAATTTTCTCCGCTGTTACCGTTTTGTAATAGCCGTTGTATTTGAATTTAATAATATAATCCGAGTTACCCGTCGGCTTTGAAATGCATAAACGACAGTACACCTATCGGCAGAAAATATATGCACCAGAACACAAGCGCAGCAACGCCGCCAATGCTTGTCCCGCCGTCGGACATAATGCTGAAAACGCCCGTCATCGGCATTATAAAGCAGCTGATAAAAAATACTCCGTGTATCATCATAAGATATTTCAGCCATTTGTCCGCTTTGCATTTCGCCTTAATCGTCAAACCTATAAAAAATGTGGACAGAGCCATTATTCCGTAACCGAGCAGATCGTAACTGAAAATCAGCCCCCCGCGCTTGAAGTCAAGTATCTTCATAGCTTGTTCGTTCATATCGTCCAAGCGGACGTTTGTCGTCTGCGCAAAATACACGAGAAATATCAGCGTGGCGTATATTGCGGAAAAGATCATTCCGACATTTGCCGCGACCCTATGTTCCGTGTCGCTTTCGTATTGAAATCCCGCAGACATCATAATATATCCGATAGGTAAAAACATACAGACAAAATATGAACCGAAACTAAAGTCGGTTATCAGAAATACGGCGAAAAGAAAAACTGCCGCAGTAACAATACCCGCACCGATTTGCGAGATTTTTCTGTTCATGAGCTATCCCTCCCACCCCTGTTCCGGCTTTTCAATTTCCGCAACAGCCTTTTGAATATCCTTATAAATCAATTGCCGCATACTGTCGGCATAACCGGAAATATTCGCTTTTTTCAGCGCGGTAACAATGCCGCTCTTTAATTCGGGCTTGTGCTTTGCGATCATCGGCAGCAGCTTAATGCATTGCCTTGCGGTGATCGGTTTAACGTCTGTTATATGCTTAAGGTATCCGTCAATGATCTCGTCGATCTTATTATCCTTATCCCACTTGGAATTATAGGCTATAAGCGTCAGTCCTCTTGTGCGGATATAGGAATTATCGCTGTCCAGCATATCAAACAGCTTGTCCATATACCGATAAACCCTGTCGGAACGCTCGCTTTCCTTTTGCAGGTCTTGCAGCGCGGCATATGCGGTGCTGTTGCTTTTATCAAACAGCCGCTCAAACAATGTATCAATACTCTCCGACACAGTGTAGTCCCCTTATTTCTCCGAACAGAACTTGACTTCCTTGCCCTCTAAGATCATATTGGTAGTACGCACGGCGCACATCTTTCCGCACATGGAGCAGGTGTGACGGTCGGCGGGAGGAGTGCTCTCAAAATAAGCGCGAGCCTTTTCGGGGTCTATCGCGATATCAAACATACGCTCCCAATCCACCGCGTGACGCGCCGCCGCCATTTCGTTGTCCTTGTCGCGCGCGTGAGGAACGCCTTTCGCGATATCCGCGGCGTGAGCGGCTATCTTGCTCGCGACTATGCCCTCCTTAACATCCGAAAGATCGGGCAGGCGCAAATGCTCCGCAGGGGTGACGTAGCACAGAAAATCCGCGCCCGAAGCCGCCGCGATAGCTCCCCCGATAGCCGAGGTAATATGATCGTAGCCCGGCGCGATATCCGTAACGAGCGGACCGAGAACGTAAAACGGCGCGTTGTGGCAGATTCGCTTCTGGAGCTGCATATTCGCGGCGATCTCGTTCATAGCCATATGCCCGGGGCCCTCGACCATTACCTGAACGTCGCGAGCCCAAGCGCGTTCCGTAAGCGCTCCCAGTTCTATAAGCTCCGATATCTGCCCCGCGTCGGTGCTGTCGTCGATACAGCCTGGACGGAGCGCGTCGCCGAGCGAAATAGTCACGTCATATTCTCGGAGGATATCCAGAACCTCGTCGTAATGCTCGTAAAACGGGTTCTCATTGCCCGTCATCATCATCCACGCGAACAGCAGCGAGCCTCCGCGCGACACAATATTCATTTTGCGCGGATCTCGCCTGAATGCCTCGACTGCGCGGCGGTTTATCCCCGCATGAATGGTCATAAAGTCCACGCCCTCCTCCGCGTGAGCGCGGACAACCTTCAGGAAGTCCTCGGCGGTGATCTCCAGTAAATCCTTTTCAAGATAACCGATAGCGTCATACATGGGAACCGTGCCGATCATGGCGGGCGACTTGGCGATAAGCTCACGGCGGAACGTGTTGGTCTTGCCGTAGTTTGACAAGTCCATAATAGCCTCCGCGCCGAATTTTATTGACATATCCACCTTTTGCATTTCGAGATCGTAGTCCTTGGCGTCGCCCGAAATGCCGAGATTTACGTTGATCTTGGTGCGCAGTCCCGAGCCGATACCCTCCGCCGAAAGCGCGGCATGGTTGATGTTCGCGGGTATGCAGACGCACCCCTCCGCGACCTTGGCGCGGATAGTTTCCGCGTCCGTATATTCCTTTTCGGCGACGGTTTTCATCTCGGGGGTGATTATACCTTTCTTCGCCGCTTCCATTTGCGTTTTGTACTCTCTCATAATTTTTCCTTTCCTTATGTTAATTTCAAATTTCCCGAAACGTGAATAAAATGCACGATCAGGAATATACCCGCCGTGATCGCAAGCGCCGTATTTTTTCGCCACAATCCGACAAAAAGATAGAGCAGCGGCGGAAGAGCCACGATAAATATCAACATCACCGCAACGCTTTGATGTCCCGTAAAATACAAAAACCAACCGAAATAATTCAGCAATAAAACTCCCGCGGCTATACAGAAGAACAATCGTTCCTTTCCTGCGGTTACCGAGAAAAAACTTGCGTCATTATGTACGACAAACATCATTAACGCGATACATGATGAGCCTAAGACTTTCTCGCAGATATCAAGAAAAACGGACGATTCCCGCATCTCCATGATCGGATTTGCACTAAGCTTAAACAGAGGCATAACCATATAAGGAATTTCCTGAAGCGCAAATATTATCAGCCCCAATACCCAGAACCCCAGATATTGGCTGCCGAAAATCCTGACCCATTTAAACATTATTTGCTCCTCTGGTTATTCTACGCAGAGCTTCATATACTGCCCGTCCGTTTTCTCATAGACGTGCTTTCCTATGATTGAACGCAGATTTTTTATTTCCTCTTGCGTGCCGCTTGCAAATTCCTGATAGCAAATCGTTGAATTCTCCGTATTGAGATCGTCATAAAAATCGCTTATCCAACAACCGAATTCAGCAAGCAGCGCCTCTAAGGGATACTGCGATATTTCCGCGGCGTTCGCGCCCTCGCCGAATTCGGGCTCCTGAACGAACGACAGCGAGGTAACATAAACGGTTTCGCCGTTGTCCTCGGCCTTGTAAATGCCCTCCTCAACGGAAGAGTAGCCCTCTCCGCCGTACTTCGGCGCGTCAAAGTTTTTGATGTCTTTCATAATGATTTTCCTTTCCGATCAAGAATTAAGCATTTTACCGCAAAATTCCTCTATTTCTCTCACCCTGTCGGCGACTGCTTCCTTATATTCGATAGAACAAAGTCCCAGATGTCCGCTCGGCTTTATTTCGAGATGTCCGTAAAAATGCTCTATACTTTCGATTATCCTCTCACATTCCCGCATACCCGGACCCGTGCGCAGAGCGACGGCGTATCCCTTTTTCCCGCCGCCGATAACGGCGTGCGGCTCGTGAGTGTTGCACCATGGAGTACATCTGTCGATAAACGCCTTGAACTGCCCCGGAATATCCGCCCAATAAGACGGAGAAACGCAGACGATAATATCAGCCCGTTCAAATTCGCCGACAAGCTTCTCGGTATCGTCGCTTTGAACGCACTTCGCCGTTTTATGACAAACGCGGCAGCCTTTACAGTAATTTATATCGTAATCGTCGATACAAATGCTTTTGACATCGCCGGAGGCGCTTAAACTCGAAGCGATCACTTTTACGATCTCGGCTGTCGCACCGTTCCTTACGGGACTGCAATTCACCAGCAATATTTTTTTCTCGTTCACAGCAATTACTTTTCCTTTTAAATTTTCTTTTTCAGATAATATCTGCAATGCCCTTCGGGGCTATTTTCCAATATGCCGAATTCCTCATACCCGTGCTTGATATAAAAATCCTTAGCCTGAAAATCAAACGTACTGAGGTGGCAAATCGTACAGCCGTTTTCCGCGGCGACCGCCTCAACCTCTTTCAGCAGACTTGAACCGAGACCGCGCTTTTGATACTCCTCGCTCACCCACAGCGCGTCAATATACAAAGCGTTCCATTGATTGACCTCGGCAATGCAGCCCGCAATGATTGCGCCGTTTTCGCCGATAATTTTTTTATTTATCTCGAAATACCTCCCGTTTAGCAGCTCGGGAACTTTCCGCGAATTGCTCTTGGTAAGCCCGGAGTATATCAGATCAACGTCGCCCTCGACGCAATTCATTATTTTGTACTCCATTCCGTAACCCTTTCATTTTGACATTTTTCTCCGAAGAAAGCTCCATTTTAACATGAACGATACCCTCCTCAAAAAATTCCCCCGAGGTCGTGACAAAGCCGAGATTTTTGTAGAACTCCTCGGCGTGTTTCTGCGCGTCCATTATAATTGCGCAAGTGCCGAACCTCGCGCGCGCCGCCTCAACGCCCCGTGCCATGAGCAGTCTGCCGTGACCCCGTCCGCGCGTTATCGTGAGAACTCTGCCGATACGAATTTTCCCGTTGTCGGGGAACGCGCGCAGATAAGCCGCGACTTGTCCATTCTCCTCAAAAAAGCAGTGCAAACTGTCGTAATCGGTACCGTCCTCGTCGAGGTAACGGATATCCTGTTCCAACTGAAATACCCTTGATCGCGCTTTCAGTATCTCGTAAATCTCAGCGGCGGAAAGCTCGCCGAAGAGCTTTGCCTTAAACGTCATATACTTTCCAATGTGGTCTTGAACGGCGCGAGATCGGGGAAATCCTTGCAGAGCTTAGTCATATTCCGCAGCAAAACAGTATACCAGTCGTCCTTTGTTCTGACGTAATATTGAGTGATCTTGTCCAACAGCGCAAGACAATCCTGCCGTCTGTACTGCGACTGCGAGATCAGCGCTATTGAATAGGAAAATCCGATAGTATCGAAATCGTACTTGAACGCGGGATTCGGATAATAACCGTCGCAAGCCTTGAGCAGCACGTCAATAAGTCCGTTCTCGCCCAGCCACTTCTCTACTCTCTTGTACTCGGCGGGCGATACGGGCGCGTGAGCGTATTTTGTCAGCTCTTTGCAGAATTTCCATGCCGTGAGCTTAACGTCGTCGGTCATATCCACCGCGAAAATACGCAGCGTCATTTCCTTGTGCATAGCGGCGTGATCCGTATCGTTTATGCGTTTTTTGGAGTCGGCTTTCCACGATTGCAGATACTCCCGCATTTCCTTCTGTGTCGGTACTATTGCCGATTTTGCCATTTTTGATTTCCACCGTTATAATACTAATTTCCGAGAATTTCGGAAACGCCAAACAGAATTGCGCTCCCCGATATCTTCACTCGCTCGCCGCGAACCTCCGCATACAGCACTCCGGTTCGCTCCGAAGCCTGAAACGCGGTGATCGTGCTTTTCCCCAATCGCTCCGCCCAGTACGGCGCTATCATACAGTGTGTTGAACCCGTCACGGGATCCTCAGGAATGTTAAGCTCGGGCGCGAACACTCTCGAAACGCAGTCGTATCCCGTGCCTTTTGCGGTCACGGCAATGCACAGACCGTCCAGATCCCTCATTGCCGAGAAGTCGGGCTTCAGCCCGAAGATCTCTTCCTCGGAGCTAAGCACCATAAGCAGGTCTCTGTCCAGAAAAGCAGCGGTGGGTCTTGTTCCGAGCACTTTTTCCATGGCGTCCGTTACCTCAACGGAGCCAAGCCGATAACGCGGGAAATCCATAACAAACAAGCCGTCCTTGATCTCCACGCTCAGATCTCCAGAAAGCGTGTTATACCTTATCGTTTTGAAGCATGGCTCGATAAAATTTGCGATAACGAACGAAGCCGCGAGAGTAGCGTGACCGCAGAAATTGATCTCGTCCTTAGGCGTGAACCACCTCAGTCGATATCTATCTCCCTCTTTCACTGCGAACGCCGTTTCGGAGAGGTTGTTTTCCGCGGCAATGTTTCGCATAAGACCGTCGCTTATCCATTCGTCCATAACGCAGACCGCTGCGGGATTGCCCTTGAAAAGCTTGTCGGTAAACGCGTCAACTATGTACTGCTTCATTTGCTCTCCATGCTCCGCATATATTCCGCTTTCACAACGTCAATAGTCCTGCCGCCAATGCCAAAATTCTTATCGGGCAGTTCCTTTATTGTCACCGCGAAAAATTCCCGCGGCACGTTCATAATTTCGGAAGAGACCTCCGTCAGTCGCTTTATCAGCAACTCCTTCTGCTCGTCCGAGAGATTTCCGCTCTCAACTGTAATATACGGCATTTTAAACTCCTTTCAGATCTACTGTCATTATATATTCCTGTTCATTTTCGTCAACGATCTCAAACCCGACTTTTTTGTACATCTTAACCGCGTAATTCTCTTTCTGAACAGCGAGAGACGCACGTTTGTACCCGTTAGCCTTAAGCCGTTCCAGCATGCGGCGCATAAGCTCCGTGCCCGTCCCATGACTGCGGTACTCCTCATAAAGCGATATCGCAAAAGACGGGGTCTCGTCGTCAATATGTCCGTAGTCGTTCATTATCCTCACCCAACAGGCGCCGACGACCTTCCCGCCGCAGTCGGCGACCAGACATTTATCGTCCTTTTCCCTGCCGAAATCTCGTATATAGACCTGCAAGTCCTCGCTGAGGATAATATCACGCGGAGGCTTTTCCGCTCCCTCGGGGATAAATATCGCCTCGTACAGAAAATCCTCCAGCAGCGGATATTCCTCGGTGGTCATTTCTCTTATCAGCATATGTACTCACCTTTAAATAATAAAATTCGCGAACGCGTATATCAGATGACACACGGTAAATCCGCACACGGGAACCGCCGCGATATAATTTTTCCTGTCGAGCGCAAACAGCAGAAATGCGGCACAGGGCGGCACGGTAAGAATAAGCACGATAACGGCGTTAGCGATACCATTATAGTATAATATCCACCCCGACCAATACGCGATACAGCACGCAATAACCCCGACAATAAGCGGCGAGAACCGCAATTTCGGGCAGTCGTTCCTTTTAAGCAGACAAAGCGCCGCGATCATCACAGCCTGAAACACCGACCCGATAATATCCGCGACCTCGGTAACGGATTCGCCGCGAAGTATATCATTAGGCGCGGGAACGGCAAACCAGATAAAATTCGGCAGCATTATCCCAAGAAACAGCGCAAGCCCCCAAGACTCAAACCCCAATTTATAACCTTTCACTAGCTTGCCCATATTAAAGCCCATCCTCCAGCGCTTTCAGATCGCCGTAGCACTCTCCCTACTGAAATCGCCCCCGGAACTCGCTGAGCACCGCCCAAACAAGTTTGTCCTCGTCATCGATCTCTCCGACATAGCAGCCGCCGTAAACGAACATTCTTAGCGGCGCGGCGCAGTTGAACCAATTCGGCAGCTTGATCTCGGACAAGACCTCGCACCCGTGTTCGTATATAAAAGCCCATTCCTCGTCGGAGTAATCCGTACTCAGCTTTATGACCACAGCTTGTAAAAATGGTGCACGGGGCTGTGTCCCTTGCCGACGGTATATGACTTTTCGATGGCTTCGGTAACGTAATTCTTGGCAAGGCGAACGGCTGTGGGCATATCGTTTCCGAGAGAAAGGTTTGCCGCTATCGCGCTTGAAAGCGTGCAGCCCGTGCCGTGGGTATTCGGCGAGTCCACGCGTTTCGACGCGAATATGCTCTCGTTTTTGCCGTCAAACAGAATATCCTCCGCGTCGCCGAGCAGGTGACCGCCCTTTATAAGAACATTTCGAGCGCCGTTGCCGGTGATTATCCTCGCCGCCTTGATCATATCGTCGAGGCTGCGTATCTCTGTACCGCTCAGCGCTTCCGCCTCGGGGATATTCGGCGTAATAATGTCCGCTATCGGAAAGATATGCTCCGTGAACGCCTTGTCAATACCGCTTTCGGATAGAGCGTCGCCGCTCGTGGCGACCATAACGGGATCGCATACTATATGCGCGGGCTTGTACCGCGCCAGTTTCTCGGCTACCGCCACGATTATCTCCGCGGTGGGCAGCATACCGAGCTTCACCGCGTCGATCTCCACGTCCTCGAATACCGCGTCGATCTGCAATTCGATCTCGCTTACCGGAACGTTGAATACCGAGATAACGCGCGAGGTATTCTCCGCGACCACCGACGTGATAACGCTTGCGCCGTACACTCCGTGCGCCGAAAAGGTTTTCAGATCGGCTTGTATGCCCGCTCCCCCCGAGCAGTCCGATCCCGCTATTGTAAGGCACTTTTTGACGTTCATAGTAATCCTCCAAACAAAAACGCCCCTTTTCGGGGGCGAAAAAATCTTTTCCGCTTCCCTACGACGGTATTGACCGACAGGTTCAAAGGGTTGGACGCTTGTCCTCTCAACTCCGAAGAGTACCCCCAGCATTTATTATTTTACTACTTTTTTCCGATCTTGTCAATAGAATTTATAAATAAATTCAAAAAGACGGCGTATAATCAAAGTTTTCCCATAATTCGGGACTGTTTTTTTATGACTTCCACCTCTTAAGGTTAGGTATCACCTTTAAAAGCGCGCTCCTTGCCTCTTCCTCGCTTTTACAGCTCCCGTCCTCCAGCATAAAAGGAATACAGCTTTCGATCATTTCCTCCATAGTCTCATTTTTGCTGAATGCTCCGTTTTTGTAGCAGTAGCAGCAGTAATCCGTACTTTGCGAGCCGTCCTTTTCGGTGCCCCTAAGTTTTTTGTCCTCGATAGGCATGCCGCAACTTTGGCAGATTTTTTCGTTCATGTGGTAACCTCCCGTGATCTCAATAATATTGTTATCGGGATCGGTCAGATGAAAATAGTAATAAGCGGGATTAGCTTGGCGTATTTCAGTAACATTTCCTATGTTAAGCTCTTTGACCCTTTTGTGCTCCAACGCCAAATCTTCAACCCAATAATTTTGTACAAATTTGTAGGGACTGTTCAGATCGGTGCAGTGTCCTATAAGGTTATTTTCGTTCATTAAGGAAATACACTTGCCGTCGATGTAAAAATTCACAAACATGTTTCCGCTCCGACAACGCCCGTCTGCCTCAATGCCGAAAAACTTTTCGTAAAACGCCACCGATCGTTCAAAATCCTTTACCACCAAGTAAACGCTGCCCAAATGCAGTGGATTTTCATTGACGTTTTTCTCTATCGGGTTTTTCATCAATATAGTGTCGGTGGAAACCTCGAACAACTCGCTCATGCGGATTATTTTTTCAACGTCCGGCATAGCCTGGCCTAATTCCCACTTTGATACCGACTGCCTTGACACCTCCAGCATTTCCGCAAGCCGTTCCTGCGTAAATCCATGCTTAATGCGGAGATATTGTATCTGATCGCCTATTGTCATCTTCCCGTTTCCTTTCCTCAAAGCCTATTTGTCTTATCAGCATTTAGCTTTGATATTACCATTATACAAAATCTTAAGATAAAAATCTACCAATTTAAATTGGAAATTCCGCAACCGTGAGTTGTCAATGGATTTTGCGTTTTATTATCGGTATTGGTAATAACGGGTATACGTTAATGCGACCCACAAGCGAAAAATATGCATAAGATCAGCCGTCCAAACGATCGGGCGGCTTGAGATCATTCCTGTTTAAAAACGCGGGGAATGTTTGTGCGGCCCGCGATATAATCAAGACTTACATCGTAATACTCAGCGAGCATTATCACTTTGTCAAACGGAATAACGATCTTACCGCTCTCATATTTTCCGTAATGCTGCTGTGACGTACCGATAATCTGTCCCGCCTGAAACTGAGTGAGATCTTTGTCCTCACGTAGATCTTTTAATCGTTCGTAATAAATTTTCACAAAAATCCCCCCTCAAACGTAGCCATTATTGATATTCTAAACAAATTATAACATTGTTAAAAAATAAGGCTTGGCTTTAAGTCATATATGAATTATAATATATTATAGCATTTGCGGGTATTTTCCCCAAAAGAAAGGAATATATGATATGAAAAAGAAAACTACGGTAATGATCGTTTGCGCGGCAGCAGCTCTGTCGCTAAGCGCGTGAAGCCCGAACAGCGAGAGCGGTGCACCCAATACGAGCACAAGCACAAAGAGCAGCACGGAAAGCAGCAAGACCGAGAGCAGCTCGAACGTTTGCTTTTGAGAATATGAGTGAAATTACGGAAATAACGATCCCCGACGGCGTAACGGAAATAGGAGAGTATGCATTTTCAGGTTTAAGCGGGCTCACGGAAATAATTATTCCCGACAGTGTAACAAAAATAGGCAATAATGCTTTTGCAGAGTGTTCATCACTGGAAAACATAACACTCTCCAAAAATATTACAAAGATCAACAACGCTGTTTTTGCGGGTTGTTATTCTCTTAAAAAAATTGATATTCCGGACGGTGTAACTTCAATAGGAGACTATGCGTTTAACGACTGTGGTAAATGTGTTGTTACTCTTCCTGACAGCGTAACGGAAATAGGTGAAGTCAACGCCTTTTATAGCGATGACCAGCAAATTATATACAAAGGAGAAACGCATGCGGGGTTTGATGGGTACAATTTGTTGCGCATAATATTATCAAAATAAGACAAGAATTACCGACATAAACGGCACCCGCTGCACCGCCGTTTATTTTTCACCATATCTGCCTCAAGTTAATATTAACTGAGTTTTACTTAAAAAAGTCGTCTTTGACACAGCATTATTAAGAAAATTTGTAATTAAAAGCCCGTAACGCTATTGACTTTTTTTGTTCCGTATGGTACAATTAAACAAAGCGGGGTACCTCGCGTTAAATAAATATGTAGGAGAACACACTATGAATAACAAATTTCTCGGGTTGACGCCTCCTATGGGCTGGAATTCATGGAACACCTTTACATGGGAGATTAACGAGGAGCTTATAAAATCGGCGGCGGACGCGTTTGAAACGCAGGGTCTGCGCGAGGCGGGCTACGAATACGTCGTTATCGACGACTGCTGGAGCGAAAAGCAGCGTGACGCCGGCGGAAGACTGGTTCCCGATCACTGTAAGTTTCCGAACGGGATCAAGGCGGTCGCGGATTATGTTCACTCCAAAGGATTGAAATTCGGTATTTATTCCTGTGCGGGAACTCATACCTGCGGCGGGCATCCGGGCAGTTTTGAGCACGAATTCGACGACGCAGAGACTTTCGCGGAGTGGGGTGTCGACTACCTGAAATACGACTATTGCTACAAGCCCGATCATATCCCGGGCGAGATACTCTATAAAAGAATGTCTATGGCTTTGCGCAATTGCGGCCGCGATATTATGTTCTCGGCTTGCAATTGGGGCAACGACGGCGTGTACAAGTGGATACGCGAGAGCGGCGCTCATCTGTTCCGCTCCACGGGCGATATCCAGGATAGCTGGGAGTCGATAAAACGCCTTGCCATGTCGCAGATTGGCAGCGAGTGCTACGGCGGAAATTTCTGCCATAACGATATAGATATGCTTGTCGTAGGTATGCGCGGCGGCTCGAATAATCAATGGATAAACTCCTCCGAGGAGGGAGTGAACGTCATCTCCGACGAGGACTCCGGTGCTCCTCCCGCGATAGGAGGCTGTACTGATACCGAGTACAGAACGCATTTCTCACTGTGGGCTATTATGAATTCACCGCTGATGATCGGCTGCGATATCCGCAAAATGGATGACGTGACGCGTAATATACTCACCAACAAGGAAGTCATTGCGATAAATCAGGATATAGAGTGCCGCGGACCGTACTGCATAAGGCAGTGGAACAACCCAGATAATGTTTTCGCGCTTGTTAAGCCCATGTCCGACGGCGGTTTCGCGATAGGTCTGTTCAACTTCGGCGACAGAAACAGCGAGATGTCGCTTCAGTTCTGGGACATCGGGCTGCCCTATGCTTCGGGGCGCGCACTGGAGATGTACGACTGCTGGAACAAGAAGAATCTCGGCACATTTACCGAGCGTTTTGTCACCACTCTCGAGCCGCACGGCTGCATGATGCTGCGCACTAAGATGGTCAAAATATGATAATGGAGAACCGAAAGACCTGCAAGGAATGCGGCGCACCGCTCGGCAGCGACGATATCGCGATAAATCAGAAGCTCATCTCGCGCAACGTTCGGGAGTTTTTCTGTATCGACTGTCTCGCGACATACTACAAGACGACGCGCGAGGCTATTCAGGCGCGGATAGATTATTACCGCAAAAGCGGGCATTGTACGCTATTCAGATAATTTTGAAAGGAGAACACAATGAAAAAATTTGCATCTGTCATTTTATCGCTCGCGATGATACTTTCACTCACCGCTTGCGATAAGAGCGTCAACAGCAGCGACACGCCCTCGGACGGCTCTTCGTCCGCTGTCGGCGACGAAAGCAGCGGAGGTGAGAGCAACCCAACCGCGCTTTCAAATCCTGTAAAGAAAACCGCCGACGGCGATATTGACATGGAGGCAGCTTTGGCATACGAGACAGATTACGAGGCGCTGAAAAAGAGCCTTTCCGAGCGCGAGGTTGACCTTTCCCAGCCCGTTTCGCTCAACGCACGTAACAACCCCGAGACTATGAAGGTGTGGAAATTCCTGAAAGAGGGCTACGGGAAACAGATGATCTCCGCGCAGCAGCAGATGGATCATCGCGCGACCTTTGAGGACAAGGTGTACTACGACGCCGTAGATGATATTCCCGCAATGAAGGGCTATGATTTCATATTCGTCACGGGTATCAATCCTAACCGCGGCGATATTGACGCGGCGCTGAAATGGGCGACCGAAAGCAACGGTCTGGTGACTTTCACATGGCACTGGAACGTTCCGCGTGATATTGACGATCCCAATTCGGGCGTTGCTTTTTACGGACCCGAATATTCCGAGAGCGATGAAAAGACCCGAAACTTCGATCCGCTGAAGGCGTCTACTCCGGGCACTAAGGAGTACGAGGTCGCAGTACACGATATGGATCTTGTGGCAAGCTTTCTCCAGGAGCTGGAGGCGGCGGGAGTGACCGTGCTGTGGCGTCCGTTCCACGAGGCAAGCGGGAGCTGGTTCTGGTGGGGAATTCAGCCCGGAGACCGCGACGCGATCAAAGCGGGCACATATGAAACGTACCAGAGACTTTGGTATATGATGTACGACCGCTTTGAAAATTATCACAAGCTTTCAAATCTGATCTGGATATGGAACGGTCAGACAAAGATGTGCGAAGTCGACCCCAACACCTATGATATTGCGGGTACGGACGTATATCCGTCCAAGGATGATCATTCCCCGCAGACGAAAAAATACGAAGAGCTTAAGAACATGACCTATGAGGGTAAAATGTTGGCGCTCACCGAGTGCGGAAATATTCCCGACCCGCAGCAGTGCATTGACGAGGGAGTAATGTGGCTCTACTTTATGCCTTGGTACGGCGACTTTATTTATGAGCCGTCAAGCCCGGGCTCGTCGATACCAAAGTGCGATCTTTTCGGCACGCCGCAGCCCAATTCCGAAAGGCTTTCCGTTGAGATGCTTAAGGAATATTTCGGCAATCCCGCGGTTATTTCCTGGAAGGATCTGCCCGAGTTCTGCGGAGAGCGCAATATTCCGGAGCCTATTCGGGTATGGGATGCAACAAGGCAGCCTCATTCCTGATTTCAATATTACAGAATAACACAGCCCTGTCGGCATGACTTTTTTGTCGACGGGGCTGATACTTTTGTTCATAAACGGTAAAATTTATTTCCGCTAATCTATTACAGAACGTAAAAAATAATTGAAAATATTCCACATTTTCAACTGTAAAAACAGTTGAAAGATGGATTAAAACTGTTGAAAAGTTAGCAGTTTGGAGGAGTTTTCAACATTTTTTGAGAAAAAAACGTCCATTTTGCACCATAATGCCCTTTAAAAAGTTGAAAACCGTGTTAAAAACGTTAAAAACTTTAGTTCATGTTTAAGAAATAAAGTCCGCTCAAAGCTCAAACATTTTGTCGATTTTTTCAGCGATAGTTTTTTCACCCCTGCCGTTTTTAAAATTCAACAGCCATGCGGTGATCTCGGCTTTTCCATGGTCGGCGGAGTAGTCCGCGAGGGTCTCCGAAAGGGAATTATCCAGCATTCCCGCGGCGAGCGGCAAAAGCTCTATCAGGTCTCTGTCGATAATGCTTGTAAATATCATTGATTTTCCGACATGCTCAAAGCTGTTATGTTGCAGAGCAAGCTCGAAAACGTCGCGGCGGAGTGCGGCATCCCAATCAAAGTGCGCGTTGTATGCGAACGGAAGACGGATATCGTTGGAGCCGATAAGCGAGTACATCATCACCTCCGCCGGCAGCTGCGGACAATTTATAAACGTCCTGCCCAACAGCGTTATGGTGTTATCCTCGGGGAAGATCACGCTTCGCAGCTTAGGGCAGTCGATAAACGCGTTGCCGAGGAGCATACACATTCCACTCGGAAGCACGACCTCCTCCAGCTCGGGGCATTGCGAAAACGTGTTAGGACGTATGACGTCGACCCCATCGGGCAGTTCAACGCGCCTCAGCGAATTGCAATGGCTGAACAGTCCTCCGGCAACTATTTTAAGCCTCGCGGGCAGGACGATATTTTCAAGCGAGGCGCAGCCGTCAAACGCTCTTATGCCGATACTCCGTATCGTCTCGGGAACGGTCACGGATTTCAGGTATATCGCGTCCTCAAAGGCTCTCGGCGCTATGCTCCCGACCCTTACGAAACGGAATGTCGGCGGTATCTCTATCTCGGTCACGGCGCTGTTGTCGGGCTGTAAGTAGCGCTTCAGCTCGAAAGAGTCCTCGGTTCGTGCGAACTCGAAGAGCTTTGCCAGCGTAAGATTATCCTGTTCATAGTTCATAATTATTCCCCGAAAAGCCGATATTTTTGTTTTTATGGTCTAGAAGCCAAGCGGTAAGCTCGGTGTCGTCCTTTTGTATGGAGATATCCGTGAGCTTATCGAGCAGCTCTCTGTCGTCGAGCGACCCTCCGTCCGCGGCAATACGCAGATGATCCATCCAACCGAAGTTTATGATGACCTCAAGCAAATTCACAAGCTCCTCACGACCTATAACGCTTCGGAAGCAATTGTTTTTCGCGGCGAGCGCAAAAACGTCCTTAAACAGGATCGGGTAGCTTATCAAGGCAATCGACTTATCAAGCTGCCGCCCCTTTTCCCATTGCATATACTCCGATTTGGGAATGGACCGGGTAATGTCGCATGAGCGTAGGATACCCATAAGCTGCGTTTCCGGCGCCAACTTATAACAACTTAAAAACACATATTGCCCGATGATCGTAAAGGGGTTGAGAAATGTTACGCTCTTGAGATTATAACAGCCTTCAAACGCCCAGTCGTCTATACGCTCCAGACTTTTAGGCAGTGTCACCGAAAAAAGCGCGCCATCGCATTTGCTGAACGCGTCGTTCCCTATCACGCGCAGCCCCTCCGAAAACTCGACCGCGCAAAGACAGTCACAGAGAAAAAACGCGTTGCGATCAATAACCTCTACCTCGGGAGGTATATACACCTCTTCGATCCCCGAATATTCAAAAGCCCTCTCGCCGATAACTATGACGGGCTCGCCGTGATACTCGGACGGTATCTCGATTTTATGTATGCTTTTGTCGTCCTTTTTCAGATATGAGGTCAGCGCGTAGCCGCCGCCGATCTTTTCAAATTCGAACATTTCGTCATAGTTCAAGAGCGGTTCCTCCGTTAAATCCAAATCTGCGCTTTTTATAGCCGAGCAGCCAAGCCGCCGCCTCGGCTTTACGAAACGAAACGGCGATCAACATAGTTCTTTCTATGTAATCTTCATCTTTGTTTTCAAGCCAGCCTGCCTGTTCAACAAGCTCTAAATACTCCGTGAGATCACGTTTTACAATTTGGACGAGCGCAAGGTCACGGTTACTGTCGTAGCTGCCGTATTTCAGAGCGAGATTGAAAACGTCGGGGCGCAAGGCGTTTTCCCAATCAAATTCAACATAATGTTTAAACGGCTTTGTGCTGTCGGTCGAACCCGCAAGCCCCATCATAACTATTTCGGCAGGCAATCTCGGAGACTCCAGAAACGCGCAGCTTTCGATATTCCGCAGACTTTTTGGCAGCGCTATATTTTCCAGTGACTTACATTTGCGAAACGCGTTGCTCCCGATGACCTCAACGCCCTCGCCGAGTTCCGCGCTTTTCAGCGACGAACACCCGAAAAACATAGCCGCGGGCAACTGACGAGCACTTCCCGAGACGTGAACGTTTTCCAGCCGCTTACACTCTCGGAACGCTCCGCCGCCCAGCTTTTGTATGCTCTTGGAAATAACGAGCGTCTTTATAAACGGAGACCGTGCAAACGCTTCAAAGCCTATTTCTGTTACGGGTACGCCCGAATACTCCGACGGGATAACGATATCGGTAACGCTGCTGTCGTTTGCCGCAATAAATTTTTTAAGCGACAGACCGCTTGCACACTTTTCAAATTCGTACAGACTTTTACAATTCAAGTTGATCACTCTCCCATTAACCAAGCCGCCGATTTGTGATCGGCGGCTGAGATGTTAGGCCTTTGTTTTTTCCGTCTGTGATTGAAGCAGCTCATGGAAATCGCTGCACGTCATCGGCTTATAGTAGAAGAAGCCCTGTATCATATCGCAGCCGAGGTCGCGGAGAAAATCTACCTGAACCTGTGTTTCAACACCTTCGGAGACCGTTTCGAGATTAAGGCTTTTAGCCAGCGTGACTACCGATGTGATGACCTTTTTATTCTTTTCGGTTAGGTCGTTTCGGAGGAAAAATCCTCCGTCAATCTTCAGCGTATCAAACGGCAGCATTGTTATCAGATTGAGCGACGAATAGCCCGAGCCAAAGTCGTCAATGGATATCCTGAACCCTTTGTCCTTAAACCATGTTACAGTTTCGACAAGCTTGTCGAGATTTTCGGTGAGCAGGCTCTCGGTGATCTCCAGTTCAATAAGTTCGTGCGGTACGCCGATATTGTCGACAAGCGCGTTCAGCTTTTCGCAGAAATTATCATCCGCAAGGTGATGGCGCGATACGTTCAGCGATACCAGCGGGACTTCAATTCCCTCGCGCAGCCAGCGTTTTATATCCGCTATTGCGGTGCGGTATATAGCAAAATCCATTTCGGTGATAAAGCCGTTCTCCTCAAATATCGGAACGAATTTACCCGGTGATATGATCTCGCCGTCGGGTCTTATCCAGCGCACGAGCGCCTCCGCTCCCACAACTCTGCCCGTAGCGATGTTTACCTTGGGCTGATAGAAAACGTGGAATTCGTCGTTTTCAAGCGCGGATATCATATTCGCCTCAATGTGGCGGCGCTCCTGTATCTTTTCACGAAGCGCTCCGTCATAGAACACTACCAGATTTTCATGATAGTACGCCCTGTCGCGGATTGTCTTCTGTGCGGTGATAGCTCTGTCAAGCGCGCCCATAAAGCCGACAGGGTCGTCGTTCATATCGCATACGCCCACAAGCAGATATATCTGTACGTGGAGCTTTTCGTAGATCTGCCGCTGGATACTGTTGAGCATGAGGTTCATACGGGAGGTGAACTCGTCGCTGTCGGTGTTTCTGAAAAGAGCCGCGAACCGTGACCCCTCCGAACGCCCCAGCAGCTCGCTGTTTCCGATGCAACGCTGTATTATCTCCGCTATCGACACCAATATGGAATTTCCGAGTTCAAAGCCCTTTTCCTCGTTTATCCTACGGAATTCCGCAACATTTATCACCGCGACAAAGCTGCCCGCCATATCGCCGAAATTTTCCGCGGAGGTTATTTTCAGCGCCTCCGCTGTGAATACGTCAAACGTCATAACGCCGGTAAGCGAATCTGTCATACGTATATTTCCGAGGCAGTCCGTGATGTCGGTGGAGCTTATAATGTAACGGTGCTCGCCGTCCGAGTTTTCCTCAACGGACGCGGTGACGTCCAGCCAACGGCGGTCGATCTCGTCGTAATATGCCGAGGACGCGAACAGTTTATCGGAATTGTCAAGCTGTAATGCGGGACAGTTTGCGCAGGGCTCGTCGCGCCCGCGCATTTTCTTATAGCATATATCTCCCGGTTTCATTCCGTAATGCTCCGAAGCGTTTTCGCCGACAACCTCCGCAACGAAAGTGCCCGGGATCAGCGAAAAGCCCTCCATGCGGTGGTTGCTGATTATCGTGTTCTTGAGCCTGCCGCTCAGTTCGCCGAGCTTGCTGTCGACATACATTGCGTACATCTCGGTAAGCGCGTTCGCGAGACCGTCGATAATCTGCAGATCCTGCTCCGACAATTCAAATCTGCTGTCGAAGATCACCGCGAAATACACAGCTATCTCGCCCTTGCAGCGTATCGCGCGGCACTCCGCGCATACCGCGCCGTTTTCCAGTGAAAGTCCGTTGATTCGCTCTCCCGCGCTGTGCAGACGCAGCTTGCTGCGCCCCGCAAATATTCTGCGAACGTCCTCGTCCGAGCAGCTCTGCCCAATGCGCGGACATTGCTCGGAGGACTTTCCAGTGGAATTATAAGTCATAAAGCGGCGGAACTTACCGCCGTCGTTGTTGAACACATATATATTAGACGCGCCAAGACACTGTCCCGCTGCCTGAAAAGCCGCTTTAAGCATTATCGGACGGTCGCTTTCACTGCAAAACGCCCTGATGATAAGATCGTACACCTTTGCCGCACCGCTTGAAAGAGTCGCGTTATCAATAGCGGTAGGCTCTGTCGGGAGCTTTCTGGCGGACATTGCCGCGGTGTAGTGCATAAAACACGCTCCGCCGCTATTATGCGCTTCGGAAAGAGCCGCATAAGATTCTTTGTAGACCTCTTCGAGCTTGCGTCCGTTTTTGAACAACGAAACTCCAACGCTTGCCGTAATGGACGCGCCGTCAAATATGTAGTCGTTTATAGTTCTGATAACGCGCCGCGCTATCACGTTGAGCGCGGATAGGTCGGAAAAGCTGAGATACAGCAGAAATTCGCCGTCGCGGACGCGCGAAAGTACGCTGTCGTGCTCTACAGAGCAGATATTCTCCAGTAGCTCCGAAACGGTTTTCTGAATATAATCCGAATACTCTACGCCATGCTCTGCCATTACGGCACGAAAATTATCAACTCCCACGGACAGCAGAGCTGCGTTTTTATAACGGTTGACGCCCGCGCGTCTTTCCAGCACACAATCGCGGAAAAGCTCGGGGGAATACGCCCCGGTAAGGCTGTCTCTTCCCGCGTGAGTGGACGTTTCTATTCCGCCCTTCTGCTCGGTGACGTCAAGAGTGCGCCCGATGACTTTTACGGGCTCGCCGCTGTCGTCAAGCGTGGTTTTGCCTTCATAGCGCATCCATATCATTTCGCAGTTATCGTTGATCACGCGCAAATCGCAGGACATTTCACTGTCGCCGCGTTCCATAGCGTCGCAGAAGCGGTTGAACGCGGGAAGATCCTCCGTACACACGATGCCCCAGCTTATCACAGAGTCCCTGAAATGCACGATAGGCTCCAGATTATTTTCGTATCTTCCGCTGAGCTTTTTATATTGATAGCAAATGTCTGTTGCTATGTCATACTCCCACAATCCGAAGTTGGAATACTCCGAACAAATTTTGGTGCGCAGCTGTTCAGCCCGAAGAGATATTTTCAAGCGCTTTATTTCCTGCCGCGCCTTTTCCATCTCTTCCAACAATTCGTTTGCCATTTCCGCTCACCTCTCTTATAAAAGAATTTGTCCCTATGTTAATTATAACTTATTACAATCCCATTGTCAAGCGGTTGTTGTTTTTTAGGGGATTTGCACAAAAACAGCCCCGAAAACGGGGCTGTAAGCAAATAGTTTTTGGATATTATTTCTCTTGGCAATGTACCGATAAATAAAATAGGTTTACATACTCTCCGCGGACTGCAGAGGTTGACCGTTCGTCTTGTGCTCGTTTGCCGCTTCGGCGAGGTCTTTGGTCCAGAGCTCCTCGAATTCCTTGATCGGCATTGGCTTCGCGAAATAATAGCCCTGCACCATGTGGCATTCGATATCCTGTAAGAAATCTACCTGCTCGACAGTCTCTACGCCCTCGGAGATTACCTGCATATCAAGGTTTTTGGCGAGGTCGACTACCGTCGAAATTACCGCGCGTCCCTTCTGCGAGTTGACCGTTCCGTTAAAGAATTCGCGGTCGATTTTTACTACGTCGGCGGGGATGTCCTTGAGCATATTCAGCGAGGAATAGCCGGAGCCGAAGTCGTCTATTGAAAGCTTAAAGCCGATCTCGTGAAGCTTTTGCATTATCTTCAGCATCAGGTCCGCGTTCTCTGTGAACACGCTCTCGGTAAGCTCCAGCTCAATGTATTCATACGGTATGCCGTATTTGTCAACGATCTCGCGCAGACGCCAGATGTAGTCATCGTTGTTGAGATGCAGACGCGACTGATTTACGGAAATGACCACGGGCGTAAGCCCCCTGTCTATCCAGCGCCGCATAGCCCTGCAAACCTCCTCGAGAATGAAGAAGTCCAGCTCTACGACAAAGCCGTTTTTCTCTGCGATCGGGATAAACTGATCGGGGAACACAAATCCGAATTCCTTGCTGTTCCAGCGGATAAGCGCTTCGCCACCCTCGATATGCCGTGATCTCGTGCCGTACTTCGGCTGAATGTAGCACATAAACTCGTGCTCCTTGAGCGCGGTCGGCATAACGTTTTCAAAGTCCTTTTCGCGCAGGGCGTTGTCGTGCATTTTTCCGTCGTAGAACGCTATCGCGCTGCTGTGTCTGCCCTTTATCGTCTTTTTCGCGATATTGCAGCGGTCGATAGCAACGTTGAAATCCACCATATCGTATCTGTCAACGCACTGCCCGAGTCTGCATACGCCCGCGCTGAACAGAACGGGGTAGGAAACGAACAGCGAGTTGCGGCGGTCGAATTCCGCGAAGATATTGTTAAGACGGTTTTCAAGCTCGCTGTCGGAGCCGTTCTTCACTGTGCATGCAAAGTTGTCGTCCGAGATACGCGCGTAGACCTCGTAAGTCTCAAGATGGTCGCTTACGGTCTTGTACAATCTCTCCAGCATACGGTTGCCTTCTTCGTAGCCGAGGCGGTCGTTGATGAATTTGAACTTGTCGATATCGAAAACGATGACTGCCCAGTTATCGGGATTGGACTTGCGCACGACCTTCTCCGAGTCGATCAAGTACCTGCGCTTGGTGCGTCCTCCGGTGAGCGTATCGATCTCGGCTAGACGGCGGCTCTTGACAGTCGTCAACACTATAAACAGCGCCAGGAGACCTCCGAGTGCCGTAAATCCCGTGATAATGATCCAGATATACGGGACTTTCTCTTCGGAGACCGCGCTTTGCGAGTTGATAATGTTGTAAATATCGGCAATGGATTCGTTTCCGTTGATCTGTGCGATAGCCTTTTCCAGTATGCTCCTAAGATCGCCCGAGCGGCGTGCGATAGCAAAACACTCGGAACGGAAGATCGGCAGGATATCATGTATCACGAGATTTTCATGCTGTGTGGATTTCAGATACAGCGCGTCACGGCAGTCCATGCACACAAAACTTTCGTGTCCGTTCATCACCATTTCGCACGCAATAATGCTCGTGGAGTAGCGGGAAATGTTCGACTGCGGACGGAAACGCTCAAGGTACTTTATTATTTCGCTGTCTCCGTTAGCGGTGGCGATCTCCGCAGTATCGGACATAGACGCGTCCGGTTTGCCGGCAAGCACTATCGGCAAACGGGTAATGGGCGCGGAAACAAAATACCCCGAATATCCGTCCACTCCGTTTATCGGTATGCCGCCGTAGATAACGTCTATTTCCTCCGATGCCATGGCATTCATACATTCGGACAGAGAATTGTACGGTATGATCTTGATCCTCAGCCCCGTATTAGCCGTTATTTGATCCATTATCGACCCTGCTATTCCCGTAAGCTTTTCCGACGAATAGTCATAGGTCTCGGCGATATCCGAGTTAAGATTATAGCCAATTACAATTTCGTTATGCGATGCGAGATATATTCGCTCCGCGGCGGAATACGCGTATCTCTGTGAGCCGTAATTCGAGATGTTTTTCTGATACGTATCGCCCGGGAATGACGGGTAGCTTAAAAACAGCTTTGACATTCCGTCGGCGATATCCGAGGATAGTTCGGTATCCTCCGACCTTATGATGAAATAGCACGCCGACGTTCCGAACTGATAAACTATCGTTTCGTTCTCCCAAGGACGAAAACAGTTTTTCACGACCGCGTCCAGTTTGCCGGACGTAAAATCCGCCCTCATCATATTTTCGGTGTTGTACTTTATGAATTCCGCGTCCTCCAGGTCGCTGCAAACAAACCTTTCATCTTTGAAAAAGTCACCCCCGTCCTCGGGAAGATAGCCTATCTTCATATGACTTATCTCGCTTGCGTCGCCGAAGTTCACGTCCTTTTTCGAGCCGTTATTGTAAACGTAAACGGCATTGAATTTTGTTATCATGGAAAAACCTGCGGCAGCAAGAGAGTCGTCGCCATACAATTCCAGTTCCTCATCGGTCACGCAGGGTATCACGTCTATCGTGCCTTCACGGAGCATCTTGAACAGCTCCTCGGGCGATCCGTCTTTATATGTAAAGCGGTTGAGCGTATATTTCGATATCTGGTCAAGATAATCGCAGGCAAGTCCCGAGGTTCCCGAGTTTGTCTTTGTAACTCCGAATTTGGCGTTCGCGCCCACGACATATGTTTTTGCCGCTTTTGGATACGCCGAAGCTGTGATACTCGGCGAAAAAGCCGTCAACAAAACAAAAAGCGCCATAATGAGCGCCGACGTCTGCCTGAAAGTACGCAGCCCTGTCATTAAATCCCCTCCCCAAAGGTACCTTAGAAAGCAAAAAAATAAAACCTAAGGTAACACTGTCGGAACCTCACGCGGTTGCTGCCTTACATTTGTTTTTAACTGTCCATGTATCCTTAAAAGTGATTTATTTCACTCTTAATATTATAACAGTTTATAAAATAATTTTCAAGCCGTTAGTGTAATTTTTTCAGTTCTGCAATAAAACATTTTTGTTTTTTATACACTTTGCACAAAATTATTGACAAATTGCCGACAATATGGTATAATAATCTTGCAAATAATACCTTTTAAAAAGGTATAAAAGAAAAAACAAGGGAAATAGAGGTAATATTATGAAATGGTATGAAAACGCGGTATTTTATCACATCTATCCGATCGGATATTTCGGCTGTCCCCGTCAGAACGATCAGACGAGCGAGCCTACGCACAAAATTTTGAAGCTCATCGACGATATCCCGCATATCAAGGAGCTTGGCTGCAGCGCTATCTATTTCGGTCCTGTATTCGAAAGCGTAGCGCACGGCTACGACACTATCGACTACAAGACCATAGACCGCCGTCTCGGCACGAACGAGGACTTCAAGAAGGTCTGCGACGCGCTGCACGAGAACGGTATCAAGGTGGTTCTCGACGGCGTGTTTAATCACGTCGGACGCGACTTTACCGAGTTCCGCGACGTTCGCGAGTATAAGCTCGGCAGCGCCAAAAAGGACTGGTTTCACGTTCGCGAGGGCAACTCCTGCTACAACGACGGCTTCTACTACGAGGGCTGGGAGGGGCATTACGAGCTTGTAAAGCTGAATCTGTTCAATCCCGAAGTAAAGCAGTATATCAAGGACGTTATCACAGGCTGGAAAGAGGAATTCGGCATTGACGGTCTGCGTCTTGATGTTGCGTACTGTCTCGATCAGAACTTCCTGCGTGAGCTGCGCGCTCACTGTAAGTGGTTGAGCGAGGATTTCTTCCTGCTCGGTGAAACGCTTCACGGCGACTACAATATGTGGATGAACGATCAGATGCTTGACAGCGTTACCAACTACGAGTGCTATAAGGGCTTGTTCTCGAGCTTCAACGATATGAATATGTTTGAGATCGCTCATTCGATAAATCGGCAGTTCGGCAGCGAAAACTGGTGTCTGTACAGGGGAAAGCACCTGTATACGTTCGTCGATAATCACGACGTAACACGCGTCGCGACTATACTAAAAACCAAGGAGCATTTGCCGCTTATCTACACGCTTATGTTTATGATGCCGGGTATCCCGTCCGTTTATTACGGCAGCGAGTTCGGCATTGAGGGCGACAAGCGCGGCGGAGGCGACGACGCGCTCCGTCCCGAGTTCGACCTTGAGAAGATGAAGTCCGAGGGTCACCGCGACCTCACCGAGCATATCAGGGCGCTCGCGGAGATACAGAAGAACCACCCCGCGGCAGCGGAGGGCGACTACAAGCAGATACTGCTCACCAACCGTCAGTACGCGTTTTCGCGCACGGGCGGCGGAGAAACGCTGTTTACCGTAATCAACGCGGACGGCGCTCCGTTCACGTTCAACCTGAATATGAGCGGAGAAGCGGAGGACCTCCTCACGGGTGAAAAGCGGGAACTCGGCGGACTTACCTTGCCCGCGTTTACAAGCGCGGTATTTAAAATATAAGGTAGGGTGATTTTGATGTTGTATAGGTTTAAGAAGTATAGGTTTAAGTATAGTTTAGACATTAAGCTGCAAAATAAACTCCTTAGCGGAGCGGTTGCTACTTGGGGGTTTCAAGATATGTTTGGTCGTGCGGTTGAAATGTACAATGATTTTTTTAGGCGGAAAAATGTTAGGACGAAAAACAGAAAGTTCATCGAAAAAGATTATTGTTTTAACCCGAACAATACGATAACCATATGCTTACGGACACAGAAGCGAATTGCCAATCCCAACAGAGCAGGCAACTGTTTGCGACAATTGACTGTATTTATGGGATATTTAGGCGGCTGGGCTTATCTTACCGCGTCCAGCCCCGGAAAAATATTTAGAAGAGCTTAAACAGTGCAGTATACCAAAGAGCAATTACACGAGGTTTCTATGAATAAAACGACCGCAATGGTTCTGCTTATCGTTTTCGGCAATCTGCTTATTTTAACGCTCGGAACGGCGCAGATATTTCTCATGTCTATCAGACCGCCTGTTTTGGGGATTGTCGCTATTATCGCGCTGTTTGCCATGCATAACGCGGCGGTCAGGTTCTCGCGGAAACGGTTTGAACGGCGGTTCGGTGTTTCCGCAAAGCGGTACATATTAACGGGCGTTCTGCCCGCCGCGGCGATTTGCGTACTTCTTTTTATAACGGCAAACGTACTTATGAGCTTCGGTATCGACAGCTTTTTGTTGTGGTCGATAGATTCGATACCGTTGGAATGGATATTTCTGTTATTTGCGTCGGGTTATTCAATATTTTTTCTGGCGGCACAGTTTGTTATTCTCGCAAGGGAAATATGGTAAAACGGAGGAATACATATGGCGAAAAGTCCCGTTGAGGTATGGTTGTGGCTGCTGCTCGTAATGCAGCCGTACAACCCCAAAACCATTGAGATACTCGCGCAGTGCGGCGGCGACGCAACGCTCGCCGCGCGAATGATACGCGACGGTGAATTCCCGTTTCTGAACGATAAGGAGAAAAAACGCGCCAAAGACGTGCGCATGGGCACGATACGCCCTATCCTCGAGCAGTGCGGTGAAAGCGGTATTCACATAGTAACTCTTGACGATGATGAATATCCCGAGCTGCTGCGGAATATTAAAAATCCTCCGATATTGCTGTTTGTCAGCGGAAGTCTCGGAGGACTCAACGAGCAGCTCAGTATCGCGGCGGTAGGCGCGAGGAACGTCTCGGATTACGGAAAAGCCGCCGCCGCGGGGATATGCGCACCGCTCGCGAAAATGGGTATCGTTGTAGTGAGCGGTCTCGCCGTCGGCTCGGATACCGCGGCTCACCGTGCCGCGCTCGACGCGGGAGGACGGACTGTCGGCGTGCTAGCCTGCGGAATGTTCGTGAACTACCCCGCCGAGAACGCGCTGCTCAAGCGCGAGATAGTCGCAAGCGGCGGCGCGCTGATAAGCGAGCTGCTCCCGAGCACACGGGCGTCCGCGGGGTATTTTCATCAGAGAAACCGCATTATCTCGGGTATCTGCTCGGGAACGCTCGTCATTGAGGCGGGCGAGAAGAGCGGTTCACTGCTGACTGCAAATCACGCGCTCGACCAAGGACGCGACGTGTATTGCATACCTCCGCACGACATCTTCTCCAAGCGTTATGCGGGGGTAGTACCACTGCTGCGCGAGGGCGCCGTTCCCGTTTTCGGGTACACGGATATCGTAGAGCGGCTGCTTGCGGATTATTCCGGCAGAGCGCGTATAGAGCAAATGCTCGCCGAGCCGTTGGAAAGCGTTCCGCTTCGGGACGAGCCAAAACCCGTCAAGAAAAACGTTTCCGCAAAAGATGCGCCCAAGACGGAAACGAAGTCTCCCGAAAAGGCGAGAACCGTGCCCATCGAGGAATTGCTGTCATCGCTCGACCCTAACGAGGCGGCTGTTTTAAAGCTGCTTGCCGAGCGCCCCTCGGGAGTGGACGAGCTTATGGAGCGCAGCGGAATGGAATTCTCCGCGCTCTCCGAGGCGATAACAAATCTTGAGCTTTTCGGGTATATTGCCAGGGAAATGGATGGGGTGTATTCGTTTAGCGTGTAAATATACATAAAGAACTGCTGTTTTTTATGCAAATTTCATATTGACTTCTAAACTAAAAAAGAATATAATATAATAAGCTCGAAGCGCACAGACTGCGGTTTGGGCAATAAATAAATTAACTTAAATGAAAGGGAATTGTAGTGAAAAATATTAAAAAATTAGTTGCGGCTTGTGTGGCTGCAGTAATGACTATGTCTTTAGTAGTTGTTGCGGGCGCGGAAGATGTTGAAGATATGAGCGAATATACCTTTGAAATGGATTATGTTTCAGATGATGAGGATTTCGTATTGGTGTCTGAACAGTCGTATGCTTATGAAAATGGGTTAGAATGCGTTTCAAGGATTTACTTAAAGTCTGATGAAATGGATATGTGCGCAGCAAGATCAACTCAAGGACATATGACCGTTAAGGCGGAAAACACATATACGGAGAGCGGTGCCGGTGTAAGCACAGATTGGGTTACTATGTGGGTTAAAGGTACGTTTACTTGGAATTCTCAAGCAGATACTGCTACCGTTTCCAATGTAACTTACGGAGTTTCTCCAAATTCCGGAAGATTATTTAAAGTTTTATCTAATCCGGAGCCTGTTCACGCCAGCAATCAAGGTGCAACCTTTTTATTTGGAAAAAAGTATGCTTACATTGAAAAAAAGATAACAATGACAAATGGCGATGAGCGGGTAAGTAAAAAGACCTATACCCTGTGGCTTGATGTAGATGTAACAGGCGATATTCATACAAAGCCCGGAAGCGCAGATATTACCGTTAATTGACTTTTTATTTTTTGGGGGGAAATATCAAATGTTAAGTAAAAAAATAATTTCATTTGGCAAAGCAATTGAACCGAAGGAAAAACGAATCGTCGCTTTTGGGGACAATTTTTTTGGTAATAGAAATGTCAAGGTCATTGTAAGTGGAGTGATCACGGCGATATTCATTGTTCTGGGATTTAATTATTGTGTGCATGATTACGGGTATAACTATATGCCCAAAGCTTGGTATTATATTTTGGGCGCATTTATTTTTTTCATGATGTTTATCGGAATAGGTGAGCTTTTTGCCAATATCCGAAAGTCCATGTTCAAAAAATATGTTATTGCGGATATAGCGGCGCTTGTGCTGCTCGTTCCTCTGGTGACTGTGTCGGACATTTATTGTGCTGTCGATCTTGAGTTGATTTATGTTTATGGACAATTTCCGTCAATGTTCCTGCGCGGTATAGCATTCAATCTGTTATGGTTCGGGATTCCATCCGTGTTTTCAATAGTGTTTGGTCGGTTAGTTTTACATGGAAAAAAGGTTGAACAATAATAATTTGTATCTCGTTTAATAAGCGTGTAATATAAAAATCGGCGTCGGGTTAATGCTCGACGCCGATTTTTTATTTAAGACGAACATCAATCCGTCTTTGGAGTTAATTGAAATTCGAGGTATCAATTCGGTTAAGTGCGCGTTTGAGCTTCGCTTCGGCGAGCAGCATTTCCTTGTCGCTCTTTGCCGCCTTTATGCGCTCCTCGGCAGCCACTTTCGCGGCATTTGCGCGCTCTACGTCAATCTCGTCCGACCATTCGCAGGTCTGCACCAAGATCGTCGTCATTTCCTTTGACACCTTTATAATTCCGCCCGACGTTGCCGCGCGGCGGAACTCGCCGTTCTGCATGATCCGCATTTGACCTATTCCCAGCGCCGCGCAATACGGTTCGTGCCCTTTCAATATGCCGACATCGCCGACTGTTGTGCGGACAATGACCTGCTCGGCGTCGCCGTCAAAAACGGTTTTTTCCGGCGTGATTATTTGTAACTTAAACGGCGTCATCTGAATATCCTTTCATTGGGAATTTATCAGCTTCCTTTTTTAGCCTTTTCGACAGCTTCGTCGATAGTGCCGACAAAGAGGAATGCCGACTCGGGCAGATCGTCGTGCTTGCCCTCGATGATCTCCTTAAAGCCGCGGATAGTCTCCTTAAGAGGAACGTACTTGCCCTCGTAGCCTGTGAACTGCTCCGCAACGGAGAACGGCTGAGACAGGAAACGCTGGATCTTTCTGGCACGTGATACCGTCAGCTTATCCTCGTCGGACAACTCGTCCATACCGAGAATCGCGATGATATCCTGAAGCTCGTTATAGCGCTGCAAAATCGCCTGAACGGCGCGCGCCACATCGTAATGCTCCTGACCGAGTATATCGGGGGTAAGTATTCTGGAGGTGGAATCCAGCGGGTCTACCGCGGGGAATATACCCATTGACGCAATGTTACGCGACAATACCGTCGTAGCGTCAAGATGCGCGAACGTCGTCGCCGGAGCAGGGTCGGTGAGGTCGTCGGCAGGTACATAGACTGCCTGAACGGACGTGATAGAGCCCTTCTTCGTGGACGTGATACGCTCCTGAAGAGCGCCCATTTCCGTCGCCAGAGTAGGCTGATAACCAACGGCGGACGGCATACGTCCAAGCAGCGCGGAAACCTCAGAACCCGCCTGCGTGAAACGGAAGATATTGTCTATGAACAACAATACGTCCTGTCCCATTTTATCACGGAAATACTCCGCCATCGTAAGACCAGAAAGAGCGACTCTCATTCTCGCTCCCGGCGGCTCGTTCATCTGACCGTATACAAGAGCCGTTTTGTTGATAACTCCCGATTCCATCATCTCGCGGTAAAGGTCGTTACCCTCACGGGTACGCTCGCCTACGCCCGTAAATACGGAGATACCGCCGTGCTGCTTGGCTACGTTGTTGATAAGCTCCATGATAAGTACTGTCTTACCAACGCCCGCGCCGCCGAACAGACCGATCTTACCGCCCTTGAGGTACGGACAGATAAGGTCTACGACCTTAATTCCCGTTTCAAGAACTTCGTTTGACGCTTCCTGCTCCTCAAACGTGGGAGCGGGACGGTGGATCTCCCATTTTTCCTCTGTTTCGGGCTGGGGCTTGTTATCAACGGCCTCGCCCAGAAGGTTGAAGATACGTCCAAGCGTCTGCTCACCGACGGGAACCTTGATCGACGCTCCCGTGTCGACTGCTTCCATACCGCGGACAAGTCCGTCTGTGCTGCCCATAGCGATGCAGCGGACAAGATCGTCGCCGATATGCTGCGCTACCTCGACAACGAGCTTGGCGCCGTTGTTGTCGATCTCGATAGCGTTAAGCAGATTGGGCAGATTTTCGGGCGCGAAGCGGATATCCAATACCGCGCCGATAACCTGGACTATCGTGCCTATGTTCTGATTTGTCATTTTATAACTTTTCCTTTCTTAATAGGAATTGCTAAATAACCGTTTGTCATACCGATATTATTCCTGTGCCGAAGCGCCCGAAACGATATCGATAATTTCCGTTGTAATGCTTGCCTGACGTGCTCTGTTGTACAGCAGCGACAGGCTCTCCGTCATCGCGTCCGCGTTGTCGGTAGCGTTCTCCATAGCGGTGCGCCGCGCGCCCTGCTCGGAGGCATACGACTCGACTACCGCGCACTGGATAAGGCTCGCGGTGAAGCGCGGCACTATACGGTTGAACACCGCCTCGGGCGAGGGGTCGTACTCCATCGTGCCGTAGTCCTCGAGCTGCACCGTGTCCATGGGGAGCACGCGCATACTCTCGGGCTGCTGAGACATCGACGAAACGAACATCGTGTAGAACACGTGTACCTCGTCGACTTCGCCGTCCGCGAACATCTTTATCGCTATATCCGCGATATCCTGCGCCGTATTGGGCTTGATATCCTCCGCTATGTTCGCGTAGGACGCCACCACCTCGTAATCACGCTTTGCGAAATACTCGCCCGCCTTTTTGCCGATAGCGATTATCTTCGGCAGTTCGGCGTCGTCCTTGTGAGCCGCAGCGGCGGCCTTGAGAACATTTGAGTTATAACCTCCCGCAAGTCCTCTGTCGCCCGCGACAACGATAAACAGCTTATGCTTTACCTCACGCTTTATCGTATATATAGTGGAGAAGTCGGTATTTGCCGACGCTATCTCGCACATGGTCTTGTACAGCTCGTTGAAATAGGGACGCGCCTGCTCCGCGCGGGTCTTAGCCTTACGGAGCTTACTCGACGCCACAAGCTCCATAGCCTTTGTTATCTGTCGGGTCGAGCCGACGGAACGGATACGGCGCTTTATGGCTTTCATATTACCACTGGCTATAATATCACCCCCTCATAATTATACCTAAGAATTTATTGCCAATTAGAGTTTGACCTCCAATCTGGCTCTTCCATTATCCATGGGTATCCATTTTTCGCCTGTATAAGAACGTCGGTCCAATACTCTCTATCAGGTTCTGAATACTTCTCTGTACCTAGTTTTTCAAGAAGTACTTGAGCAAATGCAAGAAACTCGTTAATATCACGAACTCCTAAACATTCGATTTTCTCACATATAACTCTTATACCCTTATTTCTACATTCGGAGCTTTCCTTGTCAAGTGAATGAACCTTATATGGACGATTGATTTTGGCTATATTTCCATAATAAATTATTTCTATATAATGTCCACCGTCTTCAATACGTTCTTTCAACGATATGCTGTATACGTTCAAATCTCTGTCAGCCGCATTGTCAATGGAAGCGAAAATTTTTTGGGTTAATTGTCCATTTCTCATTTTGTTTTTCATAGATTCTTGCTCTAACATCTTACGTGTACGTTTTGCCTCTTCTTGCTCTTGCAATTCGCGTTTTTTGGCAAAAGCTTCAGATGACTTAAAGGCAATAACAATAATGACAACGAGCACAATCACGAAAACCAAAACAATTTCACTGAGTGGAAGACCCATCTAAAAGTTGTCCTCTGTGGTGATATATTTAACTTTCTTTTCAATGTACAGCCAAGCCACCGCCAACGCCGTAATGACCGCGATAGTAGTCGCTACAATGCTGAGTACAAAGGAAGCCTGTTTCATAGCGAAACTCCTTTCGGTCAGCTCGTGTAGGTAGCCGCGAAGCTCACAAGAGCTGCCTTCAGCGACTCCTCATTCTCGGGGGAGAGCACCTTATCGTTTTTGATGCCCTCGAGAATGCTCGGATTATTGGTCTTTAGCTCCTCGATGAGGTCTTTCTGGTACTGCTTGATCTTCTCGACGGGGATAGACGCGAGGTAATTGTTGATTACCGCGTAGATGATAACTACCTGTTCCTCGACTTCGAGAGGCGCGTTCTCGTCCTGCTTAAGGACTTCAACTATGCGCTCGCCCTTTGCAAGTCTGTCCTTTGTGTCCTTATCCAGATCGGAACCGAACTGCGAGAACGACTGCAGCTCACGATACTGCGAATAGTCGAGCTTCAGGGTACCCGCGACCTTTTTCATCGCCTTTATCTGCGCGTTACCGCCGACACGCGAAACCGAGATACCGGGGTTTACCGCGGGACGAACGCCCGAGTTGAACAGCTCCGTCTCAAGGAATATCTGACCGTCGGTGATGGAGATGACGTTGGTCGGGATATACGCCGAAACATCGCCAGCCTGTGTCTCGATAATGGGCAGTGCCGTCAGTGAGCCTCCGCCGTAGTCCTTGTTAAGACGGGCGGCACGCTCGAGCAGTCTCGAATGAAGATAGAATACATCTCCCGGGTACGCCTCACGTCCCGGCGGGCGCTTAAGCAGCAGGGACAGAGCACGGTAAGCTACCGCGTGCTTTGACAGATCGTCGTATACGATGAGCACGTCCTTGCCCTTTTCCATAAAGTACTCGCCCATCGCGCAGCCCGAATAGGGCGCGATATACTGCAAAGGCGCAAGTTCGGACGCGGTGGACGATACAACGATAGAATAGTCCATAGCGCCGTTGTTGGTAAGTCTCTCCACAACGTTCGCAACGGTAGAGTTCTTCTGACCGATAGCGACGTAAATGCAGATAACGTCTTTACCCTTCTGATTGATTATAGTATCAATGGCGATAGCGGTCTTACCCGTCTGTCTGTCGCCGATGATAAGCTCACGCTGACCTCTGCCTATCGGTATCATACTGTCGATAGCCTTGATACCCGTCTGCAAAGGAACATTTACGGGCTCTCTCGTGATGATACCCGAGGCGATCTTTTCGATCGGGCGGGTCTCCTTCGCGAGGATATTGCCCTTGCCGTCAAGCGGCTGACCGAGGGAGTTTACGACGCGTCCGAGAAGTTCTTCTCCGACGGGAACGGACACGATGCTGCCCGTGCGCTTTACGCTGTCGCCCTCTTTAATGCCCGCGTCCGAGCCCAACATTACCGCGCCTACGAAATCCTGCTCGAGATTGAGCGCCATGCAGCGCACGCCGTTCTCAAACTCCAGCAGCTCGTTAAGCATACACTTTTCCAAGCCGTGAATACGGACGATACCGTCGCCGACGGTAACTACCGTGCCGACGTCTCCGAGCTGGATCTTTGCGTTGTAGTTCTTGATGCGGTCTTTTATCAGACCCGTTATTTCATCGGGGCGTAAATCCATTACATACATCCCTTTCTTAGCGAATTTAGCAAGCCTTCAACTCAGGCTATCACCGAGCCAAGCTCGTCCCTGAGTGCGCTCAGCCTTGCCCTGACGCTTCCGTCATAGCGCTTGCTGCCGTAGTCTATGATTATGCCGCCGATAATGCCCTCTTCGACCTTTTCATTGATCGTAACGGTCTTTCCGATTATCTTCGACATCTTTTCCGCGATTTGCTCTTTCATCTTGTCGGACAGCGGCGAGGAGGTCGTGACGGTGATCTCCGCCAGCTTGAACTTCTCGTTGTAAAGCTCCTTAAAGGTCTTTACAATGCCGTTGAAGCAGTTTATCCTGCTTCTTTCCGCCAATACGCACAGCAGATTTCCGACAAGCTCGGAAACGCCGCCCGTTTTGATTATGTCCTTACACAGCGAGAGCTTCTCGTCTGCGGATATAGTCGGCGTGCCCATAAGCTTTACAAATTCGGGCGCGTCCGCGAACACCTTGTTCAGGCTTTCCAGCTCGCCCAAAATGTCCTTAAGTCCGCTTTCGTTCTGCTCCTCGCATAGCTCAAAGAACGCCTCGCCGTATACCTTTTCAGCTTTGTCGTTCATATGAATTTCCTCCTACGTTTATGGGGCTGGCGGTCATTCCGACGCGCCGACCTCGCTCAGGAACTTGGAAATGATATCCTCGTTATCCTTAGCGGAAATTTCCTTTTCAACGACCTTGCTTGCAGCCATTACGACCATCTCGGAAATCTCGTCCTTGATCTCGTTTTTGGCGCGCTGTTTGTCACGCTCTATGTTCTCCTCCGCCTTTGCGCGGATCTCCGCGGCCTTCTGATTAGCCTCGGTAACTATCTCTTCCTCGCGCTTCTGCGCCCTGAGCGTAGCCTGCTTTACGATTTCGGCAGCCTCGTTCTTGGCATCCGCGAGACGCGCGGTGTATTCCTGTTCCGCCTTTTGAGCGGTCTCCTTAGCCTTCTGAGCTTCGGCGATCTCTGCGGCAGCCATTTCCCTGCGCTTTTCAAGGATATTGCACACGGGTTTATACAGGAAAATTCTGAAGATCAGGAAGATTATGAGCGTATTTATCAGCGTAAACACTATCGTGCCGGGATCAATGGAGACCAGATCCAAAAACGTATTGCTTGCCGCCGTTTCCGTTGCTCCCGCCTCCGCCATTACGCCGAGTATATTCAGCATATTTGCTCCTCTCCTCTCAATCTAAACTCGTTGTATCGGCTAATTACAGAAGCTTGCCGAGCAACGGGTTAGCATACATGAGAAGCAGAGCGATAACCAGCGCGTACAGACCCGTGGTCTCGGCAAGCGCGTCGCCTATGATCATGGTTCTTGTGATAGCGCCCGAAGCCTCCGGCTGTCTGCCGATAGCCTCAACTGCCTTACCGCCGCAGAAGCCCTCGCCTATACCCGGACCGAGACCCGCGATCATTGCGGTACCTGCGCCGAGCGCCGAAGCTCCGAGAACGATAGCGTTCGCCAAAATCTTCATAGTTTCCGGTGTCATTCCATCCATCTTTAGTTTCCTCCGTAAAATAAAAATGTATTATTGTGAGCGTAAGAAACGCTCGATATCCCCTGCGGGATATAAGACAGAATTTTTCGGGAGCACGTCCCATGCGGCTGTTATCCCTCACAGTCCGCCGAAGAGATGTACGACATACTCAGCATAATGAAGATGTACGCCTGCATTACGGCAGAGAATATGTCGAAGTACAAAGACGCGATCGCCGGTATAAGTATCGCCAGCTTGCCGAGCGCGAAGTAGATCAGCGCGTTGATGACCGTACCCGCGATCATGTTGCCGAACAGACGCAGCGCCAGAGCCAGCGGATTAGCAAACTCACCGATTATGTTAAACGGAAGCATAAACGGCAGCGGCTCGATAAAGCTCTTCATGAAGCCCTTGAACTTTCCGGTCTTGCCCTTGTTGTATTGGACCATGCAGAAAGTGATCACTGCGAGCGTTCCGGTGACGGAAACGTCGGCTGTCGGATTGCGCAGACCGAGCAGACCCATAAGGTTCTGTATCATAATGAAACAGAACAGCGCCATTATGTAGCAGCGGTACTTATTGTACTTTTTGCCCATAGTGGTGTCAACCGTGTCGATAAAGAAGCTGACGATCCACTCCGCTGCCATTTGCTTTTTGGTCTCGGGGATCACCTTAAGGTTACGGGAAATTATCAGCACAACGGCAAGCAGTATCGCAATGACTATCCATTGAACGATAATACTTTCCGTCAGCTTGAATCCCGGGATACCGAACAGGTTATCCACGACAACCAATGGTCCGTTTACGGTGATGCCGCCCTCCGACGCAAGCATCAATGCAGTCGGCATATATCATTCCTCCTTTTTTCTTAATGCCCTTATTGTAATGGCGATCTTCGGGAAAAAAAGCGGGATCACCGAAGCAACAAGGTTTATAAACGGTGCAAGCGCACCGAGTGTGAGCAGTGCGAACAGTCCCAGATAACGTATGCAGTACATAACGTTCATATAGGTCTGCGCTGATTTGGCGCTTCTCTTCAGCGCTGACTGCGCCGTTTTGCCAAGCGCTAAAAAATTCAAAACGGCTATTACAATTCCGTATACTCCGCCGATCAGAAGCGTGTAATCGAACCTCAGCGCCAAAAACAGCACTGCCATAATAGCCATATATATTCCGCCGATAATCAGAAAATACGGTGCCAGAGAGCGCATTTCCTCATATACGGGCTGATTTCTTCTTATCATAATGTTATTTCCGCAAGTCCTTATACTCATCGTAATAATCGTTATCTCTCAGAGAACTTGTGAACGCCTTCGGCGCGGGCTTATCCGACTTCTCGTACATCTTTATCAGCTGATAAAGATACGATACCGCGCCGCCTATCATAAAGATGATCGCCAGCGCAACGCAGATACCCATTACCCAATCGGGAAGTCCAAAGCGCCTTACCGCCCAGCTTCCGCCGCCAAGAAACAGCAGCAGCGGCGTTATTATCACAAATGCCAGTTGGCTTACTTTAGCGTAAACCGAAAACGGGTTATCCTTCTTCATCATCAGTATACCAACTTAGTAAGCCGCCAACCGTCCGTTCCCTTGACCATCGAAACCTCCAGTGTATCCTCAGGGGGAACCGACGAAAGAACAGTATTTTCGTCAGCGCCGAGAAAGACGGTCAAATTACATTCTGTCTCGCTTACGGGAATAAACTGTATGCGGGTGCTTCCCCAAGGCTTGTTGTAGGAAGTATCGGGCGTAAAGCTCGCGATAATTCCCAGAGTGCCGTCGTGCTTTTCGCGCGCGTTATATACCTTAAGACCGTCTCCGTCAAAATTATGGAGTATCCTATCCGCTTCTTCGGCTGTAAATGTCGATTTCACGAACGACTCCAAATCCGCGTAGGTCGGGTATTTGCTTGATATCGCGGTGTAGTAGCCGTCCTCGGGCTCGTTGCCGTAAGGCTCATCCTCGTGAGGGATACCCTCCAGCATAAACATCTTCAATATCTCGTAATTATTGGCGACAAGGTCGTGCGCGTTGTTGTTGCATTCCTCGATAAGCTCCTGCGTAGGACGGAACGTTATAGACGTGTTCGATGACATTCCCGCCGAGCTGTCGGATGTTGCGCCCTGATTGCTGCCTCCCGAATTCACCACAATAAGAAAGACGACCGCCGCGACCGCGGCAATGCCTGCCACAATGGTGGCGATAAGGGGAACAAGTCCCCCGTTAGCGTTTTTCGAGTTCTTTTCGCTCATTATGCCTGCCTTTCGGTTTTACTTATTCGCTCATTTGTTTACACATTTATCTGTATTTTATTTAACCTTGATTGGGCTTGGGGGACGCCTGCGCGTCCTTGCTGTCAAGCGATATAGCCTCGGGGAATACGTTTCTGCTGTCCTCCTTGGAGAGGAAGGTGGTGTTTACGTATCCTTGAATTATCGCGCCGTCCGTTACGGCGATCGTCGAAGCGTTGATGTCGCCGAAAACTATCGCGTCGCGCTTGAGCTCCGCCTTGCCCACTATGTCAAGCTTTCCTCTTATTCTGCCGTTGATGTCGGCGTACTGCGAGGAGAGGTCTCCGATAAGTATCGTGTCGCGATCCATTTTCATTCTGCCCTTGAGCGACACATTGCCCTGCATTGCCGCCGAGTTCATACCCGCGTTGTTGCAGGTAATATCGCCGATGATCTTTCCGCTCATATCAATGTTGCGGGTGGTTTCGACATTGCCTTTTATGTTGCCGTCTATCTGCATATTGGCAAGCGAGCGTATATTTCCGTCAATAACGGTATTCTTGGAAATGATAGTGGTCTCGTCAATCTCGTTTGACGACTGCATAGGCGTGCCGCCGCCCGCCGCGGGAGGAACATATCCTCCTCCGCCGTAGCCGCCTTGACCGTAGTTCCCCGAAACATTGGGATTATATCCGCCCTGATTTGGATAGGCGTTCTGATTGGGGTAACCGCTCTGCCCCTGCGGCGTCTGTGCGTTCTGCGGAGCACTTTGCGCCGGCTGCTCCTGCTGCGGAGCGTTGTTCGGCTGTGCCTGCGGCTCGGCGATTACCTGCGCGTTCTGATTATTCTGAGCGTTTTGTGTATTCTGCCCGAAGTTCTGTCGAATATTCTGCACATTCATATTAACGCCCGGTTCGCCCTCGGGTACGGTGCTTTGCAGCGGAGAGCCGCCCTGTGTATTCTGCTGCATGTTCTGCGCGTTGTTCTGCGGCGGATCGCGGTAGTACGGCGTTTCAAGAGGTACGCTGCCCGGCTCAAAGCTTTGTACGGGCTGCTTCGGTGCGGATGGCTGTTCCGCGCTCTGTTTGAGGTAATTGTCAAGCTCCGTGGGCTGACCGTCGGGGCGTGAGGGAGTTTGCTCCTGCCCGTCCTTCTTCCACAGCTCTTTCACTGCCTGCGAAAAATTATCCTTAATTCCCATAGCGTTATCCTTTCAATCTCTATGAACGATTTATGCAAACGGTCCGACAAACTGTACGGGTTTTGTGTCACTGTTTATCTTATCGAACTTATAACCCTCATCAAGCAATACTTTTATTATATCCTCGAGAACAAGCACCGTATTCTGTCTGCTTTCCGCGTCGTGCATAAGCACGATAGAACGGGCATTTCCCTTGACCTCCTTGGGAATGGAGTTATACATCTGCGTCCACGTTGCTCCCGCAACATCGTAGCTGTCCACGTTCCAGTCATAGAACCTGAAACCGCGCCGCGACATTTCCGCGATTATCGCCTCGCGCGTATCCACGTTGTAGTCGTTGTTGCTCCCCCCGGGGAAACGGAATATCTCGGTAGATATCCCCGTCGCGTCCCGTATAATATCCCATGCCTCGTAGAAATCGTCGAGGAACGCCTCTACGGACGCGTATATCTTCTCATATTCGTGCGTCGCGCTGTGAACGCCGATAGCGTGACCGTCTGCGGCGATAGCTCTTAGCGTTGCCGCGCACTCCTCGGAGCGGTTCGGCACTACAAAGAACGTCGCCTTGACGTTAGCCTTCCTCAGGTACGACAGTATCGAGTAGGTGTTGCTTGAGGGACCGTCGTCAAACGTCAGATAAACGGTGTTTTCCTCCCGCACATACTCGGGAGGTTCTTCTACATACAGATCCTCGTACAGCGCCGAGTATTGCCCCTGAGGCTCGCTCGTTTCATCTGGAACGGAGCTTGTACTGCCCGTACTCGACGAGCTGCCCGAATTTTCCGTGCTGCTTGAAACGGGAGCAGTGGATACGTTCGGATTTTTCTTGTTGATATACGCGACTATATCCTCGTCCGACAGCCCGCATTCCTTGAGTATATCGTAATACTCATCGATAGTTCCGCCGTTCTTGTTGGCGATAGCAGAGATGATATCCTTATCCGAAATACCGTTTTTCGATATCAATTCGTAAAAGCTCTCACCGTTCACAGTCTTTTTCGACAACACTATCGTAATAATTTCCTTATCGGTCAGACCCGATCTCAATAATATATCGTATATCTCCCGAGCGCTTATCTCATTATTCTCGCTCACGTAGGAAATGAGCTCCGTATACGCTATCCCGCTCCGGGCAAATAACTCGGCAAACCCCTCTATCGTGCCTGTTTTTTCATTCATTAGCGCGTCTGCCACCAGCGAAAGGCGGCGGTTTTCGTCTTCTACCGTTTCAAGCTTTTCTTTTACCTCGGAAAGCTGTGCGTTGTTTTTCGCGAAAAACACGCCGAACACCACAGCGGCAGCCAGCGGAAGAAAGAACAATATAGCTAGTACCGACTTTATCAGTACCTTAAAAAATTCAACGCTGCCAAAACGCATTTTCTAACCTCTTCTAATATATTAAGTGATAATTCCCCTATTATTTAATAATACTATAAAAAATGTAATTTGTCAATAGCAACAATAGACAAAACCGAGTTATTACGTGAAAACAATCGATTTTATGACAAAATTTTTCTCCGATTTTTGTACAATATGTACAATAAAAGAAAAATGGCACAAAAAGTACTGTGCCATATCCAAATTATTCCTCTGTGTATACGCGTTTCATACGCACCTCTTGAAGGGGACGATCGCCGAAGTCGGTCTCGACCGAAGCGATCTCGTCCACCGTCTCTATTCCTTCGACTACGCGTCCGAACGCGGCATAGCTCCCGTCGAGGTGCGGAGCGTCCCGATGCATGATAAAGAACTGGCTTGACGCCGAATCGTTGGCTCTGCTGCGCGCCATCGAGATAACACCGCGCTCGTGCTTGATATCGTTCGCCACGCCGTTCGCCAAAAACTCGCCCTTGATCTTTTCCTTTGCGCCGCCCGTGCCCGTACCCGTAGGGTCGCCGCCTTGTATCATAAATCCGCTGATCACACGGTGAAAGATCAGACCGTCATAAAACCCGTCTTTAACCAATTTAAGGAAATTTTCTACCGTAATAGGCGCTTTTTCGGGATAAAGCTCCAGCTTGATCTCCTTGCCGTTTTCCATTTCGATAATAACCATAGTTCCTCCTGATCCGAAAACAATATAATATTACTTCCCGCCAAGTTCATACGCTCTCTTTGTGCAGGCTTCGCAGGCGTTGATCGCCATGTGGACGATCCCCGAGCGTTCAAGAACCTCCAGTCCCGCGAGAGTAGTACCGCCGGGGGAGGATACCTGCTTTATCAGTTCGTCGACCGTCATTCCGCTTTCCGTCATCATTTTCGCCGACCCTATAAGCGACTGCGCGAACAGTCTCAGCGCCGCGTCGGGGTCGATACCGACACTTTGTGCATATTGCACAAAGCCCTTTGCGTACACATAAATAAACGCGGGAGAGCTGCCGTTTATCGCAATGACTTCTTTCATTTTATCCGAGGGAATGACCTCCGTTATGCCGCATGAGCCGATAATTTTTCTCGCGAACGCGAATTCCGTGTCCGATACCTTGTCGTCATGGCTCATTGCGGACGCACCCACGCCGAGCATCATCGGGGTATTCGGCATTACAAGCACTACCTTAGCGTTTGCAAAAGTGCGCTCTCGTATGTATTCGGCTGAAATGCCCGCGCAAATGGAAATGATCACCAAGCTCTCGTTGGCGGCGTTCTTTACCTCCGCAAGCACCTCGTCGAGCTGTTGCGGCTTTACCGCAAGCAGGAGATAGTCGCATTTCTTTGCCAGCTCAAACGCGCTCGAAGCCGCGGTTGCTCCCATAAAGCGCAGATCCTTGAGCTTTTCGGGGTTCTGATCGTAGGCGAAAACCGCCGTGTTGCCGAGTTTTCCGTTAATTCCCTTGATGATCGCGCCGCCCATATTGCCGACGCCGATAAATCCCAGTTTCGTCATATTTTGTTCCTCTTCTTATTTTGCGTTACCAATGGTCGTCCACCGTCCGAAAACCGCGACGAACGCTGCCTTTACAGGATACATAGTAAGCAGCATCAGTAGAACGTCAAACGGCATTTTAATAAAGTTCGTGCCAACACGCGCCCACAGCTTTACCCAGAATACATCGGGCGCGATATATCCCGTCAGCACTTGAAACGAGGTGTTCATAATGAGATTGCATATTACGATTACCGTAAACTTCGCGAGAACTATCCTCACTAACGACCCCCAATTCGAGCCTATCGATTTTCCGAACGCCTTTCCGCTCGAAAAGCTGATCTTTATTACATCTAGATTGTAAAGAAATAGCCCGTAGATCAGTCCGCCGGTCATTTCCACGAGCGTGAAAAGCGGATTGAACGCGTCCATGTTCTGTGCGATAAACATTCCGAGAATATCCGTTATCCCTCCCGCAAGGAAAGCGACGACGGGTCCGAAAAGCATACCGATAGCCGCCAGCGCGATAAAAGCCACGCTTATCTTGGCAAACGGCAGGTTTATTGTGACCGATTTCAGCGCTAAGTCGAGCGCTATCAGTATTGCGGTCACGCACAGACAGCGCAGATTCTTAAGCTCCAGCGCCGATTTTTTAAAGTTAGCAAAAAAAGCCATTCGATTATCCTCCCAAATACGACTTTTCCGCTATATATAAAAGAATAATCAAATGGCTTGTTCGGCCGTTATTCAATTTATGTACAGCGAGATGCGAACACCGCACCGCAAGCCCTCGGCTTTTCGTCCGCCCGACAACTCTCCGTTCGGTCGGCACTTAACGCGCGGTATTCTACTCTGTGTAATATTCTTCCGAAATATATCAGAAGTTGATCTCGTTAAGAATCTTGTACAGACGCTCATCAAAGGGCTTCTGCATGGAAAGCGCCTCCTGAATGTCGACGTCGTAAACCTTGCCGTCCTTACGACCGACAACTCGGTTGCCTATGCCCTGCTCAAGCAGCTCAACGGCATAGTAACCCATTTCAGACGCGAGTACTCTGTCGCGAAGCGTGGGCGAACCGCCGCGCTGAACGTGACCGAGAATTGTCGCTCTGGACTCGATGCCCGTCTCTTTTTCGATCTGCTCAGCGATCTGATACGTGCCTCCGATACCCTCGGCAACAATGATTATGATATGCTTCTTGCCATCCGCGCGAACCTCTTTTATACGCTGGATCACCCTGCCGAGATCGCATTCCACTTCGGGAACAAGCACCGCGGTAGCTCCGCAGGCGATGCCCGCGTTCAGCGCGATATGACCTGCGTGTCTGCCCATTACTTCTACAACGGAACAGCGCTCGTGCGAGTGGCTGGTGTCGCGCAACTTGTCGACCAAGCCAACTACGGTATTGAGCGCGGTATCATAACCGATAGTGTACTCGGTACACTGGATATCGTTGTCGATAGTTCCGGGGATGCCTACGCAGGGAATCCCCGCCTTTGACAGATCAGCGGCGCCTCTGAAAGAACCGTCGCCGCCGATTACAACAATGCCGCACATGCCCTTATCCTCGCAGATGACCTTAGCCTTTTCGATATTCTCCCATTCCTTGAACTCGGGGCAGCGCGCCGTATAGATCATTGTACCGCCGCGCTGAATAATATCGGACACCGCGCGCACGTCGAGCTGAACGAACTCGCGGTTGAGCAAGCCGTTGTAGCCGCGCTGGATACCGATGACTTCAAAGCCCTTGTACAGCGCCGTTCTTGTGACCGCACGGACTGCCGCGTTCATGCCGGGAGCGTCGCCGCCGCTTGTCAATACGCCGATTCTCTTTTTCATAGTTTTCTCTCCTTAAAAAATCTTGGCAATGCCAAAATATATTTTATCGGACGTTATGTCCGATCTCATTCCAAATTATATTTTACTACAAGCGGTCGGTTTCGTCAAGCGCATTTTGTCAACTTATCACGTTACGCAAAAATAATATGTGCATTTTAACAAATTTCGGTATTTTTACGGCTTTTTTCTGTTTAAAAAGCCCACCTTGACATTATCCTCGCCGCATAGCTTTTTCAGCTTGTTTACGAGTGCCGTGCTTATGCGTACTCCGCGCAGGCCGCTCACGGGATTTACAGTCCGCGTATTGCCGTAGCATATCCTTGCCGCGGACGTTCCCCTGCACGCCATCAATATATTCCGCACCGCGCCGAGTCTGCGGTCTTCTTCCGAGGGGAGATTGACGTACAGTATCTTTTTCTGTCCCTCGGGTATTCTTGCCGCGGGGATTGCCGCGTCGACGTAAAAGCTTGGCTTGTCGTCTTTGACGGAGATTTTTCCGCGCACCGAATAGACCGTTCCCTCGGTGAAGCGCTCAAGTCTGCCGTACACCTTCGGGAACACCACGCCCTCTATCGCTCCTGAGCTGTCCTCGAACGCCGCGTAGGACATCAGCCCGCCGTTTTTAGAGGTGTGCTGTCTCTCGTACAGGCACATCGCCATTATCGAGACCTCCGTGCCGCTGTTGAGCACCGCAGCGTCCGCAATAAACATACAGTTTTCGGGAGCACGGTCAAGAAAATCATCTGCGGGGTGTCCCGAAACGTACCGCCCGAGATACTCCTTTTCCATTGCCAGCCGCTTTGAACGCGTGAAGTCGTCGGTCTCTGGGAGCGTGAATTCCGTCGTATCGTTGTCAAGCTCGAAAAGGTCGAGTTGTCCGCTCTCGCGGCGGCTGCACTCGCGCGACGCATAGTCGAGCAGAGCGTTCATCCCCGTGATTATTCGGCGGCGGTTCGGCTCGATACCATCAAACGCACCACAATATGTCAGCGCCTCCATATAGCGGCGGTTGTTGTCCTTGTCAGCCATTCGCACAGCGAAGTCCGCCGCGGACGAGAACGCGCCTTTTCCGCGTTCTCCGACTATGGCATTGACAAAGCCGCGCCCGAGGTTCTTTACCGCCGCGAAACCGTATCTCATGGCGTTATCCTCGACTGTAAATGAGTAAAAGCTCTTGTTGATATCGGGCGGCAGGAGCCTTGCGCCGCTGTTCGCCATATCGGAGATATACTCGTTTACCTTATCCGTCCAGTCGCCTATGCTTGAGATAAGCTCCGCCATATACGTAAGGTTGTAATAACGTTTGAGATACGCGGTCTGATACGCTACCGCGGCATACGCGGCGGCGTGTGATTTGTTGAACGCATAGGAGGCAAAGCCCGCCATTTCGTCGAATATCTCGTTTGCAACGCTCTCGGGAACGCCGTTCGCGACCGCTCCGCAGTTGCTCTCCGTGCCGTAAACGAACGCGCTGCGCTCCTTTTCCATGACCGAGTGTTTTTTCTTGGACATGGCGCGGCGAACCAGATCCGCTCTGCCGTAGGAATACCCTCCGATAACGCGGCATATCTGCATTACCTGCTCCTGATAAACGATGCATCCGTAGGTCACCGAGAGGATATCCTTTAACAGCGGGTGCTTGTACGCAATCTCCTCGGGCTTTTTGTGACGGTTCTCGATATAGGCAGGTATCGACGACATAGGTCCCGGGCGGTAAAGCGCGAGCGCCGCAGTTAAGTCCTCGAGAGACTTCGGCTGTAAGCGCGACAGTACCGAGGTCATACCCGCCGACTCAAACTGGAATACGCCCGCCGTGCCGCCGTTTCCGAGCATTTTGTACACCTCGGGGTCGTATTCGTCGATCTTTCGGATATCGAAATCGGGGTCGGTCTTTTTGATGAGGTCGCAGGTTTTCTTGATAACGGTAAGGTTGCGCAAGCCTAGGAAGTCCATTTTCAGCAAGCCTAGACGTTCAAGCGCCGTCATGGTGTACTGCGTCGTTAAAGCGCCGTCCTCGTAGCTCAGCGGAACATACTCCGCTACGGGGTCGCGCGTTATCACAACGCCCGCTGCGTGGACGGTCGTGTGGCGCGGAAAGCCCTCTATCTGCCTTGCCACGTCGACAAGGCGCTTTATCTCGCGGTCGGTATCGTACAAGCGTTTTAGCTCGCCGTGGTCATGCTCCGCTGCGAGGGTGGCAAACGGCGACGAGACCGCCTTTGCCGCCATATTGACCTCCTGCGCGGCTATGCCCATTACTCTGCCCGCGTCGCGTATCGCGCCCTTTGCTTTCAGCGTATCGAACGCGACTATCTGCGCGACATAGTCCGTACCGTAACGGCGGCGGACGTATTCGATGACCTCTCCGCGGCGCTCGTTGCAGAAGTCGATATCGAAGTCGGGCATGGAGACGCGCTCGGGATTGAGAAAGCGCTCAAACAGCAGATTGAACCTCAGCGGGTCGATATCCGTTATGCCCATGCAGTATGCGCACAGGCTCCCCGCGCCGCTCCCTCGGCCCGGACCTACGGGAATATCGTGTGTTTTCGCGTACCTCACGAAATCCCAGACTATCAGAAAATAGTCTACAAAGCCCATTTTTTTGATTATTCCGAGCTCATAGTCGAGTCGCTTCCGTATTTCGGGAGTGACCGTGCCGTAGCGCTTTTCCGCGCCCTTGCCGCACAGCTTAATAAAGTACTCCGCGTTATCCGAAACGCCCTCCTTCGTGAATAGAGGGAGCTTTGTGACGCCGAATTCAAGCTCGACATTGCACTCCGCGGCTATCTCGCCCGTCCGCGCAAGCTCATCCTCGGTGAAAAAACGCGCCATCTCCACGGAGCTTTTGAGATAGTATTCCTCGGTCGGCAGGGCGCGGGAATTCGGCTCGGACAGCCGCTTGTTCTGTCCTATGCATTGCAGGACGCGCTGAGCGTAGCTGCCGCTTTTCTCGACATAGTGGACGTTGTTGGTCGGGCAGACGGGTATTCCGGTGCGCTTGGAGAACTCGCGCAGCAGAGAGCATATCCGCGTTTCCGAGGAGGTGTCGTGATTGGAAAGCTCAAGGTAAAAATTCCCGCCGAATACCTCTTTATACCATTCGACGGCTTTCTGCGCATCATCGGTACGATTATCGGAGAGCAGCGAGCCTATCTCGCCGTTTTCCGCACCCGAAAGCGCGATCAGCCCGCTGCTGTAACGCTCTATGCTCTCTCTGTCGGTGACATAGCCTCTGTCGATACCGTTGGGCGCCTGCTCCGTGATAAGGCGGCAGAGGTTCTTGTAGCCCGTGTTGTTCTCGCACAGCAGCGTGAGACGGTACGGTTCATACCCTCCGCGGCTCGGCGCAAGACGGCTGCCCTCCGCGATCGAGACCTCGCAGCCGATTATCGGTTTTATCCCGTGCTCCGCACAGGCGTCGCAGAAGTCGATCGCTCCGTACAGCGCGCCGTTATCTGTAATGGCGAGAGCGGTCTGCCCAAGCTCCTTGGCTTTCTTGGCAAGCTCGCCGAGCCTGCAAGCCCCGTCCAGCAGGCTGTACGCGGTATGCACATTCAGGTGAACGAAATCGCCCATATTTCCCCTCCGATCGACAACGAAAAAAGCAGGCTTGACCGTTGAAGTCAAGCCTGTCCTCGTAAAACACGCAAATATACGTTCGGTATTACACAAGATCCGAGCTTAGTCGGCTTCCTTAGCGATAACAACCTTATCCTTGTAATAACCGCAATTTCCGCAAACTCTGTGAGCAAGCTTCAGCTCACCGCAGTTTTTGCAGCGCGAGAAAGCGGGAGCGGATAACTTCCACACCGCAGAACGTCTTTTATCACGTCTTGCACGAGATACTTTTCTCTTTGGAACTGCCATTATTGCACACCCCCCTCTTGTCAGATGACAAATAAAACCACAGTAAACAGCGGTCTGTCTACTGATTTACTATCGAACATCTACCATTATATCACAAGACGGAGGATTTGTCAAGCATTTTTTTTAATTTTTTGCAAATTCGTCCAAACTTACGCGATGAACTTCTTTACGTTCTCGGGCAGCTCCGAGTTATCCGCGGAAACGGTCAGCGTAACGACGGTGCTTGCGGTGATCTTCTCGAGTTTCTCGAACATCTCGCCGAGTTTGTCGTAATCTCTGCCCGTGATCTTCAAGGTAGCGTCTACAAAAATATCGGTGCAGTCGTGGTCGGACGCGAGAATTCCCGCGATAAAGCCGTAGAAAGCGTCCATGCCCTCAACAGAGTAATCCTCAATGTTCACCAGACGAACCTTATAGGTAATGTCGGTGTTCAAAGAAGAGCCTTTCTGGATAGCCACAACGTTGCCGTTGGACTTCTTCTCCGCCGCGTGGATAGCGTCGATAAGCACCTTGGTCTTTCCCGAACCGCGTCTGCCCGTAATAATTTTAACCATAATCTTTTCCTCCGTAATATATAATAGCGCCAATGCGCAATATTCCAATGCTCTTATAAACCGAGCTTCTTTTCGAGAGCCGCCTTCTGATCCTCGTAGCCGGGCTTGCCGAGCAGCGCGAACATATTCTTCTTGTAGCTCTCAACGCCGGGCTGATCGAACGGATTTACTCCGAGCAGGTACCCGCTGATAGCGCAGGCTTTCTCGAAGAAGTAGATTATAAAGCCGAGCTCGAACTCGTTAAGCTCGGGAACCTCGAGCACGATATTCGGCACGCCGCCCTCGGTATGCGCGATAACGGTGCCCTCGAACGCCTTGCGGTTTACGATCGACATATTCTGATTCGACAGGAAATTAAGTCCGTCAACGTTGTTCGGGTCGTCCTTGAGGAAAAGCTCTTTCTGCGGCTTGCCAAACTGTATAACCGTCTCGAACATAACGCGCGAGCCATCCTGAACGAACTGACCGAGCGAATGAAGATCGGTCGAGAACACAGCCGAAGACGGGTACAGCCCCTTGTTGTCCTTGCCCTCGCTCTCGCCATAAAGCTGCTTAAACCACTCCGCCATCATCTGGAAGCTGTTCTCATAGCTGATGAGCATTTCAACGCTCTTGCCTTTTTTATATAGTATATTGCGCAGAGCGGCGTACTTGTAGCAGGAGTTCTTCTCGATATCGAAGTCCTTGTACTCCTCTCTAGCTGCCGCCGCGCCCTTCATAAGCGCGTCGATATCGCAGCCCGCGCAAGCTATCGGCAGCAAGCCCACAGCTGTCAGCACGGAAAATCTTCCGCCCACGTCGTCGGGGATAACGAACGTCTCATAGCCCATCTTGTCAGACAACTCTTTCAGCGTTCCGCGAGCCTTGTCGGTGGTCGCGTAAATTCTTCCCTTAGCGCCGTCCTCTCCGTATCGCTCGACCAGCAGGTCGCGGAATACTCTGAACGCCAGCGCCGGTTCGGTGGTCGTGCCCGACTTCGAGATGATGTTCACCGAGAAGTCACGCCCCTCTACAAGCGAAATTACCTCGCTGAGGTAAGTCGGAGAGAGACTGCACCCTACGAAATATATCTCGGGAGTGTCTTTTTTCAGCGAATTGTACAGCGACGATCTCAGTGCCTCAATAGCCGCTCTTGCGCCCAGATACGAGCCACCGATACCGATAACGATAAGCACCTCGCTGTCGCTCTTTATTTTGGCAGCCGCCTTTTTGATGCGCTCGAACTCGTCCTTGTCGTAATTTACTGGCAGATCGACCCAGCCCAGAAAATCGTTTCCGGGACCGTTTCTGCCCTCCAGCGTTTCATGCGCCGCCTTTACCATGGGCGCGTATGCCGCCAATTCATGCTCTCTCACAAAGCCGTTTAAGTACTTGTCGTCAAGCCTGATACCCATAAAATAATTACTCCTTTCCAACAGTCGGGTCTCCCCAGCATTTTGTCCTATTCTTATTATATATTACTTTTCAATTTTTTGCAAGATTTTTTGCTTGCAATATACGGATTTGGATAATTTTTGCTATTTAACAGTGGTTTTTTGGTAAAAGTGCACAATCAAAAAGCGTTCCGCACATCGATCGGACTTAGCTTCGCTCCGTCCGCGTTGGTTTAGCTGTAACTTCATCCTCTGCTTGCGTTCTGTTCGGCTTTAATTACAGGGCGCTGCTTTGATTTATTACGCCGTTACCGGAGAAAATGACTGCGGCGTCGGCGGGGGGAGTGTCCGTGAACGGCTCATCCGTTTCGGCGAATTCCCTGAACGCGAGCCACTCTCTTATTCTGTCAAGCGTTTCGGGGGTAGCGGCGGTGCGCTCCTCGCCCTTATGGATTATTTTGACCGTTCCGCCGCGGATTATCAATCTTTTCGCCAACGCGAATGCTTTGTCGCAGCAGATCGGCTGCGCGTTCTCGGTTATATATAGATTGGTTGCGGCGCGGCCGCTGCTCTCGTCGAGCCTTACCATAAGCTTCTGCTTCTTCGCCGACAGCTTGTAGTTGACGCGTCTCGGAGAATCGCCCGTGACGTACTCGCGGTGCTCGTAGCCGGGCATTCCGCCCTGCAATACGGCAGCGCCCTCCTCGACGTCTTCCTCCTCGCTAGGCAGAAGATTTGGCGGAACGTCGGGTCCGTCGTACTCGATAACGCGCGGCAGCACCGCCATTCGCGCGGTCTGCTCCACGGGTATCTTAAACTGCAAAAGCCCCAGGAAATCTCTTATAATCACCTCGTTCAGCGTGATCGTATTCAATCCGCTGTGCGAGGCGCGGAAGCTCCCGCTGACCGTCACCGTCCTGCGGAGCAGCAGCGACGTTCTTAAATGTATTGAGTTGTTGGCGTTTACGCAAAGCTCCACATACGGGATAAAGCAGAAGCCCTTTTTCTTCAGCGTAACGTCAAATCCGATGCTCCGTCCGTACTCGGAGACCCCCGAAAAGTCCCTGAGCTTTACCGTAAAGCGCTTTCGTGAGATAAGAAACGTAGTCATCGAGATCACGACCGCTGCGCCGATAATATATATCAGCGCCCAGCCTATATCGGCGTTGATAAATACCGTGAAAAGAGCGGCAAACAACAGCGCCTGAACATAGCTAGAAATATGCGTCATTTCCTTCTGCTCCTTTTCATTCGGTGAATGGCTTTATAATCGCGGTAAAGCTTTTTCACATCGGCTTCGGGCGCTCCCGTGCCGTAGAACAGCTCGTTCGCCGCGTTGGTTATCTCGGTCGCTTCCTCTTTAAGGGAGAGCGTGCGCGAGATTATATCGCAGACCTCCTCCGCAGTGGTGCTCTTGGGGTCGGCATCGGTAATATTGCAGGCAAGTCGGCGCGTTTTCAGATAAATCGCGCGTATTTTGCCGTTTTTGCTCCTCATACGATATGCGGCGGCAAAACACAGCTCGGAGATTTGTCTGCGGAAAATTATTATGGCTGCGATCATAATAAAGATAATTATTATGAATATCATCAGCGCTTGAGTGAACTGATCGCTCAGACTGCCTACGGGCGCGTATTTCGTACCGTCTATCTCAAGCCAGCCGTAGCCCTCTATAAAGGCAGTGGAATATGCGTGAGCGTGTTCCTCGGTGACTACGTACCGCCCATACGAGTCTATCGCGTCTTCGCGGAGAACAAATCCCTCGGTATATCTTGCGGGTATGCCCGCCGCGCGGAGAAGAAGCGTGCTGGCCGTGGCAAAATCGGTACAAATACCGCGGCGGCTGGCAAATAGAAAGTAATCCGCCTCTGCTCTTTCGGGAACGAAGCTGAGATCGTATGTGAATCCCGCGTCTCCAAACCATTTTTCAATGGCGACAGCCTTTTCGTAGTCATTGGATAGCCCCGCGGTTATCTCATCGGCGACCGCTTGTATCTCGTCGGTGATACTGCCGTCCAGTCCCGCATTATAATATGTTTCGGCGATCCTGCTTTCGTTCACGAACTCGTCGCGGACTGCGCTCTCGATAACGCCTTCCTCCGCCGCGGCGTCCAGAAGGGTTTTGAGATCCACCTTTTCCAACATCTCAAGAAACTGCTCATTGGGCTGATTGTAAAAATAATTTACGACATAGGACGCATTTCTTGGCATTTGCCTTTCGGTAAAGATCTCGTCGTTGTCGTTGCGGTAGGAAGTCGGAGAGACGCCGTTGACGGATGTGATGTTCACGCCTATCGATTCCGAGGGGTGCATGATTACGCTTGTTGAACTGCCGTCTACGATGCGTATCGTCATATTCGCCGCGGCTATGGAATAGATCTCGGGGATATCGTCCAGCTTATTGAGCTCCTCGCTGTACTCCTCCAGCTTTCCGTCCTTTGCCCCCTTTTTCAGATCGGCGATCAGCTTGTTGATATTCAGTCTGCTTCTGCGTTTCTCCCAATTGTTGTATCCCCTCGAGAAATCACTGTTGAAAGTCCAGCCCTCGTCGCCCTCGTATATGTCGAACGACTGACGGCTCACGTTTCTCGGAAAATTGGTATACACCACAAAGAGCGCGTTGTCCGAGGGCGTGTTGTTGCCGCGGTTCGGCGTAGAGTTTTCCGTGAATTCGCTCAGCGCTCGTCTGCCGTAAGCTGAGGTGCGCTGTGTCAGATCTTCCAGATATCGTATCATTGGCGTGTAATCATTGCGCGGTATTACCGTAAGGAGCGCCGCGGCTATTACCCCCGCCGTTCCGATCACGGCGGCGCGCTCGATATGCGCGCGCTTGTCGTCCACATAGGCGTTGTCCGCGGGAAACTCGGGTCTTGCAATCCCGAGCGCCGCCAGCAGATATCCCACCGCCGTAAACACCAACAGACCTAGCGGTATCCTGCCCACAAGTCTCGCCGTCAGAATAAGCGGAACGAACGACGGCAGCAGCAGAAAGCTCGGACGCGGAAGATAAACGGTGAAGTAACAGGTCGGAAATCCGATGATAAGCGAACAGAGCAGTATCGTCATTCCCGCGAGCGCGGGATCGAAGAATTCCGAAGCGTTGAATATGAACTCGAAGAACGACGGCGATCTGTAAGGACTGCCCACAATGTTGCAGACGGCGTAAACGATCAGAAAAAGCACGACAAAAGCCAGCAGAGAAAAGCCTTTCTTCTTCCGCAGGGCGTAGAATATCATATAAACGCCGAAAGACACCGCTGTCATTATTACCGTGCAGATGAACATATAATCCCTGCACAGTGTGTACATCAGTCCCGCGCTCATTGCGCAGAGATAAATCAGCGACGCCGGTATCTCCGCGCCGCTGAAGATCGGTTTGCTTCTTTTCTTCATGGTTGATCGATCACCTGAAATATGAATATAATCTGCACATCATCATTCCGTTGTAGAGTTTTCTGTTTTTGTCGGCTTTCGCGCCGAATATGTCCTCGAATTCCTCGTCGGGAGTTATCAAGTAAAGCTGATTGCCGTTCAGCGGCAGCAGCCTTTCACCCATCGTTTCGTATATCTTCCGAGCCTCGGATATTTCGAGCATACGTTCGCCGTAGGGGGGATTGGTGAGTATTTTGACCGCGCCCTCGGGATAGACAAAATCGCGTATATCCCGCCGTTCGACGGCGATACACCCGTCAACGCCCGCTATTTTCGCATTCGCCGCCGTTAACTCCACGCACTCCTTGTCGATATCGAAGCCCACCGCGCGGAATTCGGAGTCCTTTTTAATAAGTGACCGTGCCTCCTCGCGAGCGGCAGCCCACGCGCTCGCGGGGAGAAACTTCATATGCTCGCCGTCAAAGCGGCGTTTCAGCCCCGGCGCGATATCCAGCGCTTTCATCGCCGACTCTATCAGCAGAGTGCCCGAGCCGCAGAACGGGTCGCAAACGATATCGCCCGCGCGTACCCTCGCTATGTCGACGATCCCCGCCGCCAGCGTCTCGCGGATAGGCGCGGCGTTGCTGTCGCGGCGGTAACCGCGCTTATGTAAGCCCTGCCCGCTAGTATCGAGCATAAGCGTGAATTCGTCTTTCATCAGCGAGAAGCGTATGCGGCACTCCGCGCCGCTTTCGGGCATTATCCCAACGCCGTAAGCCTTGCCGAGATTTACCGCCATTGCTTTTTTCACGATCTTCTGTATCGCGGGAACGCTCGTAAGCTTTGAATTGAGCGAGTGACCGTTATTCGGGAACTTATCGTTTTTCCCGATAAACTCCGACAACGGGAGCTTGCGTATTCCCTCGAACAGCTCGTCGAACGTCGCCGCACGGAATTGACCGAGCACTGCGCATACGCGCTCCGCGGTGCGCAGGAACACATTAGCCTTGGCGCAGATATCCGCGCCGCCCGAGAAGAACACTCTGCCGTTTTCCGCGCGGACGTTTTCGCCGCCTATTTTCTTTATCTCAAAGGTGAGAGTTTTTTCAAGCCCGAAGTGGCAAGGGGCTACGTAATTATATATCATAATGCCTTTTTACCGATGTCATGTCTGTAATGCGCTTTCTCGAACGAAATGCTCCCGACTGCCTTATACGCGCCGTCAAGCGCCGCTCTCAGGTCGTCGCCCGTCGCCGTAACGCCGAGAACACGTCCGCCCGCGGTGAGATACTTGCCGTTCTCGAGCTTTGTACCCGCGTGGTAAACGTATGCGCCCGCGCACTGTCCGTTATCGTCAAGACCGTTTATCGGCTTGCCCGTCTCGTATTTTTCGGGATAGCCTCCGCTTGCCATTACAATGCAGGCGCAAGACTTACTGCTCCACTTGATTTCCAGTTCGCCGAGACGTTCCTCGGCGACAGCCTCCATGATCTCTGCCAAGTCCGTTACCAGAAGCGGCAGGACTACCTGCGTTTCGGGGTCGCCGAAACGGCAGTTGTACTCGACAACCTTTGCGCCGTTTTTCGTCAGCATCAGCCCGAAGTACAGACAACCCTTGAACGGTCTGCCCTCGGCGCTCATAGCCCTTATCGTCGGGAGGAATATCTTCTCCATGCACTCTGCGGCTATTTCTGGAGTATACAGGGGATTGGGCGCTATCGTTCCCATGCCGCCCGTGTTCAGCCCCTCGTCGTTATCGCAGGCGCGCTTGTGATCCATTGACGATATCATGGGCTTTACGGTCTTGCCGTCGGTGAACGCCAGCACCGTGACCTCCGTGCCGTCCATAAACTCCTCGATAACTATCTCGGAGCCGCTTTTGCCGAATTTTCCGTCAACGAGCATTGAATGTATCGCCGCTTTGGCCTCCTCGAGATCCTTTGCGATTATAACGCCCTTGCCAAGTGCCAGACCGTCCGCCTTGATAACGGCGGGATAGCTGTTCTGCGACTTTATGTACTCCACCGCCTTGTCCTCGTCGGTAAACACTTCATACGCCGCGGTCGGTATGCCGTATTTCTTCATCAGCCCTTTGGAGAATGATTTGCTCCCCTCAAGAATAGCGGCGTTAGCTCGCGGACCGAACGTCTTGAAGCCCTCCGCTTCCATTCTGTCGACCATACCCATTACCAGAGGGTCGTCGGGAGCTACGAAAACATAATCCGGGCTCAGCTTTTTCGCGAGCTCAACCATTCCGTCAATATCGGTCGCTTTTACTGGAAAGCACTCCGCGAGCGCCGAAATACCGCCGTTTCCCGGAGCGCAGTACAGCTTATCCACTTTCGGCGACTTTGCCAACGCCGCCGCTATTGCGTGTTCACGACCGCCGCCGCCTACGATCAAAATATTCATAAAATACGTCCTTTCGTTGCTTTATACTATTATTATACCACTATACCGCGGTAATTGCAAGCGTTTTGCTCTATTCGTATGCTTACGCTGCCAAACCCCGGAGAAACTGTCATACATAAGTAAGGGCAAGCTCCTTCCAGTCCTTTACGGCGATATCGGAGTATTCGCGCACGTCGCCCTCCGTGCCCGTCACCTCGTCGATTATGCCGACGACGTAAAATCCCGCGCGCTTTGCCGTTTTCGCGCTGTAATCCGAGTCCTCAAACACCGCGCACTCCGATATATCCGCGCCGAGACGCTCAGCCGATTGCAGATAGATGTCGGGATGCTCCTTGAATCGCCCGACCTCATGGCAGTCAATAAAGAACTCCATAAACTCCATTATCCCTGTCCGCTGAAGAAACGGCTCGGCAACGTCGCGGCGCGTTCCCGTGGCTATGCACATTTTGACGCCCTCGGCGCGCGACTTTTTCAGAAACTCCCGAACGCCGTCCTTTAAATTTACGTCGCTGCGGTAATGCTCACGCATTTTGACATAGGCGGGCTCCATAAGCTCGAGATTGCGGAAGTCGTTTATGTGCGCCGTTTCCGTTCTCCACAGACCCATACTGTCGCAAAGCGTGCCGTCCAGATCAAATATGTAATATTTCTTATTCAAAAAAATCACCCAATTATATTGTATCATAAAATGAGCATAATGTAAAGGGTCAAAAAAATGAAAAAATTTTCAAAAACCTATTGACAAACACGGAGAGATGTGCTATATTGTACATACAGGACATATACAATATTAACAGCAGAGAGGACTGATACAATTAAATGGTTAGTATAAGGAACCTGAAAAAGAGCTACAAGCAATTCTCCGTACTCCGCGGACTGAATATGGATATCAATGACGGAGATGTTTACGGCTTTCTCGGGCGCAACGGCTGCGGAAAGACAACGACAATGAATATCATCGCGAACGTTATCCCCAAGGACGAGGGCGACATCAAGCTCGGAGACGGCGAGCGGAGGATAAAAATAGGTTATCTTCCCGAAAGCCCGACTATTTTCGGGTATATGACCGCAAGGGAGTATCTTGAATATATCGCGGCGTGCGCGGGATATGACGGCGATATTTCCAAGCGCACCGAGGAGGTGCTCGAGATCGTGGGTCTGCGCGACGCGGCCGACAGGCGCACAAAGGGCTTTTCGCGCGGTATGACGCAGAGGCTTGGCATGGGCGCGGCGATATTCCGCAATCCCGAGCTGCTGATATTTGACGAGCCCACATCCGCGCTTGATCCGCAGGGACGCGTTGAGGTTATAAATATCATTAACAGATTGAAATCAATGGGGTGTACTATCGTTCTGTCGACGCATATTCTGTCCGATGTCGAGCGTGTGGCTAACCGTATCGGCATTATGAACGGCGGCGTACTCGCCGAAGAGGGCGAGATCGGCGCGATAATGCGCAAGCATGGCGGCGATATCGTCAATCTCAAGGTGAGAAACCTTACTCAGGAGAGCAAGCTCACGCTGCTGAAGGCGGATTTTGCGAGAGCGGAATTCAACAATGAAACGGAATTGTTCCGTTTCGGCACAGACAACGCCGAGGAGACCGCGAGACGGCTTATGCGCCTGCTTGCCGATAACGATATAGTGGCGGAGAGCTTTAATATCGGCACGGCGACGCTCGAGGAAGTTTTCAGAAAGGTGGTGGGCTGACATGCAGTTGAAGTACAGCTTTAAAAAGGAATGGGCGCATTTTGCCCGCACGGGCAGGCTTTTCGGCGTCATAGCGGTGATTTTCGCGTTCGCGCTGTCAAACCCGATAATATTCAAGATGGCGGGAGTAATGATGGAAATGGTGTACGGTTCTACCGAAGGAGGCTCGGGCAATACCGTATTCGCTTCGGCTTCTGCGGGAATGAGCGGCGATTTCGGCGAGATGTTCGGCAATATCGGAATGGACGAGATAATGGCGGTGTATTCCGACGCGGGAATGATCTTTTCGACGGCGATCGCGAGTTTTACGGGTATGTCGATGCTTATCGTTATGCTTTTGCTTCTTGCGGCGGCGGGCGGCGAGCAGAAAAAGCGCGCTATGATAGTACCGATGTGCAGCGGTCTGGAGTATAAAAACTACCTTATCCCGAAGTTCGTTATCTATCCGCTGACGGTGTTTGCGGTGACGGCGGCAAGCGTTCCGGTAGCCGGAGTGCTCTGCAACGCGCTTTTCCCAAACAATAAGGTCTCGGGCGAGATCATGCTGTTGTGTACGCTGATGTACGCTGTGTACGCGCTGTTCCTGACCTGCGTGTATTTGTCCGTCGGACTGTGTACCTCGCGTCCCGGCGTGGCGACTGTCATCATTTTCCTTGGGCAGTCGTTCCTTCAGTCTATATTCAACGGCATGGGGCTTATCGATTACAATCCGTTCACGCTTATAACCTTGCCGAATTACATGGTAATGGAGGGCTTTGACCTGTCGGGAAGTCTGCCGAGCATTATAGTCGGCATGGCGATCTCGCTTGTGGTAGCGGTGCTGATGTTCTTCCTTGCGCTTGGAGTGCTCAACGCAAAGAAGATCGACAATACCGAGGAGGAACGTCCCGAGTTCTGATAATTTTAAGGCAGTCACACGGCGTTTCAAATATTTTTATAATAAAGAGGTTTTGCTATGGATAAAAATAAAAAAACCAAAGGCGTGGTTATCGGCGCATTTATTATGTTATTTGTCATTTGCGTACTCTTTTCCATATATGCCGGTACGACGGTAGGCTCGGATATAGGCGAATTTATTTACAATATCAACCACTAAACAGTTATTACGACGAGTGTTTCTTACACAAAACAACTTTTCCGTAAATCTGCAATCCCCGTCAAGGCAAACGCTTTGACGGGGATATTATTATAAAAAAAGCCACGGACAAGGGGGTGTCCGCGGAAAGTCAAATCAAACTTGTCGATCTGTTTGGGGAAAACAAATCAGACTGAAAATAATTGGGGAAAATATATTAAGAAGTATGTAAGCATTAAGCTACAATACTATCTCGCAAATTTATTGTATTTAAATTATAACATTTTCCGCATCAATTTTCAATTCTAATTTCGCACAAATTTTCCATTGCAAATTTGGCAATTTTGCACATATTAAGGAATAAACAGTCTTTCCAGCATTTTAGCAAACGCCAATACAAGAGGCATCGTGACGATGCCCGCTATCGTAGACATCGCGAAATGATTGGAGGCGCAGCCCGCGTCTCTGCCGAATTTGTACGAGAACATTATCGTTGAGGAGGCGGTCGGCGCGGCAGCGGCAAGAATTATCGTGTTTATGACTATCGGGCTTATCCCGAAAAGCTCCATCGGCACATAAAGCGCTGCGAGCAGCATAGGGACTATCAGCAGCTTGAACGACTGGATAAAGTATATGCGCTTGTTTTTCAGTCCGTCCAGCAGCCCCGCCTTGGCGATCGTTGCGCCCGAAACCAGCATGGCGAGCGGCGTGTTCATAGAGCCGAGGTAGTCTAGCGGCTGTTGTATTATCGGCGGAAGCCTTAGCCCCGTGAAGAAGAACACCAGCCCCAGCACTATTGACAGTATCGCGGGTGATATCAGTATCTTTGCTATCTCCTTTGCGCGCTCCCTAGCGGGCTTTGTGCCCGCCGAGCCGCCCATCAGCACTACGCCGTGCGTCCACATAAACACATTGAACGCCGTGATAAACGCGGTGAGGTAAAATACTCCCTCCGAGCCGTACGTTGCTTCGATAAGCGGTATACCCATAAACGCGCAGTTAGAGTAGCCAAGCGCAAAGCGTTCTATTTCAGCGTTTTTGTGGTTCGGACGCACCATAATGTACGCCGAGCCCACAAGTATCGTCTGTGCCATGAACGCCAGCAGAAGAGCAAACATCAGTCCTCTGAACAGCGACGGGTCAAAATCCGTCTGATAGGCGTTGAAAATAACTATCGGATTGATTATCGTTATCGCGATATTTGACAGCTGCTGCGTCGCCTCGTCGCCAAGAAGCTTTTTCTTGTACAGAAAATACCCGACAGCCAGCAGTATGAACATCACAACCGCCTGAAAAGCGATTATAAGCGCGGAGTTCATTTGTCCAGCCTCGATTTTGAGCTGCCCTGCATTATCGCGTTGAGCCGCGATCTAAGCGGCACCGCGATGATCGTTGCCAGCACGATTTTTATTGTGTCGCCGATAAGGAACGGCACAACGCAGTTCATAAGCGCCGTTCCGAGCGGCGAGCCGTTCATTATCATAAACCACGCCGTGCCAAACGCGTACATGACGGCAGTTCCTATAACCATTCCCACGGGCATAGTCCAGTGCTTTTTCGGCTGCATATCCGAGAATATCCCCGTAAGCAGCACCAACGGAATATATCCCACTATGTAGCCGCCGGTAGGACCGAGCAGCTTAGCAAAGCCGCCCATAAATCCCGTGAATACGGGAAGTCCGACAGCGCCTAGCAGTATATACACGCATACCGCGACAGTTCCGCGCTTGCCGCCGAGCATCGCGCCCGTAAGATATATCGCGAACGTTCCGAGCGATATCGGCACGAGCCCGGGCATAGGTATCGCATACGGTGCGGCAACACAAATAAGCGCCGCGAAGATCGCCGTAAATACCATACTTCTTACATTAAAAAAATCTTTTTTTTCGGTTTTCATAATAAATCCTCCCAACCTTTTTTGAACCTATTTTAACTGCATTTCCGACAGCTTTTCCTCGGAAACGAACGCCGAAAGTCCTTTTGTCGTCATCTTTACCGACACATCCGTCAGGAACGCGAGATCGTCTTGACAGCCGCCGTCAAACCACGCCGCATACAGCGACAGTACTCCCGATACCGTAAATTCCGCGGCGGCGCGGAGCGTTGTCTCGTCGTCGAGCGCGCCCACATTTTTCAGCGACACCGATATCATTCTGCACAGCATAGCCTTTATCTTGCCGTTGCTGAACAGATCGGGATTGAGTTTCATCAGCCCCGCGAAGAAATCGCGCCGCCGTTCGATTACCGCGCTTATGTCGCGTATCGCTGCGCCTACGTCCAGTACGCTCTTGTTGCCCGTACGCATTATCGCGGAAAAATCGTTCAGTATCTCGTTCTCAAGCTCCGTTATCACGTCGCCGATCGTGCGGTAATGGCGGTAAAAGGTCTTCCTGTTTATCTCGGCGCGCGCGCATATCTCCGATATCGTGATCTTTGACAGCGGCTTTTCACCCATCAGCTCAAACAGCGTGTCTCGGATAACACGCCGCGTCTTGACGACCCGCAGATCGCTTGACATTACTTGATCTCGGTCTTGCCCTTGGTCTTTTTGCCCTCGACCGCGGGAGCGGAATTTTCATGCTCGGTGTTGCACTTTGCTATCGCGGACTTTACAACGCGTATCTTTGTACGGTCGGAGCCGGTTTCGATAAGCACGGTGTCCTTCTGCACGGACAGAACGCGTCCGATAATGCCGCCGTTTGTAACTACCTCGTCCGCCACCTGCAAGCTTTCGAGCATATTCTGCATTTCCTTGGTGCGCTTCTTTTCGGGACGGATTATCAGGAACCAGAACACCAGCACCATAAGTCCGAGCGGCAATATCATCGTGAGAATGCCGAGTATGCCTCCCGCCTGACTTTGGTCTGCCGCGGCGTTTGCCGACGAAATAAAATTAAGCAAATTCATAGTTGTCCTCCATTTTCTTTACCGTTAAAGCTTTCTTTTGTATATTGACCCTTTGGGGCAATAATCGTTATTGTGAGTATACGGGAATGTCCGCTTCCTTGAACGCCCGCTGAACGTCCGAAAGCGCCGAGCCCGAAAACCCCTTTATCAGCACGGCGATCTCCGCGCCGCTTACAGCCGCCTTTGCCTTGGCGGCGAAATCCTTGGCGTTCTTGTAAGCGTCCGAGGCGCTGCCGCTTGCCGCGTAGCTGAATATTATCCTTGACGCGCCCGTCTTTGTCTTGTCGAAGAATATTTCGGCGTCGGTACAGCTCTTGTTTTCGGCGAGAACGCTCTCCGAGCTTATCTCTATCCACATCTGCGCGTTCTTGCCCGCGGCGGTTGAATTTATCGCGTCGAGAACGCTCCACAGCGCCGCGGTGCGTTTCGTCGCGTCGCTGAGCGGAAGATCCTTCAGATAGGTCGTTATATCCACATTGTGGAACGCGGGATAGCGCGTATTGGCGCAGATGATATTCTTGAAGCCCGCCGCTGTTATTTCGTCGGTGACGCTTTTCAGAAACGTCGCGGTCGCGTTTTTGAATGGGGAGAGCCATGTCTTTCCGCCCTTTTCCTTGCGGTTGTCGAGCCAGTAGCCTGTTTCTCCCGCAAGCTCGTAGCTGCCTCCCGCCGCGCCCGCGTTATTGCTGTCCATAAGTGTGCTTATCCTTGCCGCGGGAGAAAATCCCGCCTTAGTGACGATATCGTATATCTGCGCCGCGGTGAGCGTTCCCTTGACGGAATCGGTGTCTTTTACGCTCGCGATGTTGGTCTTGTAATAGAAGTAACCGCTCGCGTCCTTGAGCGTTACCGCGACGGTGGTGTGTCCCGCGCTTTTAGCCGCTGCAAGAGCGCTGTTGAGCGACGCGGAGCTTGCCGCGGCGTTATCGGGGAGAAAATACATGGCAGCGTCCGAGGGTGGTATGGCGTTTTCCGAATTCTGCGAGCTTTCGGAGCTGCTTCCCGAAGCCTCGGAGGCGTCCGAGCTGTCAGCGGTGTTTGCGTTGTCAGAAGTGTCGGAGCTGTCGGACGTATCGGGGATCGTGCCGTTCATATCCGAGCTGTTCGACGAGGGGTCGGAGGTATATTGCCCGCGGTTCTGAAAATAGTCGAGAACGGGTTTTCCGATGCCGTAGCCGACGATGCCGAGCGCGCATACGGCGACGATAGTCAGAATTACGCTTAAAGCCTGCCGCGCCTTGCTCTTTTTCTTATTGTACAGGTTGAATTTCTTATGCTTTATTTTGATGTTGGTCTTTTTTTGTGCCATTGTAAATTCTCCTTTCGTAGCTTATTTTTGACTAGAATTCGGCGGTATATCCAACCAATACGTTAAACGCGAGCGAAACTATGCCTATATATATCAGCATTATGGGATATCCGCGGAAAATACGCGGTATTTTTTCCGAGTCCAGTCTCTCGTGAGCAATATTCAGCATAAAGCAGGCGAGAAAAAAACCTATGCCCGTGCCGAAGCCGTAGCCGATATAGCTCGCGAGGTCGCTGCCGTAGTTTGAGTTCAGGAACAGTGCGCCGATAACGGTGCAGTTGAACACCGCAAGGCTCGCGTACTGCTTTATCTTACGGAACAGCTTGTGGAAAAACTTCCACAGTATGAATAGCCCTATCACATACAGCACGCCAATTATCCCGACGTAAATAAGCGGCATAAACAGATAACCGTTCGGCTGCGGGAGTAAAAGCTTGTCGAAGAAGTACGAGACTATGCTCGAGAGCGTCGTCATCGCCGTTATGCCGAAAGTAAATCCGATGACGTGATTGTCCTTGCGTGACGCGTATATCGCGACGTTAGCGCCGAACGCCCTGTCAAATATGGCGTTCTGCATAAACACCGAGATCATTGCAAGGCTCACTATTTTACCGAATATTTCGCTCATGTGCCACGCTCCTTTCTCGGAGCGCGTCTGCCCGAGATACCGCGGCAGAATGCCGCGAGCACTCCCACAAGGATAAACCCGAAGAACGGCGATTTCGCTGCGGGCACTATCGGCTCGGACAGATGAAATCCGTATATCGTGCCGTAGGCAAGTATCTCACGGAGTGCGCCAACAACAAACGCCACTATCGCGTAGCCCGCGACGTATATCAGCGCGTCTGCCATCATCTCGCCGTAGGGCTTGAGATAGAAGCGCGTTTCGGTTTTCGCCAGCAGGAAAGAGTTCACCACTAGCAGCTCCACATACAGTGAAACGCTTGGCAGAACGTCGGGGAACAGATACTCCAGACATATCATAGTCGGGATATACATAGCCGCCGCCACTATCGCGTACAGCAGTATCCTAACCGTATACACGATACGTCTCGGGATAAATCTGCACAGCAGTATGCTCGTGTACGACAGCAGAAAGAAACTGACAGCCAGCACAACGGCGCGCTCCACCGTAGTCGCCGCTACGATAACGGGCGCGGTGACAAGTCCGCTCATAAGCACTATGTTCTGTCTAAGCAATCCGTCAAGGTTCACGGAGAATTTACTTTTTTTCATTGTTATCCTCCTTGCCGTCCTTGAAGCGTCTGCGCTTTTTCTTTACCTCGCCGTCAATGGGCGGGGTGTTGTAGCGGTATTTCTCGGGCAATACGATCTCCTGCGTGTCGGTGAGCTTTATATCGCCGCGCTGAACCTGCGTCTTGGATTTCTCAAATGAGTTTACATATGTCTTTTTCCAGTACGCGATGTTCTCGACAACTCTGTCAAAGCTGCTGCCGAGCGCTCCCGTTATCAGCAGCGCGAACAAAAAGCTGCCCTCGGTCTGACCGAACACGCGGAACATCATCGTTATATATCCCAGCACCATGCCGTATATCACTCTGCCCATGACCTTTTCGGGCATTCTGTAAGGCTCGGCGGCAAGAAATACCACCCCGAACAGCAGATATCCCGAGCTGAGCTCATAGAATACCGATTGAAGCCCCGAAACGTCAATTCTCGGGAAGAAGAACGCCAGCACTCCCGCCGTTACAAGACAGGAGATGACCGCGCAGCCGCTGTTTGAACGGTGGCATATCATAGATATTCCGCACACCAGTATTACCAGTACGTATACCGTGCCGACAGTTCCCGGAACAAACCCCATAAGGATATCCCATATGCTGCCCGAGGGAACGTTGCCGAGCTTGATCGAGTACTCCACCGAGCGCGTCAGTACTCCGCCGTAATCCTCGAATACCGGTATTCGCTCGCCGTATTTCGGGGAATAAAGAAGCTCCGAGGGATAGCATATCATCAGAAACGCCACGGCAATTGCCGGCGGGCAGAACACAATATTGTCCGAAGCGCCGAACAGGTGTTTTCCAACTACTATGCATATAAACGCCGAAAGCGTCACCAGCACATACGGTACGGAAACGGGCATCATAAGCGCCGCCGCCAGTCCCCAGAACGGCACGGCCATATCCTTGGGGTCATACGGTATCTTCCGTATAAGACAGCATATCAGGTCCGTTACAAGACACAGCGCAACGCTGAATATGCCGACCGCCAACGCTCTTAGCCCCTGCATACAAGTCGAGAGCACCAGCAGCATAGCCATGATAATAAATCGCTCGAGATAGACCTTGTTAGGTTCCCGCGCAGTTAATTTTGTCATTTTTTAAAGAGTTCCTTTCAGTGCGGCGTTGACCGCTTTCATATCGTTTGCTTTAAACAAGCCCGTGCCCGCGACGAGTACGTTTGCACCCGCCTTTTTTGCGTCCGCACCCGTGTTTTCGTTGATACCTCCGTCGACCTGAATATTCAGCGATGCAAACCCGTTATTGTCGGCGTATTCGCGCAGAGCCTTTACCTTGGTCATCATTTCCGCGATAAAGCCTTGTCCGCCGTAGCCCGGCTCGACGGTCATCACCAGTACCATATCGCACAGCGGCAGATACGGAAAAGCGTCCTCTATCGGAGTATTCGGCTTTACCGCCAGCGCGGGCGATTTGCCCAGCCCGCGTATTCGCTTGAGACAAGCTCCGATATCGCACGGACTTTCTATGTGTATATCAATGATATCAGCGCCCGCCTCGGCGAAATACTCCGCCTGCCGATCGGGACGCTCAACCATTAAATGTACGTCAAGCGGCCTGTCTGTACATTTTCTGACGCTTTTCAGTATCGGCGTTCCGTAGGAGATCTGCTCCACGAAATGACCGTCCATAACGTCGTAATGTATCCAGTCCACGCCCGCGTCCTCGCAGCGGCGTATCTCTTCTGCCATTTTAGTCATATCGCTTGCCAGCAGCGAGGCGGAAATTATAATATTATTTATAACTATCAGTCCTTTTTGACCGCTATCAGCGGAATTATCATTTCGTCTTTAGTCAGTCCCGCGTGAGCGCCGACAAAGTTTTTGCAGTTCATATTGTATATCGAAACGTCGTCTACCGCGACCGCGATATAATCGCCCAGCATTCCGTCAAAGCGAGGGTGCGGCTCACCTTTGCCGAACAGCTGCCGCTCCATGACCTCCGCTTTCGACATAAGCATAAACTTCCCGTCAAAATGCTCCGCGAACGCCGCCTTTAGCCGATCCTCCATTCCGTTCTTGACGAACAGATTAAGGCAGCGCGGCTCTATCGACGGCATTCTCACCAGACACTCCATTATATCGGGATAGTCCGTGACTACCGCCTTCGGGCTGTCAATATGTCCGTGATCCGCCGTAACGAGCAGCAGCGTATCGGACAGCTCATTGGCAAGCTCCTCGACAGCGCGTTCAAGCTCGAGTACCGTTGACTTCGCAGGCTCGCCGAAGCAACCCTTGCGGTGCATTACGGTATCGGGCTGATCCCAGTAAGCGTGAACGTACTTCTCGCCGTCCTTCGCGCACAGCCGTTTTATCTCGCGGCATAAAGCGCCGAAATCCTCGGGGTACGGCTCCGCAAACGGCGCGAGATAATATGATTCGCAGCCCGCCACCCGGATACGGTCATGTATGCTCCAATACGGCACATAAGTCCACGCTATGCTGTCGCCCTCTATCTGCTCATTCGTATCAAAATCCTGATTCAGAAAATACACAACGTTCCTGTTGACCTCGGGGAAAAACCCCGTCCAACCCAGCCACGCCGACTGCGCGGGAAACAAACCGCTGTCCATAGCCGTAGTCGCGGCGACGGTGGTCGGCGGAAACACCGAGGAATACGTTCCCGCGAGGTGACGGCGGAAAAATCCGTCGGGCGCGAGGTTCGCCTCTATGATATTATTGCCCATTCCGTCAAGGAGCATTACAACAACGTTCTTGTACCGCTTATCCAGCAGCCCGTCCGCAAGCGGCAGGGTGGGATTCGGCGGCTCGACTCCGAAGTGCTTCATAATCGAGCAGGCAAGGTTGGCTATGCAATTATCATAATCGGGATATAAGATCTCCATATCAAAAAACACTCCTAATTAGTCGCGTAAACCGGAGGAGCAACGCGCGGCTTTTGGCGTTTTCACGCGAAGTGTGAAATTGAATTGCCATAAGGGCAATCCAAAGCCAAAAACGCATAGGGTTTCGACACAGCCGAAACTCAGCTCTTTTACACCATACAAATATATTCTATAATAAAATTGCCGTCAAGTCAAGAAGTAAATCCATTTTTTCACAGAAATTTTGTTAAGTGCGTTAAAATGTTCCAAACTCGGCTGAAAAAAGTAAAGATATTTGTGTATTTTTCTTTTTTGTTTCGCTTGACAATAAATTATTGTTTGGTGTATAATAGTAACAATAATATTCTATCGGTTGATAAATATGAAGATTGTGTAGGAGGAAGATATGTTAAACTGTAACTTCAACGAGAAATTCGTCAAGGAGGGCTTAACGTTCGACGACGTTCTGCTGATACCCGCAAAGAGCGACGTAACGCCGAATATGATTGACATCAAGACGCAGCTCACCAAGACGATCACTCTTAACACCCCTATTATGACGGCGGCTATGGACACCGTTACCGAGTCGAAAATGGCTATCGCGATAGCGCGCGAGGGCGGTATCGGTATCATTCACAAGAATATGCCGATCGAGCAGCAGGTCGACGAGGTGGATAAGGTGAAGCGTTCCGAAAACGGCGTAATCGTGAACCCGTTCTTCCTCTCTCCAGACGATACCGTCACCGACGCGGACAAGCTTATGGGCAAGTACAAGATAAGCGGCGTGCCGATCGTTGAGAACGGCAAGCTCGTCGGTATCTTTACCAACCGCGATCTTCGTTTTATCTCCGATCCTCAGCAGCGTATCGGCGAGGTGATGACCAAAGAAAATTTGATTACTGCGCCCGTCGGAACCAATCTCGAGCAGGCGCAGGAGATCCTCCGCAGACACAAGATAGAAAAGCTCCCGTTAGTCGATGAAAACGGCTATTTAAAGGGCTTAATAACCATAAAGGACATCGAAAAATCCGTTCAGTACCCCCACACCGCACGCGACAAGGGCGGCAGACTGCTCTGCGGCGCGGCTATCGGAATAACCCCGGATGTTCTTGAAAGAGCGGGCGCGCTTATCAAGGCGCAGGCGGACGTGCTTGTTCTCGATTCCGCGCATGGTCACTCCAAGAACATCATGGTAACGCTCGATAAGGTAAAGAACGCCTACCCCGATACTCCCGTTATCGCGGGCAACGTGGCGACAGCCGCTGCCGCCGAGGACTTGATAAAGGCGGGCGCGGACGCGGTAAAGGTCGGTATCGGTCCGGGCTCTATCTGTACGACGCGCGTTGTCGCCGGTATCGGCGTTCCGCAGATCACGGCGGTGTATGACTGCGCGTGTGCGGCGGCTAAATACGGCGTTCCCGTTATCGCGGACGGCGGTATCAAGTACTCGGGCGATATCGTCAAGGCGCTCGCGGCAGGCGCGAACCTTGTAATGCTCGGCTCTTTGCTCGCGGGCTGCGAGGAGGCTCCCGGCGACGTTGAGATCTATCAGGGCCGTTCGTTTAAGGTATACCGCGGTATGGGAAGTCTCGCGGCAATGAAGCAGGGCAGCGCCGACAGATACTTCCAGGAAAAGGATAAGAAGCTCGTTCCCGAGGGTGTTGAGGGACGCGTACCGTACAAGGGATCGCTGGCGGACACTATCTTCCAGCTTGTCGGCGGTATCAGGAGCGGTATGGGCTACTGCGGCTGCCCGACTATTCCCGAGCTTCAGGAACGCGCGGAGTTCGTCAGAATTACGGGCGCAGGCTTGAAGGAATCCCACCCGCACGATATCTACATAACCAAGGAGGCTCCCAACTATTCGGCGAGCATTTGATTACGTATATAGCAAAGCGGAGAGCAAAACTCTCCGCTTTTTGTATCATACATTTTTCACGTATTTCAGCAGCTCAGTCAACCGTTCATTGTCGGTAAAGTCCACGGGAGTATCGTAGGCGGCGAGAAGTCCGCGGGTCTCCTCGTCGGGGTCTTTGATCTTCTTTAAATGCGATTTCAGCATATTCATCAGCAGCTTGTCGGCGCTGCCAAGCCTGCCGTAATCGAAGCCGCCGCGCAGATAAAAATGCGCGACAGCTTGCCGTTGCTCGGCGGTGAGATTTTTCTCCCAGAACGGGACAATGTCCTTGTCCGCGCCCGAGCTTGAGCCCACTGCGAATAGTATCAGCTTCTTCTCCGAGAGCCGCGCAAGGTTCTTCGTTATCAGCTTTGAGCCGTTTATCGTCCCCGCGTAGCAACCGCCGCCGCATATTATCATGTCATATCCGAGAATGTCGCCGAGCGCGGCGTTTTCCTTGATATCGCAGCCCAGCTCCTCGGCTATCCACTCGGCGTAACGTTTTGTATAGCCGTACTTCGACTTGTATACAACTATCGTTTTCATTTGTTTTCCTCCTTTAACTCGTTAAGCCGCTCGCACAGCTTTGCCAGCGCCGAACAGTACGCCGCGGTCTCCTCTTCGTCAAGGCACTCGAACAGCCTGAATACGAACTCCTTGTTCTGCCCTTCCTTTTTGGTGCGGATATTATCGGAGGCGGGGGTTTTCATAAGGCGTATCGCGCGCTTGTCCTTTTTGTCGGGAACTACTGCGAGAAATCCCTTGTCAATAAGCCTGTCGACTATCTGCCGCATACTTTGGTGCGTAACTCCCGACATCTCCGATATCTGTTTCAGCGTCGGCGGCTCGGGGAACGCGTCGATCATCATTATCGCCAGCCACTGCTTGGCGGTGATGTCCTCCAGACCGCTGTCCATTATCGCCTGTAAACGGTTCGCGCAGATGAAAATATTTATATACGCTATAAGCCGCTGATCCATATTTTCAAGATCGTACATCGCATAACCTCCATTGGGTAATATATTGCCTATATAGGTATTATACTGCATACATTTAAATTTGTCAAGTATTTTTTATAAAATCGTGAGGTTTTCCCAAAAATCTCCGTCTAACAAGTGAAAGGGGGAATAAGCAAATGCCGAACGGTGAAAGTAGCTACCGCCGTTTTCTCACGGGCGACGACAACGGTATCGTCGAAATAGTCCGCGACTACAAGGATGGGCTTATACTCTATCTCAACAGCTTTGTGCGCAATCTTACCGTTGCCGAGGAGCTTTGCGAGGACGCGTTTGTAAAGCTCGCGGTACGCAGACCGCATTTCCGCGAAAACTCGTCGTTCAAGACGTTTCTCTATACTATAGGGCGAAACGCCGCGATCGACTATCTCAGAAAAAATCACGGGAACGTTATCGCGATAGAGGAGCTTTCCGATACCCTTAAAGACGACAGGGAGAGCTTGGAGCAGTCATACATACGCGAGGAGCGCAAAATTGCCGTTCACCGCGCAATGGGAACGCTGAAGTCCGAGTATCAGCAGGTATTGTGGCTCACTTATTTTGAGGAGCTTTCCAATAAAGAGACCGCCGCCGTGATGAAAAAGAGCGTTCACAACATCGAAACATTAGTCTACCGTGCGAGAATAGCACTGAAAACAGCACTTGAAAAGGAGGGCTTTGAATATGAAGAATTATGAAGAAATGGCTCAAAGCGTATTGAAACGCAGAGATATCGAGATAAAGCGCCGCAGAAGAGCGTTCCTTATCGGAGCGCCGTGCGCGGCGGCGGTGCTTGTCGGAGTTGTCGGGATAGGCGCGGCGGTCGCGTCGCAGAGCCGCGGAAAATATATTAACTTTACGACCACGCATTCGCAGGACACGACAACCACCGTAAATAATGCGGGTGCGAACGACGCCATGGGATACGAACACACAAGCACTGCCGATGGTTATGAGAACAGCGGCGCTTGTATCGATGTTCAACCCGTTACTCCGCCCGTTTCCAACGATAACGCTCCGACAACTTCCATGGAAATCGCCGTTGAACCCGAGCCGCCTATCAACGATTATTCCAATCCCAACGCGGGCATAAACGATATAAAGGTGCTTGATATTGATGAAGATTTTGTCGGGTACGACCACAGCGGTGTGGTAACTGTTGAGAATAATTTCACCGAGTACTCTCTTGAGGCGCTTGACAGCTTTTACGGTTTGCGTTTCAACCGTCTCGGCGATCTGTACCCTAACTGGAAGCTTTCTTATGACAAGCTCGGCGTTTACAGGCGCGAGACCAATGACGGTTTTGTCGCAAAGCTTGAAATGTACGATACCTGCAACACGCTCAAATACACTACCGAAAGCGGCGCTGAGATAGAGGTCGCGGCGCAGTACGGCAAATTCATTCCCGTTTCCCGCGAAACGCTCACCGCCGATAAACCCGTTAAAATTCCCGCACCCGAAATAATCAACGAATATGACGAGAACGGAAACCTTATCGGGCAGACTACTCCCGCTTACGATCCGACCAAAAATCCCAACACGCCAACTCCCGACGAGGGAGTATCCATCGTAAACGGCTACGAGGCGCTCATCTACCGCTACGATACATCCCGCTACAACAGTGACACTTCTGCTTTCGTCGCCGATCTCGATATGGCGTCGCGCGTGAGAATATCCGCTGTCGGTCGCATTTACGAGGAGGAATTCCTGGAGATCCTCGATAACTTTACAAAATAATTCCGCGCAGCCAAGCGCCCCGTTCATTTGCGAACGGGGCGCGTAATTTTTATTATGTATCAGCTTACCTTGCTCTCGACCGACTGCATCCATTGCATAAGCTCGGCGATCTTATCGTCGGCTTGAGTATAACCGTCGCGGTAAGATTCCATTATCTTGCCGCCGTCTTTCTCAAATTTCGAGATGGCGGGCAGTGTCGGGCGGAAAATGAATATCCTGCCCTGCTCCTCAAGCTCCTCCATAAGCTCGACGGTTTTCCAGTAACGCTCCACGCGCGACAGGCAGGCATCCTCAAACGCGGGATAGTCCTTGTACATCGCGTGAATCACCTTGCGGAATTTAGCGTAATCCGTCGGCGCGACCGTGCTGTCGGGCTTGGTGAGGATTATCACCAGCTTGTCGCACCCCATATCCAGGGCGCGTTCTATCGGTATGCTGTCCGCGATAGAGCCGTCCAGATAATGCCGCCCTTCCATTTCCACCGGCTCGCACAACATAGGCACGGAGCAGGTAGCCTTGCAGATAGTCAGCAGACGTTCGCAGTCGTTCTCTTCGGAAAAATATTCCGCTTCGCCCGTCTCCATGCAGGTGCAGACGTATTCGGTCTCAATACCGCTGTGAAAGTATGTATCGAAATCAAACGGGAATTGCTTATACGGATACTCAAACGCCATTTTGTCGAGATTTATCAGCTTTTTCGAGCCTAGGAACTGTTTAAGTCCGTAATACGATTCGCTGCGCGGTACGTTTATCATTCGGCAGGTCCTTCCCTTTTGACGGGAAACGTAGCTCATCGCGTTGCCGCCGCCCGCCGATACGCCGATAACGTAGGGGAAGTAAAGTCCGTTTTCCATAAGGCGGTCAAGCACGCCTGCGGTGAAAATGCCGCGAACCGCTCCGCCTTCAAGTATAAGTCCCGTTTTCATGTTCGATCACCAAACCTTTGCTGTAATTTTTGATGTAATTTATAATGTCTCCCAGGGTATGTATTTCGGGAGAACCCACAAAGCGTATGTCAAAATTATCCTCAACGCTTACTGCGAAAAGCAGCAGGCTCATATTGTCAAGCCCGAGATCGTCCGTCAGCACGGTGTCCTCGGTAAGAGGCATATTCGCTGTCTCGGGCGAGATCGTTGTCAATATAGCTTTAAGCTCCTCGGGAATACTCATGACCGTACCCCCTTTATCGCCGAGACCGCCGTATCTATGCGCCGTATCTCGGAGTTGACCCATTCCGCCGACAGCACGGAATTTCCGTTCGGCTGTATCGGCGCGCCTACCATAATATTATGCCGTCGGAACGGCTTGTATTTCGAGCGACTGTACAGAGCGGCTATCGGAACTATCTCCGCGCCCGACAGCAGAGACATCAGCGCCGCGCCTCCATACCCCTCGCTCTCCGCAAATACCATCACGCTTTCGCCTTGCTTGAGCCGTCTTAACGCCTCGTGTATCCACTCGGTATTGAAACCGCCGTCCGCGGCAATGATCCTGCGCGAGCCGACAGCGCACATTACGGTGCTGTCGGGATATTCGTCTCGTGAAAAGATCACCGAGCACTTCAGCGCTCTTATCAGCGAGATTTTTTCACACGGCGGAACTTCTCCGCAAACGTATATTTTCGGCTTGCTGTCGGCGGGTTCGCCGTCGGGACGGCGTATTATCGGGCAGCTCGCAGCCCTTAGACACAGCCCGAAAAGCTTGTTCCCGAGTTTTCTCATAAACCGTCCCTCCTTTACGGCATATTACTATACTTAAATCATTATATCATCAAAAAATTAACTTTTTGTAAACTTTTGCGTTCTGATCGTTTTTTATGAAAACCTCACAAAAAATCAAGGAAAAAACGGACAGATATTTGTTGAAAAATATTGCATTAAAGAAACCGCGCAGCTTTTCAAAGCTCCGCGGTTTTATTATTGTCGGATCAGCCTATCTTTTCAACGGTATATCCCGCCTGTTCTATAAAATCGATAATATCGGGCGCGGCGGCGTAGTGCAGCGCGCCGACGGCGACAAACGCCTTTCCGCCGTTTTTAAGCGTATCCGTGACGTATTTTGCCATTTTTTCCTGACGGTTCTCGTACATCTCGAAGTAGAATCGGTCATACTGCTCGGCAAGCTCCTCGGGCGGCTCGTCGGCGGAGAGCAGTTCCTCCATTCCCGTGATATCGCCGTTTGCCCATACGGAATACAAGTCCTTCATTTGCTGCACTTGAATGTCGTAATCGGTACGCACGGTTTCGGTGAGCATATATATTTGCAGCTCTTTTCCCTCGTTCGCGTTTATCTGATACTGCTCCGCGGCGCTTTCTATCTCGTATATCTCCTTGTTGTGTTCCTTTGCGTAGGTCAGCAGCAGCCTGTCCGTGCCGAAATCCGAGATGAAGCCTGCGTCGTCCGCAAGCTTATTTGACAGCATACTGCTCCACACCGCGGGGATATAGTAGTCATAGACCATATTGTACAAGCCCTTGTCAATGAACCAATCGCGAATTTCCGCATAGTCCTCGCCTATGTACTCCTTGGCGGTCATACCGTTCAGCATCATCAGCTGCATAGCCTCGGCAAGCTCGGCCGTGTTCGCCTCAAGCTCCTGAAGATCAAGCTCCACCGCCAGAGTATCGCTTTCGTCAAGCGCCTTGTAGACCTTGTCGGAATAAACGGCGTCCTCTGTGCCGACGTGCATAGTGCCGAGCATATAGACCACGCCGCCCGTTTCCTTGTCGACCACCTTGAAGAACGGTGGACGTACCTCGTTTTCGGGTCTTCCACACCCTGAAAACAACATAACGGCGAATAATAAAATAACAGAAAATAATCGTTTCATTTTTTCTCCTTTGAACTGTTGTGTAGTTTTATCTTCCATACCGAGAAAAAACCAAGCATGGGCAGATCGATAAGCGAGATCACGCCGAGCGTTCTTATAAACACGCTGGGCAGCTCAAAGCCCGCTATTATTCCCGCAATGCCGTTTACTATCCCGATAATGCCCGAGATCATCAGGCAGACCGCAAATCCCAGATCGACCGTTTTCTTTTTCATATGAACTCACCCTTTCCCATATTCACTCGCCGTTTCTGCGCCTTTTCGAGAAGTACAAATTTATCAGCAGCATAGCTCCGGAGATCAGCGCGCAGATCGAGTGTCCGTTTTCCTTGTCGAATATACACAGCACCGCAAAAATTATAAGTATAACGCTTATGACTATTATCAATACCCGCTGTCCCTTTTTCACGGTAAACACTCACCTCGCTTCGTAGTTTATAACCGCGCCGTTGATTTTGACATTGCTCCTGATATAGCGCCATTTTGCGATAACGAACATCAGCGCGGCGCTCACGATAACCGCAGCCGCGAATATTACCGCCGCGATCGGCAGGGAAACGCCGAAGCCCATGCGCATTACCGTATCGCCGCCGATAGTGGATATCAGCACGATAGGCAGCGCCGCGACATAAACGCAGACCATTCCGCCGGCGGGAATATTCGAGAACAATACCGACACGATAAACTCGGGCGCGATAATGAAAGCGCCGATCATCAGCGTGTCGGCGAACTGAGATGCGCCCGCGCCGATAATTCCCAGAAAGATAAAGTAAGCGGTCACGACCACCGCCGAAACGCCGAGCGTCAGAAGCATTATGAATATCGGTACGGACTTTGTGTACAGCTCCTTTGCTATCGGGAACGAGCGCACAAGCTTATTCGCGGCGATATCGCGGCAGCCGCATATAAGCCCCATTTCCGTCATAAAGAACGCGGGGAAGAATATGAACATCTTCGGGAACATATATTCCTCCGCCGAGGTCTCATTGTGGAAAATAAACGGCAGCGCCGCAAACGCCAACGAAAACACTATACCGAACCAGAAGAAAAACGGCATTTTCTTCCAGCTGTCAAAAAGAAATCTCAGTCCTTTCATATCGTTATCCCTCCTTGCTCCAGCGTTTTTCCGCCGTCGTCGTTACAACGATAAGAGAAACTATGTAGAACACCAGCACCGCCGCGCAGATCATTATCGTCGCGTTCAGCGGCAGCACCGCAACTCCTTCCTCCTCATCGCCGTTTACGCCCGCGTAGAAGCCGTATGCGAAGCCTATCACACAGAACGAGCCGATTCTTATCCACGGAGACGTCATATGGCTTGTGATGTTGGTTATCGCCATCATAAACAATCCCGTCACCGTCATCACGACGATTATGTAGTGCCTGAACACCAGCCCTCCGACCGCGCCGTACAACGCTATTGGGAAAAGCGACATTATATTGGAGAACAGTATCGCGCGCTTGAAATGCTCCGCGCCGCCCGCGACCGAATGAAAAAATTTGTATCCGGGATTTGCGGGAAGATTTCCGATGAACACCGAGTTTACCAGTCCGAAGCCGAAGCCCATAGCAAACGCGCCGCACACCAGCGGGATAAATCCCGTCATAAAGCCGTGAAAGCCTTCGTTGTTTATCAGAAACATCAGAAGCCCCGTAATAAGTATTACCGCCATATTCAGCGCCGACAGCGCGAAGTACTGCTTGATAAAATCCTTCCCGTAAAACAGCTTGTAAGAATTGAAATATTTCATCGCCGTTCCTCCGCGTATTTCAACATTCCTATGCTCAATTGCTGGAGCGTCGGACGCTCGCAGACCGCGCCCTCCGCCTCGAAGCGGTTCTTGTGAGCCGCGAGCGCCAAGCCCTCGAATACCGTCTTGTTGACGTTGTGCGACAGCATAAGCGCCCTCGCGTTGTCGTAATCGGCTGCGTCTCCGCGCACGATAACGTATTTCTCTTTCAAGTCCTCGACGAACCCCTGTTCGATTATCTGTCCCTTGTCCATAAACACGGCGTAGTCGGCGGCGTTCTCCATATCGGCGATGTTGTGGGTCGAAAACAAAATGGACTTCTCGCCGTCGCCGTCGTCCAGATACCCTCTCATCCTGTCGCAGAGCCTGTCGCGCATTAACGGGTCGAGCGAGCTGCCCGGCTCGTCGAGTATCAGCAGATCGGTCTCCCGCGCAAATACCGCCGCAAGCGCCGTTCTCATACGGTTTCCGTCCGACTGCTTGTACATAGGCTTTGCTTTCTTGGTGTTTTCGTCGTCGACCTCAAGTTCTTGGCAGAGCTTGTTGAACCGCTCCCTGTCAAATTTTTCATACACGACGGACATTGCCTCCGCGATATCCTTAGCTTTCCAAGCGGCGGGGAAGAAACCCTGCGCCGCGCAGTAGCCTATCCTCTCGCGCAGTGCCGCGCTGTCTATGTCCTTGTATTCGCCGAAATATGTGACCTCGCCCGCGTTCGCGTGGATAACTCCGCACAGCACGTCGATAAGCGTGGTCTTGCCAGCGCCGTTAGCGCCGATAAGCGCGGTCGCGAACCCCTTAGGCAGCTCGAGATCGATACCACCGAGCGTAAATTTGCTGTATTTTTTCGTAAGTCCCTTTGACGTTAATATCGTATCCATACGCTCCCCCTATCAGTCGAATTTGTAAGCCTTTGCCCCGTCCGCGAACGCCGCGTATGCCTTTTCAAGCGCGTCCATAGCGGTCTTTTCGTCGGGGTAAGTTCCTGCGATGACCTGACCGCCCATTCCCTCCGCACACGCGAGTATCATATATTTACCGTCCTTGCCGCCGCCGATATTTCTCTGAACCGCAAACAGGCGCGCGTCAACTACGTTTTTTCTGTCCTGCGCATATATCAACATAACTTGATCCTCCTTATATCTCATACAAAACCGTAATCATTTTAATGAGCTCCTCGCGCGAAACTCCCGCCAGCTTTGCGCTTTCCATAGCGTTCTGCAAATGCTGCTCAAGCAGCCTCAGATGCTGTTCGCGAACCATCTCCCTATCCTGCGGGTTGACGATATATCCTTTGCCCTGTACGGGAGCTATCAGTCCCTCGTCGGAGAGCTGCTCATACGCTTTCATGGTTGTTATGACGCTGATCTTCAGATCCTTTGCAAGCCCGCGTATCGACGGCAGATACTCTCCCTCGGCGATAGCCCCGCTCATAATATCGTCCTTGAACTGTGTGGCTATCTGCTTGTAGATGGGTACGTCGCTGTTCTGTAAAATTCTCATCTGTTCACCTCCCTGTTTATAGTGTTTATATGTTATATATACAGTATAAACTCTTTTGAATAATTTGTCAAGTACTTTTTTAAAAATTTTTTTAAATAACGCAACCTTGCAGCATTTTTTTCCTACTACATAGTTGAACACGTTTTTAACATATCAATAGCGAGGTGATCGAATGGACGACGCACAGATTATAGAATTATATTTTGAACGCAGCGAGCGTGCGCTTTCCGAAACGGCTGCGAAGTACGGGCGGCTCTGCGAGAGCGTTGCATACCGCATTATCGGTATACGCGAGGACGCCGAGGAGTGCGTAAACGATACATATCTCAATATGTGGAATACCGTACCGCCGAAGCGTCCCGATAATTTCAGGGCGTTCATCTGCAAGATAACGCGCAACCTGTCGCTTTCGCGCGTGAAGTACTACTCCGCAAAAAAGCGCGGCTGCGGGGCGCTGGTCTCGTTCTCGGAGCTTGAGGGAACGCTATCCGACCAAGCGCCGTTTTTCGAGGACGGCGGCGAGGCGCTTGGCAGAGCGATGAGCGACTTTCTCCGCACACAGTCCGCCGACGCGCGGAACGTGTTTATGCGGCGCTATTGGTTTCTCGAATCCGTCGAAGAGATCTCAAGGCGTTACGCGTTCAGTCAGAGCAAGGTGAAGTCGCTGCTTTTCAGAACGCGCGAGCGGTTTAGAAAATATCTTGAAAAGGAGGGTATCGAAATATGAATGAAGAAAAATTGATATGGGGCGCGGGCTTTATCGACGACGATATTGTCTGCGAGGCGATGGACTACAAGCCGCACAGGATAAGGCTCGTACCGTGGGCGTGTACCGCTGCTGCGGTGGTGGTTCTGGTGGCGGCGTTCGCGGTGTTTGCGCGTTTTGGAGGAAATTCTACGGTGCTTCCTCCCGATTCTTCGGGGATAGGGACTTCCACGGGACTGCCGGAATACACCGCCGGTACGGGGAATTGGTCCGTGCCGAACGACTCTTACGGAGAAACAGTCGAAAAAAATTCTTCGCAAATATCAGATCCGCCTGTTTCTACGAGCGATGATTCGACCTTTGCACCTCCCGAAGAGGATTTTCCGTTTCCCGGAATGGAATTAACGGGCGAAACGCTGACTGTCGGAAATCTGCCCGCGAACGCAAAGGAAATGAGCACCAACGCTTTTTTCTGCTGTGATGAAGACGGGGAGATATACTATACAAATTTAGCGGACGGCGGCTATTTATATCATCTGAACGACGGTAAGCCGGAAAAGCTTGCTGATCTGCCCGCAATCTGGATCACCGCTGTCGGAGACGATATTTTCTTTATCTCGCCGAAAGGAACGATAACCTCCCAGATAGGAGACTCCGGGCCGACCGGAACGGTATATCGTTATTCAAAAACAGAAAAGAGAAGCGAGGTTTATCTGGACGAGGATAACATCACGTGTCTCCACGCCACAGCCGATGGGCTTTATTACGGAACAAGAGAACAAAGGGTCTATGAGAGCGGCAAGGGCACATCCGTTGCGGCGGAGTATTTCAGAGGGTTTCAAAGCAATGTTTCCGAAAAACAGCCTATGAATTATTGGCTCGAAACCTGCGGTTATCACCTGGGATACAGCGAGGAAAGAAATACTTTTTTCATGACGAACGGCAGCGTTTCGGCAGATATCGCCGCGGATGATACGTTGCTTTTCATGAACGGCTGTATCGTTGATAAAAAAAATTACGCCTTTTTCAGAAAAACATTTCGAATTTTAAATCTGCAAACGGGCGGAATGAGGGTGTATACCGTCGACGATTTTTCATCTTTACTCGGCGGCGCGAACTCCGAGATCAGCGGATATACGGTGCTTGACGGCTGTGCGTATCTTTGCTTCGACCGTAATTTTATCATTAAGATAGACGAAAACGGCGCGCTTTCTTCCCTTTCCTGCGGCGATCAAAGCCTGTCTTTCCGTCAGATGTACACGGACGGCTCGGATCTGTACGGATTTACGGGCGGCGATATCGTTAAAATTATTTTTACCGACGACAATAGGTTTTCGGTATTGAAGCTCGGAGCAACCTAATAGGGGAGGAAATAAAATGAAAAAGGGTATTTTACTGCTCGCGGCGGCGCTCGTCTTGATCTGCGGCTGTGAAAGAAATGAACTGCCGCCCGATATCGCCGAAACAAATAAGATAGAAAGAGTATTTTCGGACGAAGACGTGATTGCTTTCGACTTTGACGAGAATGGAAAAGTCCGTTACCTCACATTCGGGAAAACGAGCGAGTTTGAAGAATATTCGTTTTCCGACGGGGAGCCGATCTACAGACTTCGCCTTTCCGCGGAGGATAAGAGCGAAGATCCCTGCGTGCTCGACGAGGAAAACGGTCCCGCGAATATGTGCGCGGACGGAGATATCGTTTACTATCCCTCCTATATCCGCGAAGACCATGCCGAAAGCGTTGCGCTGCTCAGATATTCCCTGAAGGATCATACAAAGGAAAAACTGCACACCTATCGGAATATCACTCTTGTAAAGAAAATGATCCTTGCCGACAACAAGATATTTATGCTCGCGCTCGACCCCGCGAATTTCGGCGTCGGCGAAACGGGAAACGGTTACTACAACAGCGGAGAAATTCTGACCTGCTTCGATCTCGCGGAGAATACCGAAAGCGTTATCTGGGATAAGGGGGCGGTCGAGTTCGGCGTCTGGGAAAGCACTCTCGTTATCTACGCGCATGATGCGGACGGATATTTCTTCGTTACCTACGACGCTGCTACCGGAGATTATTCCGAGAAGAAAAGAGACGATCTCGGAATGATATTTTCCTTCGCTATGTGCGGCGAGGACAGGTATGTCTATTCTGCGGTCGAAAATTCCTACAATAATTCCTGCGTAACGATGGGTTCGCTTACCGAAAAGGGAAGGCTGGATATCCCGATAAGCGAGGTTGGCGCGGGCGGGAACATCAAATTCTCAAACGGACGGCTCTGCTTTATCGACGCGGCTCCGCAGTCTGCGACCTTCGGACAGCTGATCATCGCGGATATCTCGGCGGCGCTTAATGCCGATCTGTCTAAATTCCTTTCGCTGGCGTCCACAGAGATCCTTTCGCTGGTTCCCGGCTCGCTCGGGTTTTCGCTGGTCGCGGAGCAGCTTGAGCCGGAGGAGTTCGCGCTTGCTCTTTTATCGCAGGACAGCGACCGCGATCTGTTCCTGTTCACCTCGCAGGACGGTTTTTCTCAAAACGCGAAAAACAAGGGAAGCTTCTATCCGCTGAACGATATAGACGGAGTTGAGGAATATCTGAACGATTGCTTTCCGTTTATCCGCGACGCGATGACGGACGAAAACGGAAACGTCTGGGCGCTTCCCGTATCGCTGCGCGTCAACGCTCTGTGCTACGACAGTGAAACGTCGGAGCAATGCGGTCTGAATTTCTCCGATAATATGCAGCCCGACGAATTTACGGAGGCACTCTTAAAGGCGCAGGCAAGCGGACTGACGTGCTTTATAGACCCGAATTACTATTCCTCTCTGCTGATCGACGGCTATCTCAGCCGCAATACGTCTTTTGACACAGTTTCCTTTCGGGAGCTTGCGGAGTTCATCAAAACTCGGATATTCAAAAACGAGGCGTTCGATATGTCGGGGGGAAGCGCCGCCGAAGCCGCGTTCAAGCGATTCGGAGCGGCGTTGGCCGACGGAAGGCTTGAGGATATAGCTTTTGAGATAATCTGCTATCAATCGGATTTTTCGAGGTACTCGGAGTTTCCCTATAAAAAGCTCGCGCCTGTTCCCGGCTTTTACGGTAATAACTCGGCGGTCTGCACGTTTATCTGCGTCAATCCGTTTGCGGAAAATTTGCAGGACGCGTTGGACTATATTTCGCTGCTCGCGAAAACGCTGCATAATGACGAGGAAAATCTGTGCGTTTCCGAGCGCTCCGTTTACGAAACGTCAGAATATTATTCGGAATTGAAGTCTGTTATCAATAACGGAAGTATCGTGTTTAATTGTCCGAACGAGGTCTACGCGAACGCGTTTTACGATTATATCGGCGACAAAATGACCCTCGACGAATTCATCGCCGAAGCGGACCGCAAGCTCTCTGCCTATCTGAATGAATAGGAGCGGAGCAATGAAAAAACATTTGAAATGGAACACCAAATGCAAGCTTTGCTTTCTGCCGAGCCTGATCGGGACGGCGGTATTCTTCGTCGTTCCTTATATGCGCGTGCTGTACTATTCGCTGATCGACAATCAGTTCCGTCGCAATTTCGTGTGGTTCGACAACTACATAAAAACGCTTACGAATAAATATTTTCTGTTATCGCTGAAAAATTCGCTCCTGCTGATCGCGATTGCTGTGCCAATTTTAATGGTTCTTGCATTGGTGATCTCGCTCGCGCTGTCCTACGGCATCAAATGGGTGCGGAAAACTCGGTTCGCGTTCGTGCTGCCGATGGTGATCCCCACCGCGAGCATAGTCCTGATCTGGCGGAGCGTGTTCGCCGACAGCAGTACTGCGCTGCCGATCTATCTGCTGTTCATCTGGAAAAATATCGGGATATGTATCGTGCTGCTGACCGCTGCATTCACCTCGATCGAAGGCTCCGTCTTTGAGGCGGCGCGGCTGGACGGCGCGAACAGCCTGATCCTGCACACAAAAATCACCATTCCCATGGTCGCGCCTACGGTATTTTTCACTGCGCTTCTGTCGATAGTCAACAGCTTTAAGATCTTCAAGGAAAGCTATCTGTTTTACGGCACAAACTACCCGCCCGACCATTCGTATACGCTGCAATATTATATGAACAACAACTTCCTTAAGCTCGATTATCAGAGCCTTGCGACCTCAGCGGTGCTGACCTCGATCCTCGTTTTCGGCATTGTTATGTCGGGAATTTTCATTCAGCGGAGGTTCGACCGATGAGAAAAATCAATGCCGTATTTTTCGCGATTCTCGCGCTGATTTTTGTGCTTCCCGTCGCGGCGACTATGGTATTTTCATTCCGCGTGGACGGTGGATTTTCGCTGCAGGGCTACGCCGATCTGCTGTTCGACTGCTTCGTTTTTTATCCGATGTTCTGGAATTCGGTGCTGTACGCGGCGGCAATTACAATCGTGCAATTAGCTGTAATCGTTCCTTGCGCGTTCGGCTTTTCGCAGGCAAAATTCCGCGGCAAGGGCGCGCTGTTTGTGTTTTATATCATACTCATGATGATGCCCCTGCAGGTCACGATCCTGCCGAATTATATCGGGCTGCGTGATATGGGCTTGATCGATACGCCGTGGGGCATTATTCTGCCGATGATCTTCAGTCCGTTCGGAGTTGTAGTCATGCACCAGTACATGAAAAATATCGTCAATTCGGTTATCGAGGCGACGCGCATTGAAACTAATTCGATATTCCGCGTGATATTTACGGGAGTTATTCCGCAGATACGCATCTGCATTTTTGCGGTTGTTTTATTCGTATTTGCGGACTGCTGGAATATGGTGGAGCAGCCCATGCTTTTTCTGAAGAACGACGGTCTGAAAACGCTGCCCGTCTTTATTACCAACGCGCAGGGATACACGGGCGAGGTGCTGTTTCCCGCGGCGGTGATCTTCCTGATCCCCGTGCTGATTCTGTACCTTTTCTTTAACGAAAATCTGGAAAAAGGGCTGACTTTGGGTGATTTGTCATGACGAAAAAAATATTGATTATTGTTACGGTATTCTTTTTTGCGGGAATGTTGCTCCTGACGTTTTTCGCGGAGAAGATACACGAAGGCACGCTGCCGGAGGTGACCGCCGCGCGTCCCGAGCAAAGGATGTTTCCATATGAATACGCGGACAAAAACGGCGAGCCGAGGACGGGCTCGATACAAAAAATTGCCGTTACGAAAACCATGCTCGAGGACGGCGTTTACGCGGTTTACTCCGCCGAAAAGAACGGGACGAAGCGGGATTTCGTAAGGCTGGCTCCCGTGCAGACGGGCGAGGAGCGGGACGGGTATGTCGAGATTGTTTCGGGGATTATCTTCTCCGACCGGATCGTGACGGAAAGCACGGGGGCGCTTTTCGACGGCGCTGAGGTCCGCGTTAACAGATGTTAAGCCATAGAAAGTAATAACAAGCGCAGCCGACCGCAGAACACCTGCGGTCGGTTATGTTGTTTGGCAATGTCAGTGTTATGCGGGTTTATCCTTGTATCCTTAAATATGGTATACCAGCATCCTCGCGGACGTTCGCCGAAAATGCGTTCGCGCACAAAAAGCTCCCCCGACGATCTCGGCGGAGGAGTTTCGTATTTTTTTAATCATTGAGCGTCCGACATCGCGTAGATGCGCTCCAGCTCTATTTCGGGAGTAAGCTCGCCGCGGTCGTTGTAGCCTGCGGTAATAGTCACGCCCATTTTACCGTTGGGCAGATTTGTGAAATCGAGAGGGTTCTGCGCCACGACCTCGTATTCAAACGCCAAAGTAATAGAGGCGGGAACGCCTTCGACAGCCGTGAACACGATACGGAAGCTGTCAAATTCCCTGAATGCGAACGCCGCCGCCTGATCGTTGTCCATAAGCACGGGATCGACAACCTTTTTGCGCTCCTTGAAAGACGGCTGACCGTCCTCGTCAACGTTGTCGGAATACACATTCTGCACCGCCAGCATCTTGCCGTCGGGTATGCCCGCGGTAAGAGTTAGATTTCTATACATAAAATCGGCCGAGGTCGGTGTGCCCTCCGGGCTGATACCGTTATACACGCTTCCCGTGAGCACGAATGTATTATTGTCCTCCTGTGCCAGATTAAACAGGAACACAGGCGCGTAAATGATATTTTGATATGTAGCTAATATTTCGGTAAGCTCCTCGGCGGACATATTGCCGCTTTCGTTTGCGTTCATACGATTTACTATCTCGGACAGCGTCTCATTGGCGTTAAAGTCGGCGGTGTATATTCTCGTTACGGATAGATTTGTGCCCTCCGTCTGGGGGATATCACCGCAGAAAGCCAAAGCGTGGGAATTCATTATCAGCACAAGATATAACACCAATGCCGCCATAACTATCGCCACCAAAATTATTCCAATAGCAATTTTCATAAAAACTCCTTGTTAAACGCAGTAAAGATTAGTATCCCAATCGGGGACATACGGGTGATGTCTCATATACAGCTTGTATCTTTTATTCATTCCGTTCACCAGCAGAGGGAGCTTGAAAATATCCTCGTTTCGGTGATACAACGCGATATTCAGCTTGGGTCTGAAGTTTGCTATAGTTTCCGCCGCTCCGCGGAGAGCGTTTTCCTCCGAGCCCTCGACGTCCATTTTGATGTAGCTAGCCGACCCGCCTTGGAGCATAGTGTCGACCTTCATCATCTTGACCTCTCGGTATCGCGAGGGATTTGCGGGTTTGCCCTCCTGCGGCATCGCGTGCGAGCTTCTGCCCGCCCGCATACTGAACGCCGCGATGGTGTCTTCGTCCCACGCGCCGACATTGTACGCTTCCAGCAGCGCCGAACCGATCATATACAGCCGCCGCTTTAGCTTGCGGTAATTTTTCATATCGGGCTCCATAGCGTACAGCTTTGTGAACTGCATTGAGGTCTCGTTAAGAAATTCGATCAGCGTGTCGCCGTTGTACGCGCCGAGATCGATATAAGTCTCCTCAACGCCTATATTCAGCAGATCGAACTTCTCCTCCGAGGGCGTTTCGACAGTACGCAGATATTTCAGCTCGCCGCTTAATTTATAACGTATAACGTTCTCGAAAACGCGTTTGGACTGCTCGTCCGCGAGCAGATCGTAAACTTTTTTCAGTTCGCCCTTGTGCTCCCGAGCGAATCCGAGGTCGAACAGCCCCTTGCCCACAACGGGAACGTTCGGCGCGTACAGCTCGTGCTTTTCCGCGACCCCGTATATTTTATCCATGATATCGGGTAATTGAGTGCCGAAACAAACTAGGATAATAAAATCGTCGTACTCCGCCTCAATCTCGGAGAGCTTTTTCACACGGAAACCCAGAAAATCATGACCGCGCACAAAGTCGTCGCTCGCCATTATATCTGCAACGGGAATACTCTTTTCGTCCAACACGGCTTTGATCTTTTCCGCGCCGTCTCCCATACCGTACAGCACTATTTTCTTTCCGCAGGAGCCGAGACGCTCCCACAGATCGGAGTCGATCTCGTCTAGAAAAAACGACATTGCCAAACCTCCAAACACAGTGAATCGTCATTATGTCATCTGGATCTGATCTATTTCTTTCGTACACTCAACAAACAGATCGGTAATAACCGAGCTGTCGATACGGTACTTTTCGGTCATTTCCTCAAAGCGCTCCCAATCCGCGTTGGTATAGGACATTGCCATTTCAAATACGTCGCTGTAAATGCCGCCGCGTCTCAGCAAGCCCTTTTTGATATCGTTTGTGAGCGGGAACTCGTCCAGCGCCTGCGCCAGCGCGCGCTCGCCGCCGAGAACCACCATTGACAGCAGCCCCATAAGGTAGAACGATTCCGACTGCTCTTCCGCTTCGGGGATCAAAAGCGATATTTTCTTGCAAAGCTTTGCCATAAGCAGAGAGGTTTTCATTGCCTCGACGTTGTCGTTATGGGTAAGTTTCTGCATGCCCATAAGATAGACCCATTCGCGCAGGTAGTCCAGACCGAGTATCAGTATTGCCTGATTTATAGAAGACACCTTATTTGATACCCCGAAATACGCGGAATTTATAAGGCGCAGCACTCTTTGACACATTGCCGTATCACGAGACATTACCTCGACTATCGCGCCTATGTCGGGCTCGGGCTCGGAGATAAGCTGCATTACCTGCATAAGGTTGACGGGCAGCGGTTGAATACTGCTTCCCGACATAATGGCGGGCTTTGCGAAATAGTAGCCCTGCATATATGTGCAGCCGAGCTTTTTCGCATACTCAAACTCCTCGCGCGTTTCGATCTTCTCCGCGAGCATAAGCTTGTTGGAGTATCGGCAGACGTAAGCGGTCTCCTCTATGGATTTCGGGGGAGTTCTGAAGTCGATCTTCACAAGATCGCCCAGCTGGAACAGCTCGCTATATGCGTTGGAGTACTCAAAGTCGTCAAGCGCGATCATATAGCCAAGTTCCTTAAGCTCTTGGCAGGCGTCGAGGAGATCGTCGTCGGTAAGCTGATTTTCCAACACCTCAACGACCAGTATCTCGGGAGATAGCATTTTAGGAATACCACGCTTGAGGAGGTTGCCCGTAAAGTTTATGAAAGCCCTTGCGTTTCCGATGATGTTTTTAACGTCCAGTCCGAAGAACGCGTTTGTTACCACGTCGGCGGTGGATTCGTCGCCCGAAATGCCGTTATACGCGTTTTCCTGTCCGTTGCTGCGGTAGAGCAGCTCGTAGGCATAGACGTTATTTTCGTTATCAAAGATCGGCTGCCGAGCCATATACACATTCATAGTAAACGCCCCCTAAAATCTATACACATTTTATTATACTATATTTTCATAATTTTTTCAAGCGATACTAATCGGCTTTTGCGGGAATAGCATTTTTTTGTTTATTTTGCACAAAAATGCGGAAAGGAATTTTCTGTTGTATGGAGTAATATAAATCAGAATTTATCTTAGCAAAGAGTTGTTTGGGTTACTGATTAGTTTTTTCTGCCACTGGCAGAAAAAACTAATTTATCAAGGATTTTGCCAACAGGCAAAATCCTTGATTTTAGGAAAAACTCTTGTTTTTCCCAAGCCCTTTTAGCGCCTTTTTTGTTTCGCTGCTTTGCGGCGATGCAGCGCTCCGCGCCTTTGTTGCGCACTATGTGCGCAACTGCCGTGCTTCGCACGGCGTTTTGGGCTGCCGCCTTGGAGGCAGCTTCTGCCCAAACCTGCGCAGAGGCTCTGCCGCTGCACTCCGCAAGCCTTTTTGAAAAAAGGCTTGGCGAAAAACTTTTATTCCGCGCTTCGCGCGGAGGGAGCTCGGACTTACTGCGTTAAATTCTGATTTGCCTTATTATCACTCCAATACCAAAAAATGTATATTTTCCCCATTTTAGTCAAAAATACTGATATCTCCCAAACCAATGGGGCGATCCATAAACAAATTGGAAAGGAAAAGTGCTTATGAAAAAAAGAAACAAGGACAGTCAGAACGGAAAGGTGCTTGTTATCGCGTCCGCGCTGGGAATAGCGGCTGTTGTGGTATCGGTGTTCGCGGCGTATAACTCTACGATGAAACGGCTTGTTCCTACGGGAACAAGCTCCGGTGAAAGCTCGTGGGTCTACTCGAACAGCAGCTCGGACATTCCCGTGCAGAATAACGTCTCGGGAGTGCCTATTGAGAACGGCAAGCCCTCATCAACAAAAAAGCCAGTTTCAAGCGAGTCCGCCGAGGAGGTCAACAAGCCGATAGTCGCCGTTGAGATCGGGAACGTTCTTCCGGTGACGGGCGAGGTATCTCACCAGTTCAGCAATGGCGAGCTCGTGAAATCCGAGACGCTTGGCGTGTGGAAAACTCACGACGGATGCGATATTCTCTGTGACCTCGGCACGGATGTAAAGTCCATGTCCGAGGGCACGGTAAAGGAGATCAAGGACGATCCCCTGTGGGGCGTGTATGTTATCGTGGAGCAGAGCAACGGTCTTGAGGTACACTATTGCGGACTTGCAAAGGAGCTTAACGTCAAGGCGGGTCAGCAGGTGAATCAAGGCGAGATCATCGGGAAAACGGGCGAGACCAACCAGTCCGAGGTGCTTCAACAGCCGCATCTCCATCTCGGCGTAAAACGCGGCGGAGAGTGGGTCGATCCGATGTCGGTCATCGACGCGTCAACTTGACCTCAAAGGCTGCCGAAATTTTTCGGCAGCCCCGTGCTACATAAATTCCGCATTTTTCCGTTCTTTACGAAAATTACCACAAAAAAAAGCAAAAAAACATTTGACAAATCAATAAAAATATGAGACAATATAACTATGGAACAAATAATAAAAACATCTTACCTATTCTTTAAAAAGGGAAGTGGTGCAAATCAAACTTTTGAAAAGAGTTGCGGGACTGTTCCTTGCGGCGGCTCTCGCGCTCGGCTGTACGGCATATGCCGCGCCGTCGTCCTCGTCGGGATCGTCAAGCTCCGCCGTTACGGGCAGTGCCCGTCCGAGTACGCAGAACGGCGCGACGCGGTGGACGGGCAGTTCGTCGCCTTTGGCGAACAGGAATTATTACATAGACAGCACGGTAAAAATATCAAGGGGAACTACGGTGACTTTTCCCGCCGGAAGCACGCTTGAGCTTCGCGAGGGCGCGAATTTGCAGGTCTACGTCGGAAGCGCGCTTGTTATACGCGGCGCAGTGACCGTTCAGCCAAAGGCTCAGATGACCGTTTCTGGAACGTTAACGCTGGCGGCGGGCAGCTCGCTCTTAAACAATGGAAATGTCTCGACGACGAAAAGCTCAACGCTGAGGATATCCTCCGCGTTCACAACAACGAATGCGGCGACGGCAGTGCTCGGCGGCGAGGTGTTGGTCTACAATTCGGGTATTTACAAGAGCAGCGGCAGGACGACGCTTTCGCAGACCTCTGACGTTAAAATAACGGGCAGCTGGCAGACGCTTGATATGGGGCAGCTGTTCGCAAAAGGCAAGCTTTTGGTCACTTTGAGCGGAAAGATCGTCCAATCTGGCAACCTGTGCCTGTACAGCAGGCTTGTGAACAGCGGAACAGTCACGCTGAACTACGGTTCAAAGTACTTAAAATCTCAAAGCGCGACGCTGGCTCTCACCAAAAGCGGACGTGTAGTCGATAACCGTAATTCGCCGCCCGAAGCAGTAATACGTCCCGAGCATCCGCCAATCGGCGATAATGTCAAGCTGAAGGGTATCGACGTTTCAAGCTGGCAGGATATAATTGACTGGAAGCGCGTGAAAAACGCGGGTATTGATTTCGCGATACTCCGCTCCTCGTTTTATGTGAAGAAGGACAAGACCTTTGAATACAATATAGTCGAGGCGCAGAAAGCGGGTGTAATGGTGGGCGTTTACCACTACTGCTACGCGACGACGATGCTCGAGGCGCGCGAGGAGGCAAGGTATTTCCTGAGCGTGATAGAGCCGTATGATCTGGATTTTCCCGTGATACTCGATTTTGAGGATCCGTCGCAGGAGGACTTGGGCAAAAGCCGACTTACCGCAATAGCAAAGGCGTTCCTTGACGAGATAAAGAATGCGGGATATTATCCTATGCTCTATGCCAACAAGCATTGGCTCACGACGCTGTTGGATATGAACAGGCTGTCGGAATACGACCTATGGCTTGCCGAGTGGCGCACCTCGCCGACGTACAGCGGAAATTTCGGTATTTGGCAGTACTCAAGCGAGGGCAGAGTATCGGGAATACGCGGCGACGTTGACCTGAACATCTGTTACCGCGATTACTGTAAAATAATCAGCGACGGCGGTTACAAAAGATAAATGCAAGTCTCCCGGGAGGATGTCTCGGGAGACTTTTATACTAATTTATGATCAGAGTGTAGACAAGGTTTGAGGATAGACCGCACCTATCGTATGGAAACGTGACGCAGGCGTACTGTATGTACGCCAAGGAGCGTTGACGCGGCGAGAGATGCGGGATTTCCTAGAAGATGTTTACGCGTAGATCATAAGTATTACATTCACGAAAACCCGTCAAGCCGCATACAATGTGTCATAACACGGCATATTCGGGAGGGGAGCTTATGAAGATATTGTTTATCGGCGGCGACAAGCGAATGAATTATACGGCGGAAAGATTATCCGCGGAATATGACGTCGAACGGCTTTGCGAAAAAACGCGGGGCAGGTTCGGCGCGGTAGTCCTGCCGCTGCCGCTTACGAGGAACGGCAGGGAAATTCTTGCGCCGCTTTCTGATAATTCGCTTGAATTCGGCATTATTACGCAATTTGCCGATAAAAATACCATAATATTCGCGGGCGGGGAGTGCCCAGCTCTGACTGAGATATGCGCCGAAAACGGCTATACGCTCGTCAACTATTTTGCCGAGGAGGCGCTTACCCTGAAAAACGCCGCGCTAACCGCCGAAGCCGCCTGCGCGTTGCTATCGCAAAGCACTGACGGCGCACTGCTCGGATCGCGTTCGCTGATTACGGGCTACGGCAGGATAGGCAGAATGCTGGCGTACAGACTGTCGGCAAACGGCTCGTCCGTCACGGTAGCGGCACGCCGCCCCGAACAGCGCACGGAGGCGGAGCTTGACGGCTTTTCGTCGGTCAATACCTCGGATATCGGCGGCGTTCTCGGAGACGTTGACTTCACCGCGAATACAGTTCCTTACGCGCTCTTTACGGACAGTCACTTTTCGGCAATGAAGTGCGGCAGTGTGTTTATTGAGCTTGCCACGCTCCCCGAACAGCCTTCAAAGCCGCTTGCCGAAAGCTATGATATACAATATATTTACGCGCCCGGGTTGCCCGGAAAACACTCGCCCAAAGCGGCGGGGAACGCTATCGCCGAGACGATAGCGTCGAAGCTTACCGAAAAATAATCATGTATGATCGCTCCAAATCAAAGACATACCGCGCGTTTGCGCGCCCAAACTTATAGGTACACAACAGTGAAAGGATAGATCATGAGCGATATAGAGAAGCTTTCGGGACTGCGTGTGGGATTTGCGGTCTGCGGTTCGTTCTGTACGTTCGCCAAGGTTTTCGAGGAGCTGGAGGAACTTGTTTCTCTCGGCTGCGAGGTCACCCCGATAATGTCCCACAACGCATATACGCTCGATACCCGCTTCGGCACTGCTCAGCAGCACGCCGCGCGGCTGTACGAGATCACGGGCAGGACGGTTCTCCACGACATCACCGCCGCCGAACCCATAGGACCCAAAAAGATGTTTGACGTTCTGGTTATCGCGCCATGTACCGGCAACACCCTCGCAAAGCTGGCGCTCGGGATAACCGATACTCCCGTATGCATGGCGGTAAAAAGCCACCTGCGCAATCAGCGGCCCGTGGTGATCGCGGTGTCGACCAACGACGCGCTGTCCGCCTCCGCAAAGAACATAGGAACACTCCGCAACTACAAGAACTTCTACTTTGTGCCGATGTTCCAGGACGACTGCCGCGGCAAGCCCTTTTCGATGATCGCGGATTTCAAGAAGATACCGCAGACCATTTTCGAGGCGCTGGACGGCAGGCAGGTTCAGCCTATGTATTCCGTCGATGCGAAATAAGCAAACGCGCTCTGTATAAAACGGAGCGCGTTTTTGTTTTATTTTGACTTCATTTCCCAATGCGCCAAGGTGATCGCTTCAAAGCCCTGCGGTGAGAGTATCGGCTTTGAAATGCGCTCCATAGTCTCGGGGGAGAGCCTGCGGTTTTCTGCGAACTCCGCGCCCGCTTTTTTTATATCGGCAAGATATCCCTCGCGCTGACGCTTCGCCTTTTCCGCGATGAACAGCTCGCCCTCGGGACACATTATCGCCGTGTAGTGACCGTCGCCGCATATCAGATCATACTCCTTGAGCAGCGCGGGGTACATGGGCTTTGTGTCGACATAGCCGCAGGTCGTGATAACTACAAGGCGCTTTTCATGCATGCTTTCGTCGCGCAGCTCATGGAACGACGCGTTTTTGTCCTCGACGAGATTTCCCATATACGGCAGCATAAACGGCAGACATCTGTCCGTCATTGCCTTGAGCTGACTCGGCATACCGAAAAAGTACAGCGGAAAGCTCTCAATGATGATATCCGCCGCCTCTATCTTACCGTAAAGCTCCTGCATATCGTCTTGTATAACGCACTTTCCCTGTGTTTTGCTCCAACAGGAAAAGCAGCCTACGCATGGCTTTATGTTCAGCTTGTACAGGTTTACATATTCGATATCCGTACCCTCGGGAAATCCGCTCAAAAATGCTTTTGTAATATTAAGCGTATTTGAGCGCTCCGCTTTTGGGCTGCCATTTAATATCAGAACTTTCATTTATTGTATCTACCCCCGTTCTTCGCTTTGTTCCACGGGGAACAAAACCTCCGCCCGCGCGTTAATGCTGTAATAATAACGCCGTCCGCAGGCGGTGATAACGCCCTCGCGAAAGCTTTCGGCGCTGAGGTCGGCGCTTTTCAGGTTGTCAAAAATATCAGAGCCTATGCGCTTGACATAGGATTCGCGTCTTGTCCACGCGGTGAAGAATTCGGCGGGATCGTGCTTCGAGCTGCGGAACTCTGTTAGCTCCGTTTCGGTCATAAACGCCTTTGCAAGCTCGTCCATTTTCGCAGCAGAATACGGACGCTCGCGCTGAACGTCAACGCCGATATTCGCTCCTTCGCCTATTTCGATAACGCACACCGCGCATCCTTCGCTGTGGGATATGCTGAAATCAAGATCGGAACGGTTCGTGTGCGGTCTGCCGCGCTCGTCAAGCGTTATGACAAGCTCCGAGCGGTTTATTCTGTGCTTTTGCAGCAGGCTGTCCAGCAGCAGAAATCCGCATGCCGAATCGCAGAACGCGTTTCCGCGCTTTGACATGATTTCCTCGAAATACCCGCGGCAGCCCTCGTCGTAGTATGCTGCCGCGCTTTCGATACGCGAGCGCAGAACATTCCCACCCGTTACTATCGAAGCTGAAAAATCAATTATATTATCCATCATACACCGTGCTTTTGTCCATAGATGTAAACAGCATACTGCCCTTTGCCTTGACCGTGCCGTTTACCGAGATCACCGCCGAAAATTCATACGCGCCCGCGCCCGACATCGTGCATTTAACGTCGATCGTCAGAGTATCGCCGGGGATAACCGGCTTTAAAAACTTGAAATCCTTGACCTTTAGCAGAACATACAGCTTTCCCGCGTCATCGGCAGCGCCGTCTGGAGCTATCACCAGACTGCAAAGCTGAGCCGCGCTCTCGATAAGCAGTACGCCCGGCATTATCGGCGCTTCGGGAAAGTGCCCGATAAAATACGGCTCGTTCACCGAAACGTTCTTTATGCCTTTGGCGGAAATATTCGGCTCTAATTCAAGCACGCGCTCTATCATCTGAAAAGGCGGGCGCTGCTTTATACGCTTGTTGATCTCAAGCAGATTCATCATAAGCTGAGCCCTCCGTCAAGTACGATCACCTGGCCCGTCACATAGTCGAACGCCTCAGAGCAGAGCGCCGCAACGGTATTCGCCACGTCCGCCGCGCTGCCGAATTTCCCCATGGGTATGGCCTTTATGTATTCGGCCTTTTTGTCCTCTGGGATAGCGTCCATCATTTCCGTTTCGATAAAGCCCGGCGCTACCGCGTTTACGGTAATGCCGCGCGGAGCAAGCTCCTTCGCCAAGGTCGCGGTCATGGAATTCACCGCGCCCTTTGTCGCGGAGTAAACTCCTTGACCCTCTACCGCGAGAACGGAGCTTACCGACGAGATGTTGATTATCTTGCCGTGCTTTTTGGACATCATTTTAAGAGCCGCCTGCTGCGCACAGTGGAAGTAACCCTTGATGTTTATGTCCAGACTGCGCGACAGCGAGTCCTCGTTTATCATCAGCAGATACGCGTCGTCGACTACGCCCGCGTTGTTGACCAATACGTCAAGCTGCCCGAATTCCTTCTGCACCTCGCGGAACATTCCCTGAACCGCCTTTAAGTCCGCCGTATCGGCTTTGTAGGCGGCGGCTTTTCTTCCGAGCTTTTCTATCTCGGCAACGACCTCGGCGGCTTTCGCTTCGTTGGAATTGTAATTCACCGCGACGTCGTAACCGCTTTCCGCGAGCCTTATCGCGCAAGCTCTGCCTATTCCGCGGGAAGCTCCCGTAACCAATGCAACCATAACGCCACCTCAATCAACTTTCTTCAAAACGACAGCCGAATACTGTCCGCCAACGCCGAACGCTGCCGCGAGAACATATCCGTACTTGCCCTCGCCGAGCATTTTCGCTGCGCAAGCCGCCTGTTCCGCGCTTGCCGCCGCGCGCGCTTCTCCAAGTTCGTCCTTGACCCGTACAACGGGAATATCGCCGAAAAGCTCCGCATACGTGTTCTTTTCGATATCGTCAACGGTGGGCACTCCATTCGCAAATCCGCACACCGCTTCAATGTCTTTGAGCGCGATACCCGCGGACTTGCAGGCATTTTCGATTGCCGCCTTTAAAGCGCTTTCCGAACCCTTTACCGTGCCGAACTCAACGGACTTGTGAGCGGTCGCCCAGCCGACAAGCTCCGCATATTTCTTAGCGCCGCGCTCGTTAGCGCTGTTCTCGTTTTCAAGTATTAGCGAAACCGAGCCCTCGCCGAGACTGCCGTTCAGCAGACCGAGTTTTCCGTACAGATACTCCGTAGTATCGGTGTTTTCGTCCGTACCCGAAGCGACCATAATTTTTTCGTCGCCGTTTCTGATAACATCCGCCGCGTAGCAAAGGCTCTGCAAGCCAGCCTGAATGCTGTTCGCGTTGGTGACGTTGTATCCCTTTATCCCCGCAAAAATGCTGAAATATCCGCCCGCCGCATTGTACACGGTATTCGGGAACGAGAACGCCGAGCCGCTTGCCGTGCCGTTCTCGATAACGTTTTTCTGGAAACCGACTATTTCGGTCATTGGACCGTCGGCGGTGCCCACGACTATTCCGATATCCTTTTCGTTCTCCTCGGAAACGGTAATATTCGCGTCCGCAAGCGCCTGCATACCGCTCAAAAGCTGTAACTGCGAGAAGCGGTCGAGCTTGCGGTAGAATGCCATTTTGATCCCATGAGCCTTGTAGTCGTCGGAGCTTATCTCAACGCGTCCCTTGCTTATAAGTCCTCCGATACCCGTAATGAAAATCCTGTCCTTATTGGTGCGATCAGGTATCTCGCGCGGCTCCTTCGCGAATATGATAGAAGCGTTGTTGCCGCCGAACGCGAACGAGTTGGAAGCCGCGTAATTGATAGTCTTTTCGTGCTTGACATTCGGTACGAAATCGATAGCGCCCGCCTTTTCTTTTAGCGCCCCGAGGTTCTCCTCGGTATAGCCGATAGTCGGGGGAACGGCGTTTTCGCATACCGCCTTGACCGTCAGCACCGCCTCGATAGAGCCCGCGGCACCCAGACAGTGACCCGTCATAGACTTGGTGGAGCTTACCGATAAGTGATCGTTACCGTCGAAAATAGTGTGCAGTGAAAGAAACTCCGCCTCGTCGTTCTTTGCCGTGCCCGTGCCGTGCGCGTTGATGTAGTCGATATCGTTCGGAGTAAGTCCCGAATTCGTGATCGCGCGGCTGATAGCCAGCATCTGCCCCTTGCCTTCGGGATCGGGAGCGGTTATGTGGTGAGCGTCGGAGGAAACTCCGCTGCCTAGAACCTCGCAGTAAATTTTCGCGCCGCGAGCCTTTGCGTGTTCGTAGCTTTCAATTATCAGAACGCCCGCGCCCTCGCCGAGAGTTATTCCGCTTGAGCGGTTGAACGGCGAGCAGGAGTTCTCGTCAAGCGCGTGCAGGGCGTGAAATCCTGCGAACGCCAGCGACGAAAAGCTGTCCGAGCCGCCCGCGACAAACGCGTCCGCCTTGCCCGCGCGAATAAGGTCGGCGGCGTAAGAGAGCGAGATAGTTCCCGCCGCACACGCGTTAACGATATTCGCGGTGGTACCGTTCAATCCGAAGTGCTTGGCGACGTTGTTCGCGATAGCCGCCGCGGGCATTTTCAGAATATCGGCTTTGTTTCCGCCGCCGTTTTTCAGCTCGTCGGTGAAATATTTGTCGATACTTGCCGCGCCGCCGACGCAGTTGCCGACGATAACGCCTATCCTGTCGGAACTCTCCTCGGTGACTTTGTAACCCGAATCCACGAGCGCTTCTCCCGCCGCCTTAATGCACAGCAGGGACGAGCGGTCGTAGTCTTCGTCCGACAGATCCTTAGAAGCGGTCAGAACCTCCGCGCCTACGTTCGCGTAGCAGCCGTCGGTGTTCACGGACTTCACCTCGCGGATACCCGTAACGCCGTTCACCGCCGCGCTCCAGCATTTATCGGAGTCCTCGCCGAGAGCGCACACCAATCCCAGACCCGTAACAACAACTCTCCCGTTATCGTTCATATTACTCACCCTGATGCTCCTCAACGTACTTAGCAAGCGTTTCGATAGACTTGAAGTTTTCTCTTGCCGCGCCTGTCATCTGTACGCCGAAAAGGCTGTCGATACCCGCGATTATTTCGATAGAGTCAATGGAATCCAGTCCGATATCGTCGCCGAAAAGCTCCGAATCAAATTCCAGCTCGTCGGCGGGAATTCTCAGATTCTCCACCAACATACCCTTGATCTTCTCGCAAATTTCTGTGTTAGACATTGTAATTTTCTCCTTTGAATACTTATGATTTTTCGGCTTTATGCCGTGATTTACTTGTGGTACTGCCCGCAGTCGCCGTATTTTTCGACCATTTGAGCGTACAGCTCCCGAACCGATTTTTCCGCCTCGGAAATAAGCTGCCGCGCGTATTTGCTGTGGCGCATATTCTCGGGACAGATGCTCTCGATAGGCTTGCCGACGAGCATTTTCTGCCGCATACCAAACACTGGCGAATATGTACCGTATATTGCGCAGGGTACTATCGGCACGCCCTTTTTTGCCGAGAGCAGCGCCGCTCCGGGCTTGAACTCGTGAATTTCCCCGTCGCGCGAAAGTCCGCCCTCGGGAAAGATCATCAGAGAGCCGCCGTTTTCAACTACCGCTTCCGCCGCTGCGTACCAGGAGCCGTCTGCTTCGTCGAGATTTATCGGTATGCTCCGACACCACGATATCATTTTTCCCGTCCGCTTTTTCTCGTACCACTGCTTCTTGACGAGAATATACGGTTTATACCGCCACAGCACGGCGGGACCGTATGCCCCGTCAAAGTGATGCGTGTGGTTGCCGACGAACACGCATGGCATACCTTTAAGGCGTTTCTTCAGCGTTTTATCGATGAATATCACCTTGGGGCGGAACAAAAAATACACCGTCCAAATGATGAGCACTTGAAAAAGCCTGCCCCACAGCGTCTGCCTTTTGACGTTATTGTTCACAATACCGCTCCCCTTAATTACTTACATTAAATATTATAACCGCCGAACGCTTTTTTTTCAATGGGCAATTCCGCAACATATTGTCCCAAAAAGGACAATATGTTGCGGAATGTGGCATATCGGCGGTTTTTCTGCTATTTAAACAAATCGCGGGTAAATTTTGTCCGAGACTGTTGGCGTAATCAACAACAAAGATAAACTTTTGTTAATATTCGCGGCTGTTACTCCAAATCAAGATCCTCAATAAGCCGCGAGAGCTCGGCGCGGTTCTTCAGACGTATGCCCTCGCGGAGCAGCTCCGCGTCCGCGGGGTAGAGGGAGCTTATCGGCGTTTTGTACACCGCTATGGGCTCGTCGACCCCTTCCTCCATAAGCGCTATTTTTCCGTTGTACTCGCACAGTATGAAATATACCGCGTCCGCAGACGCGTTCGCAAGCGTTATCGTTTGCGAGGCGAGACAAAACGCCGCCGCGAGCACTGCCGTTTTTCCGAATTTCGACATAAAAACAACTCCTTTGCAAATAATTCCGATATAGGTATTATCTGCAAAGGAGTGTGAATTATGCCTTATTCAATTATACGCGAAGTTTCTGGATCTGCTCCTCGAGCATTGCGGACTGACCGCTCAGCTGCTCGCAGGAAGCGGCTGTCTGCTCTGCGGTAGCGGAATTCTGCTGTACGACCGTGGATATCTGATCGATACCGGTCTTTACCTGTTCGATAGAATCAGCCTGATCGTCGGCGGCAACGGAAATCTCGCCGATGTATTTGTTGGTGCGGTCCGCAAGCTCGGTAACTTCCTTCATTGTATCTGCGGTGCTCTGCGCTATCACGGTGCCCTTGTCTACCGCCGCGATAGTCGCGTTGATAAGCTCGCCGGTCTGTGCCGCGGATTCCGCGCTCTTTGCCGCGAGGTTGCGGACCTCGTCCGCAACGACCGCAAAGCCCTTGCCTGCGGCGCCCGCGCGGGCAGCCTCGATAGCGGCGTTCAGCGCGAGGATATTGGTCTGGAACGCGATATCGTCGATAGCCTTGATGATATTCTTGATCTGATCGGACTTCTCCTTGATCTCGTCCATAGCGGCGAGCATATTCTTTACCTCGTCGTTCTGATACGTGATTTTCTCGGAACTCTGAACGGATATTTTGCTTGCCTCGGCAGCGTTATGGGCGCTCTGCTGAACCTTTTCGGCGATCTCGTTGATAGACGCGGACAATTCTTCGATAGCCGCCGCCTGACGCGTGGTGCCGTCCGCGAGAACCTGTGAGCCCTCGGCGATCTGCTCCGACCCGTTCCTTACGTCCTTGGAGGACTGATTTATATTGCCGATGATCTCATGGAGCGAACCCTCGATCTGTTCAAACGACTCGCTGATCTGAACGAAGTCGCCGAGGTATGTAACCTTGGGCTTTACGGTAAAATCGCCCGTAGCCATCTGTGAAAGCACGTTGTTAATGTCCGCAACATACGAATTCAGCTCGTTTTTGGTGAATTCGAGCTTGTGTACAAAGTCGCCCAGCTCGTCGTTTCCGAATTTATAATCGGAGTTCGGCTCGTGGAGCGCGCCGCGGCTCATGCTGTCCGCCAGCTTTTCAGCTTCCTGAATGGGACGGAGAATTGTTTTGATTGCGTAAAATCCAACGATCACCAGCATAATGCCGCCTATGATAACTGCCGCTATCGTAGAAACGATAATGAGCTGCACTCTGAGCTGTTCCGCCTCGGCAGCCGAGAAACCCGCAAAATATGCGCCGACTACCTTATTGTTTATGTCAAACATCGGGCGGTAGAAAACATAATGTCTCTGTCCAAGTATATCAATGGTATCTTCAAAGGTGTTGCCGCCGTCAACAACTACCTGTGCGGGCTTATCGGGAATAGTCGTGCCGACCGCTCTCTGACCGTTGTTTATAATGGTAGTCGCGATACGAGTCTTGCCGTCTATTATCGTAATCTCGGCGGTGCTCTGCTCTTTTACCGCGTCTATCCAGCTGTTCTCACTGAGGTACATACCGGAAACGGCAGCGCCGCCGTCAACGGTGCCTTTAGCCGTCTGTAATGCGAGTCCGCTTTTGGAATCGCTCACGACGCCCGTATATCCCGCGCTCGCTCTCGCGAGGTTAAAATCGGCAAGGTCGAAGTTGTCCGTTTTCCATACGATATTGCCGCTTGAATCCATGATAGCCGCAAAGTCGCTTTCGGTCTTTTTCTTTGAGTTAAAAAATGCGTCGAGTTCCTCGGGGGACGCATCGGACCTCAGGAGACCGCTGTACTCCATATCGCCGAGCATATCCTCAACCTTGTCCAATTGCACCTCCTTGGCTGCAACCAACGTATGCATACCCGTTTCGGTCTGCGACATCATAAGCCTATCGGTGTTGCCGCCCGACAGTTTAACAGTGAACACGTTTACAACAACGATCGTCAGCACAAGGCAGATAATGATCGCCAACAGCAGTTTTCTTCCAATTCTAGAATTCATAAACCCAGTCCCTTCACAAAATTAATTAATGTCGATAATTCGGCGTGATATATATTTAATTATATCAAAATATGACGCTCTTGTCAATATAAGTCGTTTGGTTAATTTCAACAAAAAACTAAATATTTTTTCGCCAATAGGCATAACTATGTTTATAAATTTTTATTGCGGAGGCGGTGCTATAAATAAAGAACGGAGCGTAAAACTCCGTTCTTCGCTTTTTATTTGTTGATCAGCAGGATAAAGCTGTTAGATATTCCAAATCCGAGTGACGCGAGCTTATCTTCCATGCCTTTCATATTGTAGACCTCGACAACGGCTTTAATTATCTCGTCCTGCGGGACATATCCTCCCGTGTAGCGTATGGCAATAACCTCGGAGGGGTTTTCAAGACACGTGGCGAGCACGGTTTTGTATTCGTCGGCGTTTGCGGCACACAGACCGTTTGCTTCGTAGTATTCCCTGTCGGAGTCCGCTACCGCATACAGTCCGACCGCGAGATCGAGTTCGTACATCTTGTCCTCGGTGTAGCCTGTCATAGCGAGGTCGTTTTCGCCCGCCTCGTAGAGGAAGAACGGTATACCGCAGTTGGTCTCGTTGTTGGTGCAGTCGGTCTGATACCATTCGCCGTCAAGCTTTACGGCGTTCCACGCGTGCGGGAGCGTATTGTCAAGATAACCCGTAACGACCTTGGCTTCAACGCCGCAAAGATAGCACAGCAGCTTGTACGACAACGCATACGACTGGCACACGCCCTTTTTGTTTACGATAATACCGTAGGCGTTGAACGCGTCCTCCGCGTCCTTCCAGCCCTCGCCCTTGGTGTAGTTGTTACGCTCCGCTTCCTCGACCGCCTCTTCGTCATAGACGGTGTTCGCGTTGAAGTAGTTATACAGCGCGCGGCATTTCTCGCCGTCCGACATATCGGAGCTTACGGTATTGCCGATTATCCCGTTCGCCTCCGAGAAGAGTTCCGCCTGCCGACTCGCGATCTCGTCCTTAGTGTAGCAGTATCTGACGTTCAGCGTGAGAGCGGCGTAATCGTATTTGTAAGAGGTAACGCCGAGCACATACGGGTTCTGATAATAGACTTTCTGGAAAACATCGGCAAGATTTTCATATATTTGCAGGCTCGGAAACGCTTCAAGCGGGATGGTCTCGTTTCCCGCGATAAGATTTCTCGCCAGCCATTCTTCCTCGGCGCTGTCCGCGAAAACGGGATATTCCGAATTATCGACGGTTGCCGCGTTTCCGCTTTCGAGGTGTTTTTCGGTATTCTCGGTCTGCCGCTCGACAAGGGTTTTGTTACCGTCGTTGGGCGCGGAGACCTCTCCCTCCGGCTCGATTATGGTGGGAACGTCCGCGCTCGGATTGAATTCGCTATCGTTTTCGGGGTCGGACTTCACCGACGTGCTGTTCCCTGTGCCGATATGCCCCGTCGGAGCTTCGCCGTTCTGCTTGTCGGCGTATATCTCCATGCGGTTTTCCTGCATCATGGTAACAAATCCCGATATCGCCGTGCCCTCTACCGTGTACTGATATTCGGGAATTCTCGGGTCGATACCCAAATTCTCCTCCTCCGCGAGGTAGGAGTTGCCCCAGAAGAACGAATAGGCGATACTTCTTTCGGTGACCGAACCGTCGATATTCAGCACGCGCATGGTTTTCGGCAGCAGAGCCTCGTCCTCGTAGCGCTCCATCATAATGTCGTCCTCGTCTATTGGTTTGAACGGCAGGATAAGGTCGGCTGTGTTCACGATATTGGACAGCGAGCTTTCCTTGTTACCGAAAACGGCGGTCACGAAATACGAGCCGTTCACGCTGTAATTCTGTCCGAGAACGTATTCCTCGCCCGTTACGGAGCGCTCATGCACCGCCAGACTGTGACCTGTTCCCGCAAAGTCGTCGAATTCCGTTTCGGTCGTGTTCGCGTCCTTTAGAAGATGGCTGTCGCCGTTTACATCATATGCTTTTTCCGCGCCCGCCACGGGCTCGTTTATATCTCCCGTGTAGTTGATATCGGTGCTGCCGTAGGTGTACACGTTGTAGCTGTCCGCGCCCTCGACGGGCTCCCACACCAGCTTGAACCGCCCCGTAGGGTCTACAACGCCCTTGAGCGTAGGCACGGGAAGCTCGTGCTTGACCGTAAACGGGATAATTTTCGGTTCGTCGAGCTTGGTGGGCGTTTCGGCTTCGCTGTCATAGCGCACCGCGATGTAGTATATCGAAGCATTGCCCCATGTCTCAACGCCGTTTTCAAGCATATCGTCGGTCTCCGCGTCGGTGGCGAGAGGTCCGCTTATCGGGGCGATGTTGACGCGCGTACCGCCGTTTTCGGTATAGTCCATGGTGCCGTAGGTGTAGATCTCGCTCTCGGGCAGACAGCGCGGGTCGGTGTGTACCGAGACCATATCCCGAGCGTTCACGCCGAGAAGATCATCCCAGCTCACCGCGAACTCGAAGTCAAAGCTCTCGGTCGGGTCGATATTGTACAGCGGCATAATATCGTTGTCCGCTGAGCCGTAGGCGTTTTTGATATCCTCTACGGAGACCGTTGCCCCATAGCTTGGCATAGGCACGGAATTTCCTCCTGAGGAGCCCGTATCCGAGCTCGTGCTGTTTTTATCGCTCGCGCTGCTGTCGGGCAGGCTCTCAGTGCCGCTTTTATCGCACCCCGTGAGCAGTAAGCTCATACAAAGCGCCGCCGCGGAGATCCGCGTAAAAAATTTTCTGTTTACCATAGTAGTCCTCCAAAAAGTATTTTTTATCCCTTTCACTGATAACACGACCGAGCGGTCAAAAAGGTTGCATTTTTTTGAAAAAACGTTTCATCTTTCTTTATTTATTACTATTGACAAAACCGTATTTTGGGTGTATAATATAAATTGTATATTTGTTTATACTTTTATGTGTACAGGAGAGTGCCGCAAGCCCTCTCACAAAGGAAAGGTAAAATATGGGAATTATCAAATCTATCTTCGGAACTTATTCTTCACGCGAGCTCAAGCGTATTGAGCCGATAAAACAGGCGGTTCTCGACCTTGAGGATAAGTACAAGGCAATGTCCGACAAGGAGCTTAGGTCTCAAACGGGTATCCTGAAGGAGCGCCTCGCCAACGGCGAGACACTCGACGATATCCTGCCTGAGGCGTTTGCCGCCTGCCGCGAGGCTTCCGACCGCGTTATCGGCATACGTCACTATCCCGTGCAGATAATCGGCGGTATAGTACTCCACCAGGGACGTATCGCGGAGATGAGAACGGGCGAGGGCAAGACGTTCGTAGCGTGCTTGCCGTCCTATCTTAACGCGCTGACAGGCAAGGGCGTGCATATCGTCACGGTCAACGATTACCTTGCCAAGCGCGACAGCGAGCTCATGGCCAAGGTACACCGCTTCATGGGGCTGACAGTCGGGCTTATCACTCACGATCTGAACAACGACCAGCGCCGCGCCGCGTATGCCTGCGACATCACCTATGCGACCAACAACGAGCTTGGTTTCGACTATCTGCGCGACAATATGTGCCTTTACAAGAAAGATCTCGTACAGCGCGAGCCGAATTTCGCGATAGTCGACGAGGTGGACTCCATTCTTATAGACGAGGCGAGAACGCCGCTTATCATCTCGGGTCAGGGCGAAAAGTCCAGCGACCTGTACGAAAAGGCGGACAGGTTTGCCAAGACGCTCAAAATGGACAAGGTCGTTGAGATAGACACCAAGGAGGAGTACGACAAGGACTTCGACGGCGACTATCTTGTGGACGAAAAGGAAAAGACTTGTAACCTCTTGCCCGCGGGCGTAGCCAAGGCGGAGAAGTATTTCAACGTTGAGAACCTTATGGACCCCGAGAATATGACCTTGCTTCACCATATTAACCAGGCTATCCGCGCGAACGGTATAATGAAACTGGACGTAGATTACGTTATCCGCGACGGTGAGATCGTTATCGTCGACGAGTTTACGGGTCGTCTGATGTTCGGACGCCGCTACAATCAGGGTCTGCATCAGGCTATCGAGGCTAAGGAGGGCGTAAAGGTAAACCACGAGAGCAAGACGCTCGCTACCATTACGTTCCAGAACTTCTTCCGTCTTTACAGCAAGCTGTCGGGTATGACGGGTACCGCAATGACCGAGGAGGACGAGTTCAGGCAGATATACTCGCTCGACGTTATCGAGATACCCACCAACAAGCCCGTTATCCGCGTAGATAACCACGATAAGATATACAAGAACGTTCACGGCAAGCTGAAAGCCGTATGCGATCAGGTGGAGGAGTGCCATAAAAAGGGTCAGCCTGTGCTTGTCGGCACGGTGACCATCGAGAAGTCCGAGCAGTTATCAAAGCTTCTAAAGGCGCGCGGTATCAAGCACGAGGTGCTCAACGCGAAGAACCACGAGCGCGAGGCGGAGATCGTCGCGCAGGCGGGCAAAAAGAACGCGGTAACTATCGCGACGAACATGGCGGGACGCGGTACGGATATCAAGCTTGGCGGCAACTCGGAGTATCTGGCGCTTGCCGAGATGAGAAAGCTCGACTATTCCGAGCAGATCATTCAGGAGGCTACGGGTTTTGCTGAGACCGACGATGAGGAGATAATTGCGGCGCGCCAAAAGTACCAGGAGCTTATCGCGAAGTTTGATGAAAAAATAAAGCCCGAAGCCGAGGAAGTGCGCAATGCGGGAGGTCTGTTTATTATAGGTACCGAGCGTCACGAATCGCGGCGTATCGACAATCAGCTCCGCGGACGCTCGGGACGTCAGGGCGACCCCGGCGAGAGCTGCTTCTACATCTCCCTTGAGGACGATCTTATGCGCCTGTTCGGCGGCGAGCGCGTGCAGCGTCTTATGGAGACTATGAACTTCGACGAGGATATCCCCATAGAGGCGGGTTTCCTGTCCAAGGCCATCGAGTCGGCGCAGATGAAGATAGAGGGCAACAACTTCTCTATCCGTAAGCACGTCCTTGATTTTGACGACGTTATGTCGCGTATGCGCCACACCATTTACTCCCAGAGAAGAAAGGTGCTCGACGGCGAGGATATTCACGACAATATCGTGCAGATGATGAACCAGGATATCGAGGAGACGGTAAAGATGTACTGCTCGGATACCGTTGCCGAAAACTGGAATCTGAACGGTCTGCGCGCTCATTATATGAATCTGTACCTTATGGATACCGATCTGCGGTATGATATAACCGACCTTAACGATATCTCGCAGAAGGATATCACCGAGCTTGTCAAGAGACGCGGAGATCTTATGTACAAGCTCCGCGAGGAGGAGCTTGGCAGCGAGAGTATGCGCGAGATCGAGCGCGTGTGCCTGCTGAAAACGGTCGACCGCCATTGGATGGATCATATCGACGCTATGGACGAGTTGAAGAACGGTATCGGTCTGCGCGGCTATGCACAGCGCAATCCCGTCGATGAGTACCGTTTCGAGGGCTTCGCGATGTTCGACGAGATGATAGCGGCTATCCGCGAGGAGACTGTAAAGCTTGTGCTCACTATTCCCGTGCGTATGCAGGCGCCCATTCAGCGCGAGCAGGTAATGCGCCCCGACGCTCCCAACGCGGGAGGACCTCAGACCCCGTACAGAAGTGAAAAACGCGCCGAGAAGAAAAAGAAAGGCAAGAAGTAATAAAATATTTTCCCCGCTTATTCGGCGGGGAAAACTTAAGTAACGAAAGGACAGACAGCAAATGATGTTAGACGAAATAACAAGCGAGCTTACAGACCATATTATCCCTTTCTGGAATGCTCTGCGCGACAACGAATTCGGCGGCTGGTACGGCGAGGTCGACAGCTCCCTTAACGTGAACAGAAAAGCCGAAAAGGGCGTTATCCTCCACTCGCGAATATTGTGGTTCTACTCAAACGCGTATATGGCGCTTAAAGACCCGGCGCTGCTCGACAACGCAAAGCACGCATATGAATTCCTTACCGAAAAGTGCTATGACAGGGAGTACGGCGGCGTTTACTGGATGATGAACTACGACGGCACACCCTCGGACGATATGAAGCACAGCTACTGTCAGGCGTTTTTTATCTACGCGCTGGCGAGCTATTACCGCGCGTGCGGCGACAAGAACGCGCTTGATATCGCATATAACGTTTTCGAGCTTATTGAGGGCAATCATGCGGACGATATCGCCTACCGCGAAAAGCTCTCCCGCGATCTCAAACAGGAGCTCGCTAATGACGAGCTTTCCGAGAACGGCTTGATGGCGGACAAGACCATGAACACCACGCTCCACCTTATGGAGGCGTATACCGAGCTGTATCTTGCGGACAAGAACGAGAAGGTTCTCGAGCGGCTGAAGTTTCAGATGAACGTCACCTATGACAAAATATTTGATAAAAACGGTGACAAACTCATGGTGTTCTTTGACAGGGAGATGAACGAGATCGGCGACGTTCACAGCTACGGTCACGATATCGAGGCGACGTGGCTTATCGACCGCGCTGCTGACGTTATCGGCGACGAGGAATTTGCGAAAAAGTTCCGCGATATGAACAGCCGTATCGCCTCAAATATTGCCAAGATCGCCTACGACAAGGATAGCGGCTCGCTGCTCAACGAATGCGACAAGAGCGTTGTCAATCGCCAACGTATCTGGTGGGTACAGGCGGAAAGCGTCGTCGGCTTTTTGAACGCTCATCAGCGTGGCTATGGAGACTATCTCAAACTCGCGGAAAACATCTGGAGCTACATTAAGAACAACATCTCCGACAAGCGCGCGGGCGGCGAGTGGCAGTGGTCTCTCGACGACAACGGAAAACCTGACCCGAAGAACAACATAGTTGACCCGTGGAAATGTCCGTATCACAACGGCAGAATGTGCCTTGAGGTCATGAGACGGCTTGGTTAAATATGTCGGCAGTGCCCCCGAAATCTTTCGGGGGCATGATTTATCTTTTCTTTATCGGGACCATTATATCTATTTGCCCGCTGGTCTCCTCCGGCCAGCCGTTGAGCGTGCCGTAAGCCCAATTCAGCTCCTCCTCAAAGCCGCCTATTTGTCCCGCAAGCTCCTCTTCGGTATAGTCCGTTTCATATTGCTCGCTGTTGTTGACCCAATTTATCAGGTCTCCCCAAAGCTGAAATTCGGGAAAGCGAATGGAAAGCACCGCGTACAGTCTCCCGCCGTCATAGTGCTTTTTGACGAGCGGTTCGGGGAGCTTCATATCCTCGGGTACGGTGACCCACACCTCATAACCGTGAGTTCCGTCCTCCAGCACGCCGGGATTAGGGCGGTTAAAGCCGAACATCCTCGCGTCGGGCTTTATTTCGTAAAGACGTATCTTCTGCGCAAAGTCGGTCATTACTCCAAAAACCTGTTCTTCGGGATCGTCTCCGATACAGTGATAGGACGCTACCGTCATGGGCGGCAGCAATACTATCCTTACGTTAAGTTCATTGCTGATATTGCTCATATTCCGTTCTCCTTTGATATGTTTATTAGGAGGAAAATATCCTCCTCGGTTTATTATAACGTATGACACCGTGTCAATGTCAAGGGGCGCGAAAAAAGGTAAGCGCCGAGCACTTACCCTTTTTTTATCTTTTTTCTTTTCTCTTTATCGGCAACAGCAGATCAAGCTGACCGTCGATACCGTTTTCGGGCCAGCCCATATGCGAGGAGTATACCCAGTTAAGATGCTCCTCAAGGCAGCCGTTCATATTTTCGGCACCGAGCTCGCTGTAATCCGCCTCGTACTCTGCGCTTTCCCATGCCCACCTGTTGAGCTCGCACCAGAGCTGAAACTCGGGGAATTTAATGGTCATTGCGGCATAGAGACCGCCTTTAAATTTCTTCTTTGTCATAGGCGCGGGAACGTCCATATCGTCGGGTATAGTCACCCAGACCTCGTAGCCGTGGATACCGTCCTCAAGCACTCCCGGGTTCGGGTGATTAAAGCCGAAGTAACGCGAGTCGGGTTTGATCTCGTACAGTCTGCTGTCATGAATAAATTTGTTGACAAGGTCGCAGACATTCTCCTCGGGGTCTTTTCCGATAACATGGTTCGACGCGACAGTAAACGGCGGCAGCATTACTATACGCACGTTGAGATGCTTGTCCAGGTTCTCATTGGCTTGGTCCAGATCGCTCAGGGTTGTCGTTTTCTCCTTCAGTGTCGTTTTCGGAAGAGAAAGAGCGTCAACCGCTTTCATCAGCACATTGTTGCCGAGCAGATATACCCGCGCCTTTGCCTGCGTCGCCTCGTCAAGATGCGATATAAACATATTAAGAGCACTGCGGACAGTTTCGAGTGACTTTATCTCGCCGTCAAGCTCCTCGACGCTCTCACGGAGGATCTCCAGCGTTTTCATCTGCCCGCTGTCCTGCAATATTACCGCGATCTTCTTTAACGGGATACGCAGCTTGCGCATAACTATGATAAGCTGCAAACGCTTTATGGTCTCCTCGTCATAGCACCTGTACGCGTAGTCGTCCTTATGAAACGGGGTTATCAGTCCCATTTTCTCATAATACCGCAGCATTCTCGGCGTAACGTCAAGGCTCTGCGTTACCTGACTTATTGTAAGCTCCATATTTATCTCTCCTTCCGACTTTAATTATAATGTATGACACCGTGTCAAAGTCAAGAGGAAAATTGAAAAAAATCAGTCTTTGGATTTATAGTACAGCATACAGTGACAATACCCCTCAAAATCGGGATCGGCTATCTGTCGCCTGAATTCCTCGCAGATACACTTGTTCTCGGGGCTCTTTTCGCGCCGGCACGGACAGTAGCCTCCGCTTTTCTTCAGTCCCTCGCGTATCATTTTCACTATTTCCTTGTTATCGTTTTCCTTGACCGCCATAATATCACCTCACAAAACAACGGTACTCGAATACGCTTTATAGAAAATTTCGGTGTCAAACATATTCGTCCGACACCGAAATACTTCTATACCGCACACTATCATTATGTGCCGTAATTTCCAAATCAGTCGATCTCAACGGAAATTTTCTCGTTGGCACGAACAGCTCCCGCACGCATTACCGTACGTATCGCCTTGGCGATTCGTCCCTGCTTGCCGATAACTCTGCCCATATCGTCGGGACCCACGTGCAGATGATACACAATAACGCCCTCGTCGTTAGGCTCGTCAACGCTGACCTCAACGGCTGTCTTGTCCTCTACCAATGCAGTAGCAATGGTGCTAAGAAGTTCTTTCATCATAACTTTCCCTCCATAGGGGTTAAATGCCGTGGTAAATTATTGACCGGATCAAGATGAATTCTAAAATACCTTTGCCTATTTAACCTTTGCTCATTGATCACTTTAAAAGTCTCTTAACTGTGTCGGTAGGCTGTGCGCCCTTTTTGATCCACTCCTCCGCCTTTTCCTTGTCTATGTTGACAACAGCGGGCTCCTTGGTAGGATCATAGTAGCCGATCTCTTCAATGAAGCGTCCGTCGCGCGGAAAACGCGAATCGGCAACGACTACACGGTAGAACGGTGCCTTCTTAGCGCCCATTCTTCTCAGTCTGATCTTAACTGCCATAAGATGTATCTCCTTTCAAATATCTTTATTTATAAAATCAAGCATACGCTTGTTTTATGCCGTAAAGCCAATCGACACGAGCCATGCTCCGATTATAATTGTCATGAGCGCCGAACAGCCGAGCCTTGCCCTGTGCCTTGGCTCAAGTTTTTTCGCAAAGCCCTTGCCCGTTATCGCAAAAACCATCAGCAACACGCCATACACCGCAATAGCTGTGCCAAAGACAGTCATGACGACAGTCGACGTTATATCGCCCATTAAAAACCGCCCATACCGCCCATTCCTCCCATATTCATGGGAAACCTCGGCATACGTTTTTTCTTTCCTTTGCCCGCAAAGCCCATCTGCTTCATGACCTTTTGCATTTGATCAAACTGTCGTAGGAGCTGATTGACCTCTTCGACCGACGTACCCGAGCCCGCGGCGATCCTGCGCTTGCGCTTCGCGTCGATAATGGAGGGCTTTTCGCGCTCCTTTTTCGTCATCGAGGAGATTATTGCTTTGGTGTGCGGCATCTTTTTTTCGTCGATATCCTCGTCCTTGATCTTACCCGCAACGCCCGGGATCATATTCAGAATAGAGCGTATATTGCCCATTTTTTCGATCTGTTCAAACTGAGCGTACAGGTCGTTCATATCGAACTTGTTTTCCTGTAACTTCTTGACCGCTTTCTCCGCCTCTTTTTCGTCGATGGACGCCTTAGCCTTGTCGATAAGCGTGAGCACGTCGCCCATTCCGAGAATACGGCTCGCCATTCTGTCGGGATAGAACGGCTCCAAATCCTCGGGCTTTTCTCCGATACCCGCAAACTTTATGGGCTTGCCCGTTATCGCGAGAACAGTCAGCGCCGCGCCTCCGCGCGTGTCGCCGTCGAGCTTTGTCAAAATTACGCCCGTGATGTCCAGCGTGCTGTTAAAGCTCTCCGCAACATTTACCGCATCCTGGCCCGTCATCGAGTCGACTACAAGCAGTATCTCGTTAGGCTGAGTAGTAGCCTTTATATCCTCAAGCTCCTTCATCAGCGTTTCGTCGATATGCAGACGACCCGCCGTATCGAGCAGAACGGTATCAAAGCCCTGATCCTTGGCGTACTTAATGCCATGCTGAGCTATCTCGACAGGGTTTCCCTGCCCTTCGTCAAAGACGTGAGCGCCCACCTTTTCGCCGACGATATGCAATTGCTCGATAGCCGCGGGACGGTATACGTCGCACGCGACCAACAGCGGTCTGCGGTTCTGTCCCTCGAGCCACTTCGCGAGCTTAGCGCAGTGCGTGGTCTTGCCCGCGCCCTGCAATCCGCACATCATAATGACGCACGGCGGCTTGCTCGGAAAATTCAGCTTTGCGGTGGTATTGCCCATAAGCTCGATAAGTTCTCCGTGAACTATATCAATGACCTGCTGCGCGGGAGTAAGGCTCTCCATGACCTTAGCGCCGAGCGCCTTTTCGCTGACCTTGTTTACAAAGTCCTTGGCGACCTTGAAGTTTACGTCCGCATCCAACAGCGCCATGCGAACCTCGCGCATAGCGTCCTTTATATCTTTTTCGGTAAGCTTTCCATGACCTTTAAGCTTGCCGAAAACGTTATTCAATTTGGTTGATAATCCCTCAAAAGCCACGTCAGCACCTCCTACACCATATCTTCTATGCTGTTCAGAGCCTTTTCAAGCTCCGCAAGCCGTCCGTCATTGCCGCCTTTTTTAATTTCGGCGACCATGCCCTTTATTTCAGCGAGCTTTGCCGTAACGGACTTGTGTCGCTCAGCCGTGCCGAGAACCCTCTCCAGTTCCAGCAGCCGTTTTTCGCCCTTTTTGATGAAATCGTTGACCGACTGCCGCGAAATGCCGCCCATTTCCTCGGCGATCTCCGATAACGTCAGGTCGGCATTATACCGCAAATCCAACGCCTCGCGCTGTCCCTTTGACAATATCCCGCCGTAAATGTCCAGCAAAACCACAAAATCTATATTCATAACGCGCCCTTTCGGGTGTAAAGCAAATTCCCGTTACACCGACAGATATTATTATAACAGAAAAAATCCCCCTTGTCAAGAGGAATTTTAAATTTTTTTAATGACCGCGCAGGTCAAGCTCCGCATACAGTTTGATTATGAAATTATCGCACTTACCCAATGCGTACACTATATAAAAATCGTCGGAGTTTATTTCGGTCTTGAACCCGTAATTCCCGTGCTCGACGACCGTTATCTTCTTTCCCGTCTGCCTGCTTACCGAACAGAATTCTATTCGGCTTTCGGAATAGAATTCTTTAAGCTCCTCCAAGGTCAGCCCGCTCTCGATCAGCAGCGCGCCCATATACTGCATACCGTTTCCGTTTCCCCACAGCTTGGCGGCTATGGACTTCTTTTCGAGGATACGGGTATTTTCGGGCAGCGGCAGAGCGCTCAGCCCGTCGGCGACGCGTTTCGCGTGCAGGTCGTTGACTACGGGAATTGAAACGCAGAAGCAGACCGCGGTTAGCACGACCGCCGAAATAATTATCAAAGCCGCTTTGTTTTTCTTGGACATAGCTCGCCTCACTTATGAAGATAAGAGTAAAAATTGCGCACCTCTATCCCCGTCAGTCTGCCCATAGCATCTACACGGATTTCGGCGTAATAGATACTACCGTTCACGTCAAGCTTATAACAAAGACTGGGCGTTTTGAATCCGTGAGTGCTGCCGTGGAATTTTTCGGTCTGGCGCTCGTCAAGCACAAGACCGTTCAGCTTTGTGTACAGCTCAAGTCTGCCCTCGGGGGTATCGTCAAGAAACTCCTCCTCCGTGATAATGCTTTTCAGCTCCTTTGACAGCATTGAGTATTTCAGATTGTCCTCCCAGCCGTACGCAGCGCAGTCTTGGCACAGCTCATAGGCTTTTATCGAACTGATAAAGAGCGTAATTCCCGCCGCGATAAGCAGCGCGGCAAGTATCAATACACCGCCTATAACGAACTTTTTTCTTTGCATTTCTCATCATCCCTCCGCTTTGACGCTTTAAAACGCCTTGCCAAAAATATTAACGTAATAAAGCCAACTGCCGCACATACAGCGCATACCGCCCCGGCTTTCAGCGTGAAAACAAAACGATCGTACGCGGTCAGGTCGACAAACGTGCCGTATTCAAAATCACATTCGCCGATATTGTTTGAAATAAATCTGTCTACCTCACGGTCGACGCTTTTCGAGCCGTGGTCAAATTTTTTCACGGTGCCGCGGATGACAAGTTTCGTTTTCGCGCGTCCGCTGTCCAGCTCAAAAAACTCGGAGAACCACTCCTTGTCGGCTTTTACAAGCCAGCCCTTCGGAGAGTTGCCGAGCGTAAAGAACGCGTAGTAATATTCATCGCCCATTATGGGAGCATCACAGGTGATGATCCATGTACCAAGCTCGGGTTCTATCAGCGTTCTGTCTCCGGGCTTCGGATCGGTTTCATTTATCGGTCTGAAAATACCTATCAGCGAGAACACCATAAGCAGTACCCCCGCCGCCGTAAGCACGAATAAGACCGTCGCCGCAAATCTACGTTTTTTCATTGGTAACCTCCCGTTTTCCTCCGAATATTCTTTAGAAGAATTTTTGCCAAAGCGCAGCCGATAACGCCCCCGAGCGCGTTCGTAATAATGTCGTCGATATCTCCCGCGCGCCCGAAAAACGGCTGAACTATCTCCACAAGGCATGTGGTTCCCAGACAGATCAAGTCGACCGTCCACCATTTCAGCTTCTTGAACGCAACGGGCAGCAAAAAACCGAGCGGCACGAACAGGGCGATATTTGCGCGTATTTCAAAGTCGTGCAGCAGCACAAGCGGACGAAACTCCACAAACAGACAGCGCAGCACCTCGTAATTTCGCGCGTAATAGCCGCCGTTGAAAGCGGCCTTGAGCCGAGCGGGGTCAGACGTCAGCATTTGTATAAGGTCGGGAACGGGATACCATACGATATTTACAAGCGCCGTAATATATCCCGCGAGCAGTGCGCGGGATATTTCCTCGGGAAACGTCTTACGGCGTTTGCGGCGGATCTTCAGCGAGACCGCGCGCAGCGGAATATAAGCCGCGATCATTATCGCCGCGCAGAACGCCGCAGACGCTATATTGTAATCGTAAATTATATGCGTATATTTTCCCACGAAAAGCCCCCCTTTGTTGAAATTATAACATTTTTTCCGCAGTAATGCAAGTGTTGTGACAAAATTGTAAGAAAATCGTAAGCATTTGTCATATATTAAAAATATGTATAAAGTCGTTGACAATTTCACAATTTTATGGTACAATATATAGTGTATAGGTGTTTAATTATGAAGTAATCAGCAGGGAAGTGATATTCGTGAAATGTACGCGCTGCGGAAAGACGTTTGACGAGACCCAACAGGACTATTGCGGTTTTTGCAGGACCGTTCACAATAAAAAGGGCGAGGCTGTCCGTGACATAAAGGGCATTCTGCGCTATATCGCCGACAGATACGGCGAGCAGACTATTCTCGATCGACGGCGCACCGACGCGCTTATCGCGGACTTTTTCCCCAAGGAGACCGCCGCGCGGCGGCTTTGCTACGTCGCGTTGTACGACGGCTGCGCGCAGAAGCTGTACGCGGTGCGCGAAAAGCCCTTTGAAGTACGGTGCGCGGCGGGAGCAAGGTGTATCCAGTCGCTGCGCGATGAGATAGGTCTTAAAGGCAGAGTTGCCACCGAGGCGGTTGAGGCGGTGGGCTGCGCGGTAGGCTGTGAGATAGCGTTCAGGAAGTCCGAGGCATTGCCCGCAAGAGAGACCGAGAGTAAAAAGAACATCACCGACCCCGCCGAGCAGTATTCCCTCGGACGGCATTTCGACCGTATCCGCGAGTATGAAAAGGCGCTTTATTGGTTTGAGTCGGCGGCTTTGCAGGATCACGGCGAGGCGGAGTATTACATGGGCAGCTATCGTCTTGAGGGGCGCGGCGGCATACAAAATCTCGATCAGGCCCGCGAGTGGTTTGTGCGCGGCGCGGAAAACGGTGTTGCGCAGGCGGAATATATGGTCGGATACTTCTACGCGGAGGGTATTTCTTGCGGGGTTGACGAGGACAAAGCGTTTAAGTGCTTTCTCAACGCGGCGAAAAAGGGCTGCGCGGAGGCGGTGAATATGGTCGCTCTCTGCTACGAGAACGGTGTGCATACCGAGAAAAATATCGAGCTTGCCAAAAAGTGGCGCAAGCAGCTCGCGGGCGGCGAGGCGGTCGTTATCGCCCCCGAGAATGAAGCTCCCAAGCTTCCCGATCCCGACGTGGAAGTACCCAAGCCCCTTCCCGACGACGGCGAGGAGCTGTATCAGAGCGCAAGGCGCTGCTTAGCCGAAAAGGATCCGGAGGGCGCGGCGCTGTTCTACAAGCGAGCCGCCGAGACAGGTCACGCGAGGGCGCAGTGCTCCTACGGAAAGTGCCTGTACACGGGCAACGGCGTTCCGAAAGATCCCGCCGAGGCGTTCCGCTGGTTCAAGACCGCCGCCGATCAGGAGCTGAATATCGCGCAGTACAATCTCGGCGTTATGTATTTAAAGGGCGTGTACGTTCCCAAGGATCACACCGAGGCGCGCAAGTGGTTTGAAAAGGCGGCGCAGAATGGTCACGAGGACGCGGCGAAGATACTCAAAAAGCTGTCGCACAATTAAGGAGGCGCCATGAAAAAAATCCTGCTTACAGCTTTGGCATTGTCGGCGCTCGCGGCGCTTACCGCCTGCGGCAGAACCGAAGGCGGCATGTACAGCACCGTGCAAAGCGTATCCGAGTACGTTCACCCTATTGTCAAGACCCCTCCCGAGAGCGAGGAAGAAAGCGCGGAGAGCTCTTCGGAAACGTCGGACACGTCTTCGGAAAGCGAGCCGGAAAAAATGACCGAGTGCCCCTACAAGGTCGGCGATTTGGTAGGACCGGAGGACTTGCCGTCAAGAGGACGTGCGGCGTATATCGTCACAATAACGGAGATATACCCGCTTGACGAATCGCGGAACAAAAGCAAAATCGAAATATATGACGAGCACGATGAGCTGCTGTATCGAAACCGTTACGGTGATGTGTATGTTTCCTATGAGTACGGAACTGACGGGCAAATTCTCAGGGAATATGAATCGGCAGACGAGTATACCGATATCGAATATGACGATAATGGGCTTGACGTAAAAAGGACAACAAGCCGCGACGGTCGTGTAACGATGATAAGCAATATATCCTACGACGAGCACGGTGAGATGTCCGAATGGGTCTCCGACTATTACAACGACGATGGCACATCAGTACTTTTAGTGTATTTAAAATACGAAAATCAATATGACGAAAACGACAGACAAATCGTATCAACGTCTTATGATATAGACGGCAATGTAAGGGAAAGTACCGTGCGCGAATATTACGACGACGGTACTCTTAAATTATCGCGCCGCACTACTCCTGATGATAACGGTGGTATAAAAGAAATATACGAATGGTTGTACGACACGTCCGGTAAGATGTCCGGAAGACGCGTCACATATTATAATGAGAACGGAGAGGTAAGCTCGTCCGTGCGTGTGGAGTTAAGCTACAACGCGGACGGAAAGCTTGCCGAGTGTCTTACCTACAATACGGAGGATATATTGGAGCACCGAACCGTTTACGAGTACATCTACGCAAACCAAGAAATTCTCAACAGAGGATAATTTTTATGGAGGATAAATTATGAAAGCAGCAGTTATTTTAACGAAATGCAAGCAGACCCACGACCTGTTCGGCATACGCACCGAGCAGCGCGAGGACGGCGACTGGTACGCCACGTGGGCGTTTAAGGTGAGCGAGCACACCGCGGGTCGCGAGAAGTTCGGCGACACCGAGATATCGGGCAATGTGTACGTCACGACCGAGTATCCGTCCTGTCCGTACTGCGGTGCCAAGGGCTTTTTCCAGTGCAGCGAGTGCGGCAAGACCACCTGCTGGGACGGCGAGAACGAGACCGTCTGCGAGTGGTGCGGAAACGCCGCCGAGACCTCCGCAGAGGAGAACTTTGAGTCGCTTTCGGGAGGCGGATTCTGATGCTGAGGATCGGCGACAGCGTTCCGCTCGAGCTTGGCGGCAGCGCGACGATAACGGAGGTTCTCGGACAAGGCGGTCAGGGCACTGTCTACCGCGCGGAGTTCGCGGGCAAGGAGTACGCGCTCAAAATTTACTTCGCGAATAAGCTCCGCCGTCCCGACATATTCCGCGACAATCTGCGCACGCTCTGCGAGGACAAATCGGCGCACGGCGCGTTTCTTATGCCGCGGCTGCTCACCGCGCAGATCGAGGACAGCTTCGGCTTTTTAATGGACGTGATTCCCGAGGACTACAAGCCGTTTTCGGATATACTTAACGCGCGTGTCAAGCTTTCGGGACTGTATTCGGTGGTCAATTCCGCGATAAAGATTACGGCAGCGTTCCGCGAGCTCCACAACAGCGGAAAGAGCTACCAGGATATGAACGACGGCGGTTTCTTTATCCGACCGTCCGACGGCGACGTGCTTATCTGCGACTGCGACAATATAGCTCCCTACGGCGAACACCTCGGGATCGCGGGTAAGCCCGGTTATATGGCGCCCGAGATAGTCCGCGGCGAGAAAGCTCCCGACAAGTACACCGACCGATATTCTCTGGCGGTGGTTCTGTTCCGCTTGCTATTGCGCGGCGACCCGCTGGAGGGCGGACGCGTATTGAAAAGCGTCTGTCTTACCGAGGAGGCGGAGCGGCGGCATTACGGCTTCGAGCCTATTTTCGTCTACGACCCCGAGGATGACAGCAACCGTCCCGTGCGCGGCGTTCACAACAACATCATAAAGTTCTGGCGGATAATGCCCGATTACATAAGGGAGGCGTTTGAGTTTTCGTTCACGACGGGGCTGAACGAACCGTCAAAGCGGCTTATCGAAAAGCAGTGGCTTGACCTGCTGAAGCGTCTGCGCGGCGATATCACGGCGTGTCCGTGCGGAATACAGAACTTCCTCCCCGCCGTTGAGACGGACGACGAAGGTAAGCTCATCTGTCCGTGCGGAACTCATTACGCCAAGCCGCTGTCGCTTGTCGGCGCGAAAACGAGCGTGCTCTTGTTCGACGGTGCGAAGCTGTTCAACGAGGACGTTTCGCTCGAGGCGGAGGTAGTCCGCAACAAGAAAAATCCCGCGCTCTGGGGCTTGAAAAATCACGGCGCGGAAAGCTGGAGCTGCACGCTCCCCAACGGCGACGAAAAGCAGATCGAAAGCGGAAAAGCCGCGCCGATATTCACGGGAACGAGCGTACAAATCGACGGCGAGAAGTACGAGATAAAGGACTGACAGCGTGTACGTCAAAAGGATAGGTTGGATATTACTTGCCGTCGCGGGCATTGCCGTTGCCGTGTTTATATTGTTCGTGATTTTTTCGGACGAGGACGCGGCGACTTGGCGCGCGTTTTCCGTTTGTATGCCCGTGGCGGGTGCTTGTTTTACGGGCGCGGTGATAGCGGCGGTCGTTGACTTTATAAAGAAGCGCTAAGAGCCGTGGAGGTCGGAAATGCCGAAAAAGATAAGACTTTTAATAAATTGCGTATTCTCGATACTGCTGTTTCTGCTGCTGTTTTTCAAGCTCGAGAGAACGTTTTCGCATTGGTGGGAGCTTTCGGAGCGCTACGGATTTAACGAAGGAACGCCCTCGCTGTTGATACTGCTTGTGGTCTTCGGAGTTTACCCGATGATCCTGCTCACGGCGCTTTCCGTATGGCTGCGCGGCATAGCGCCGATAGTACTGAGCGCGGTAGGGATGTGCGGAGCGTTTATACTGTACTGCTTTGAGACGTTTATCGTGTCGCTGTACAAGGCGTACAACGACAGTTCCTACGCGGGTTTCGACCCGATCGTCTCTTGTATGACGTATATTATCGCTTTTTTTATGCTTGCCGTTTCGATAGCGGAGGTCGTTTTAAGGCGAAAGGGCAGGCCGAGATAGGAGGATAAAGGAATGATACGTCATGGCCCGAGCTTACGGGAGCATAATAATTATATTCGGTACATTGACAGAACAGGGTGCGGTCGGGTCTATCCTCTTTCTGTGGCTGAAGCGTTTCAGCAGGGGGATATCGTCGCGGACGGCAATTCGGTCCTGTTTTGGCATTATTGCGGGTTTGCGTTTGTTTACGGCGAACATGACGAAGAATTCCTCAATAAAATATACGAAAAGTTTATTTGCGGTAACGATATATCCCCGAGACGGTTCATTCTGTTTATATCTGACGAGAAAACGAGACGATTTTTCTCGAAGAAAGAAAACGCCGTATTGGAGCGCCGTTACTTTTTTGAATATCGGAGAGATACCGCCACGGACGATAGAATATTACCCGCCAGTCTCAGGCTGTGTGAGATTAGCGGCGATTTATTTGATAAAATAAACGGCAATGTCACTCCGCGCTTTTTATGGAGCGATCTGTCCGATTTTTTAAAAAAGGGAGCGGGCTATTGCATCACAGACGGAGAGACCGCGGCAGCATGGGCTTTTACGGCGGCGGTAAGCAGCGAAGAAATTGATATCGGAATAGAAACAAGGGCGGAGTATCGGCATAGCGGGTTTGGAGCTATCGTTGCGGAAAAAATGATACAATACTGCTTGAGCCGTCATAAACGACCGGTTTGGGCTTGTCATTCGGACAACATAGCATCACAAAAATTAGCGGAAAAGACAGGGTTTGTAAAAACGGCTGAATGTTTTACCGTCAAAAGGCGTAGCTCTGATTTACAGTAATAAGGAGATCAACATGAAATATCAAAACCCCGTAGTAAAAGGTTTTTATCCTGACCCGTCCGTCTGCGCGGCGAACGGAAAATATTACCTTGTGTGCAGCTCGTTTCAGTACTTCCCAGGAGTGCCGCTGTTCGAGAGCGTTGACCTTGTCAACTGGACACAGATAGGTCACGTTCTCACTCGGAAAAGTCAGGTAATGCTGGATAAGGTTCCGAGCTCGGGCGGAGTATTCGCGCCTACTGTCCGCTTTGATAACGGGCGGTTCTACATGGTGACGAACAACAATTCCACAGGCAGAAATTTCTATGTATATACCGACGATATTTACGGAGAATGGAGCGAGCCGATTGAGGTCGATCAGGACGGCATTGACCCGTCATTGTACTTCGAGGATGGACGCGCGTACTTTATCAGCAACGGCACGGACGACGAGGGCAAGGGCGGCGTAGTCCAGTGCGAGATAGATATCGCGACGGGAAGAAAGCTCTCGCCGAGCAAACGCATATGGACGGGCTCGGGCGGACGCTTCCTCGAAAGCCCGCATATGTACAAAATAGACGGCACGTACTATCTTATGGCGGCGGAGGGCGGCACGGAGTACGGTCACATGATAACCTGCGCGCGTTCCGAAAGCGTGTGGGGATGTTTCGAGAGCTTTCCGAACAACCCCGTACTCACCAACCGCAATAAAGCGCCGTATATAATTCAGGGCGTGGGTCACGGCGACCTTATACAAGATAAATACGGCGATTGGCATATTATGTGCCTGGGATTTCGTCAGCTCGGCGAGTGGACTCCGTATCACAATCTCGGACGGGAAACGTTCCTTATTCCCGTTACATTTAACAGTGACGGCACGTTTTACGCGGGACGAGACGGCACATGCGATTTCGAGTACGAGATAAAGGGCGATTTTGCGCAGGAGCAATGCCGCCGCTATACGTTTGCGAATTCGCAGCTTGAATGGGTACACCTCCGTCACCCCGTAACGGAAAACTACGAGTTTACGGACAATAAAGCAATTCTCCGCGGCACGGAAAAAACTCTCGACGACGTTGACAACCCGACGTTTCTCGGCATACGCCAGCGCGAGTTCGTCGGAGTTATCCGCACTAATGTAACGCTCGAAAGCGGCGAGGCGGGACTTACCGCTTATATGTGCGAGCAGGAGCATTACGATATCGCCGTTCGCAAAACTGACGGCGGATATGAAGCCGTCGCGAAACTGAATATCGGCGGCATAAAGCATATTGCAAACACCTGTCCGATAAGCGGAAACGGCGCGGAACTTATTATAAAGATGGACAACAACGGCTACTCGCTCATAGTTTCCGATAACGGCGGCGAAAAAATTCTCGGCTGCGGTCAGGCGAAATATCTGTCGAGCGAGGTCTCGGGCGGCTTTACGGGCGTTGTTCTCGCTCTGTACGCCGTGAACGGTACGGCAGAGTTCACCGAATTTGAGTATACATTATAAGGAAGTGCGATAATGGAAGTCGATATCAGAAAAGCCGAGCCGCGCGATATTCCGCGCATTATGGAGCTGCTGTCGCAGGTGCTGGAGGTTCACGCGAAAGGTCGCCCCGACCTGTTTAAGTCGGGAACGACTAAGTATGCCCCCTCGGAGCTTGGGGAAATAATTGCCGACCACGAGCGCCCTATATTCGTAGGCGAGCATGACGGCGTTGTTCTGGGCTACGCATTCTGCGTGTTACAACGGCATAAGGAACAAAACACTCCCGAATTTACCACGCTGTATATCGACGACCTCTGCGTCGACGAAAAGGCGAGGGGAATGCACGTTGGCAAAGCGCTGTACGAGTACATTCTCAAATTCGCTAAGGAAAGCGGCTGTTACAATGTGACGCTGAACGTCTGGGCGTGCAACGAGAGCGCAATGAAATTCTACGAAAAATGCGGCTTGCAGGTGCAGAAGATCGGAATGGAAAAGATACTGTAAAAAAGCGGGGGGAGCGAAATGCTCCCCCTAAATCTATAATATGGGCAGGAAATTGATTGACCTTAGTTTAAGGATATGGTGGTGTCGCCTATAACAAGCGCCTCCACTTCCGAAACGTTTACGGGGTAGAGCCACTCAAATATGGGATCCTGTGCATAGACCTCGCCGCTGTCCCAACCCTCCTTGGTGTAACTGCGGTCTGCGCCGTCCTCGAACGGGCGGAAGGCTTTAGCGTCCATTATCGTGCCGTCTTTGAGCTTTATTTTAAACTCGTTGTATATGGTGTTCACGTCGAGTGCGCCCGCGGAGACGTTGCCGTTTTCATCGGGGTATTCAACTGCCTGTTCGCCCCAGTCAACTCTGAAGCATACGCTGAACGGCGTAAGCTGAATGTGGCTTACGTTGCCTTTAACGCCAGATGAGAGATTTATTTCATTGTCTTTGTAAATATCGAGACAATCGTCGTCGTCAACAAAGCCGAGGTCGAGCGTGTAGTCTGCGCGTTCCGCGCCGTCGCTATTGAGGACGCTCATATCGCCGACTTCGAGCGCCACGCTCCGCCCCGCCAGCGACGCGCCTGTCACAGCGTACTTAAAGCAGTAATGCGCAACATTACCCTCGCTGCCGAGATAAAGATTACGCTGCTGGTGTGCCATATTTATATGCTTCCAGCTGTATTCCTTTGAGAACGCGGGATCGTCAGCTGTTCCCGCCGCGCTCAGATTGCGGTTGTAATCCACAAACAATTGGAGGTCTGCAATAGCGTAAATAGCTTTAAATTTCTCAATGGTCTCTTCGGACGTTTCGTTATCGAACGCTACATCATAGAACAGCAGCATACTGTGCGGGTCCGCTGCCACACCCTTGATCTGCACCTCGTAGCCGTTGAACTTGAACACGTCGTTAAGCTCCCTGCCGCCGACGGCGGTAAAGTTGAAATCCTTAAAGCTCACGCCGTCGGGTATTTTATCGGAATTCCTGCCGAAAATGTCCGCGATTGCCGCGGGTATGTTCCACTCGTACGCCGCCGAAACTCCGACCGTAGTGCAAAGAAGCGCTGCCGCGGCAGCGGGTATGATAATAGCCTTTTTCATAAAATGTTTTCCGTTTTTCATTGTTTCCGCCTTTCTGTCAAGAACCGCGCGCAGCAGTTCCTCGTCGCTCCGTATGGGGGCGAGCTTGTCAAAAAGCTCCTTGTACTTATTATCCATATTCATTCCTCCCTCGAGAGCATATCCTTCAAGCGTTCTCTCGCACGTGAGAGCCGGGTCGTGACCGACGTTACCGAAGCCCCGATAATATCCGCGATCTCTTTTACAGAGTACCCCTCATAGTAGTACAGATGAATTACGGCACGGTATTTGGGTGGCAGTTGACACACGATCTCCAGCAGCTCCGATTGTTCCTTATCGAGCGCGGGAATATTTTCGTCAAGCTCCTCGAGCTGCATTGAACGCTTTGAGCGCAAGAGGTTTTTCGAGAGATTTATCGTGACCCGAATAAGCCACGCCTTGCAGTTTTCGGGCGCGTCAAAGCTGCATTTGCAGTCTATCAGCTTGACAAATGCGCTTTGGCAGATGTCCTCCGCGTTCTCGCAGTTATGCACGTATCCGAGCGCGAGACGGTAAAGGGTACCGTGGAACATTCGTACATATTCCGTCAGCTCTTCGTTTGTCATATAAATTCTCTCACCTCGACTGTATAAAAGACGTCTTTCACTTATAAGACAATCCTGACAGGCAATTTGTCACACTTAAAGTAAAAAAATACAGAAGCGCCCCCGTCGGGCTTTTGCCAAACGGGGGCAATACAAAGAAAGGAGGTAAAAATGAAAAACATTGAGTGTTGTCAAAATCAATAAACGATCAGACTACGCCGCCCTTGCTGATGTAAACGGGGAAGTCCGCGGAGCCCGTGATCGTGCGGTTCTTGGTAATGGTAACGTCCTTGTCCGCAATAGCGTTGATAAACGCCGCCTTCTCCTCGATGACCGCGCCCTGCATTACGATACTGTCCTTGATGACCGCGCCCTTGCCGACCTTAACGCCGCGGAACAGAACGGAGTTCTCAACGATACCGTCGATTATGCAGCCGTCCGCGATAAGCGAGGACTTGACGGAGCAGTCGATGCCGTACTTTGCGGGAGCAACGTCGCGAACCTTGGTGTAGATCGGCGTATCGAGCGAGAATACCTCGCGCGAGATATCGCGGTTCTTCATGTCCATGGTCGCCTTGTAGTATGTTTTCATCGAGTCGATTATCTCAAAATACTTGTCGTACTTGTACCCCATTACCTTGTAGTCGTGCAGCTTGTGCTGGAGGATATCCGTCTCGAAGCTGTACAGACTGCGGCACTCGCTCTCGCGGATAAGCCCGTCGAGGAATGCTCTGCGCATTACATAAACGTTGAGCGCAACGTTCATTTCGCCGCTTATGGCGGGTCTTGCCAGCACATCGTATACAACGTTGTCCTCGTTGACGCAGAGAACCGTCTGCGTCAGCGCTCTCTCGACGGAGTAAACGCCGCTGCCGTAAACGCAGGTGATGTCCGCGCCGCTCTTCTCGTGGAAGTCAACTATAGGGCGCATATCCATATTCGCAATGACGTTGCTGTCCGCCATTACAACGTACTCGGCGTTGCTTTCGCGGATAAACTCGGCAGCGCCCGCAAGCGCCTCAAGTCTGCCGCGGTAAATGCCGGTGCCCTCTCTGCCGTAAGGCGGAAGAATATGCAGACCGCCCGTCTTGCGCGCCAGATCCCATTCCGAGCCCATGCCGAGGTGGTTCATCAGCGAATAGTAATTCTGCTTTGTGATAATGCCGACCTGTGTAATGCCCGAATTTACCATTCCCGACAGCGGAAAGTCTATCAGACGGTACTTGCTGCCGAACGGAACGCTTGCCATCGCTCTCGCCTTAGTCAATTCGGGAAGGGTCTGCTCGTGCATATTAGCAAAGATCAAACCCAGAACTTTAGCCATACTTGCCATATCAAACGATCCTCCTATATTATATATCCTTAGAAATCATAGCCTTAGGCGGTGCGACTGCCTTATCCGAAACGTTCACCTGATGTCCGATAACGGCAACGCCCCATTGCGATTTGTCCTCGATAAGCTCGGGACGCTCGCCGATATGCGCGCCCTCGCCGATGACGCAGTCCTCGCCGACGATGGCGTACTCAATAACCGCGCCCTTCTTGATAACGGAATTCGGCATTATAATGGAGTCGCGCACGATAGCGCCCTCTTCGACCGTAACGCCTGCGAACAGCACCGAGAAGTCGATCATACCGTTGATCTCGCAGCCCTCCGCGATCATAGAGTTTTCTATTCTCGACTGCGGACCCGCGTAGTGCGGCGGCATAACGGGGTTGCGCGAATAGATCTTCCAGCTGTCGTCCAGCAGATCGAGCGGAACCTTGGGGTCAAGAACGTCCATATTCGCCTCCCAAAGAGAGTCAATAGTTCCTACGTCTTTCCAGTAACCGTCGAAATGATAAGCGACCATTTTCTCCTTGTTGTCGAGCATCGCAGGGATTATGTTCTTACCGAAGTCCTTGGTCGCGCCCTCGTCGTTTTCGTTGTCGATGAGGTACTTGCGCAGCTTGGACCAAGTGAACACATATACTCCCATAGACGCGAGGTTGGATTTCGGCTCCTTCGGCTTCTCCGCGAATTCGTAGATAACGTCGTTATCGTCAACGCTCATGATACCGAAACGGGGAGCCTCCTCCCACGGAACTTCAAGCACCGCGATAGTGGCGTCTGCATTGTGCGACTTGTGGAAATCCACCATCTTTGAGTAGTTCATCTTGTAGATGTGGTCTCCCGAAAGGATAGCCACATATTCGGGGTTGTAGCGGTCAATAAAACTGATGTTCTGATAGATAGCGTTAGCCGTACCGGAATACCACGACTTGCCCGAGGCGGTCTCATAAGGCGGCAGAACGTGAACTCCGCCATGTGCGCGGTCAAGACCCCACGGTTGACCGTTGCCGATATACTCGTTGAGCACCATAGGCTGGTACTGCGTCAGCACGCCTACCGTGTCGATACCCGAGTTTACGCAGTTGGACAGCGGGAAGTCGATAATTCTGTACTTGCCGCCGTACGGAACAGCGGGCTTTGCCATGTCCTGAGTAAGCGCGTAGAGACGGCTGCCTTGACCGCCTGCCAACAGCATAGCGACGCACTCTTTTTTAATGTGGTTCATATATATTCCTCCTGATACATTATTTGCCGTTATTTTTTGCCTTAGCCGTTTTCTCGGTATCGGGCTCAGTTTCTTTGGTGTCGGGCTTTTCAGCCTTCACGTTTTTTACAGCATTATCCGTCTTATCGGATTTCTCTTCCTTTTCGGGTTTTTTATCCGTGTGTGGGTGAGCGAGTTTTTCCGTAAACTCGACCTCGACTGCCTCCTCGGGGTCGCGGATATTGACGGGCTTGAAATACATCACCGACATAGGCGGGATATCCAGCGATATTCTGTACTGTTCGTTGTGCATCGGCTCTTTCTTAGCGGCGACGGTCTTGTTTGTAATACCGCTTCCGCCGAACTTCACATCATCGGAGTTGAATATCTCCTTGTAGTCTGCGAAATACGGAACTCCTATCTCGTAGATCTCATGATGTACGGGCTGGAAATTGCAGACAACGATCACTTCATCCTTGTTCTTGGCGATACGCCTGAACGCGATAACGGAATTCTGATTGTCCTCCGCCGATATCCAATGGAAGCCCTCCCAGCTCGTATCGCACTCCCAAAGCGCGGGAGTATCCTTGTAAAGCTTGTTGATAGCTTTCACATACTCGTGATACTTATAGTGCGGCTCAAATTCGAGGACCTCCCAATCAAGCTGCGACTGGAAATTCCATTCCTTGTACTGAGCGAATTCTTGCCCCATAAACATCAGTTTTTTGCCGGGGTGAGCCATCATATAGCCGAGGAACGTCCTCATGGAATGAAAACGATACTCGCGCGGACCTCCCATTTTATCCAGCATAGAGCACTTTCCGTAAACAACCTCGTCATGGCTTATCGGTAGCACATAATTTTCGGAGAACGCATAGTAGAACGAGAATGTAACGAGATTGTGGTTATACGGTCTGCCGAGCGGATCCATGCTCATATAGCGGAGCATATCGTTCATCCAGCCCATATTCCACTTGAAGTTGAAGCCCAAGCCCCCGATATCCGCGGGCTTTGTTACCATAGGCCAAGCCGTGGATTCCTCTGCGATCATAAGGATATTCGGGTGCTCCTTGAATACAGCCGCGTTGAGCTTCTGCAAGAACGCGATAGCCTCAATGTTCTCCTTGCCGCCCTGCTTGTTCGGACGCCATTCGCCCTGCCTGCGGTCATAGTCGAGATACAGCATGGAAGCCACGGCGTCCACGCGCAGACCGTCGATATGATACTTCTCTATCCAGTAATTCGCGTTGGAAACGAGATATGACTGCACCTCGGGCTTGCCCCAGTCGAATATATGAGTGCCCCAGTTCTTATGCTCGCGCTTGAGCGGATCAACGTACTCGTAGCAGCTTTCGCCGTCCCACTCGTACAAGCCCGCCGCATCCTTCGGAAAATGCGCGGGAACCCAGTCTACGATAACGCCGATACCCGCCTGATGACACTTGTCAATAAACGCCATAAAGTCGTGCGGAGTACCGAAACGCGACGTAGGAGCGAAATAACCGATCTGCTGGTATCCCCACGAGCCGTCGAACGGATACTCGCCGATAGGCATAAGTTCAACGTGAGTGTAGCCCATTTCTTTAACATAGGGAATTAGCGCGTCCGCCAGCATTGTGTAGCTGAGATAATTTTCACCCGATTTCTTCCACGAGCCGATATTTACCTCATAAATATTTATCGGGCTTTCATAGACGTTGGTCTCTGAAAGCGTGTCCATATACTTTTTGTCCTTCCATGCGTACCCTTCGATATCGAAGAACTTTGTAGCCGTATTCGGGCGAAGCTCCATATGATATCCGTAAGGGTCTGCCTTGAGCTTGATAAGCCCGTCAGGAGCCTCAACGCTGTACTTATAGTTGTCGAACTGCTTAATGCCCTCGATATACAGCTCCCATATTCCTCCGTCGCTGATCTTGTTCATATAGTTCAGCGTTCTGTCCCAGTGGTTGAAATCTCCGACAATACTTACCGATTTTGCGTGAGGCGCCCAACATCTGAAAACAACGCCGTTCTTTTCCTTGTGAGAGCCAAAGAAATCATAAGCATGCGCGTTCTCGCCCTGGTGGAATAAATGCAGCGGTACATTGTATTGCTCGGGAACAACAATTGCCATGTTACTAATACCTCCCTCTGAAGAGCCTGTTATCCTACAAGCTCCGACCTCTGTAAAAACACGTCACGCCCGATTTGATTATTTTCAACAAAAACAAAACTCGAGCGCAGTGTTTCTTTATCACTATTGTAGCATATATGCCAAAATTTTGCAAGGGCTTTGTTAATTTTTTATGTAATTTAACATTTTCTTGTTAATTTTTTAGCAATATTTCACAATGGTTTTGTCAAAAAATGATTGAAAACGTTTTCACAAAGATATTTTCTTGAATATTTTACCGTTTTCTAGAAGTTTTTGGAAAGAAAAATCGGAATTTATCTTAGCAAAGAGTTGTTTGGGTCGCTGATTAGTTTTTTCTGCCACCGGCAGAAAAAACTAATTTATCAAGGATTTTGCCTGTTGGCAAAATCCTTGATTTGGGGAAAAACTCTTGTTTTTCCCCAAGCCCTTTTAGCGCCTTTTTTGTTCCGCCGCTTTGCGGCGGTGCGGCGCTCCGCGCCTATGTTGCGCACTATGTGCGCAACTGCCGTGCGAAGCACGGCGTTTTGGGCTGCCGCCCAAACCTGCGCAGAGGCGCTGCCTCTGCACTCCGCAAGCCTTTTTGAAAAAAGGCTTGACGAAAAATTTTTATTCCGCGCTTCGCGCGGAGGGTGCTGCTAATATAAATTCTGATTTACTTTCCCACCGCCACAGCAATAACGCTGATATCATCATCTCTGCCATTCTCCGCAGAGCGCGCCGCCTTAGCGATACGCTCGGAGAGCTCGCACGGCTCGACGCGCTGTGACAGCTCACGCGAGAGCCATTGCTCGTCCAGCACTGCGCCGTCGGTGGTCATGACGATAACGTCTCCCGCTCCCACTGTGAATCTCTGTGCGGGCACGGTGAGCTTTCCGCCTAATCCCGCGGGCGGTGATGACAAGGTCGCCCTCACGAGCTTGTTCGCGGACTTTATATAGGTAGTCGCCGCGCCCGCTTTATAGACGGCGCATTCGCCGCTGTTGAGGTCGAGACGGCAAATGTCGAGTGTCGCGAAGCTTTCGTCGGCGCTCTTTACCATAAGCACATTGTTTACCGTTTCCAGCGCCGCGGGTAGAGATATCCCACCCTTGAGCAGCTTAGAAAGCACCGAGCAGGCCATCGCCGAATCTACTCTTGCGCGGCTGCCCGTGCCCATTCCGTCCGAGAGTATAACATACAGCGTTCCCGACGCGTCGGTGAACGTATCGTAGCAGTCGCCGCAGACATTATTCTGCCCCTTGGGCAGCTGAAACGCGCCTATCTTCGCGGAAAGCGCGGTGCGCTCGTTTGTCGTAATGCGTATACGTCCGCTGCTGCCCGTTATCTCAGGCAGCTCCAGATCGCGCCCAAGCGCCTTTATCAGCAGCGTCCCCAGATACTCTTTGGTAACGCGCGGCTCGGTGGTGCCGTAAGCCTCAAAGCGCAGCTTTCCGCGTCTGTCGAACATTACAAACGCCTGCGGCAGTTCCACGCCATTCTCGCGCAGCAGCTTTTCGGCGCGTTTTTCCGCGGCTCTCGCGCGGTTAGCTGTCTTGACCTCCGACTTGACTGCGCCCATATCGCGAAGAATGTCACGAACACCTTCAAGCTGATCTATGTAGATACGCCGCAGCTCGCGGATCCTCCGTTCGTCAGCGGCAGCTGAAACATACCTCGAATATTCCGACGATATCGCGCGGATAACGCTGTTTTTGTTGACGCACTCCTCCGCGCACTCGGGCGACATTGAAAATTCCGTCAACTCAAACCCCGTTCGCAGCTGAGTGACCAGCCGTGAAAACTCTTTGCGAAATTGCTCGTACTTCTTCCCCCAGCACACCATTGAATTCGGGCATGAGCGGCAAGCTCTGTCGGCAGCGCGTTCCGCTATCTGCTCGGGATTAGTCGAGTATTTTCTGTCCAGTGTATCGGCGGCGGCATTGATGCCGCTCCCGATGCCGCCGATAGCGTCCGCGGCGAAATTCAGCCGTTCACGGAGCATAAGCGCGACCGTACTGTCCGAAAAATCGTTCTCGGGAACTTTGATTTTTTCAATAGGTATGCACACAAAAGCCGCCGCGGCGACCGCAGCTTCAACAAGTATTTTCCATGTATTATCGTCAATGCCAAGCACCACAGTGCTGACGGCGCAAAAAAACATAAACCCGACAGCGCGTACTATTTTCCCGTATTTCGTGAACGCTCCGCTCGTGACCGCCGAAAACGCGATAACGGCCGCGCCGACTCCCGCGCCGTTCGCGCAAAAGCCCAGCACCGCGGGCACGGCGATAGCCGCGCACCATGCAAGTCCCCGTCTTGCGGTAACGGTGAGCAAAACAAACCCAAGTATCAGCCTTCCTATATTCGCGAACGGATAATCCAGCGCTCCAAGCGAAAGGAATCCGAGCTCCGTCGCGATACAGCAGAGCGAGCAGTCGCGCGGTTCGGATATATCGGGATCGCGCGTTTTACTTATATCGCACAGTAAGCATACGCACAGCGCTAGCAGCCCCGAGGTCAGCGCCGCGACTATCGTTATCAGCAGCTCCGAGGTATCGCCGACCTCTGCGATACGCGCGAAAAACACCGCGAACGCCGCCGCGAAAAAGCGTTCGGCAGCCCTTAGCTTAGCGTTGTTAAGATCGGGAATAAACCGTGCTGCCAGTACTATTCCCATAGCCGCCAGGCCCAGCAGCGCGCTAGGAAATCCGTGGAGCACAGCTCCAAGCGCGCCCCCGAACGCCGCGCATAGGCTGCGCTTCCCCGAAAGACCCGCGACCAGCGCTGCCGCTGTCGGAGCAGCGGAAAGCCCCGACGAACCGAGTTCCGCCCCAAGTCCGAGAACAGCCCAGACCGCATTTTCTTTCAAGAATACTCCCCAGTGCGAGAAATCCGTTTCCCGTTTGAATAAAGCCGCTTTTTCAGTCATAATTTTTTATCGTCCTTTCTGTTGCATTTCCCCTTGCGGTTATTAAATAATAGCACGGAAAGGCTGAAAAAGCTGTCGTAAACGGTTGTTATATTTTAAGGCTTTGTTGGCTTTTCGGATAAAAGTTTGACAAAGGCGTTGTTTTGTGATACAATATAGTATATTAAAATCAGAATTTATATCAGCAGGGTGTTGATCGGAGCGTGGATCACTTTTTTCTG